>NZ_JAHLPR010000139.1 GCF_018918005.1 Paenibacillus sp. MSJ-34 | reverse complement strand
CAATCCATAGCTTCGGTGGTGTGTTTAGCCCCGTTACATTTTCGGCGCAGAGTCACTCGACCAGTGAGCTATTACGCACTCTTTAAATGATGGCTGCTTCTAAGCCAACATCCTGGTTGTCTTTGCAACTCCACATCCTTTCCCACTTAACACACACTTGGGGACCTTAGCTGATGGTCTGGGCTGTTTCCCTCTTGACGATGGATCTTAGCACTCACCGTCTGACTCCCGGTTATAAGTCTATGGCATTCGGAGTTTGACTGAGCTTGGTAACCCTTGGCGGGCCCCGCACCCAATCAGTGCTCTACCTCCACGACTCTTCCACCGAGGCTAGCCCTAAAGCTATTTCGGGGAGAACCAGCTATCTCCGAGTTCGATTGGAATTTCTCCGCTACCCCCACCTCATCCCCGCATTTTTCAACATACGTGGGTTCGGGCCTCCAGTGCGTGTTACCGCACCTTCACCCTGGACAGGGGTAGATCACACGGTTTCGGGTCTACGCCTACGTACTCA
>NZ_JAHLPR010000138.1 GCF_018918005.1 Paenibacillus sp. MSJ-34 | reverse complement strand
GGAACGTTTTATCATCACTAACGGGAATAAATTTTGGAACTGGGGGGCGGAACCATACAAGTACTAAGATATGGTGGGATATTTCAATGAGTCTATTAATTTTGTGTTCGGTTTACGATAAAGATGAACAACAAAAAATATTAAATGAATGTATTGACTAAGATTAACTAAACCACAGAAAAAATCGGCAAGCTCCCGTCAATTTTTGTATGCTCCTTACGTCGAGTTAATAAAGGCAGAAATAAAATAGGGGGCTTTTTGCTATGAACGAAATGATTAATGTAATCGTTGCAGAGCCAATTTATGCTATAGGTATAGGAATGAAGGCGATTTTAGAACAAGTTGATCATGTTACTGTAGTGGATATCGTTGAGGGTGTTGGGCAGGCGGAGGAATTGATAACTGTACATAATCCTCATTTCATAGTAGCCGATTTAACCGTACTGTTATTGCTAACGCATAATGTCCGGAGATTGATGGTGTAAGTTATCCTGCTATTGACGGTTAATCTGACCGCATCCGGATATACGAGAGGGGGAATTATGATAATTCTCCCTGAA
>NZ_JAHLPR010000137.1 GCF_018918005.1 Paenibacillus sp. MSJ-34 | reverse complement strand
TTGGCAATCGCTCTTTTGACTGCATTTTTAGCAATTCCTCGAAGGAAAACAAGCTTTCTTGGAGAATATACATCGTGACTTCACTCCTTAAGTTTTCTTGTTTGGTCACTTGAAAACTTCTCCAAGTTGGGGTGAAGTCCCTTTTTTATGTCCGAAAATCCTTACAAATCAAGGCCTTGGATTATTGCAAAACGCTCACATAAATGAAAGGGCATACAATAATACTGCAAGTAAGAGAGATATCTGGAACATGTTCTTCATAGGGCACCAGTCGTTGGTATTCCCTTTTAAGTCTTCTGAAATAATCACGACTGGCTCGACTAAGGCATGAATTAACATAACTGCTAAAACCTTTTTCAATCGCGATAATCGTACTTTGCTTTTTTTCCATAATGTTACACCTCCTCATTAAGTAAATGGGAGGTTGTCCACCCAAAAGCAACCTCCTGCCAAAATTAATTAAACCTAAATTTCGAAAGCCCGTAATATCAAACACTGAATATAGTGGATCTGCCTCGCGGACTGTAAAAAAGTGGAGGTTTCCCAGTTCGTTCGGTTCAAGTCAACATTATGTGGATACACT
>NZ_JAHLPR010000136.1 GCF_018918005.1 Paenibacillus sp. MSJ-34 | reverse complement strand
ACAAAGGAATACTTGTTGGCATCGGCTTCAATCTTCGTGCCATCCAGAAAGTACTGCTCCATCGTGATGTAGTTGTCCGCAATGAGCTTCCCAATCATCGTTTCAAACAGCTCGTCCATGAACGCTTTCATGCGCACGCCACGGAAGTCATTCAAGGTGCGGAAGTCGGGTTGCTGCATCGCAGCCAGCCACATCGCCGGAATGTTTTCTTGCAACAGCTTTTCGATGCCGCGGCAGGAGTAGACTTTTTGTGAGTAGCCGTAAAGAATCACCTTGAGCATCATTTTGGGATGATAAGAACTGCGGCCACCGCCTGCATAGTGAGCAAACAACTGATGGTCAGGGATCGCATCTATCATCTCATCAATGACACGGGCCACATGGTGTGTGGGAATATACATTTCCAAATCCAGAATCATCTGGGCCTGTTTGTTGTCGTAGGCTTTGAAGGTAGGCGCAAGATTTCGTTTGGAAACCACCTTTTCTTCCATTTCTTCTAGAGGAAGTGTCAGTTGCATGGTATAATGATCATTAGTAGTCGTCAGATTACGCATAAAAACCGTCCCTTCTTAAAATGGTGGTGTGGTAACTTTCATTTTACAGGAAAAGACGTTTTTTTTGTGTACATTTTTAACATTCAACAAAAACGGGGCGTCCAGCAGTTTTCACTGACTTTATGGACAGCCCCG
>NZ_JAHLPR010000135.1 GCF_018918005.1 Paenibacillus sp. MSJ-34 | reverse complement strand
TCGGGTTCTTTAGCATACGCATTTTTGAAAATTGCTTTCAAAAACACGTTTACATCGATAATTTTAACTCAAGCACCCCAAATTGAGCCTCAATCGCCCGGTTTATTCCGAGATCCTATTTAGTACTTACAACAATAACGTTATTTACTATGAAATGTTGCCGATTTAATTATATTTTCTTTTTCCAACTGGTAATGAATTTATTTTATCGGCAGATATAACACTTCAAAACCAAGCCTTAACCCAAAAAGGCTTGGTTTTGTTTATTTAAAAATCACAGAAATAAATAAATGTATTCATTTCGTTCAAATATTTGTCATTTTTAAAAGTCCCCTTTCAACCAAATATAGTCCAATAGTAAAAACGTCTATATTTTAGACAATATATTTTGTCTTGAAGGTTGTTTTATTTACACATAACGACACTATATGTCTTATTAACTATTATTCTGAGAGGAGGGAAATTAATGATACTTACGGGGGTGCAACTTGAAAAATTTCAAGAGTATTGCGCGAAAAATATTTACGTATTTTCAAATCACGTTGTACAAAAATTTTTCAATCATCAAGAGAATATTATCCTAAATTTCGAAAGTACCGTTCATTGAAAACATAAAAAAGTGCCCAAATCTTTGGTAGAATGGTGTTTGTCGAGAACACTACACCCAAAGAGAGGAGCACCTTTTAGGTGAAGTCTAC
>NZ_JAHLPR010000134.1 GCF_018918005.1 Paenibacillus sp. MSJ-34 | reverse complement strand
AGTGTATCCACATAATGTTGACTTGAACCGAACGAACTGGGAAACCTCCACTTTTTTACAGTCCGCGAGGCAGATCCACTATATTCAGTGTTTGATATTACGGGCTTTCGAAATTTAGGATTATACTTCTATTGTCTGCATTGGAAGGCAATGAGAATTCGAAAAAAGAACTAGAAGAAGCATTTAGAAGGTACTTTTTTCGAATCCGTTTTTCAAAATTTATTTTGTCGACCATCAAATATTGTTCCTTAGATCAAGTACGATTATATCGAAAGAGAGATAAACGAAACCCTCTTATTTTTGACCATCCAGTTTCAGACGACGATAAGGGAATTACATTAGGAGAATTAATTTATAACAATCAAAAACAAAACATTAAGCAACCTATCATCACAGACCCACTCCAATTCAAAGCCTCTTTATCAAATGACAGATTAGCGAGAGCTTTTGGTGTTCTCACCCATAGACAACAATTCATAACAACTCTTTACTATGCACAATGTTATCGGGATAACGAAATAGCGCGCATCTTAGGAGTTTCACCTCAGGCTATTTATAAATCAAGAAATCTAGCATTGAAGAAATTACAAATTGATATATATAGGATCTCGGAATAAACCGGGCGATTGAGGCTCAATTTGGGGTGCTTGAGTTAAAATTATCGATGTAAACGTGTTTTTGAAAGCAATTTTCAAAAATGCGTATGCTAAAGAACCCGA
>NZ_JAHLPR010000133.1 GCF_018918005.1 Paenibacillus sp. MSJ-34 | reverse complement strand
GTAGACTTCACCTAAAAGGTGCTCCTCTCTTTGGGTGTAGTGTTCTCGACAAACACCATTCTACCAAAGATTTGGGCACTTTTTTATGTTTTCAATGAACGGTACTTTCGAAATTTAGGTTTAATATTAAGAATGCGATTACAGGGATAAAAGATGGGATCTCATCAAAAACATCTGAGAAAAACAGATTGATTTCAGAAATCGAGGGTTTAGAGGCTCAAATCACTAGTGTAATTCCATCCGTTAATGAAATGAATCGTCTGTTAAAAGCGTATAATTTTACAAATTTTAAGTTTGCGTATACACAAAACCAGGGAAATTATCGCTTGGTACGATCCACTGGAGAAGATGTGAATCAGACGTTGAGTGAAGGTGAAAAGACATTCGTAACGTTTTTATATTTTATGCATTTGTTGAATGGAAGTAATAACAGAGATCTTATTACAGAGAATAAAGTCGTTGTAATTGATGACCCTATTTCTAGTTTGGATAGCAATGTATTATTTATCGTTAGCAATCTTATTTTAAAACTTATTGATGATATCAGGAACAATCAAAATAATATTGTTCAATTATTTGTTTTAACCCATAATGTATATTTCCACAAAGAAGTAACTGTTATTGCTAACGCATAATGTCCGGAGATTGATGGTGTAAGTTATCCTGCTATTGACGGTTAATCTGACCGCATCCGGATATACGAGAGGGGGAATTATGATAATTCTCCCTGAATGA
>NZ_JAHLPR010000132.1 GCF_018918005.1 Paenibacillus sp. MSJ-34 | reverse complement strand
AGTGTATCCACATAATGTTGACTTGAACCGAACGAACTGGGAAACCTCCACTTTTTTACAGTCCGCGAGGCAGATCCACTATATTCAGTGTTTGATATTACGGGCTTTCGAAATTTAGGATCAATATTATTATCATTAAACATCCCATATTTCTGATTACTCCCCCAATCGACAACATTTTCCATCATATTAACATGATCCGCTAAATAGTTCTATATAACTATTGTAAATTTCAAGGAAGTGGTCAGAGGGGAGGGAGTAAATAAGCACCCCTCAGGAGTGCTTTATTCGATAAAATCATCTTTATTAAAATCTTGCCTAATAATTTCGGTAGCCCAACTTATTAAGAGACATAAACCGTTATTAGTAATTCCCCACTTTCTTCTCTCATCTCCTGCATAAGCACCCCAAATTATTTCTAATGAATTGTGGATATATTTCCTGTGTTTGTCCTGAAACATGCTAAAATCGGCACCCGTCTCTTGTGTGGGAAATTCTCCTTCAAGCCAATTAATTACTTTTTTATCTTCAATATGTCTACAAGTTTCTTCAATGGAGCGTGAATTTCCATTGTCTAATATGACAGATATTTCCTGAATAAATTGAGTTATAGTTGTTGATTTCCTCATATAAGAAACCTCCATTTTTATTTTTAAGCTTCTCGGAATTCACATTCCGTTGCAGACTCTAGCTTCCTAGCTAGGGTCTTCTATTGTTTCACCCCCAAACATGGGGTGCGAACAAACATTCCTCTTGACTTTTCAAAATCACCCCAATAATCGCCGAGAAGGCTTTTTTTATTTCTAATGAATTGGGTGATTTTCATGAA
>NZ_JAHLPR010000131.1 GCF_018918005.1 Paenibacillus sp. MSJ-34 | reverse complement strand
GCTATCGATAGATCAAAATTCACACAAGGAGACCCAATGACAAGCAACATTCATGCCAATAACACACGTTCACCTATCGGTCAAGAGTTACATATTCACTATGCCAAGGGCATATTCCATGCCATGCGGCAACGGTGCAACCCCAAGGACCGTATCTACACTGGCGCTACTCTATGCGAAGAGTGGGCGAAGCCCAAGGCGGCAGGATTCGAATCATTCTATGAATGGGCAGTCTATGAATCTGGCTACGCTGATGGCTACCAACTGGACAAGGACATTCTCTTCCCGGGAAACAATTTGTATGCTCCGCATACGTGTGCGTTCATTCCGCAATACATGAACAAACTATTCACAAACTGCGGCGGCACTAAGAAGGTGAATGCAAAATCCAAGCCAGCTAGGACACTCCCGTTAGGGGTGCAGATAAACTACTACAGAAAGAACGGGAATCCATCCTACACTTCACAATGCCGATCCCTTGGCAAGCAGGCAACACTAGGTTCGTTCCGAACCGCAATGGAGGCGCATGTGGCATGGCAACATGCCAAGATAGCAGCCATCCATGAATGTATTGATCTCTACCAGATGGAGGATGTTCACAGTGTGGATATTGTCCAAGCGTTGCTTGGAAGGATTGACCAATTGTGGAAGGATATTGACGAAGGGAAAGAGACCACATTGTTGCAGTAGATCGACGGGGCCATGGTCAACCCCTCTTAGAGTGTCCTATCGGGGTGCGGGAACTCCGATAGCGAAGCTATCAAATGTATATGCATATTCCATGCCAACACGTGGAAAGATTTCACCCGGCAGGGCGGGAGCCCGTTGGCATTAGTTTTGCATAGCTTAGCTGTCGCTAAGAAGGAAAGACCACGGCCACC
>NZ_JAHLPR010000130.1 GCF_018918005.1 Paenibacillus sp. MSJ-34 | reverse complement strand
CGGTGAGGTAACCGCAAGGAGCCAGCCGCCGAAGGTGGGGTAGATGATTGGGGTGAAGTCGTAACAAGGTAGCCGTATCGGAAGGTGCGGCTGGATCACCTCCTTTCTATGGAGAATCGTCTTCTGCAACGAAGACATTCAAATCTGCTTGATCTCGCTCGTTGTCAGTTTTGAAAGAGCAACGGTTGTTGCTTCTTTCGAAATGCGTTTGGTGACGATGGCGGAGGGGTTCCACGCGTACCCATCCCGAACACGACCGTTAAGCCCTCCAGCGCCGATGGTACTTGGACCGAAGGGTCCTGGGAGAGTAGGACGTTGCCAAGCGCATATTCCTTGGCGAATATGTCGAGGGCCCTTAGCTCAGCTGGTTAGAGCGCACCCCTGATAAGGGTGAGGTCGGTGGTTCGAGTCCACTAGGGCCCACCATATTGCATACAATTGAAATTATTGATTATGGGGCCATAGCTCAGCTGGGAGAGCGCCTGCCTTGCAAGCAGGAGGTCAGCGGTTCGATCCCGCTTGGCTCCACCATATCTGTTGCACCTTGAAAACTGGATAGCGAAACAAAATGCGAATTAGAATATCCTTTAAGCTGAACTTGTGTTCAACAAGTAAGTGCAAAGCGAGGATTTTCGCGAAAGACGATCCTTTGTCACCTTGTTTCTTACCTTGGACAGTTGTTCAAAGAAACAAGAGGGACAAGAGAGCGGAAGGCGCGAAAACCGAGCGAGTAGGTTAAGCTACTAAGAGCACACGGAGGATGCCTAGGCGCTAGGAGCCGACGAAGGACGTGGCGAACGACGATATTGCCTCGGGGAGCCGTAAGCAGGCCTCGATCCGGGGATGTCCGAATGGGGAAACCCGGCTGCTGTAATAGGCAGTCACTCATGACTGAATCCATAGGTCATGAAGAGGCATACCAGGGGAACTGAAACATCTAAGTACCCTGAGGAAGAGAAAACAAGAGTGATTCCGTCAGTAGCGGCGAGCGAACGCGGAGAAGCCTAAACCAATGAGCTTGCTCATTGGGGTTGTGGGACGTCTCACTAGGAGTAAGAAAGGTATTGATTAGGCGAAGAGGTCTGGAAAGGCCCATCAGAGAAGGTAACAATCCTGTAGC
>NZ_JAHLPR010000129.1 GCF_018918005.1 Paenibacillus sp. MSJ-34 | reverse complement strand
AAGATGAGATTTCCCAATTCGTAAGACCCCTTGTAGACGACGAGGTTGATAGGTTGGAGGTGGAAGCGCAGCAATGCGTGCAGCTGACCAATACTAATCGGTCGAGGGCTTATCCTAAAACATACCCCAAAAAGTGACGATATGCTTCGAAGCGTATTCCGATTACTTTTCGGGGGACCCCGAATAAAGGATAACACATGAATTCGCGTTTGTTTCGCATCTAGTTTTCAGGGAGCAACTCCTGGAGATCTTCAAGGCGCAAGCTTTGTCGAGGAGAGATACCCAAGTGGCTATAAGGGGACCCTCTGCTAAGGGGTTAGACTGCGCAAGCGGTGCGAGGGTTCGAATCCCTCTCTCTCCGCCACAAGACATGCTACTTAAGTGAATATGGCGGCGTAGCTCAGCTGGCTAGAGCGTACGGTTCATACCCGTGAGGTCGGGGGTTCGATCCCCTCCGCCGCTACCAATATGGAGGCTTAGCTCAGCTGGGAGAGCATCTGCCTTACAAGCAGAGGGTCGGCGGTTCGATCCCGTCAGCCTCCACCATGCATGACAATTGATCAATTTATATGGAGCTGTGGTGTAGAGGCCTAACATGCCTGCCTGTCACGCAGGAGAACGCGGGTTCGAATCCCGTCAGCTCCGCCATTCTAATGAATGCTTTACTACAGGAATGAATATCCTAAACGCTGAGGTGGAGAGGATAACAACTCCGCCGCTTATTTTTTTGTCAATTTTTCGGCTCGGTAGCTCAGTCGGTAGAGCAGAGGACTGAAAATCCTCGTGTCGGCGGTTCGATTCCGTCCCGAGCCACCATCTGAATACGGAGGCTTAGCGAAGTGGCCAAACGCAGCAGACTGTAAATCTGTTCTCTGACGAGTTCGGTGGTTCGAATCCATCAGCCTCCACCATTTCCTAAGAGCCATTAGCTCAGTCGGTAGAGCACCTGACTTTTAATCAGGGTGTCGGAGGTTCGAGTCCTCCATGGCTCACCAGTTTTTTTACCCAAACGATAAACGCGAACCCTTTCATTTCGCATTGAAATGAAAGGGTTTTTTTGACATTATAGAATTTATAAAATTTTGGGGTGGGCAGGGCTTCCGCCTCGTTTTTGTTTTTGGTAAGGTTAGGATATGGAGACGAACGTGCTAAAACGAATCTTCTTTGATGAACATGGAC
>NZ_JAHLPR010000128.1 GCF_018918005.1 Paenibacillus sp. MSJ-34 | reverse complement strand
TAAAATGGTGGTGTGGTAACTTTCATTTTACAGGAAAAGACGTTTTTTTTGTGTACATTTTTAACATTCAACAAAAACGGGGCGTCCAGCAGTTTTCACTGACTTTATGGACAGCCCCGTTTTGGCGAGTGAGTTCAAACGCAACGATTTTTCATCGTTCCTTACCCTTGAAATGCTTTTTGCAATTCCGCAAGGTCAAACTTTTTCATCTTCAAGAATGCCTGCGTGACGCGCTCGCGTTGTTCCGGCGTGCCCTTGGTCATCATTTCGTCCAGTGCGTTGGGAGAGATTTGCCACGAGACGCCATACTTGTCTTTAAGCCAGCCGCACTGTTCGGCCTCGGGGACGGCGGAAAGTTTCTCCCAGTAGTAGTCAATTTCCTCCTGCGTCTCACAACAGACCATGAGGGAAATCGCCTCGTTGAAGTTGAAATGGTGTTCCAAAGCGCTATCCATGGCCGCAAACCAGGTGTTCTCCAGCATAAAATCGGAGAACATCACCGTTCCTTCCCGATCCGGCTCATGTCCGGGGCCATACCGAAAGAGGCTGCCCGGCTGAGTATGGCGGAACACCGAAAGATAGAACTCGCGCGCTTCTTCCGCCTTGCCGCAGTTTTCGCCTACGAACAACAAGGAGGGGACAATCGTCGGATTCCCGGCCGCGTTCGTCAACATGAGCTGCCATGTGACGCCGTACTTGTCCTGGATCCAGCCATACCGTTCGCTGAACGGGTACGTATCAAGCGGCATAAGCACGTTGCCGCCTTCGGACAACTTGCTCCACATCTTGTCGATCATGGCTCTCGCGTTCTTCTCTCGGGAAGGGTCGATATTCACGAAAAACGAAATGGAAGGATTGATCTTAAAGTAAGGCCCCGCAGAGATGGCCATAAAGGAATGTCCCCAGACGGTGAACGTAACGAGATCGGAATCGCCGGAGGGCGTATTGCGCAATGTCGTCGCGCTCGTGATTTTAGAATCCGGGAAAACGGAGCAATAGAACTCCGCAGCTTCCTTCGCCTCTTTGTCGAACCACAGGTGCGGGATGATGGAACCGGTAAACGAACCGCTCTTGGTATGACTCATAACATGATCCTCCTCATATAGTATTTCTTGAAGGCAGTTTTGAGTTTACTTCCAGTCCCCTAGGGGACTGGCGGCCGCCTTCAAAATTTCCAGTTGATCTTTGAAAAATAAATTTGGGACTGGACTTTCCGGAAT
>NZ_JAHLPR010000127.1 GCF_018918005.1 Paenibacillus sp. MSJ-34 | reverse complement strand
TTTGTGTGGAAAAAGTCTACGCTGCACTTCGAGGAAAAACTCAAAGCAAAGGTGCAGGCGACCCTTCAGCATATTCATGCAATCACGCACCAGGAAGCTGGTGAGTATGAAGAGGCAAAGCCGGAAGAACTCCCTGCCCAATTAGAAGCCGCGGCGGCTGTACTGGAGGAAAGAATCGAAGGGGTAACGGAGAAAATCGCCGGGGAAAGCAGCAGTGAAGAGCGGAAGGAGCTGCGAAAGCAGCGCAGTGCCTTGAAGAAGCCGCTGAAGCTCATTCGTGAAGATTTCCTTCCCCGACTTGCTAAATATGATGCGCAGAAAGCCTGCTTCGGTGATCGCAATAGTTATTCCAAAACGGATCCGGATGCGACGTTTATGCGCATGAAGGAAGACCACATGAAAAATGGCCAGCTTAAGCCTGGCTACAATGTACAGATGGCAACCGAAAACCAGTTCATTTTGTTTTACAGCCTTCATCAGCGGCCCACGGATACGCGCTGCTTCATTCCGCATATGGAGCGGCTTGCAGCGTCTTCTTTGCCGATGCCCAAAACGGTCATTGCGGACGCTGGATATGGCAGTGAGGAAAACTATTTGTATGCCGTGGGCGAAGAAAAAGAGCCACGCTTTGATTTTCTCATTCCCTATGGCAACTACATGAAGGAGAAAACTCGGCGCTACAAAAAGGACATCCGACATGCATCCAATTGGACGTATGAAGAGCTGGATGATCGTTTTATCTGCCCGAATGGCCGATATGTTCGGTTCAAAAAGTACCAGATGAAAAAGACGAGCTCAGGTCTGGAGCAGAGCTTTAAGATTTACGAATGTGAAGACTGCAGCGATTGTCCATTCAAGTCAAAATGTACAAAAGCAAAAGGCAATCGTCAAGTACACTGGAATACGGTATGGGAAGAGTTGAAGGCGAAAGCGAAAACAGCCCTTGAGGATGACGAGAAATCCGCAATCTATGCTCGGCGTAAAGTGGAGGTGGAGAGCGTGTTTGGTCACATCAAGGGCAATCGGTCGTTCCGACGGTTTTCCTTGCGGGGCCTGGAAAAGGTTCACACGGAGTTCGGGATTGTGGCTTTGGCCCACAATTTACTGAAAGTAGCAGGCATCCGCCTCGCCGCTTTCTTACAGAAACAAAGGCGAAAAAAAGTTGGACGGAAAACGTACCTGTTTTCCGCCCAACTTTTTATTTTAGGGACTTATTGGACAGCCCC
>NZ_JAHLPR010000126.1 GCF_018918005.1 Paenibacillus sp. MSJ-34 | reverse complement strand
CGGTGAGGTAACCGCAAGGAGCCAGCCGCCGAAGGTGGGGTAGATGATTGGGGTGAAGTCGTAACAAGGTAGCCGTATCGGAAGGTGCGGCTGGATCACCTCCTTTCTATGGAGAATCGTCTTCTGCAACGAAGACATTCAAATCTGCTTGATCTCGCTCGTTGTCAGTTTTGAAAGAGCAGAGCCTCTTTCAGCGTCAAGTTCCAGAAAGTGCTGGTTGCACTTTAGGTTGGAACTTGATAAGATATTCTTCCGCCCGCAAGGCGGTTGTTGCACCTTGAAAACTGGATAGCGAAACAAATTGCGAATTAGAATATCCTTTAAGCTGAACTTGTGTTATACAAGTGAAGCATAACCGGTGAATGCTGTATTCCAAAGCTCTGGCTTTGGAACACAAACCAATCACCTTAGGTTAAGCTACTAAGAGCACACGGAGGATGCCTAGGCGCTAGGAGCCGACGAAGGACGTGGCGAACGACGATATTGCCTCGGGGAGCCGTAAGCAGGCCTCGATCCGGGGATGTCCGAATGGGGAAACCCGGCTGCTGTAATAGGCAGTCACTCATGACTGAATCCATAGGTCATGAAGAGGCATACCAGGGGAACTGAAACATCTAAGTACCCTGAGGAAGAGAAAACAAGAGTGATTCCGTCAGTAGCGGCGAGCGAACGCGGAGAAGCCTAAACCAATGAGCTTGCTCATTGGGGTTGTGGGACGTCTCACTAGGAGTAAGAAAGGTATTGATTAGGCGAAGAGGTCTGGAAAGGCCCATCAGAGAAGGTAACAATCCTGTAGCTGAAAATGAGTACCCTCCGAGACGGATCCCGAGTACCGCGGGACACGTGAAACCCCGTGGGAATCCGGCAGGACCATCTGCTAAGGCTAAATACTCCCTAGCGACCGATAGTGAAGCAGTACCGTGAGGGAAAGGTGAAAAGGACCCCGGAAGGGGAGTGAAAGAGAACCTGAAACCGTGTGCTTACAAGAAGTCAGAGCCCTATGATGCAAACAAGTTTGCATCACGGGTGATGGCGTGCCTTTTGTAGAATGAACCGGCGAGTTACGTTTACGTGCAAGGTTAAGGTGGAGAGCCGAAGCCGCAGCGAAAGCGAGTCTGAATAGGGCGAGTTGAGTACGTAGGCGTAGACCCGAAACCGTGTGATCTACCCCTGTCCAGGGTGAAGGTGCGGTAACACGCACTGGAGGCCCGAACCCACGTATGTTGAAAAATGCGGGGATGAGGTGGGG
>NZ_JAHLPR010000125.1 GCF_018918005.1 Paenibacillus sp. MSJ-34 | reverse complement strand
CAGTTAATTCCTGGCTTTAACGTTTAAAAATGTGTAATTGGAGTTTATTGGTCATAAAAATGGGCAGACCTGCAGAATTTTCGGGAAACGCTCGTTTTTAAGCGACCGCTTTTGCCAAGCGAGATGCGGCTACTGCAGATGCAAGCAGAACGATGGCGTTCAGATACAGGTGAGTTGTTACTTTCTCGATCCCGCGCACATGCAAGGCATCTGCTGTCAAAGAGCATTTCAGTCGCGCATTGCAGCGCTCAACGCTCGTTCGCTCATTGTAAAGTGCTTTCCAGCGTTTGGTATCCCGATGTGGATGGCAATACCGCCGGAGGTCTTCCCTGACGTCCACTTTCACGACCATGCCATAATTCGAGGACGAGCAAGCGGCCATGCCAAGCGGACAGTCGACTTTGCCGGTTGCGTGCGGACAGCGAAACTTCAGTATGTCGCCGTCCGCTCCCCAGTACGTCATGGCATAGCCCATGGAACAGCATGGCGTCCCGTTGGACCGCATGCCGGCAGGCGGTTCCTTCTCGCGCCTGAGGTTGAGCGGAATGATGGCTTGAGCCTTGACGTTTCGCGCGGCCTCGTAAACCTTCAACTGATCATAGCCTGCGTCCAGCATGAAAAACCTCGGAGCGGTTCTGGATGCGGCTTGTTCCATCAGGCCCGGCGCCTTTTCTCCGTCATTGACATGCGCAGGCGTGACTTCCAGCACAAGCGGCAATTCGCTTTTCGTATCGACCGCCAGATGGAGTTTGTACCCAAACCAGGTGATCTTGTTGCCGAACGAATCGAGTTTCACTCCCCAATTGGCATTGCCGGTCTGTTCGCTTTTTCGCTTGGGTTGCTTTCTCTCGTAAGCACGGATGGCGGTGCTGTCAATTGCCACGTGGCTGCCGTCCAGAACACCTTCTAGCCTGAGGTGGGCAACCAGATCCTCAAACAGCCGCTTGGCCAGTTCCTTTTTCGTGACGTCGGCAAACACACGGCTGAGTGTGGAGATGGATGGAGCTTCCCGATCAAGCGAAAGTCCGCACTGATAGCGGAACCGAAGGTCCGTGCTCAACCGATGATGCAAAGCCGTTAAGGTAGCGATTCCTTCAAGAGGGGCGGCCAGAAGCGCACGTAAAATGCCCTGTCTGCAATGTCCGTCGGCGCCTCGGGGTGAACGGCTTCTTAATTCCTTGGCATAGGGTCTGAGATCCAGTGAGCTAAAGAAGATTGGCAATCGCTCTTTTGACTGCATTTTTAGCAATTCCTCGAAGGAAAACAAGCTTTCTTGGAGAATATACATCGTGACTTCACTCCTTAAGTTTTCTTGTTTGGTCACTTGAAAACTT
>NZ_JAHLPR010000124.1 GCF_018918005.1 Paenibacillus sp. MSJ-34 | reverse complement strand
AGAGTTGAGTCCGTATAATTGTGTAAAATGCTAAGGCTTCAAAAATAAAGGGAGCCATAGTCAAAATCCTCGTTTAGAATGAGATTGTTGAGAAAACATTCTTTGGAGGGGATTTTGTTATGGCTCAATACCAGATTAACCTAGATTCCAAACTTTTGCATCAGTTGTTTTTAGGGAATTCTCAAGATTCGGGGGTATCAGCATTGTTAGAATCCGTACTAAATCAGGTGCTGAAGGCTCAAGCGTCTGAACAACTGGCAGCTGAGAAGTATGAGAGAACGGAAGAACGGCTCGGTTATCGGAATGGGACGTATCCGCATACCTTAACAACCCGTGTAGGCAGCATAACGCTTCAGGTACCCCGTTTTAGGGACGGCAAGTTTTCAACCGAACTCTTTTCTCGCTACCAACGAAGTGAACAAGCTTTAGTTCTCGCGCTGATGGAGATGGTTATTAACGGTGTGTCGACTCGTAAGGTGACGCTCGTTACGGAAGAACTGTGTGGCACGGAGTTCTCGAAATCGACTGTAAGCGACCTCTGTAAGAAACTCGACCCTATCGTCACCGCTTGGAATAATCGTCCCTTAACAGATGACTATCCGTTTGTTATCGTAGATGCACTATATATCAAGGTGCGCGAGGACGGGCGTGTACGTTCGCGAGGCGTAATGATTGCCAACGGCATTAATCTAGAAGGAAAACGAGAGATGCTTGGCATGATGATCGGCGATACGGAGTCGGAGGCCAGCTGGGGTGAATTCTTTTCTCACCTCAAACAGCGTGGACTGCGAGGCGTCGAAGTCATTACCAGTGACCATCACGGCGGGCTCGTACGAGCGGTTCGACAGCACATGCAAGGAGTGACATGGCAACGATGCCAAACTCACTTTATGCGAAACATTCTTGATGCTGCACCAAAAGTCCTGAAAAACGAAATGAAGGCCCATATTCGCTCCATTTTAGATGCTGCCGATGTACAAACTGCACGAACTCTGCTAGAGCAAACGGTCCATACCTTTCAAGAGAAAGCTCCGAAAGCAATGGACATTCTAGAAGCTGGATTTGACGATGCTACAGCTGTTCTCATGCTCCCTGCGGCGTATCGGAAGCGCACGCGCACCACGAATGCAGTAGAACGTTTAAACAGTGAGATCCGCCGCAGAGAACGTGTGATTCGTATCTTTCCTAACCGTGAGTCCGCTCTCCGACTTCTTGGAGCATTGTTAATGGAGCAGGACGAGAAATGGTCTACAAGCAGGAAATATTTCGATATGGCAGAGTTCCTCGAATGGCGCAAGACCAGGAAAAAAGGTGATTCAAAAGTAGTTCGGATTGGCTAGCACAATCTCAACGAGGATCATTTTACACACAATAATGGACTTGACC
>NZ_JAHLPR010000123.1 GCF_018918005.1 Paenibacillus sp. MSJ-34 | reverse complement strand
TTTAACATTAAAGCGCTAAAGTCCCTTGGACCGAAAAGGTTTCCTAAGCAACATTAATATCCATAAAGTTACAGTTATGCTGGGACTATCTCACGTAGCTCTACTTCATAACCCATTTGTTGAATTTTACGGACCCAATAATCGATATTTCTTTCTCGCGAACCTAAATAATCTGCACCCAGCTCTTGATACGGAACCTTGTCGCGCAAGACGACATAGATAATTCGCAATAGTAAATGGGCAACGGCCATAATTGCTTTTTGTTTACCCATACGTTTAACTAATCTGAAATATACGGCCGGGATTCGCGAATCTTTCACTTTTATAGCGGACCAGCCACATTGAATAAGGAGGGTTTTCAGTCCCTTATTTCCTCGGTAGTTTTTCTTTCGTTTTTTTTTACCGTTGCTCTCGTGATTGGCCGGGCAAACCCCAGCCCACGAAGTGAGATGCGCATCGGATGGGAAATGTGACATGTCGGGACCCACTTCCGCCAAGATGCTCGCCGCTGCATCAAGGCTAATCCCTGGAATGGTGTCCAACAATTCCAATTCCAGACGATAGGGCGCAATCAGTTGATCAATTTCATCCTCCAACTCTTTAATCTCTTGCTCGAGGAAAGCGATATGGTCCAGATGTCTCTTAATCATTCTGCGGTGATGAACGCGCAAGCGACCATTCAATGCCTGAATGAGCTCGGGAACCTTGCGCTTCAACTGAGTCTTCACCATATTGCGAATCTGATGTTCATCGAGCACTTCACCATTGACAATGGATTCAAGAAGTGCACGACCGGAAACACCAAAAATATCGGTGATAAAGGTGGCCAGTTTCAGATTGGCGTCCTGCAAGATCTTGTGAATCCGATTCTTCTCTTGCGTCACATTCTGAACGAGTTTCCGACGATAACGTGTTAAATCGCGCAAATCACGAATGTCTTCAGGAGGGACAAAACTTGGCTGGATTAGCCCGTGACGGTGCAATCTGGCAATCCATTCAGCGTCGTTATAGTCGGTCTTCTTGCCCGGGATATTCTTGATGCGCTCTGGATTAGCTAACGTCAATTCACAAGTGCCCTCTAGGATATTCCACACAGGTTTCCAGTAGACGCCTGTGCTTTCCATGGCGACATGGACACATTCCCGGTCTTGAAGCCAGTCCAACAGGCGAATCAGTTCATCGGTTGTTGTTCCAAATGTTTCGATTTCTTTCGACGGCTTCTTATCCAATGAGCCGTATAGAAAGCAAGCCACGACGTTATCCTGGTGGATATCCAATCCAGCACACCGTTCCAAAATCGCATCCAAAACAAACAGCTCCTTCTGAGGTATTGAAGGGAGATCATGCAACCTTGTACAAATGATACTTTGTACTCGTACTCGTAGTGACAATCGGCGATTCTCGTGGTTGCAGTTGGTCCGATTTGTGTACGGTATTGATACACCAAAAAGCTTTCGACCTATGATCTGCCCATATTAATTACCCCAAAAACGGATACAGTTTGCAACTCTATTTTCATTTATGGCGATGGTCGTCAGGCCATGGGGGATTTG
>NZ_JAHLPR010000121.1 GCF_018918005.1 Paenibacillus sp. MSJ-34 | reverse complement strand
CCTAAATTTCGAAAGCCCGTAATATCAAACACTGAATATAGTGGATCTGCCTCGCGGACTGTAAAAAAGTGGAGGTTTCCCAGTTCGTTCGGTTCAAGTCAACATTATGTGGATACACTTTCCCCCTCCCCAATGAAGAGGCTGCGATTTCTTCCATGTTAAATTTAGGGGTTTTCATTCCAAAAGTGCGATCCTGGCTTCAATTCGTTGCCATGCATACCGGTTTACAAAGTCTTTTGCCAGCTTGAGAATGATGTTGCGGCTATGGCGAATAATCGTTGCTGCGCAGTGGAAGAACTCTAATCGGAACCGAGCGATTGTGTAACCTTGATGTACCGGTTCGCAGCAACTTCGCTTGAATCGCTCGAACAAATTGTAGGCGAGTAATTTGATCAGCAAGTCGAGTTCATTCGCCTCAAATTCGCTCGTCGCAATTCTATCAATGGAGAAGCCGTTCTTCGCTTCCTTGATATAGTTCTCCATGCAACAGCGTTGGTTGTAGAAGCGCCACAGATCAAGCGGCTCCCATTCGAGGTTGGTGACGATCGCTTCGTATTGCCAGTCCGAATCGAACACCATGCGGGTCTGGCCATCATCAACGATGTGTGCCTTGCGAATAATGGCTACGCGGCGCGGCTTCTCCCAAGATGTCGCTTTGTAGATGATCGTAATCCCTTCGATGATCCAGTCTTCATCGACGAATCGTTTCCAGTACCGGCAGGCTGCGACTTGTTCTGCAAGGCGCTTTGTCCATTTCAACTTTCCGACGTAACCGATTCCTTTGCCTTCCCACAGGCCGTAGAAATCTTCACCGCCGAAGCCCTTATCGAACCTCGCGTACTTCACCGGATGCTCCCTCAGCAGTTCGAAGGTTTGGTGAAGAAAAGCTGACGCATCCGTGGAGGAGTGCGTATTGCCCGAACGTAGAACGGCATTCAAACATAGACGAGACTGTCCTTCGAAGGCCAGCAAAGGATGATAACTCTTACGGCCGGGCTTATGCGGGTTCGTGCCTTTAGCCGCTCCGCCCTGATCGCCATATACGGTTTCAACGGTGGAGTCAAGGTCCAGAATGAGAGCCTCTGGTAAACAAGGTCCAATGATTTCCTGATTGAGCGACCGCAATTCGGGCAACAGTTTCGGGTGCGATTTGCTAAGACGCGACAACTCTTTGTATAACAGCGAATGGTGCGGACAGCGTCCACCGAGAAACCGCTTTAGAAGCGAGTCTTGCTGTAGCTTGCGGAAATGGAAGAGGCGTTCGCAGCCGAGCATCCAGCCGACGACGAGATAAAGCAGAATACGGTAGACGGGGAACAGCGAGTTGTTTGCTTTCATGCATGACAGCCTTTGTAAAGCAGCGGCAAACTTGATTTTTTCGAGGTATTCCAGGAAGATTTTGATGCCGCCGAAACTGGTCGCGTTTTGTAAGGAAAATTCGGTCTTGATTTTGCTGATGGGTGTGGTAGACTTCACCTAAAAGGTGCTCCTCTCTTTGGGTGTAGTGTTCTCGACAAACACCATTCTACCAAAGATTTGGGCACTTTTTTATGTTTTCAATGAACGGTACTTTCGAAATTTAGG
>NZ_JAHLPR010000120.1 GCF_018918005.1 Paenibacillus sp. MSJ-34 | reverse complement strand
ACATTATAGAATTTATAAAATTTTGGGGTGGGCAGGGCTTCCGCCTCGTTTTTGTTTTTGGTAAGGTTAGGATATGGAGACGAACGTGCTAAAACGAATCTTCTTTGATGAACATGGACATTGGGATCGGTTTGTTGCGAAGCATAAGAGCAAGCTTCGTCCTCATGTTCTAAAAGAAGTGGAGAAGTTCCGCAAATGCGGAGATCCCCGAAATGGATTTAAACTGCTGGTGTGCGAAGGATGCCATGATCTGCGGCTTGTTCCGTATCGCTGCAAAGGAAGATTCTGTACGACCTGTTCATGCGGAGAGACAGAAGAATGGGCACGGCTCCTGGAACAAGACGTATTCCAAGTGAACCATCGCCACGTCGTCTTCACGATCGATGAACGGTTGCGGGAAGTGTTTCTGCTTCATCGGGAAAAACTGCTGAAAGAATTTATGGATGAAGCGGTTCGTGTGGTCAAAGAGTATTTCGAGACGAAGCATCAGGTAACTCCCGGTATTATTGCTGGATTACATACGTTTGGGGCACGGCTTCACTTTAATCCCCACGTCCATATGCTGGTGACCATGGGCGGAATGGAGAAGAACGGTAAATGGAAAACGTATGACTTTGTGCCGTTCGGGATGTTGCGTAAGCAATGGCAGACCGTGGTGTTAAAGCTGATTCGCCGAAAGTTAAGCGACCAAGAGAAAAAGCAAGTACAATCCCGTTTGCAAAAAGCCTACTCCGAAAATGGGGAGGGCTTCTATGTGCATGCTCCGAAACAGAAAGGGAATGTCAAGCGGCAACTCGGATATATCGGGCGTTATATGAGAAGACCGGCGATCGCGGTGAGCCGGATCGAAGCGTATGATGGGGAAACGGTGACCTTTCGTTATCGGGATAAGACGGATGGGGAGGAGAAAACGGAGACCATCCCGGTGGAAGAATTCATCGGAAGGCTGATCCGACATATCCCGGATGAACACTTTAAGACGATCCGTTACTATGGGGTTTACTCGCGGCGGATCAAGAGCCTGTGCAAGAAGTTAGTCAGCGAGTGGCAAAAAGCGGCGAGAAGATGGATCGTCAAGGCAAAGCGGATATTGAAACGGAGAACGTGGAGCGAACGGGTCAAGGAGCAGACGGGGAAGCCGCCATGTTGTCCCAAATGCGAAAATTACTATGAATATAAGGGAGAAGCTTGTCTTGAGGATGGGAAATTGAAGGTGAAGTACGCGGTGTGCTCCACCTCAAAGGCATGTCTGGAAAGGATGATTCGGGATGTCACCGGTGTCCAGGAAACGAAAGGCAGCCAAGAAAAAGAAAAAGCCGCAGAGCGGGTTGCGTAGCAAAGAAACGATAAAATACATCTGTTTGCAATGCAGCAGCGAAGAAGAGATTCCGCTGAATGTCGTTCGGAATTTCGATGCAATGGATGATGGAGATCCGACCGTACCTCCGCAATTCTGTTGTGAAGAATGCGGCGGAGCGATGTATCCGGATTATTACAAAGGAGTTCATGGCTATGAATACAGGATAAATGATGTGAAAAAGTAGACTGGGGACAGGGGAAGAAGATCCCCATACCCCAGCTTACTTTGGTACGTATGAACGGAGAT
>NZ_JAHLPR010000119.1 GCF_018918005.1 Paenibacillus sp. MSJ-34 | reverse complement strand
CAATGTCATTTAGTTAAGGTCCAGAGCCAATAATCAAGAGCAAGAGCAGGTTATCGAAAAGATAGCCCGCTCTTTTTTTTGCGTATATACGAAAAAAAAGCTTGACTTCTGGTTGTAAGTGTGTGGCGAAGCCCCTTGAAAAACGAGGAGGTTTCGCCAATGAATGAGTACGCGAATGCACTAAAACAAACGCTGACATCCCTCATACGAGAAATGTCAGCAGCACCCGCACCTTATGTCAAGAACCCTAATAAAGATTTTACCCGCAAGAAGAAGCTGCCCTTTGAGACGGTAATGGAACTCCTGATTTCCATGGGCGGCAACAGCATATACAAGGAACTCTTGGAATCGCAGGGTTATGACGTAAACACTGCAACCACGTCTGCTTTTGTCCAGCAGAGGAACAAGATCCTGCCATCTGCTGTGGAATTCTTGTTTCACAAATTTACGCAATCATATACGGATATCAAGAACTACCGAGGGTATCGATTACTTGCCGTTGACGGTTCGGATTTACAGTTCGCAACGGACTCCACGGACACGGATACCTACTTTCAAAATCAACCGAACACAAAAGGCTATAACCTTCTACATTTAAACGCAGCCTACGATTTGTGTAACAGACTTTACGTGGATGCCATTGTTCAGTCAAGAAGGTTGTGGAACGAGGGAAGAGCACTGGCAGAGATGGTTGGCCGTTCCCCCATCAAAGGAAAAACCATTGTCATTGCCGATCGAGGCTATGAGAGTTACAACAATTTCGCGCATATTGAACGCAAAAAGTGGAACTATGTCATACGTGTAAAGGATCTGGACTCAAATGGTATCCTTTCGGGCCTGCGTTTGCCCACTGGAGGAGAGTTTGATATTGACGTTCATCTGACACTCACCAAAAAACAAACCAAAGAGATCAAGGCTCATCCCGAGATGTACAAGTTCGTTCCTTCCACTTCCACATTCGATTTTTTGGATCTGCATGACAACTTGTTTTACCCAATTTCTTTTCGGGTTGTTCGTTTTGTCCTGCCTTATGGTACTTATGAAACCGTCATTACGAATCTCTCTGCCGTTGATTTCCCACCCGATGAAATCAAGTCCATATATAACATGCGGTGGGGTATTGAAACCTCGTTCAGGGCATTAAAATACACCGTCGGTCTGACGAGTTTTCACGCAAAGAGACAAGAGTCCATCATCCAAGAGATATTCGCAAGAATGATCATGTACAATTTCGCCGAAATGATTACCTCGCACGTAGTCATTTCCCAAATGGATAAGCGGCACCAATACCAAGTTAACTTCACGGTCGCCGTTCTCGTTTGTAGACATTTCCTGCGATCAAGGAACAATGAACCCCCGCCCGATGTTGAAGCGCTGATTCGTAAAAACATTTTGCCGATTCGACCCATTCGCCAAGGGCAGAAGAATACGCGCAAAATTCGCAATAAATCAGCGGTTAGCTTCGTTTACAGAGTAGCATAATTCGTCTCATTTGAACATTTTTTTAGCGGATGTTCCATCCGCTTGTTTGCTGTGCGCTTTTATTTCTATTTCCGTCAAAAACAAACGGCACAGGACTTCTCCCCATGCCGTTTGTCTTTTCATTTGTTGCTCCAAATTTTATATTTGGGCTTATCTTAATGACATTG
>NZ_JAHLPR010000118.1 GCF_018918005.1 Paenibacillus sp. MSJ-34 | reverse complement strand
CAGTGGTAGGGGAGCGTTGTGTATGCGCTGAAGGCGTACCGTAAGGAGCGCTGGAGAGTACACAAGTGAGAATGCCGGTATGAGTAACGAAAAGACAAGTGAGAATCTTGTCCGCCGAAAGCCTAAGGGTTCCTGAGGAAGGTTCGTCCGCTCAGGGTAAGTCGGGACCTAAGGCGAGGCCGAAAGGCGTAGTCGAAGGACAACAGGTTGAAATTCCTGTACCACCGTAAGCCGTTATGAGTGATGGGGTGACGCAGTAGGGTAGTGACGCAGACCGATGGATGTCTGTCCAAGCAGTGAGGCTGATGTGTAGGCAAATCCGCACATCGTGAAGGCTGGGCTGTGACGGGGAGGGAACATTGCAGTACCGAAGGTCATGATCTCACACTGCCGAGAAAAGCCTCTAGCCAGGCGAAGGTGCCCGTACCGCAAACCGACACAGGTAGGCGAGAAGAGAATTCTAAGGCGCGCGGAAGAACTCTCGTTAAGGAACTCGGCAAAATGACCCCGTAACTTTGGGAGAAGGGGTGCCTCGGTAGGGTGAATAGCCCGAGGGGGCCGCAGTGAATAGGCCCAAGCGACTGTTTAGCAAAAACACAGGTCTGTGCGAAGCCGCAAGGCGAAGTATACGGGCTGACGCCTGCCCGGTGCTGGAAGGTTAAGGGGAGCGGTTAGGAGCAATCCGAAGCTGTGAACCGAAGCCCCAGTAAACGGCGGCCGTAACTATAACGGTCCTAAGGTAGCGAAATTCCTTGTCAGGTAAATTCTGACCCGCACGAATGGCGTAACGACTTGGGCGCTGTCTCAACGAGAGATCCGGTGAAATTTTAATACCTGTGAAGATGCAGGTTACCCGCGACAAGACGGAAAGACCCCATGGAGCTTTACTGCAGCTTGATATTGGACTTTGGTACGATCTGTACAGGATAGGTGGGAGCCTGGGAAGCATGAGCGCAAGCTTGTGCGGAGGCGCCGTTGGGATACCACCCTGATCGTATCGGAGTTCTAACCTGGGACCGTGACCCGGTTCGGGGACAGTGTCAGGCGGGCAGTTTGACTGGGGCGGTCGCCTCCTAAAGAGTAACGGAGGCGCCCCAAGGTTCCCTCAGAATGGTTGGAAATCATTCGAAGAGTGCAAAGGCAGAAGGGAGCTTGACTGCGAGACCAACAAGTCGAGCAGGGACGAAAGTCGGGCTTAGTGATCCGGTGGTACCGCATGGAAGGGCCATCGCTCAACGGATAAAAGCTACCCTGGGGATAACAGGCTTATCTCCCCCAAGAGTCCACATCGACGGGGAGGTTTGGCACCTCGATGTCGGCTCATCGCATCCTGGGGCTGAAGTAGGTCCCAAGGGTTGGGCTGTTCGCCCATTAAAGCGGTACGCGAGCTGGGTTCAGAACGTCGTGAGACAGTTCGGTCCCTATCTGTCGTGGGCGTAGGAAATTTGAGAGGAGCTGTCCTTAGTACGAGAGGACCGGGATGGACGTACCGCTGGTGTACCAGTTGTTCCGCCAGGAGCACCGCTGGGTAGCCAAGTACGGACGGGATAAGCGCTGAAAGCATCTAAGCGTGAAGCCCCCCTCAAGATGAGATTTCCCAATTCGTAAGACCCCTTGTAGACGACGAGGTTGATAGGTTGGAGGTGGAAGCGCAGCAATGCGTGCAGCTGACCAATACTAATCGGTCGAGGGCTTATCCTAAA
>NZ_JAHLPR010000117.1 GCF_018918005.1 Paenibacillus sp. MSJ-34 | reverse complement strand
ATAGGATCTCGGAATAAACCGGGCGATTGAGGCTCAATTTGGGGTGCTTGAGTTAAAATTATCGATGTAAACGTGTTTTTGAAAGCAATTTTCAAAAATGCGTATGCTAAAGAACCCGAACTGGGCATGTTTTAAAAAAATATGGAAAGGTATATGGTTACGCCGCCGGTGCCGACTTCAGCCATTGTTGAATCGTTGTGAGTTGGTTCTGTTTCTTCGCTTCTTGCAGCCACGCATCAGCATGTTGGCACATGGCGATCAAATATACGCGGATGTTCCAATGGCGGGAACTGCGACCGCGAGAAGCTTCTAAGTTGTAGTCAACCTTTTGTCTTTTGATGCACCGTTCTACACCCGTACGCGAGGCGTAACGCGTTCTCCATTCCTTGCTGTCACGGCGGATGCGAGGAAACAAGCGGGGATTGTCCGCTGTAGATGTGTAGAATGTTCTGCCGTAGTCAGATGGTGAACATGGATGAGGGCATTCCCACTTGCCAACTTTGGCAGGGCAACGCCACTTCACACGCTGGCGACCAGGACACTTGCCCCAGCAGACCATTTTGCGCCCTATGGGGCAAATGGGAACGCCATCTGAATCGATTTCCATGTTGTTGTATACCAGATGCCCCGAGCGCCTGTTGTTCAGGTCGATGATGGCTGAAACATTATCACGCTCGAGCATGGTATAGATGGGAAGAGCGTCGTGGGCAGAATCCAGAATCGCTTCTCCCAAATTCCACTGCGGGTACCAGTGGCGCAGCTCCTGGTATCCGCAAATCCACGAAACCGAGTCGTGCTGGCTTGCTTTAAATAATCGTGGATAGACCGGCAGGTCGTAAGGGCTGTCGGCAGCCGTGAACATGTACAGCGTACGACCGTAGTAATACTTTTCGCGGTAACTGTCCCAACCCCATGTAGCATCGGGATCGGAAAATTGACGTTTGCAAGTACACTTCCAATTGCCGGATTTCCGGCAATCACAGAGGAACTTGCCGAAAGAACGCGCGCCGGTTTCGACCGGTGATCCATCACCGATGACACGAAAGGAATTTGTATCACCCAGCAAGCCCTTTTCCGCAGAGGGAAAGACAAACAGGGTTTGGAACAAGTGTTGCAACGTATCGTGTTCCTTGGGGCTGTAATGAATCTGATCTTGTCTTAGCACACGAGCAACGAGTTTATCCGTGATCTTGGGGTTTTTGGGTTCAAGCTTTTGGTTCTTCTTCCCTTTCTTACGCGGTTTACGCAATTTGCGTTTAATGCGCCCCGTTTTGTGGGGCGTGGATGCACGCCATAAACGGCGAAAAAAATCGTAAAATGTCCCAACACCCGGCGTGTCGAGTGGTGAAAATCCGCTTAGGATAGCATAGATCGGGAACGTACGAAGAGAGCGAACCCAGTTATCGACATTCATGCCAAGCTTGGTCATAAGCAGCGTGCTTCGCAGCATATCCGCTGGATCACGAGGCGAACGTCCCTTGGTCTTCAAGGAATAAGCAGATTGCATGATTGAAGCCGTTTTAGACAGATCAATGGGCGTAATCCAAAAGATTAGATCACTGTAGAACTGCTGCAGAAATGCGTTTTGTTCCGGAGTCGAATACTCCGATTGCAGTTGATCGATGACAAATTGAAGATAGTCTTGATGAGAACGTGGGGAAAATTTCATGAAAATCACCCAATTCATTAGAAATAAAAAAAGCCTTCTCGGCGATTATTGGGGTGATTTTGAAAAGTCAAGAGGAATGTTTGTTCGCACCCCATGTTTGGGGGTGAAACAATA
>NZ_JAHLPR010000116.1 GCF_018918005.1 Paenibacillus sp. MSJ-34 | reverse complement strand
TATAGTATTTCTTGAAGGCAGTTTTGAGTTTACTTCCAGTCCCCTAGGGGACTGGCGGCCGCCTTCAAAATTTCCAGTTGATCTTTGAAAAATAAATTTGGGACTGGACTTTCCGGAATGCCTCCGGACAATGGAACTTAGGGTCCATTCGGGGCAACTCTTCGTCCTCCTGTAGCTCTGTCTACTTCAAAAGTCTGTTTCTCCGGTATTCGTTCGAACTTCTTACCCGCTGGCTGTTCCCTTCGGCAACCCATGCCCGGCGGTAGCAGCGTTGGGGCAGCTCATGGATCGAAGCGAGTTCTCATATGCGAGGGTGATTGATCGGCGAGTGCGCCGGAGGCATCCCGGAGAGTCTAATCCCTGAATCCCTTACAGAAAGGAGGAATTCGACTTGCGTTTATTTGTCGGAATTGACGTGAGTGCAGAACAACTTGAAGCCTGCTTCATGAACATGGACGGCGACAAGCTCGAGGCGTTTCAGGTGAACAACAACCTTGAAGGTGCCCAATATCTTCGTAACCGGATCCTTTCAGCAGCGGACAAGCTACCGGCTTCGGAAATCCACATTGGCCTTGAAGCTACATCCGTCTACAGCTGGCATCCAGCGATGTACTTACACGAAGATGACGCGTTGCGCAAGCGCAAAACTAAAGTGTTCACCATCAATCCCAAGTTGATCAACAAATTCAGAGAGGCATACGCCGACTTGGATAAGACCGACCGGCTCGATGCTTGGATTATTGCTGATCGTCTGCGATTTGGAAGGTTAACGACCAGCGTTGTCATGCAGGAGCGGTATCTCGCTCTTCAACGCATCACCCGCATGCGGTTTCACCTCGTCCATAATCTTACGCGAGAGAAGCAGTACTTTCTTCAGAACTTGTTCTACAAGTGCAATGCGTTCCGTTCTGAAGTAGACAGCTCCGTCTTTGGCCATGCCATTATGGAACTGCTCTTGGAGAAGTACAGCCTCGATGAGATTGCCAACATGGATGTTGCCGTCCTGGCGGACTACCTCAAGGACAAAGGCAGGAACCGATTCCCGGATCCTGAAGGTGTCGCCGCGTGCATTCAGAAAGCCGCACGGGCGTCCTATCGGCTATCTAAGGTAATGGAAGACTCCATTGACCTCGTACTCGGTACGTCCATCCTATCCATTCGGAGCATTCAAGCTCAGCTCAAGGAGCTGGACAAGGCGATCGAGAAGTTGATCGAGGATCTACCGGGAGCCAAGTGCCTTCGCTCCATACCGGGCATCGATTTGGTGTATGCCGCCGGCATTCTGTCGGAGATCGGCGATATTGAACGCTTCGACGATCAAGCCGCGGTGGCCAAATATGCCGGCTTGGTATGGCGCAAACACCAGTCCGGCCCCTATGAGGCCGAAGATACAAAGCGCATTCGTTCCGGCAACCGATTCCTACGGTATTACCTAGTTGAAGCTGCCAACTCGGTAAAAAACCGTGATCCGGAATTCGGAGAGTATTACCGGAAGAAATACAAGGAAGTACCTAAGCACCAACACAAGCGCGCCCTCGTCTTAACGGCAAGAAAACTTGTGCGTCTGGTCGATGTGCTGCTACGCAACGACCAACTTTACACGCCTCGAAGGAAGGTGAATAGCGCGAAGGTGTAACGTCTCTCTTTGCCAAAGTCCTTCACGATTCCCAGTTAAAATCTGGTAAAAACTCGATTTTTGAACTGGGTTTAGTTTGGTGTTGTCTTTTTTCCTGACTCATTGACCTGTTCCTTAAAGTAAATTTCCAATTCTCATGAATCAGGGGCTTGACATCTTACCGCTGGACT
>NZ_JAHLPR010000115.1 GCF_018918005.1 Paenibacillus sp. MSJ-34 | reverse complement strand
TCAGTTTCGTCCCTCGTATTTAAGGTGTTTTCTCACGAATACTCACTTATTCGCAGGATTTCGCCGCCTTATAAAACAGAGTGAGAGCCGAAATGAGGAGCAGACACCGCTTTTTTCGACAAACGGGCGTGCGGGAACAGAAGTTACGCTTTCGCGCACTTCGCGGGATGCTGGTATACCCCACGCTCCACTTGGCCCTTGGAGGCTCACCCTCCCATGTCTCAACGGATCATTGTCCTTCCATTCCTTCGTCATACCTATCCAAGGCGTGGAGACCGATAGCGTTTAGGTAACGGATCTATGTCCTTGCGAAACTGACACTCGGTTCTCTGTGCTTATTAGAAATCCTGCGAATGAGTCAATATTCGTAAGTCGACGGGGCGACAGGTGCCACGGGATCGATGGGAACCCGGCCGGGGTTAGGCGGCCTGCCCCACACCGATCTCCGAGCGATACGTTTCTCCACGCTGGATCATCCCGATGACGATCCGAGCGAACTTGCCGATTAATTTGAATAACGAAGCCATCTTCTTCATCCCCTTGTTTAAGTTGTGTTCATGCCAACGTTTGAAGTCCGGATTTTCCCGCACCAAGGTGAGCATGGCCCAAAAGAGATATTTGCGCAGCGCACTGTCTCCGCGTTTGGAGAGCTTGATCTGGCCTTTATACTTGCCGGAGGTTCGCTCGGCCAGATTGAGCCCGGCGCGGCGCAAGAGCTGCCGCCCATGGGCGTAGTGACCAAGATCGCCGGCAAACCCCAGCAAGGCTGCGATCGTGATCGGGCCCACCCCAGGGATGCTCTGCAGTTGTTTGGCCATGGGCATCTCCTCCAGCAGCGCTTCGACTTCTTGCTTCATCTCTTGCAATTGGCTTGTAATCTGGTCGTACGCCGCCAGCAGGCGCTGCAGATCTCGCCTTGCCTGCTCCACCCCCTCGGTACGGCCAATGCTGCGTTTGGCCGCCTGGATGAGCTGGACCGCCTTCGCTTTCCCGGTGACTCCGCCCGGGCGTCTCATGCCTTGTTCGCGCCAGCGCTCGATGACTTCGTCGGCACGGAGGCCTTGCACATCGTACGGCAAAGGAAAGGCGCGCAGGGAAGCCAGCGAGCGCTCGGCCGTCCAGTCTTTAAAGACATGCTGAAACTCGGGAAAGTACATGTCGATCCAGCGGACGATGCGATTCCCCAAACTGATGGCGGATTTCACCCAGAATTCCCGGTCGCTCATCAGCGTCTTGAGTTCCTCCAATTGGGCCGCTTGCGGGGTAAACTCGGTATAGAAGCCGCGGCTGACCGCATCGGCAATGGTTAAGGCGTCCTTGGCATCGTTTTTGGACGGGGTATTGTCACGGTTCTCCTTGTTGCGATGCGTCACGACTGGATTCACCAGGACGACTTCGATTCCTTGCTCCCGCAGCCAATGGGCTAGATTAAACCAGTAGTGCCCGGTCGGCTCGAGGCCGACCATGACCGATGCCAATCCGTACTTCTCCTGCACTTCTCGGATAAAACGCATCAGCCTCTCAAAGCCTTCGAGCGTATTGGCAAAGGTCAGATGTCGCCGAGTGAGCACGATGCCGCGGAAATTGGTCACTTGAGCGACGTGCTTCTCTTTGGCGATGTCGATCCCTACGATAGCATGCTGGGTGGTAATTCGTTCAATCCGTTGATTTGTCACGTTATTTCGAGTAAACTTCATAGTAAGCGCCTCCTGATAGGTTTTTAGGGCTCTAGACCCGTCACACCCCTATCATACGAGGCGCTCCTGTTTTTTTCAAAGGCCATTTCTTAGCCTACACAGGAATGTTTA
>NZ_JAHLPR010000114.1 GCF_018918005.1 Paenibacillus sp. MSJ-34 | reverse complement strand
CCTCGTATAGTATCTTTTGAAAGCTCTTATAGGTTAGTTTCCATCCCCTGAGGGGGATGGAAAACGGCCTCGAAATTTCCAGGCTCGTTCTTTGAAAATTTCATCTGGGACTGGACTTTCCGGCATGTCTCCGGACAATGGAACTTAGGGTCCATTCGGGGAAATTCTTCTCGGCTCCTGTAGCGCGTCTACATTCTAAGTCTGTTTCTCCGGTACTCGCTTGAACTTCTTACCCGCTGGCTGTTCCCTTCGGCAACCCATGCCCGATGTTAGCAGCGTCGGGGCAGCTCATGGCCCGAAGCGTGTCCTCATATGCGAGGGTGACTGATCTGCGAGTGCGCCGGAGGCATCCCGGAGAGTCTATTCCCTGAATCCCTTACAGAAAGGAGGAAATCCACTTGAAGCTATTTGTCGGTATTGACGTCAGTTCGCAAGAACTGGAAGCGTGTTTGATGAACCCGGATGGCGAGACGCTTGAGACGCTGAAAGTAAAGAACGATTTGCACGGCGCTTCCCACTTGCGCGATCGTATCGTTGCCGCGGCGGACAAGCACTCGTTTTCCGAGATCCACATTGGGCTCGAGGCCACCTCGGTCTACAGTTGGCATCCCGCGATGTACATGCATGCGGATCCGGCGCTGAAAGAGCGCAAGGCTAAGGTGTTCACGATCAATCCGAAACTGGTGAGCAAATTCCGGGAAGCGTATCCCGACCTCGATAAAACCGATCGCCTTGACGCCTGGATTATTGCGGACCGCTTGCGCTTCGGCAGGTTGACAACGACCATCGTCATGCAGGAGCAGTACGTCGCGCTTCAAAGGCTGACCCGAATGCGATTCCATATGGTTCACAGCCTGACGCGCGAGAAGCAGTACTTCCTGCAGAACCTGTTCTACAAATGCAACGCCTTTACGTCCGAAGTCGAAAGCTCTGTGTTCGGTCATGCCATCATGGAGATGCTCTCGGAGAAGTACAGTCTGGATGATATTGCAACGATGGATGTCGCGGACTTAGCCGACTATCTCAGAGACAAGGGAAAGAATCGCTTTCCCGATCCCGAGAATGTCGCCCGCTGCATCCAGAAGGCTGCCAGAGCATCGTACCGGCTCTCCAAGGTCGTCGAGGATTCCATCGACCTGGTGCTGGGAACATCCATACAATCGATCCGAAGCATTCAGGCCCAGCTTAAGGACCTGGACAAGGCCATAGAGCGGATTCTCGAAGGTATTCCCGGCTCGAAGTGCCTTCGCTCCATCCCGGGCATTGACAAGGTGTACGCCGCCGGCATTCTCGCAGAACTCGGCGACATTGAGCGCTTTGATGACCAAGCCGCTGTGGCTAAGTACGCCGGCCTCACGTGGCGCAGGCACCAGTCCGGACCGTTCGAGGCCGAAGACACCAAACGGATCAAATCCGGCAACCGATTCCTTCGCTATTACCTGGTTGAAGCTGCCAACTCGGTGAAAAACCGCGATCCGGAATTCGGTGAGTATTACCGGAAGAAGTACGGCGAAGTACCCAAGCACCAACACAAACGCGCCCTCGTCTTAACGGCAAGAAAACTTGTGCGTCTGGTCGATGTGCTGCTACGCAACGACCAACTCTACACGCCTCGAAGGAAGGTGACGACTGCGAAGGATTAACGCCTCCTTTGCCAAAGTCCTTCACGGATTCCCAGTAAAAATCTGGTAAATGACTTGATTTTCGGGCTGGGTTTAGTTTGGTGCTGTCATTTTCCCTGACTCCCTTGCTTTACGGCCAAGAAAATTTCCAATTCTCAAGAATCAGGGACTTGACATCTTACCGCTGGACTTA
>NZ_JAHLPR010000113.1 GCF_018918005.1 Paenibacillus sp. MSJ-34 | reverse complement strand
CTCATCAAACCGTACGTGAGGTTTTCCCTCATACGGCTTTCCGATGTTCGTCATCATGAGCATGCAGATTACAAGAGCGTTTTAAGTCCATATTGAATAGACAAAGACTTCACTTCGCGCAGCGAACTCAACCATCGTCTGCGTTTGTGTTTCTTAGCATACCACTTCGCAAACCGCTGCCGGATATACCAATCCAACTTCGCCATCTTCCTCTGGCTGTAAGCTGTGTAGTAGTAATTGCGCCAGCCTTGAATCTTTGGATTCAGGTACTCCACGTGCTCTTCGAAACTCAGGCGTCGCATACCTGGCGGAGCTAATCGCTCTTTTACCCCTTCCCGTATTCGCTCTTCCGCCTTCCGGCACAACCACTGCTGGGTTGTGTAGTACAGTTGGCCTTTGGATGTTTCGGCCTTCGTCTTTCGATGATGCATGCCCAGAAAATCGAAGCCTTCTTCCCCAGTCCAAAGTCCAACGATGCGCGTTTTCGTGGGGTGCAGGGTTAATTCCAGGCGTTCCATAATCGCTCGTATGAGTTCATAGGCCCGCTGTGCGTCCTTCTTCGTCTTGCAGATGATCACCAGATCATCTGCATAACGCGTCAGTTCCCCAAGCTTACCGCCATGTCGTTCCCACAGAAGATCAAAGTAATTCAGGTAGATGTTCGCCAGCAGTGGTGAGATCACTCCCCCTTGCGGTGTACCCAAGTCTGAGCGTCGGATGTTTCCTTCTTCCATCACTCCCGCACCTAACCACTTCCTCACCAACTTCAAGATTCGCCTGTCACTGATCCGCATTTCGATCAGCTTCATCAGTTTCTCCTGATTGATGTTGTCGAAGTAGCCTTGGATGTCGACGTCGACCACCCAATTTCCTTTGCGGTTGCATGCTTTCCGGATTCGCTCCAACGCCTGTTTCGCGCTCCGCTTAGGCCGAAAACCGAAAGACGTGTCCTGAAAATCCGCCTCGAAAATGGGTTCCATGACGAGTTTGGTCGCCATCTGGATGACGCGGTCTCTCACCGTCGGGATCCCCAGCGGTCGCAGTTTGCCATCTTTCTTCGGGATGTAGTGGCGTCTAACGGGTTGTGGATGGTACTTCCCTTCTTTCAGTAGCCGTTGACATTCAAGCACAAAACGCATTTCTCCCTGTTTCTCGATGTCTGCCAACGTCTCTCCATCCACTCCTGCCGAGCCCTCGTTGGCTCGTACCCTTCGCCACGCTTCCCATAAGATGTCTACCCGATAGACCTTGTCGTACAGCGCGTGAAATCTTCGCTTCTTGTTCTCCTTGGCCGCATGACCGAGTTTCCCTTGGAGTTGTTGAACGTTTTCCTCTGGTGTTGTTAGCCGTTTGGCATTCACTGACTCGTACCTCCTCAAGAAACTTGAACAAAGCAGGGCTCCTTCCCTCCCGCAGGTTGTGTTGTCCTGCGTTCCACGGTACTATGAGCCCCTCGGACTCCCTTCCTGCAGACCGTTCACTTCACCTCTGGGGCTTATAGAAGGCCTCTTTACGGTTTCTGCAACCGTGCAGGGGAGGGCCTCCCCAGTTCACTGCATCCTCTTTCATACCATGCCGTTCCCTCTACGCCGGAGGATTCTTCACTGCCGCTCCAAGTTCTAGGCAGCTTCCATGGCCTTCGTCCATGTACGCGGGACTCGGCTTCCTCTTTTCCCTCTTGCGAGGCCTTTTTGACGACGCGGCAGGATTCACTTTCATGTTACGGCCTGGTATGTTGCTCGCCCTGCCTCTGACAGGTACTTTCGTCGATACGCTTCTACGTACAGATTTCGCCATACGTAGGTATCCTAGCTACGCGGGGGCTTGGCCCTTCCCGCGACCGGACTTTCACCGGCTAGAAGATGCGTGCTTAG
>NZ_JAHLPR010000112.1 GCF_018918005.1 Paenibacillus sp. MSJ-34 | reverse complement strand
GAACAGGCTCACGCTATATGGAGGCATCCTTTTCCTTTTCTGTGATACGGACATTATATTCGTCAATCCCTGGACAGGCAATACCGTCAGCTTTCGGGCATTATGCTTCAGCGTAAACAACCAAGTTAATCAAGCAATCGAAGAAGCTAAACAAAAGTGGAGAGATGAAGTCCTCTCCCCTATTGTTGCCGAGCGTGACGAATTGCTTCAATTTAAACCGCAGGAGTTAACCGAGGAGCAAAAACAAATTAAGCAACTTAAAGCGGATTTACTCCAGCAAAAAGTTGTATCTGCTCTAAAAGATGCAGAGCTTGATGATTTCATTGATTTCCTTAATGTGGAAAATAAGGAAGAGTTGCACGCCAAAGTTGATAAGCTATCTACAGTGCTGGATGGACGTAAACTTAATAATAGCTTTATACCGCAAGATCATAAACAAACAGATGCCTATTCTCAAGCCGAAAAAACTGGAAATGTCCAAGGTATGATTAGCGCCAAGCTATCAAAATTGTTTCAATAATTAAAATTTAAAGGAGACGATAATTAATGTTTAAATCTACAAACCTTACGAATGCTGAATCCATTAGCCTATACAAAGAAATTACAAAAGTAGGTGAGATTAACGACACTCCCTTACTTTCATTATTGCTTAGTAAAGGGTTGACTGGTGGGGCGAATGGCAAGGTTCAAACTTGGAGGGAGTCCAGTTATAACACAGATGACATTGGAACTGGAGTCGTTGAAGGTAACGAAGAGCCAAAATTTTATGAGTCTGAAAGAGCCGAACTATCAAACGTACTGCAAATCTTTCAACGCGGTGCAAGTGTTAGCGGTACAGCACAAGCTATTAATGTAACAGGTCAAGGAGACATTTTTTCTTCCGAAATTGCTGATCGTTTGGTTGAGTTAAAGGCTGGACTCGAAAAAGCCATTACATCAGGTGAGCTTAAAGATGGTTCTGCTACCCCATTTATCCGCGAAATGAAAGGATTGGAAAATTGGGTTATTCCCGAAAATATTATAGAGAGTGCAACCCCAAATGAGCAGAACATTAAAGACACTGTTCGTAAATTGTGGGACAAAGGAATTAGCGGCACATTTTTTGGACTGGTCAACGCTGACTTAAAAGAGCAAATTGACGCAATCTTTAAAGATAAATACAGTTACATTGCCGATCATTCTATTTTTGGCTTGACTGTATCTGGAATTAAAACCAATTACGGCACTGTATATTTCCTTTTGTCCAGAAATGCATCTCCAGACAAATTAACTGTATTTGATGTCAATAAGTTAAGCATTGACTTCCTTCGTAAACCGCAATTTGAACCACTCGCCAAAATCGGCGACAGTGTACGGGGTCAAGTTGTCGCAGAAGCTACTTTAAGAGTCAAGACTCCTAAAGCAATTGCACAGTTCCAGCTTACATAACCAACATGCAGGGGTAACCAATCCCCTGCTTATTTTTTTATCGTATATATTCAATTAATTTCCATTAAAAGAAAGGATGATTAAAATGACAATCAAACAATGGCGCATAAAGCGGATTGCTAGCAACATCAAATTAAAGGATGTAGCTAAAGCCATTGGTATTAGTGATTCTTATCTTTGCAAGTACGAAAAAGAGCAAGTCAAATTAGACCATCGTCTAATTGATAAATATAAACGGTACATAGAGGAGCATTCAGCAACATGAAACTTGACAAACAAATTAAGCAGACAATTGGCAAAAATTGCGCCAATTACATAAATGGTAAACCTAAATTTCGAAAGCCCGTAATATCAAACACTGAATATAGTGGATCTGCCTCGCGGACTGTAAAAAAGTGGAGGTTTCCCAGTTCGTTCGGTTCAAGTCAACATTATGTGGATACACT
>NZ_JAHLPR010000111.1 GCF_018918005.1 Paenibacillus sp. MSJ-34 | reverse complement strand
TCATTCAGGGAGAATTATCATAATTCCCCCTCTCGTATATCCGGATGCGGTCAGATTAACCGTCAATAGCAGGATAACTTACACCATCAATCTCCGGACATTATGCGTTAGCAATAACATTTAGATCGTATGATTTCGTTCGTACTTGCCGTCTTAATGTATGGAATGTTTGCCCAAATACCGTTTTTTCGTTTAAAAGAGGCGCTAACGAATCGAAAGTTCATCTATGCACTACCTATGATGAATTACATAGCTGTACCGATCCTTGTTTGGGGGTTAACCAGTTTCTTATGGCTTTTTATGGGCAAGTAAACGGCAGAAATTGTGAGTGTCGGGCCGTTTCTCGAAGCATTCTTAGGTCTTATTGTTGTTCCACTGGTACTGGCTCTACTTACTCAATGGTGGTCAAGACGACAACCGCACGGTGAACGTTTGCTTGATGCTACAGCATGGCTTCCTGTGCCTTTTATGGCACTAACCCTTTTTGTGGTCGTTGCATCCCAAATCTCTAAACTATATACCTCTTTGGAGTTTATTAGCCTAGTGATTCCTGTCTACATTGCATATATGACCATAACACCGATCATTGCTCGTATCGTTTCTCGTATATTCCGTTTAGATACCGGAGCAGGGCGGGCTCTTATCTTTAGTGCAGGAACTCGCAACTCTCTTGTCGTTCTTCCTTTTGCACTGGCGCTGCCTGAACCTCTGAACGAGGCAGTATCTGCAGTCATCGTAACGCAAACCATTGTAGAACTTATTGGGGAACTATTATATATTCGGCTTGTTCCAAAGGTGCTTTTAAGAGGGGCGGACGGAAGTACTGAGAAAAAATGAATAGTCTAGTCTTGAGAAATGAGAAAGTAGAAAACTTAACTTCTGCGTGAATATTGTTTAAGCGATGTCAGAGCCACCTGAGCGGCTAACAAATTCACTTTTTTGCTTTATTATCTTTCTCATTGCCACGTTTAAAGTTTCCGGTAATCTTAGCCATTGCTAACTGTGTCTCATGATGATCCTTTCCTTCTATTGTTTTTAAAAATTTATCACTCGCCTTTCTGAAAACAATTTTAACTTGCTTACCCATCCAGTAAATAAAGACTTTGTTGTCTTTCGTTGTTTGATAAGTGAATACTTCTTCATCGAGTCTCTTTCGTTTATCAATGTTACCCGATACGAAACATCCTTTCTCAAAAAATTGATAATAATAAGTTAAGTTTGTATTTCAATCTTGAGTTGTAATCGTTTTGATTATAATTTGCACTGATTTCACTTAAGGTTCCTGTATTCACGAACCCGAGAACCTTAAGGCTCCGGAGGTGCCGTATAATGCAGTGTTAAGCGAAGTAATTGCCACCGAAGAAGATCTATCATAAATCTCTTGATTGTTGATACATATAATAAAATTTTACATCGGACAATCCTTTATAAATCTTGTATATTATTTTTACATCCACACTGCAAATTAAAAACTCTTCTGTTTTTATAGCATCATAATATTGGTGCCGCCATATAGATAGATAGACTTTTTCTCCGCTACTTAAACCACGTTCGCAGTCAGGATATTTAACATCTATAATTAAATCTCTATCTTCATCAATTTCCCAATAGTCATCAAATACAAGTATAGGACTATCAAAACAATCTGACCATAATTGTCTCAATTGTTCAATTCGGGTCTTTTGTTTAAACTCAGTATTTTTTATGATTTTATCTCTTAAAATATCAAATAATTTCAGATAGTCATTAATAAAATTCTCAATAAGATCTTTCGAAAAAAATAAATTACTACTATGATTCTTATAAAAATGGATCTTTTTATTAAAACCATTATTTGTTTTACCTGCATTATGTATCAAACAATTTCGATAATATGAAATGTCACTGCATCTATTTATAATATTGAGCCTTTTGCATAATTTCGTTTTGAAGCCAGCTTCATAGGGAGTCCTCAACTAGCAACAGTTAATTCCTGGCTTTAACGTTTAAAAATGTGTAATTGGAGTTTATTGGTCATAAAAATGGGCAGACCTGCAGAATTTTCGGGAAACGCTCGTTTTTAAGCGACCGCTTTTGCCAAG
>NZ_JAHLPR010000110.1 GCF_018918005.1 Paenibacillus sp. MSJ-34 | reverse complement strand
TTGTGTTTTGCAAGTAGAAAATGCTTAGATTTGCAGCCAAAAGTGCCAAGCCCACTTGCCAGCATCGAGGCTACATCGGAATTCGTTCCATAGCTTGCTTGAAACGGAAACTCTCGCCTGTGAAGGAGAGAATATGAGCATGGTGCACAAGACGATCAACAAGTGCTGAAGTAAGCTTCGTATCGCCGAATATCGACGTCCATTGACCAAACTCCAAGTTGGACGTAACGATCACACTCTGTTGCTCATAGCAGTCCGCTATCACGTTAAATAATAACTCAGATCCGGTTTGGCTGAACGGGACGTAACCAACCTCATCGAGAATGAGTAATTCAACCTTCCTCAACTTATCTTGAAACCGGCTAAGCGTACCCGACGCAAATTTCTCCTGCAGCACGGCGACTAAATCAGAGGCTCGGTAGAACTGCACGGCTTTACCTCGGCGACAAGCCTCCACACCCAGCGCTGTTGCCATATGTGTCTTGCCCGTGCCTACGGCTCCCATTAAGAGCAAATTCTCCTTGCGTTCTACCCATTCCAATCCCTGAATGATCTCTGGACTGCTGCCGTTCGGAAAAGAGATATGGTCATAGACATATCCCTCAAAAGTCTTAATATGCGGAAATCCTGCCTGCTGGACGAGCTTCCCCAGCTTGGCACGGCGGCGACCGTCCAATTCCGCACTAAGAATTTGTTCCACAATGCTGCGAATCTCCTCATTCTGTTGAAGCGATATATAGTCCATGACATGCGCCAATCGCAGCTGCCGACATAAATCCACTAGTTCTGTCGCCATCTTAACTTACCCCCACAAGTTGATCATAGCGCCCAAGAGAGCCATCTGAACGAGTCCCCGGTGGCGACAGCGTCTCCTCCCACGTAACCGGCAAGTCTCGGCTTCCATGTTTCATGCCAAGGACGGCCGTGACGCGGGTAACCACCGTATTCTGGCCTAGCAAGGCGACTGCCTCTTGGATCTGTTCTATGGTGTACACATCGCTCCAGTGCGACAGTGCCTGAAGGCGTTCTTTTCGCTCATCCAGATCTTTCACCGTCACATACGCTTGCAATGTCTCTGGCAGCATGCGTAGGAACTGTGAATGTGTAACGCTGCGCGGCTTTCTAAGCCAACCGGTAAATACTTTCGACCACGGAACGTCCGCAGTACGTCCCGTATAAGGTCGGGGTACCTCCCGAAGCTTTTGATGGTGGCCGTTTAAAATGATCAGACGATCCCAGAACGTTTGGATCAGTACCTCGCTACCTGGCGCAACCATTCCCAGTAACGGAATTGTCGTATCTTCAATCCGAATCTCCCCGTACTTGTTGACCACCGCAGTCGCCAACCGAAAGGCCTCAAATCCGTGTTCCGGCAATGTAAGTAGCTTACGGCGGTCATCCTCCCATAGATCAGCGATCCGGCGGTTTTGAGCATAATGCTGGCGTTCACGATCTAGCATGGCCTGCTCAGCGAAATACGCAGCAAGCTGTTCATGGCTTTCATAAATTGGAATGGGGACGGCCCAGTTTCGCTTGGAGTACCCGCATTTGTTCTCCACATGACCTTTTTCATGGCCACTGTACGGATTGCAGAATACGGCTTCGAACCGGTAATGGGCGCAAAATCGCTGAAAGCCTTCTGTTAATTGCCGTTCGCCTTGCTTCTCAATATGAACGACGGCAGCAGACAGGTTGTCAAACCAGATACGCTGGGGAACACCACCCGCTTGCTCAAAGATTTGCTTCATTGCTTCCAGGAAGCATTCTAGGTTCTCAGCAGGAGTTGGATAGACGAAAGCGGCGTTGCTATACGGGAAGGACATCACCAGTAACTTGTATGTAAGCAATTGATGTCCTCGACTCACCTCGAGAGTAGTAAAATCCACTTGTGCCTCTCCAGGCGGATGTTCGAGTCGTTCATACGTTTTAGCGCGTTCCAGTTCCAATTCGCTCTTTCGTTTCTGCACATAGGCTAGTACCGTACGTTGTCCGCCTGTAAATTGATGTTCGTCTCGCAATCGTTGGAATATGCGTACACCTGAATGACGTTGCTTTCGGGGGAGCAAGCGATCCTCCTCCAACCACGTGTCGACGATCTCCATAAACGGTCCCATTACGGGACTCCTGTTTTTCCGTTTGGTCACCGATGTATTCCAATCCGTTTGATCGGCATATTTTTTTGCAGTTCGCCAATGAACCCCCACACGCTGTGCAATCTCATTTACCGAACAGCCTTCTACTTCACGCAAAAACCTGATATATTGTTGTTGAGGCATTTTCAACATCCTTTCTTTCTCCTCTCGCTACGTTGTCGACAAACATAACGATAGGATGATAGTGGGATGCTGACAAGTGTCTCTTTTTTGCATCTTAATTCGGCATTTTTACGCTGCAATATTAGGCATTTCTATTATGCAATAAACA
>NZ_JAHLPR010000109.1 GCF_018918005.1 Paenibacillus sp. MSJ-34 | reverse complement strand
TCGGGTTCTTTAGCATACGCATTTTTGAAAATTGCTTTCAAAAACACGTTTACATCGATAATTTTAACTCAAGCACCCCAAATTGAGCCTCAATCGCCCGGTTTATTCCGAGATCCTATTCATTAACTATCTGCATAAATTCTAAATCGTTATCCAATACTTGATTCTCCTTCATCTCTCTCTGCCATTATTATACTATAATAAGTCACTCGCAACGAGTGACTATGCAAAAAGTTATTACCTTTATACCCTATGATCATGTGCCGCAATCCCTGCCCAAGTAACTGTCCCACCGCTAGCTGTGCGTAGAGCAGTCCCAATAGGGATACCACCATTAAATGACCCTGCAGTACTTGTATATGAGCCTTTATCGACTTTATCTCTCTTCAACGCCTCAATTTGACTCCTAAGTGAGTTTAATTCGCTTTGTAATCCACTTATATCGCCTACGCCAATGCCCGATACTCCACCGTTAAAATATACTCTCCCGTTAAAACTCGACAAATATCTAACAGACAGCGAACTTGCGTCTACATCCCCATTAAGATTGATCCTTGGTACTCGATTTCCGCCTATGTATATTGAGTTATCACTATAAACAGTCAATTCACCGCTTGAGGAGTAGGAATTTATCTCCCCTGCGAATCCACCACTTGACCCATAGAAAGATATGGCAGCAATACCACTATCGCTACCAGTATTAATGCTTATCCTGTTTCTGTTAGAATTGTCATATGTCCTAAACCCAATTGAGTCTATTTCGATTCGACGACCAGAGGATGCTGTTCTAAGCGTTGAACCTGTAATGATACCACCTGTTATAGTAGATCCAGAAATACTACCGCTAAAATTTCCGCTCCTTGCAGTCATATTTCCACTTGAATCAACAATAAATCTATCATTGACATTAATACTCGAACCAGTAATTGCACCATTATTAAAAACTGAATTTGAAATAGTTGCTGTATTTGCTGTCAGTTTATTTAACACTGTATTCCCGTGCATATCAGCATGATATGGGAAAGGTCTACCCTGCCATTTTGATAATGATTTATTATCTTTTATCGGTTCGATTTTTGAACTAATCCCATTTATGTCAATGAGAAACCAATGTAAGTACCCACCTACAATCTCATTAGCAAAGTGTCTATATGTGTTCATTAATGCCTTTTCCAATGGCATTTTTGCCGTTAATTTTTGAGCATAGGGAACCGCTTTATCAGAGTATGCTGCTACTCCAAATAACTCCTTATTTCCAGGTTCTTGCCGATCTACTTCAAAATCATTTTTGTAAATCATTTGGTAGATAACTGGTTTACCGTTTTCGATAGTAAAAATATATACCCCAATTTCAATTCCAAATTGTGTATTTTTATAAAGTGGATCATCTCTATGTTTTAATATAAATTCGTCATAAAATTTTTTTACTTTGCGCTGGATCATGCGAATTGTACTATACTCATTAATAGCATTAAAAATTTTTTCGAGAATATCAACTTCGCCAGAAATAAAAATAACTTTATCGCCAACTTGTCGAATTTTTTTATACTGATCTGTGACAAAATACTTTTTACCGTCAACCTCTGCGCTCACCCTACTATCAGCGCATACTAATATTTTGCCTTGGTCAATAAATGCCATGCATAAACTCATTAATTAATCCTCCTGTAAATCATCAAACTCGAATGCCTGAATCTGGTTTTGTTGTATGACTAACCATCTATTTTTATTGTTGCTATCTATGTATTGCATGTTAAATAGATTTAATGGATAGTTATCATTGGCAAAGTCGGTAAAACCCGCAATACAATCTGTTGATGCTAGGATCTCAATTGGTTTCTGTCTCCCTTTAAGCCATATTTTTAATGGATAAAACTTTTTCACGTTTCCGACCTCCCCAATTTTTGTTAACATTAAGAATCATAAAATTGAGTTTTCCTTCCAATCATATTAACTTTTAAAAAATGGCTAAAATCATCGCCGAAAAGCGTTGATATATCAAGGTTTTATTTTGTCTAAATGTTAACTTATAACCTGCTCTCTTTTCCGTCTCATGCCTTCTTTTGCTCGGTTCTTTTTTAACTGGTTGCTACAGTAACTACAATACTTCTGCCGGTTGTTTGTTTTTACAATCTCATCCCCGCAACGAGAGCAATTATCGATATTATCGTTCCTCATTGTTGGATCTCCTGTTACCTCTTCCCAATATTTTGATTCTAAAATTTTATCCGCTGGCAAAACTGCTAGCTCGAAGTAGATACATCGTCTATGACCCAAATTGGGATAGTCCCGGTCATATGTACATCTGTTATCGCTATCGATAGCGAATAAACATTTACCCTAAATTTCGAAAGTACCGTTCATTGAAAACATAAAAAAGTGCCCAAATCTTTGGTAGAATGGTGTTTGTCGAGAACACTACACCCAAAGAGAGGAGCACCTTTTAGGTGAAGTCTAC
>NZ_JAHLPR010000108.1 GCF_018918005.1 Paenibacillus sp. MSJ-34 | reverse complement strand
TGTTTACGCTGAAGCATAATGCCCGAAAGCTGACGGTATTGCCTGTCCAGGGATTGACGAATATAATGTCCGTATCACAGAAAAGGAAAAGGATGCCTCCATATAGCGTGAGCCTGTTCGCGCAAGCTCACTGGAGACATCCCCTCACAAAACGTATGATCATTGTATCAAATTATGAGCTGGATGAGAAGATCCCCGGCGTTTTTTGTTAGGTGTGCAGAAATTGTCCCTAGCCCTTGCTGCATTGCGAGTTTAACGGTAATCGGTAGCCGAGGCCGGAAGATTGTTCATGCTACAGGGGAAAAGAGCGAGTTGGTTATTCGAAGATTGCGTTGTACGGCTTGTCGGAAGATTCATCATGAGTTACCGGATTGCATTGTACCTTACAAGCGTTACGAGTCGGAATGTGTGGAAAATGTCATCACGTCTGAACCGTCAGAAGTAGATGTTGCCGCAGACAACTCCACGTTGTACCGTTGGCGGGCTTGGTTTTGCTCCATGGCCACCTACTTGCTAGGGTGCTTAGAGTCTATCGCCATTCGCTTTCATCTAGATGTTGTGGAGGAATCGTCCACTCCTTCACAAGCTGCACACCATAGATTCGGACGTTATGTCGGTGATGCTGACGGATGGCTAGCTAGAGTTGTCCGGCCTGTTGCAAATTCAAACTTTTGGGTTACATACCCGTTCTGCATTCTTGTCCAAGGCCCTCTGAGATAGACTCGTAAACGAATCTATCAGAGGAAAGGTGTAATGGGATGAAAGATCAAAAGAAAGCAGAGCAAATCGCAGCAGACCGTGTGCAGCTCCTTGCCCCGTTGCTTACGGAAGGGCTCGATCCGGCAAAGGCGAGGGAAATCAAGCAAAGAATTTGCGAGCAAATCGGAATATCGGAGAGAACGCTGCGGCGGTATCTAGCAGCCTACCGGCAAGATGGCTTTGGCGGATTAAAGCCGAAGAGCAAAGGGAAGCAACCCGCAGCCCCCGCCATTCCGTCGGAGGTCTTGGAGCAAGCAATCTTGCTGCGGCGAGAGGTACCAAGTCGTAGTGTCACCCAGATCATTCAGATCCTGGAATGGGAAGGCCGCGTTAAGCCAGGTCAAATCAAACGGAGCACGCTTCAAGAGAAGCTAACGGAACGTGGTTACAGCACAAGACATATGCGAATGTATGCAAACTCTGGTGTAGCGGCTCGCAGGTTCCAACAGCCACACCGCAATCGTCTATGGCACTCGGACTTAAAGTATGGTCCGTACCTGCCCATTGGACCGGATGGAGCGATGAAACAAGTGTTTCTCGTCACCTTCATCGACGATGCGACGAGATTCGTGCTGCATGGCGAATTTTACCCGGTCATGGATAAGACGATCGTCGAAGACTGTTTCCGAAAGGCCATTCAGAAATACGGTGTTCCGGAGGCGGTGTACTTCGACAATGGGAAGCAGTACCGTACCAAATGGATGACACGGACGTGTTCCAAATTGGGTGTGCGACTTCTTTTTGCGAAACCGTACTCGCCAGAATCGACCGGTAAGGTTGAGCGATTCAACCGGGTGGTAGATTCTTTCCTTAGCGAAGCAGCACTTGAAAAGCCTAAGACGATCGACCGACTGAATGAGTTGTTCGAGGTCTGGCTCTCGGAATGCTACCAGAACAAGCCGCATTCGGCATTAGAAAACAAACGAAGCCCTGAAATCGCCTTTCGAAATGACAAGAAGGCGCTTCGGTTTGTGGAACCGGAGGAACTTGCCAATGCATTCCTTCACTGTGAAACCCGCAAAGTCGACAAAACCGGTTGCATTAGCTTCTTGGATCGAAAATATGAAGTGGGGCTTCCTTTCATCGGATGTACCGTGGATGTCGTGTATGACCCGTCAGACACCACCGAGTTGACGATTGAGTATGAAGGCCACGAACCGTGGAAGGTCAAAGAGCTCGTGATCGGTGAACGCGCCGGAAAGCGTCCTCCGTTGCCAGACCATCTTCAGCCTGTTCCAGTAGAATCGTCAAGGCTGCTAAGTGCTGCCGAAGTACAGAGTCATCACCGCCGTTCCGTGCAAGCTCCGGCCGTTAGTTACCGTAGGAAAGGTAAGGTGAATGGCGATGTTTGAGGCATTCTACGAGCTTAGTCGTTCACCGTTCTCCAGAGATGTCCCGCCTAGCGAGCTGTATGAGTCGGTCATTTTGGAAGAGACGCTGGGACGGTTAGAATATGCGGCAGAGAGGCAATGGTTTGCTGTCGTTACCGGAGACTGCGGAACGGGGAAGACGACAACGATTCGGCGGTTTGCGGAAGAACTGGATCCCGCAAAGTTCAAAGTGCTCTATCTGTCAGATTCAAAGCTGACCCCGCGGCATTTCTACAAGGGACTACTGGAACAACTCGGTTGTGAGTCGAAGTTTTATCGCGGGGATGCGAAGCGTCAGTTGCATCGGGAGATTGAGCTCATGCGAGGAATTCATGGATTGCAGCCCGTCGTGGTCGTGGATGAAAGTCATCTTTTGGATCGTGAGATGCTGGAAGAGGTTCGCTTTCTTCTGAATTTTAAGATGGATGCACAAAGCCCAATGGCTCTTATCCTTGTCGGGCAAAGCGAACTCTGGGATCGCATTAACCTACAAGCTTACGCTGCAATTCGTCAACGCATCGATCTGCAATGCAAACTTCCGCATTACGACCGGGCCCAAACAGGAGCTTACATCGAGAGACACATGACCTATGCCGGTGCGGAACGGGACATATTCACCGACGGAGCCATTGATGACATCTATCGCTTTTCTAGTGGAGCAGCTAGGCTAATCAACAAAGTATGCACCCATTGTTTAATCTATGGGGCCCAGAACAAACACCGCATCATCGATGATCATATGGTTAAACGCGTCATTCAGGGAGAATTATCATAATTCCCCCTCTCGTATATCCGGATGCGGTCAGATTAACCGTCAATAGCAGGATAACTTACACCATCAATCTCCGGACATTATGCGTTAGCAATAACA
>NZ_JAHLPR010000107.1 GCF_018918005.1 Paenibacillus sp. MSJ-34 | reverse complement strand
TGTTAATGCTAACGCATAATGCCCTGAGATTGACGGTGTAAGTTGTCCTGCTATTGACGGTCAATCTGACCAGTTTCGGATATACGAGAGGGAGAATTATGATAATTCTCCCTGAATCACTCTTTTAACCATATGATCGTCGATGATGCGGTGTTTGTTCTGAGCACCGTAGATCAAACAATGCGTGCACACTTTGTTGATTAACCTAGCTGCTCCGCTAGAGAAGCGATAGATGTCGTCGATTGCTCCATCCGTGAAGATGTCTCGTTCCGCACCGGCGTAGGTCATGTGTCTTTGAACGTATGCCCCGGTTTGTGCCCGATCGTAATGAGGCAACTTGCATTGCAGATCGATACGTTGGCGAATCGCGGCGTACGCTTGTAGGTTAATACGATCCCACAGTTCACTTTGCCCTACGAGGATGAGCGCCATTGGGCTCTGCGCATCCATCTTGAAATTCAGTAGGAAGCGAACCTCTTCTAGCATCTCCCGATCTAACAGATGGGCTTCGTCCACGACTACAACGGGTTGCAGCCCGTGGATCCCGCGCATAAGTTCGATCTCCCGATGCAGTTGACGCTTGGCATCCCCGCGGTAAAATTTCGACTCACAACCGAGTTGTTCAAGCAGCCCCTTGTAGAAATGCCGCGGCGTCAGCTTGGAGTCTGACAAGTAGAGCACCTTGAATTTGGCAGCATCCAGTTCTTCCGTAAAACGTCGAATCGTCGTTGTCTTTCCCGTTCCACAGTCACCGGTTACGACCGCAAACCATTGCCGCTCAGCCGCATACTCTAAGCGCCCGAGCGTCTCCTCCAGAATTGCCGACTCATACAATTCACTTGGCGGAACATCCCTGGAGAATGGTGAACGACTCAACTCGTAAAATGCTTCAAACATCGCCATTCACCTTGCCTTTCCTTCGGTAGGTGACCGCTGGCGCTTGTTCGGTGTAGCGCTGATGGCTCCGCTCTTGGGCAGCGGTGAGCAGTCTTGACCTATCTGCCGGCAGCGGCTGAAGATGATCCGGCAGTGAAGGGCGTTTCCCCGCGCGCTCGCCGATCACAAGTTCTTTGACCTTCCACGGTGCGTGACCCTCGTATTCGATCGTCAACTCTGTCATGTCTGCCGGGTCGTACACCACATCTACGGTACATCCGATGAACGGGAGGCCGACTTCATATTTGCGATCCATAAAGCTGATGCATCCGGATTTGTCTACTTTGCGAGATTCACAGTGAAGGAAGGCGTCGGCGAGTATCTCCGGCTCCACAAACCGCAGCGCCTTTTTGTCACTTCGAAATGCGGTTTCGGGACTTCGTTTATTCTCTAACGCCGAATGGGATCTGTTTTGGTAACATTCCGAAAGCCAGGCCTGAAACAGCTCATTCAGGCGGTCGAGCGTCTTTGGTTTCTCGAGTGCTGCTTCGCTGAGGAAAGCATCTACCACCCGATTGAATCGCTCCACTTTCCCGGTTGATTCCGGTGAATACGGCTTTGCAAAAAGAAGACGAATGCCTAGTTTCGAGCACGTCCGCGTCATCCACTTGGTGCGATACTGCTTCCCGTTGTCGAAGTACACCGTTTCTGGAACACCGTACTTCTGAATGGCCTTTCGGAAACCATCCTCGATGATCGTCTTATCCATAACGGGGTAAAACTCACCATGCAACACAAACCTCGTCGCATCGTCGATAAAGGTAACGAGAAACACTTGTTTCATCGCACCGTTTGGCCCAATAGGCAGATACGGACCGTACTTCAAATCCGAGTGCCAAAGGCGATTGCGGTGTCGCTGTTGGAACCGCCGGGCGGCCACACCGGAATCTGCGTACATCCGCATATGCCTTGTGCTGTAACCGTGTGCTGTTAGTTTTTCTTGAAGCGTGCTCCGTTTGACTTGTCCGGGTTGAATGCGGCCTTCCCATTCCATGATCTGAATGATCTGAGCGACACTCCGACTCGGCACCTCCCGCCGCAATAAGATCGCTTGCTCTAAGATTTCTGGCGCAATGGCGGGGAGCGTAAGTTGTTTCCCTTTACTCTTCGGCTTTAACCCGCCGAAGCCTTCTTGCCGGTAGGCTGCCAGATACCGCCGCAATGTCCTCTCCGATATTCCGGTTTGCTCGCAGATTCTCTGCTTGATTTCCCTTGCCTTTGCCGGATCAAGCCCTTCCGTAAGCAGGGGAGCCAGGAGTTGCACACGTTCTGCAGCGATTTGTTCCGCTTTCTTTCGATCTTTCATCCCTATGCACCTCTTCTGATAGATTCGATACAAGTCTATCTCAGGGAGCTTCGGACAAAAATGCAGAACGGGTATGTACCCATAAATTTGAATTTGCGATGGGGCGGACAACTCTGGATAGCCACCCGTAGGCATCGCCGACGTAACGTCCGAATCTACTATGGTGTGCAGTTTGTGAAGGGGCGGACGATTCCTCCACAACCTCTAGATGAAAGCGAATAGCAATAGATTCCAGGCATCCGAGCAAGTACGCAGCAAGTGAGCAAAACCAACTCCGCCAACGGAACAGTGTAGAGTGATCTGCGGCAACATCTACTTCCGATGGTTCTAAGGTGATGACGTTCTCCACACATGCTGATTCATAACGCTTGTAAGGCACAATACAGTCCGGTAACTCGTGATGAATTTTCCGGCAGCCGATACAACGCAGCCTTCGAATGACCAACTCGCTCTTTTCTCCCGTAGCATGGACAAGCTTCCGGCTCCGGCTTCCGATCACCGATAAACTCTCGCTACAACAAGGACTAGGGACGACTTCTGCACACCTAACAAAAAACGCCGGGGATCTTCTCAACCAGCTCGTAATTTGATACAATGATCATATGTTTTGTGAGAGGGATGTCTCTAGTGAGTCTGCGCGAACAGGCTTACGCTTTATGGAGGCATCCTTTTCCTTTACTGTGATACGGACATTATATTCGTCAAACCCTGGACAGGCAATACCATCAGCTTTCGGGCATTATGCTTCAGCGGAAACA
>NZ_JAHLPR010000106.1 GCF_018918005.1 Paenibacillus sp. MSJ-34 | reverse complement strand
AGTGTATCCACATAATGTTGACTTGAACCGAACGAACTGGGAAACCTCCACTTTTTTACAGTCCGCGAGGCAGATCCACTATATTCAGTGTTTGATATTACGGGCTTTCGAAATTTAGGTTTATTATTGTTAAACCACCAACGGGTCCCGTCCGCCCGTTTTGTTTGCTCGTACCAGATCTCTTTTTTGATGCTTGATGCGTCGGAAATAAAATTTCCGTACGATTTTTTGAGATTCTCCGCATAAATCATAATTTTCTTAATATCCCCGTTAAAATACAAATTGGTCGTAATAATCGGCTCGATTCGATCGTTCATCGTTCGAGCAAGGGTAGCGATATCTGCCTCGTCCGAAATCGCCTCGTTCAGGGAAGGATGAAAGACGATCGGTTTAATGACTTTCTCTTGCCTTTCAAGACGATAACCAATTTCGGTTGCCACTTGATGCATGGAAGTTTCCATACTGCCCAGCATCTGCTGCTCCATATTGCTTTTGATGCTTTGATACGCATACCATCCCAAAAAAAGCATCGGAACGATAATGACGATCAGATAGGAAATGACTAATTTTTGGCGTATTGTTAAATCGCGAAAGTAATGAAAGACGCTCATATTTTATTTCATCCTTTCACGATATTGTACCGGCGTACATCCGTAACGGTTTCGAAACATCATCGTAAAATACGACGGATTGGGATATCCTACGTATTTGCCGATTTCGGACGATTTCATATTCGTGTTTTCCAACAAATATTTCGCCTTTTCAAATCTGATTTCCGTAATATACTTGCCAAGGCTTTTCCCTGCATGTTTCTTAAATATAAAAGTTAAATAACTTGGAGATAAATATACATGCTCCGCAATGTCTTGCAGGCCGATATCCCGGCTGTAATGACGATCGATATATTTCATCACTTCACCGATGACTTTGCGGTTCTCTTCCCCGTTCGATTCCTTCTGCTCGATAAGCGCCTCGATTATCGTATTGATCAAACGGTGCAGGTCGGTCAGGTGCTCGATCTTGGCAATTTGATCCGACATTCGATTCATGCTGATCGGATATTGATCGCGGTGTTCCTCGCCAATTTTGCGCAATATGCCGGTAAAGACCGTTTTGGTATATAGCGGGCTGTAATGTCCTGCATTCTTCAGCCTGCCGATAAGAATGTTAATATGATTGGGAAGCTCATGAAAGTCAGCGCTTTCAATTTGCTTATATATTTCATGAATCGTTTGCTCAACGTCGTCCGTCGATTGCTCCTTCATAACCAGGCTCTTGTCCTTGTCCCAAATTATGCTGCCTTCAAGGTAGAATCGATAATCCAATTGTTGTTCCATCCGATCATACTCCGCATGCAAATCCTGAGGATCATGCACGGCGCTTCCGATTACAATGAAGCAGCGCATTCCATATTGCTCGGTAATCCATCTTTTCATCTCGTTCGCATAATTCCTGACTTTCGATTGCCTGTCGGCGCCGTATGGATACATAAAAATAAGAATGCCTTGACGTTCGTTCAGATTAAGATAGAAGTACGAATCGGTGATCAATTGGGCCAACCGGGATTCGAACGCATAATTATGCAAATCGAAAAACCGGTCTTGCAAATCGACGAGAGAAAGCGCTGTAAATAATCACTTTTAAATCGGGACGCATTTCTTTAGCGCGACTCGCGAGTTCCAATCCGTCTATAAACGGCATTTTAATATCTGTAAACAAAATATCGAAATGCTGATCCCTTATTTGCGCCAAAGCGTCTTCGCCATGAAATGCTTGCGACACGATGAGAGGAAGATGATGTTTCCGAAGCAGCCATGTGATCGTTTCCACTTCTACCTTCTGATCGTCGACAACGAGTATACGATACATTGTTATTCACCCTTTGAATCTGTTCTATGATCTGCAACTGGAGCAAAATATCGAATTACTTTACTCTTCGGCGGCGGATATATTTATCATAAGAAACTTGAGAGCGCTTTGCATACGATAAACCCAGTGCAACACCCGAGTTTACTTCCCTTTTTAGTTGATTCCTCTGTTCAATATCACGGCCGCTCCGGCATTCCACGAATCGGGATCGACCTCCGCGAACAATCGAACCGTTATCCAAAGTAATATCGAAGATTCTCGGAAGCCGGAATCGCACCTGCTCCTCCTCTGCGCCGCATTCAACCTCAATATCGTTCGTCGGATCCGCGAAAACGATATTTGCTATGGCAGGAACGCCGACTTTAATCATTTTGTCTGTTTGGATTGTCCGGTCACTTGCCAAGATCTCCGTCATTGGACTTCCAGCGCGTATTGGCGTTGCCGTCGGTACTATTTTCAGCCGCGAATTGCGGTTCGGTCTTCGAAATGGATGACAACTGGACAGGCTTGTTTAACGCAAGATTGAGACTCTTTTCCCACCGCGCGCAGCTCCCGGCACGGTGTTTCGCTGCATGTCCGCGATCGGTCGACCACATCGTATGCAGTATCGTCTTCTGCGGCGGCATATGCCGGCAGCAACCCCGCGACCGAAGCCAGCAATGCAATGATCGCGACTATCTTGCTTCCTTTTCTTATGTTGCAACCTCCCTTTGCTACTCCGTTATCCTTTATTCACTCGAATATAAACCGCTTTCAAAAAAAGCAAAATATAAGATTCTTTAGATAAATATGAGAATCTGCTTTTTTCATAGTAAGCCTTATCAAATGAAAAGAGGGCATCCTTTTCGATATCGCAACCTGACGGTATGTCGAAGATAGGAAACACCCTCGTCTCCGCTGGCGCCGCCGTATTGCCGCGGCAAAAATATCCGATGAAACTGCAGCCTGATGGGACGAATCGGGTCTGTCGACGTACTGGAGTCGGGTCTGTCGACGTACTGGAAGCTGACGCGTTCGCGGCTAACGGAACTACAGGACTCTATTTGAGCAAAATTGAGACTTTTTAAAATGTAACGGAACTACGGGACCTTATTTGCGGTTATTCGTCCATTTCCCGCCAGGAAAACAACGAATAAGAGCGCTGGCATCCGTTAGAGATCGAGAAGCCCGCTTTTTCCCCACTTTAAGGTCTTCTATTTCCGTTATAAGAAAAACGCCTGACGGCGTCCTTTAAGTTCGTGCATCTCCGTTCATACGTACCAAAGTAAGCTGGGGTATGGGGATCTTCTTCCCCTGTCCCCAGTCTACTTTTTCACATCATTTATCCTGTATTCATAGCCATGAACTCCTTTGTAATAATC
>NZ_JAHLPR010000105.1 GCF_018918005.1 Paenibacillus sp. MSJ-34 | reverse complement strand
TTGGCAATCGCTCTTTTGACTGCATTTTTAGCAATTCCTCGAAGGAAAACAAGCTTTCTTGGAGAATATACATCGTGACTTCACTCCTTAAGTTTTCTTGTTTGGTCACTTGAAAACTTCTCCAAGTTGGGGTGAAGTCCCTTTTTTATGTCCGAAAATCCTTACAAATCAAGGCCTTGGATTATTGCAAAACGCTCAATATTAATTAAGTCCTCATGCTTAGATTTATTTACTATATTACTTACTCTAATATTAGATACTATCTCTATAATATATAACAATTGTTCTTTAACATTACCTTTAAATAAATTGAAAAGCTCGTTTTCAATTATACTTTTCAGAATAGCAGAATCATCTAAACTACTTAAATTATCTTTACTTATTGTGAAATTATCTTTTTTTAGTTTTTCTGGTTTAGAAATTAATATTTTATTCATTACATCACGTAAAGTAGCTTCAAAATAAGTTGTTGACATAAGGAATAATCCTTGATTAATTAAATTATCCATCTGTAATTTCAACTTTATTTCATTTAATATATCGCTATTTTTACTAATTATATCAATTAAATCGTTTGAATATAATACTGTCATTGTACACCTCTTTTTTCTTATATCTGCAATTATTTCGTTTAACGACTCCCGCATTCACGAACCCTCAAAGGTTGTACCGCAGCTTCGGCTACCTCCAAAACTATCTGAAATGCAGGGGGTAAGCCCAATGCCTGAATGCAGTGTTATACGCAATACCTGACATCCCGTGATGACTTTAATAACTAAAAAGACCCCATCGGAGTCTTTAGTCAACCAGCATCTTCCTCATCAAGTTTGAATTCAATATTGTTAAACTCTAATCCTTGGTCGTATCTACATCGAGACGATATTTCTTTATGTAACTATCTATTGGAATCTTTAATCTTCTAAAATATTGAACTGATTCTATATCAATGGCGCTCCAACTATTTTCCCAAGCCAAACTGAAATAATTCTCTATATTATTTATTATCATTATGTCACGCAATAATCCAATAAAATTAGTTTTCGCATATATATACTTTTCGATACCATCGCTGAGCTCTTTATCCAACTCGGCTAAGGTTCTTATACCGTATCTTGATAACTCTTCAATAATTTTGTTACTGGCCTTTTGAAAAGATGCTTCTATTAATCCTTTTTCAATATATATCTTGAACTTTAAGGATAAGTAGTTCCTTAAAGAGGTTGTATTAATCTCGATATTAAAATCATCACTTTCTACCTTAGTCTTGACTATTGAGTCATATTGATTGATTTCCTTAGCTAAATTGTCAAATTCCCTATCGACTAATTCAAGAGTAGCTGATGCTAAAGAAAATCTTCTCTGGATATCATTCTCCGGTGGTAGCACGCCGCTAAATTTATAATTACGATCATGCGAGATGTCAGCCCAAGCATGTTCAAGGATTGTTCTGACCTGTATTTCAAAACTCATACCTTTGTAAATTTGATATTCAGGTAATCGCAATCTTTCTTCAGTCAGTTGAGCAACATAATGAACTGAACGATAACCAACCCTATCATTTCCTAGTTCTTTTGTTTTATCTACACTGTGAAGATGATCAATATCAAACAATGGTTTAAGTATGTTACAAACTTGATTTACTTCCGATTTAACAAATGTTATAACACGAATTCCGGCCAAATCTTTAATATCCTTTATTGGATTCTTATATTTTTCTTTCCTAGCCTTCTTTGAAAAACTATCAATCTCCTTAACTCTACTACTGATTGTGTAATAGGAGGCACCTGACGAATTTAAAACCTCTCTTACAATTGACTCAACTTTATTCGCCAAACTCTTATATACTGGAAATAATCTTACGTATTCACTGACCACATCATCAATGTTTTTTTCGGCTATAGCCATGATACACCTCCAATGAATCGTTTGACATAATGGTACTAAATACCATTTCAATAATTCAAAAGTTTTCAAGTATTACGTATAACGTTCAGATATCTACGAACCTGAGACCATTAAGGGCATCGCGCCGGGTCCGTCGAACTTAGCCTCACAGGGTTGCTCGCTGATTCTTTTCCCCATCTAATATATCTTGCGAACTAAAGGCAAAGCCCGCAGCGTAGATATGGTGCTTGGCATTGTTCCTGCCTTCTTCGAATACACATATACTTACACCTAATATTTTTACAAGAAACAGACAAATCCATACAAAAACACGGATTTGTCTGTTTCTTGAATATTTATAAATTAATACTATTATAATCCTCCTTTGTCAAAAATATCCTCCCGCTTTTTGTTGTACTACCAACTATATTTGGGTCAAAGTCCAAATAAAATCTCCAATTTTTCATAGGATGAGGCATATATATCCACGTTTTTAGTCGTTCTCCATTGTTGTTGAACTTAATATCGATGATTTCATAGAATGAAATAGGATAATATTCCTCATTACGTTCCAAATCCAACTTTAAAGTCCTATATACCTTGGATAGTCTATAATCCTTTAAAGTGTAATTACAATAAGAAGTCTCACGTCCATTCAATTCATTTGTTATTCCAATTGTAATATTTCTATTTATAGTAGCAAATAGATACCTATCTAGATACTCATAATATTCAACAAGATCAATCTGATGTTGTGCATCTTCCTGTTGCTCTCTTTCTTGATCATCCAGCATTTGGAACCGTTTAGAAAGAATCGCCATCAACAAATTTTCTACTTCATCTTCATTTCCAGCTTCCTCATGAAGTTGGTCGTAAAGGAACTTAGGAATACGTACACGTCGATCCCTAGAAGCATAAATATCTTTAATTCCGTCAACGAAATCATCGAATACCGACAATGAAATACCCCCAATCTAATAATCTTCTCTACTTAATTCGACATCTATCGATTTTTTTCCTTCTTTTAGTAATTGTTTAGCTCTTATCTTGGGTTGGGTCATTTGTTATCTGATCTCCTCTTATGATTAAACATCTGGCAACCAAGGGGCAATAACCCCGCTGCGTAAATAACGTTTTATATGTTTCATTAACTATAATCAACATAGTTTTATCAAGTAGAGGAGTGGTTTAAATGTTACGCTCGAATATTGATACATAAAAAACAAAAGAGTAGCATATTCTATTTAATGAATTGCTTCTCTTTATGTAATCAAAGCTATTATCTTATCAATCAACTGTTTAATAAGTAAATACATCCAACTAATTAATCCATGGAACTTTAAACCAACAATAATTCCTATTAAGCTAATTCCTATACTAGGCCAAACAGTCCAATGCAGGTATCTTTTGAATATACTAATTTGCTCCTCAATACTGTTACCTGTAATTTGATCAATACGATCTTCAAGGAATATTTTTTTATAGTCCTTAACTCGTTTTTCGTAAACGTCAATAATAACTTTCTTATTTGCATTCGCCAGTGTGCTGTAATAGACAGTAAGCGCAGTTGAGAAAAAGCCATAAATATAAAGTATCCAAGGAATATAAGCTTGATTCTCTGTTTATTGCATAATAGAAATGCCTAATATTGCAGCGTAAAAATGCCGAATTAAGATGCAAAAAAGAGACACTTGTCAGCATCCCACTATCATCCTATCGTTATGTTTGTCGACAACGT
>NZ_JAHLPR010000104.1 GCF_018918005.1 Paenibacillus sp. MSJ-34 | reverse complement strand
TTGGCAATCGCTCTTTTGACTGCATTTTTAGCAATTCCTCGAAGGAAAACAAGCTTTCTTGGAGAATATACATCGTGACTTCACTCCTTAAGTTTTCTTGTTTGGTCACTTGAAAACTTTTCCAAGTTGGGGTGAAGTCCCTTTTTTATGTCCGAAAATCCTTACAAATCAAGGCCTTGGATTATTGCAAAACGCTCAAGAAAAAAAACAACTGCTCGAGGAAATGTCTCCATAAGAGCGGAAGGCCGCCCGCAGCGGGGCGGCTTCCTCCCGATTACACCTTCCGCACCGGCCGCAGGACGGCATACCCGTAACCTTCAGGGAAATGGCGCTGGTAGTCCTGCTTCGTCTCCTCATCCCATGCATAACCCTTCGCTTTGGGATCATAGTTCCACGCCGTATCCTCGACCGCCTTCATCACCGCGCCGTTGTCTTTCAGGTAGTCGAAGGGCGGGTGATGGAAGACCAGATACTCCGATTCCGGGATGACCCGGCATTCCATGCCTTCCGGGACGGGGCCGTCGTAATCGAGCGGGACGGGAATGCCGTACAGGTATCCTTTCTTCCCGTTCCGGTAAAACCATCCCGCCGTCTGCGCCAATTGCCCGGGGAGGACGTGATTGGACATGCTCTCCAGCGTGCCGCACACTTCGTCACACGAATGCCCGTTGTTCCAGAAGCTCATGTAGTCCGCGGCGCCGATATCCCAGATTCCGATGAACTTGTGCGCCGGAATGAACTCCACCTTGATCTCCACCGATTTCACCCGAACTTCGCTCATGCGATTCCGCTCCTTGATCCAATAGTGATAAGGCGAGAACACCTCCTGACGAATCGAGAGCGGGATGGGGCGGGGCGATTTCCGGTAAGCCGCGGGCGTCATCCCGAAAGCCTTGTGAAAAGCCCTCGTGAACGCCTCCTGCGACGAGAACCCATACTTGACGGCGATGTCCAGCACCCGCTGGTCCGTGTCGCGGAGCTCCAGGGCGGCACGGCTGATCCGGCGGGTCCAGACGTAGTCGCGCAGGGTCATTCCGGTGTACTGATTGAACTGCCTGGAGCAATAGTAGGGCGAGTACCCGAGCTGCTCCGACATCTTGAGCAGGACCGGGTTTTCCGTCAAATGCTCCTCCAGCCAGTCCACCATCCGCTGCACCATCTCGTTCCACTCGTACATGGAAGCCTTCCCTCCTTTCACCCTGATCGTATCACCGGCGGTTATCGCATGTTTGATTCGAGTTGCAAAAGATCATCCATCACGGGATGGCGGCATTCATCGCCTCCGCAATTATCATAAAATCTTCGCGGCTAATCTTGAAGTGGCCGGTACGGAACAGACAGCCCCAATTCCGCTTGCCGCGGGTGAAGGACAGCCGGTCAAGCAACCCTGCGATTTTCGCCTCCCGGCAGCGGACGAATTCGATGTTCCGGCGGCTGGGCACGAACGTCTCGGACATCGCGCATTCGTAAACATGGTCGTCCACAACCCGCCCAATGGCGGTGAACGCTTGCAGCGGCTCGCCGCTGCGCATCTCGGTGCGGGGAGAGTAGTAGACAAGCCAGTCGCCCTGCCGCATTCTGCGCAGCGGCGCCGATTTGCCGTGGCACAACTGGGCGAAGCCGCCGCTCACCCCCCGCCGCACATGCGACGCCGAAGCAACACCTACCCAATAGGCAGGAGTTGCGTTTTCCCGTTCCGTCTTACGCATGAGCAACCCTCCAAGCGTCATCCAGACGCGACTTCTGGCGCAAATGGTGACGATAGTGCATCTCGGCCAGTCTGAACCATTCCAATGCGTTCAATCCGCCGAACTGCGGATGGAGAACCGTATGGCGAGCGATCGCCTTGCCCGATTCGGATCGAACCGGATGATCCGGTTCGAACGCAGCCGTTACCGCCGGTTCGATCTCGGCCATTCGGCGCAGCGCGTCCCGCAGCCCGTCGACGATTTGCTCCTTGCTTTCCGGCTGCGGCGGCGTGTATTGCGGGGACGGGGCCACCCGGATTCGTATCGGCGGGAAACTCCCCATTTTAAACACCTTTTCCCCCTGTTCCGTCTTGCCCGCCTGCGTGACTTCCGGGCTGCCGTTCGGGTCCAGACACAATGCGACGTTCCTCAAATGCATAAACCGCGCGGAACGAATCAAATGCATATACATCTGGCCGAGCGACCATTCGTCTTCCGCCGGTTTCCAGAGAAGCTGATCCATACTCGTTCCTTCCAAATCCCGAATATAGCCGTTAACCGTCTCTTCGAACCTGGACAACGTTTCTTTCGCAATCGACATGCGAGTCATCTCCTTTCCTTTAGTGGTTCCAGCATACAAGAACGCTGCTGACAACAGTATGTCAGCAGCGTTCGAACATTTTTCCGATTTCCTCTCTTACCCGTTCGCGTAGCGCTTCGGGCTCCAGCACACGCACCGCGGCGCCCCAGCCGAGCGTCCATTGGAGGAGATCCTCCATCCGCCTGACCCGGAACGTCGCCAGCCAACCTTGATCCCCCGGCTCGAACGATTCCATATAGAAATTGTCCGATTCCAGTACCCGGTCCGCAATGGCGGGGTCGACCCAAATGCGCACGGTCACATTCCGGTCGTCCGCAGGCCGGTAAGTCGTCAGGCGAAATCCCGGGTCGATGTTGAACGATTCGTCCAGAATGACAAGCCCGCTTATGCGGGACAGCCGAAAGTGGCGGATGTCTTGTCTCAGCCAACAGAACGCCACAAGCATCCACACGCCATGGGTATGGACAAGTCCGTACGGGTCTGCCGTTCGCTCGCTGTGGCGGGATTCGTCCGGGTCCGGCACATTTTTGGCGTAGCGGAAGCGTACCTTGCGCTTCCGGAGAATCGCTTGGCGCAACTGCTCAAACGTTTCTTTTTCCCGCCCCCGCGTTCCGGACTCCCCGACGTCCAGCAACCGTATCACCGACCGGATCCGTTCGGCCTCCTCGCGTACCTTCTCCGGCAAAATCGCCTCGATCTTCTCCTGCGAGCTGCGGGCCTTGGCGCCGTACTCCGCGTCCAGCTTCATCCCGACGAAGTCTGCCCCGATCAGCAGCGCCACCGCTTCCTCCACCGTGAAGCTGACGGGGGGAAGAAAATAGCCCTCCATCAAGGAATACCCTGTCCCCGGCGCGCCCGCAATCGGCACACCCGCTTCACTCAACGCTTGCATGTCCCGGTAAATCGTACGAATACTCGTCTCGAACTTGGCAGCCAGATCCTCGGCCCGCAGTACGCCTTTGCGCTGCAACTCGATGACGATGGCCAGCATCCGGTCGGTTTTGTTCATTCGCATCGTCTCCCTTGTCCGGAACATTCCGTTCCGTGCACCGAGTCCCCTAACACAAAACCCGCCAAGAGGCGGGTTGCGATGCAGTGCTGTCCTTTCGCCGTATTATACCATAAAAATCGGGGCGGCGCAAGGGTGCGCAATCACTCAGGTAAAATGTTACCGAAGGGGGATCGGATCACTCACGTCGAAATGTTACCGAAGGGAAGTGTTTTGAAAATGTCCATGAAAACACGACGTGAAGTGATCCGTATGTTGGCTGATCAATACGAGCCTTTTGCATAATTTCGTTTTGAAGCCAGCTTCATAGGGAGTCCTCAACTAGCAACAGTTAATTCCTGGCTTTAACGTTTAAAAATGTGTAATTGGAGTTTATTGGTCATAAAAATGGGCAGACCTGCAGAATTTTCGGGAAACGCTCGTTTTTAAGCGACCGCTTTTGCCAAG
>NZ_JAHLPR010000103.1 GCF_018918005.1 Paenibacillus sp. MSJ-34 | reverse complement strand
TTCATGAAAATCACCCAATTCATTAGAAATAAAAAAAGCCTTCTCGGCGATTATTGGGGTGATTTTGAAAAGTCAAGAGGAATGTTTGTTCGCACCCCATGTTTGGGGGTGAAACAATAGAAGACCCTAGCTAGGAAGCTAGAGTCTGCAACGGAATGTGAATTCCGAGAAGCTTATTCATTTTTTTGGCGGTGATATTATGGAATTTTTTTTTAAAAATGTCGGAACAAAAGTGCATCTTTATCGCGAAGCCGGCCTCTTTGATGATGATTTAGGCGAACTAAAAGAAACTTTTACCGGAAAATTAAAAACCAACAAAATTTTTGGAGAAAATTTTGAACTTGAAGATATTTCCGGAGCGTTTTCCAAAGGACAGCGGTATTCAATTAGGAGCACGAAGGGCTTAAGCGGTGTTTTAGAGAAAAAAACGTTCAGCGACCGATATACTTTGAAACAGACATAAATATTTTCGGTGTGTGCTTTACGTACGGGCGGCGCAATCACAAGAGACTATAGCAGATGCCGCAACGCCTCCCGCTAACGGGGCACGTGGAGTGCTGCGTGTCGCTTGTGAGATAATAGCAATTCATTCGATATTAACAGATGCGTCAAAATGATTATTAAGGCTCAAGCATTGTATGCTTGAGCCTTTTAATGTAGTGAACTATTCCGCAATAGCGTGGAATCAGCGATTCTAAGCTCCCCTTCTTCATATTCTCTTCCGTTCGTAATCACGCTAATTCGCAAATCTTTAGTGCGTCAATACATCATTTCAAGCGTCTTTCTCATTTTATATGGATGAAAAAGGGAATTAATATATCAAAATAACATGTTTACATATTATAATTTTTTGATATAATAAAAACGATCAAACGAATAAGGAGGAAAATGTTATGTTCAAAAGTGGCAATGTAACTGTGATGGTAGCGGATTTAAACAAGGCGGTACAATTTTACGTCGAAACCCTTGGATTAAAGCTGCAACACGAACCGGATGGGCATTTTGCGCAAATCGAAGCGCCGGGATTGACGATCGGACTCCTGCATCTTGCCGGAGAACATGGTTCCGAGCCGGTCATATCGGGCAGCATGTCGATTGGGTTTGAGGTAGAAGATTTAGAGTCAGCCATCGAGACACTGAAATCCCGCGGCGTCGAATTCCATGATGCCGTAGAAGGCAAAGCGGCCCAAGTCGTACACTTCAGCGATCCTGACGGCAATACCCTCTACTTGGTCAGTAGCCGTTAAGCCAAGTAGAGAAAAAGAGACAATGTAAGGAGGCGTCTTCCGTATGGCCCCGAAAACAAACGTTAACTTGGTCGTCGCCGGTCTTCTGGCGGCGATGTTTATTGGCGCTTTGGACGCGACCGTCGTCGCCACCGCCACGCCGCATATTATCATGGATTTGCGTGGCGAGACCCTGTTCAGTTGGGTGTTCGCGATTTATACGTTAACCACCTGCGTGGCGACGCCCATTTTTGGCAAGTTGGCCGATTTGTTCGGGCGCAAAGCCGTGTTCGCGGCCGGCATCGGCTTATTCGTGCTCGGTTCCATCTTGTGCGGCGCCGCGCAATCGATGGCAGAGCTTATCTGGTTCCGGGCCTTGCAAGGATTCGGTGCCGGGGCGCTCGCGCCCGTGTGCTTTACGGTCATCGGCGATTTGTTCTCGGGTAAGCAACGCGGCAAAATGATGGGCGTCTTCTCGTCCGTTTGGTCCGTGGCAGGCCTGCTCGGCCCGCTTGTCGGCGGCTATTTCGTCGATCAGGTGTCATGGCGCTGGATTTTCTACATCAACGTGCCGATCGGCGCCGCCGCGCTGATTCTGGTCGTCGTATTTTTGCACCAACCGGTCGAACGCCGGGCCAAAAAAATCGATTACCTCGGCGCGCTCACCTTTACGGTTTCCTTTTCCGCGCTCCTGTATGCGCTGCAGAGCGGCGGGGCCGACCATCCATGGGGTTCCCCATTGATTGTGGGGTTGTTCGCAGCATCGGCCGTATTTTTTCTGTTGTTCCTCTGGATCGAAACAAGGGCGGAGGAACCGATGATACCGTTGTCGATTTTCCGCATCCGCGTGTTGAACGTGACGAATATCAGCGGTTTTCTTACGTTTAGCATTTCGACCGGTTTGACGGTTTACGCGCCAATCTGGATTCAATCCGTGCTCGGCTATTCCGCGACAAGCTCGGGCCTGATCGTCATGCCGATGTCGTTGGCCTGGCCGCTCGCTTCCAACCTCGCCGGCAGGCTCATGTACCGACTCGGGGTGAAGGCATCGATTGTATTTGGCTCCTCCCTCGTATTGGCCGCCTCCATCTGGCTTATTGCGCTTCAGATGAACTCGCCCTACGTATTCTGGATTGGTATCCTCGTCCTATTCGGGCTGGGAATGGGCTTCGTCGCGACGCCTTCCACCGTTGTCGTGCAATCGGTCGTCGGCTGGGAACAACGCGGCGTCGCCAACGCTTCCAGCATGCTGTTTCGCGCGATGGGCCAAACGGTCGGCATCACGGTGTTCGGCACCATTTACAACCAGCATGTGACCACGCTTGGCTCCAAATCGGAGTTGGCTGCCGGCATGCATGCCGTCTTTCTGCTCATATGCGGCATCGCGATTGCGAACCTGCTCGCCATGCTGCTCCTGCCGAAACACCGTGAGGTGGTAGCGCAACAGCATTCGGCGTGACAGGCCGGAATCGCCCACAAACGAATACGGTCTGGAAAAGTCGCGACAAACGCGGCTTTTCTGTTTTTTCAGGCAACCGTATGGTATACTGTTGTTTACTTATAAAGCAGTAAACTTATAAGGGAGGCCTTTCTCTTGAATGAATTGTTCATACTCGGCGAATTGATGAATAACCCGATGCACGGTTATTTGCTGCATCAGATTTTGAACGGAATTGTTGGACCTACGCGAAAAGTCAGCTGGGGTGCGCTATATCCGCTTATCCACGGCATGCTTGCAGACGGATTAATCGAGCAGGTCCCCGATGAACAACCGGAGGGCGCCAGACAAGGAAGAGGAAAAAAGATAAAGATTTATAAACTGACAGAGGAAGGCAGAATCCGTTTTTTTCGGTTGATGGAAGAACCGATTCCATACTCGCCGGATTACGAGCTGCATTTTTATACGAAACTGAAAAATTTTAGTCTGATCAGTAAGGAATTGCAGTTTTTAATTTTACACCAATACAAGGATTACCTGCGGTATGAAATCCGCCACGAGGAAGAGCGGTTGGAGTATGCGAGCAAGGATGAGCGGATTCCCAAGGGGGAACAGCAATATATTCTGATCTTTTTCCGGCATCGGTTGGAAAAGCTCCGATTTGACGAGGAGTGGATATTACAGCTAATTAATAGCCATCGAGTGGATGGAAATGATCCTGAGCGGGAGTAAAACCTGATGATAAGATGTATTAGCGAAACTATGAAGAGGGGCTTATCGCCCCTCTATTTCTTTTGGTGTAATTAGACCGTGAACAACCATCAAAATCCAATGACCACTCTACTTGGCAAAATAGTTTATATATCTCATCATTTCTGATATGCCATTCATTTGCTTTTCCAATTGCTCATTTAGCTGCTGCAGAGCCACCTTGAAGGAGCGTTCAATAGCAGTTAAATCATGCGTCTCTAAGGCTTCAAGCAACTGTTTCATGCTTTCAATTAAGAAAAACGCCTGACGGCGTCCTTTAAGTTCGTGCATCTCCGTTCATACGTACCAAAGTAAGCTGGGGTATGGGGATCTTCTTCCCCTGTCCCCAGTCTACTTTTTCACATCATTTATCCTGTATTCATAGCCATGAACTCCTTTGTAATAATC
>NZ_JAHLPR010000102.1 GCF_018918005.1 Paenibacillus sp. MSJ-34 | reverse complement strand
TCGGGTTCTTTAGCATACGCATTTTTGAAAATTGCTTTCAAAAACACGTTTACATCGATAATTTTAACTCAAGCACCCCAAATTGAGCCTCAATCGCCCGGTTTATTCCGAGATCCTATATTTTGCTTACGCTTAAACTGCGTGTTCAAAAAGTCGACTTTCCGCACCGGAAAGAACGTTTCGAACCGTCAACTACATTGTCGTTTTTTGGCCGTAGTAAGCGTTCGCCCCATGCTTGCGCAAAAAGTGCCGGTCCAGCAGCGTTTGATCCATGGGAGGCGTATCGGGCCGGATCAGAAGCATCCGGGAAGCGATTTTGGCCACTTCTTCCAGAACGACCGCATTGTGAACCGCGTTATGCGCATCTTTTCCCCATACGAACGGCGCGTGGGAGTGAACAAGCACTCCGGGCACCTGGTTCGGATTCAAATCGGCAAATCGCTCTACGATCACATTCCCGGTTTCCAGTTCGTACGCGCCCTCGATCTCTTCTTTCGTCATCGGACGGGTGACCGGTATTTCCCCGTAGAAATAATCCGCGTGCGTTGTGCCGTACGCAGGAAGAGGGCGTCCCGCCTGCGCCCAGCTTGTTCCCCAAGGCGAATGCGTATGCACGACGCCGCCGATATCCGGGAACGACCGGTACAGAACCATATGGGTAGGCGTATCGGATGAAGGGCGCAATTCCCCTTCGACGACGCGGCCATCCAGATCGACGACAACCATATGCTCCGCCTTCAATTGTTCGTACGGCACGCCGCTCGGCTTAATGACGAACAGCCCGCTCTCCCGGTCGATGCCGCTTACGTTCCCCCAAGTAAAAGTAACGAGCCCGTGCTTGGGCAACTCCAAATTCGCTTCCAGCACTTGCTGCTTCAGGGCCTCCAGCATTGCCCCCACTTCCTTTCCATGTAAAATGTCAGTTTCTGTCGATCACCGAATCGCGGCGGATCAATACAGGCTCGAATATCGTATCTTCATAGATGTCTCCTTGCTCGATCATGCCGACCAGTTGCTTGGCCGCAGCTTCGCCCATCGCCGATTTGGGATGAGTCAGCGTCGTCAGCTTCGTTCCCGAAGCCGTCGCCAAGCTCGAATCGTCGAATCCGACGATGGACACATCCTCCGGAACGCGCAGTCCGCAATGGGCGACCGCTTCCATCAGGACGACCGCCAATTCGTCGTTATAGCATACGAACGCGGTCGGCCTTTCCTCTTCATTGCCGCTAAGCAATTCGATCGCCTGCCGGTAAGGCACCTCACGCTTTTGTTCGGTTGTAAAGGTTATCACATGCCGCGAAGAAACGGCCGATCCGTATTTCCGGTGCGCGGCGAGAAAGCCTTTCAGCCGATTTACGCCCTGCAAATCATCCCGTTTGAAGAACCCGGCGATCAAGCGATGGCCGCGGTCGAGCAGATGAAGCGCCGCCGCAAATCCGCCCGCTTCGTCGTCCACTTTCAAACAGGGACAATCGAGCTCGCGGTATTTTTCGTTGATCATCAAATAAGGGATGCCCTTTTCCTGCAATTTCAGGAAATATTCCAGATTCGGATTGCCCTCCGCGCTTTTGGTCGGCTCGATAATGAGCCCGCTGAGCGGCTGGCTCGTCATCAATTGCAGGCTTTCCATCTCTTTCTCTTTATTATTGTCCGTACTGGACAGCAGCAGACGGTAGCCGCGGCTTCGCAGTTCCGCCTCCGCACCGCGCACGATATGCGGAAAAATATAATCCGAAATATACGTCGTTACGATGCCGATCGTTTTGACCTGTTCGTTTTCGCGCCGCAGAGGGTTTCTGGCGAACGTGCCTTTGCCTTGAATCCGTTCCAGCCATCCTTCCTGCTCCAGTTCCCCGAACGTTTGCCGTACCGTCTGACGGCTCAAACCGAATTGCTCCGCAATTTCGTTTTCCGACGGGAACTGTTCCCCGGGCTGCAACTTGCCTTCCTGCAGCCATGCCAACAATTCGTTTTTTAATTGTACATATTTAGGAATTCGTACGTTGCTCATCTTTCACCTCAGCCGCCGCAGCTTGTATTTGTCCAATGGATGCGCCATACCGCCCGGATGGCCGCAGGCAAAGCTTGCTTAACCTAATAAACGGTAAGCCGCGTCGCTCCAGCGCAATTCGTTCTTGAACCGTTGTACGGACGTTTCCTTATCGATCACAACGGCTTCGATCCCGGCCATTTCCGCCCAATCGGTCAAATTCCCGGCCGTGATGGCGTACGATAGAACGGTATGATGCGCCCCGCCCGCCAGAATCCAGGCTTCGGCCGATTCGCGCAAGGAAGGTTGAGGCTTCCACAGTACGCGCGCAACCGGCAGCTTCGGCATCGATTGTTCCACCTTCACGCCGTCCACGACGTTAACGAGCAGACGGAAGCGATGTCCCAAATCGACGAGCGAAGCGTTCACCGCCGGTCCGTCCTGCCCGTCGAAAACGAGGCGCGCCGGATCCTCCTTGCCGCCGATGCCGAGCGGATGCACCTCAACCGTCGGACGTCCGGCCGCAATGGTCGGACATACCTCCAGCATATGCGCCCCCAGAATCATATGGTTGCCCGGTTCGAAATGGTAAGTATAGTCTTCCATGAACGAAGTGCTCTTATTGCCGGCGAGCACTTTCAATACCCGGGTCAACGCCGCCGTCTTCCAATCTCCTTCGCCGCCGAACCCGTAGCCTGCCTCCATCAGCCGTTGTACCGCCAGACCCGGCAATTGTTTCAGCCCGTGCAAATCTTCGAACGTCGTCGTAAACGCTCCGAATCCGCCTTCCTCCAGGAACCGTTTCAAGGCGATTTCAATCCGCGCCTGATACGCGATCGCATCGCGGACCGGCCCCTCGCCAAGTCCCGCTGCGGCAATTGTATACCGTTCGGCGTATTCGTTCAACAGCGATTTCACTTCGCTTTCTTCGACCTCATTCATCAATTGCGCCAGATCGCCGATGCCGTATCCGTTGACAGACCAGCCCAATTTGATTTGCGCCTCTACTTTGTCCCCGTCGGTTACGGCCACTTCGCGCATATTGTCTCCGAAACGCGCCACCTTCAGGCTGCGGCTCTCCGCGAACGCGGCCGCCGTGCGCATCCAGCCCGCAATGCTTGCGCGTACCTCTCCGTCTTCCCAATGGCCGACTACAACTTTGCGGGCCAGGCCGAGCCGGGCCCCAATATGTCCGTATTCCCTGTCGCCATGAGCGGATTGGTTCAAATTCATGAAATCCATATCGATCGTTTCCCACGGAATATCCCGGTTGAATTGGGTATGGAAATGAAGCAACGGCTTCCGCAATTGCGACAATCCGCCAATCCACATTTTGGCCGGGGAGAACGTATGCATCCATGTGACAATGCCTGCGCAAGAATCGTCGCTATTGGCGTCCAAAATTAGCCTGTAAATTTCATCCGGCGTCTTCACAATCGGCTTGAAAACGATCGGGTAAGTGAATATCGGATCCTGCGCGAGCTGTTCGGCGATAATGCGCGAATGCTCCGCAACTTGTTCCAACGTTTCCGGACCGTACAAATGCTGGCTTCCGGTCACGAACCAAAATGTACACGGTTTCACCTTTATCAATTCAATCGCCTCCGTAAATTGGTTATTATGCCTTGGCACTTTAACTTGTACATACATCATATCGGTTATCCATGTTATTTTTCAACTTGTACGTACAATATAGAATACATCTATTTTACCGTCCCATAATGAAAAAGGCAAGATATTTCTGGACGATTTTGATCATTTCACTCCTTCTTGTAGATACAGGAATTTTAAATTCTATATTAATGTATAGATAAAAAAAACTTCTTATATTATCGTTCAGCTAATTTTTCGAAAAATTAGATTTATGTACTACCATTAATATTCGTTTGATGCTTTAACTCTTCAACCCATTGTGAACACCTCCTAAAGTAATTATTATCTTTTACTAATGGAGTGTCCACTTTTTATTCAGTCGCATATAAATAATATGAATAAAAATGGAACTAAGTGGGAATGTTGACAATTGTCAGTTAACATTATATCCTTTAATTGTTGAAATCTTATTACGTTACGATAATTTGTTTCGAATTTATCTGTTTCCTGTTTTTTTACTTTCATGCTTATTGCACAGATTCTATATTTCCTCTGTTCCAGAAGTTCAAACAAACTAATGTACTCTTGGATGGAATTGCAAGAACTTACCGATAAATAAGGAGGAAGATAAATGAGTTTTATTGTTGATATATTAAATGTTATTTTAGTTTTTTTACCACCTTTATTATTAGTTATTATTGTGTATGGGCTTTTTTTACTTAATAAAATTCTTTTTGAACTTAAAAAATTGAATAATAATTTTAAAAAATAATACTTGGTTCAGGTCAAGTCCATTATTGTGTGTAAAATGATCCTCGTTGAGATTGTGCTAGCCAATCCGAACTACTTTTGAATCACCTTTTTTCCTGGTCTTGCGCCATTCGAGGAACTCTGCCATATCG
>NZ_JAHLPR010000101.1 GCF_018918005.1 Paenibacillus sp. MSJ-34 | reverse complement strand
GAACAGGCTTACGCTTTATGGAGGCATCCTTTTCCTTTACTGTGATACGGACATTATATTCGTCAAACCCTGGACAGGCAATACCATCAGCTTTCGGGCATTATGCTTCAGCGGAAACAGTAAAAATAAAATCAGCTTATAGCACCTTACCTTTCTTAGAGTAATCGACTCCTTTCTTCTTTGAATTCGTGCCCCTCTTTCCCTTATGTAAGCAACATTCATGGAGAAGGGTTTCAGGAGCCCGTTCCTCTTGAATGTCTAATCTTTCAGTCTATTTATATGACGGCTTAAACAGCCACAATCTAACGATAATTTTTATACAATTTTTCTACTATCGATAATTGTAGCATCCTTCGGCTCATTGATCGTATAGGCTACCGACCTGGCGATACTATACGGCGATATCGCCATCCCGCTACCCGGGGTGATGACCTTTTTTATTCGGAAGGGGGCTACCCATCGCTATATCAGTCGCCGTCATTCCCGTAGAAATGTTCTTCGACCGGATACGAGAGGTCGGCGATTCTTCCTAACGCAACCGCTCCGAAATCGCCCGTACCGCAAATTTGGTGGTGTTGTATACGGGCTTTCGCCGGCATAAACTTATGACCTTAAGGGAGGAGATGTTTTAATAATAGGCCAGATTTAAATCCCTCATTTTTAGTAGAATCGCTGCTTTCCCGTACAAAGCCCTCTTTATATTCACGTCTATCATCTGATTCCAATCGCCGATTTTATCCTACTAGACATTTTTTGAGTTTGGACAAAAGAGGCAACTAACTGACATACATCCAAATTCCTTTGAAAATCACATTTTTCCTAAGTGGCACTTTACCCATACGTCATACCTGTTTGTATTGGACCAACTCATGGAGAATTATCTGCCGGTACTCTTTCGCCAAAAACTCCATAGCCGCTGGCAACACAATTCGTCGCTTAAATATCTCGTATTGAAATGGAGAGATTTATATTTTGGAGTTTATCAACATATGGTGGTACAATGAACGAAACCTTATGTTCGGCGGTGAAGTATAAACATATGTGGAAATCATGGAAAATCGTGGTAATAAGTGTCTTGGCGGTTATTGTCCTAGTTTTAATCGGGGGTGGCTTGTATATCAATAACATAGGGTACAACAATGTAAAGAATATGTATAAATTATATACCTCGGATCAGAAAGTAATTTTTGTAGAAAAAGATGACGATGGAAACAGACAGTATCTTACCCGAGTAACCGAGCCTGATGAACTTCTAAAGGAGCGAATGAAAAACGACGGCTGGAAATTCATTAGACAGGATGGTGCTGGATATTTTTTTGAAAAGGATAATCAAGAAGCAATTATTACCATCAAAAAATGGAATCATAAATATTTTATCTATAAGGTTCCGAACGTAACTGTCAATATTGAGGGATAAAGGAAAAACCCACTCATACAAAGGGCGGGTTTTTCCTTTATCCATTCATAATAAGCATTATTAATTATCGGCTTTGTCTATTTCGTACCCATACACTTTAAAACCGCCCCCATACCAATCTTGGAGGGTCGTCAATGTGGGTTCCGTTAAATCCCGCGGTCTTTACATCTCAATTCCAACTCTTTACAATTGATGTTGACAATAATTCACAAAGTAAAAGATAAAAATATAAAGAGGTTTGTTGCTATGATGAGGGAGTGGTCATTTTTACTCTATCAAGACTTTGATACCTTGGCTCCAGAGTTGCAAGAAGTGGTCTATCGTTCTTACTACAGCATGGTATACAAAGATATTTTTTATCTTCTAGGTGATCATGCTCTTACAGAAGATATGATTCAAGAAGCATTTTTCAAAACCATTACTATTGTCGGAAATCATAAGGTTTCGAATATGTCCGCCTGGATGAGGCAGGTTGCCCGAAACTTGACCTATGACTATCTGAAAAAAACAAAAAAAGAGCGTTATACAGTGGACATAGATACCGTCATTAATATTGAGAACGATGTAACACTTGGTATGCAACAGATCAGCGTTGCTAATGAAGTGGAAGACAAGATTAGAGATGAATTGCTTCATCAAGCGATTACAGAGTTGAAGCCGGATTATCGGATACTCATTACGCTATTTTATATTGAGGAAAAATCCTATAAAGAAATAGCGGCTGAACTTGGTCTTTCGGAGCAGGCAGTAAGCCAAAAACTGATGCGTGCGCGCAAAAAATTACTTCATCAATTTCAAAGTAAATGGGTTGATTTCAATGGAAAATGAGTTCAGTCAGAATAAAGAACTGAAAAAGGCGATGCAACGCATCCATGACAATATCGAAATCCCTGATAGCACACCGTCCTGGCTGAAGGTCCAAGCTCGTTTGAATAAAAGAAAACGTCGAAAGCAATGGAAACGCAGGTGGAAGATTAGTGGCGCGATCGTGGTCTGCTCTTTTCTGGGTAGCATTGTAATTAGTACTACAACTCCAACTGCATACTCCCAGATTTCTTCATTACTTAAACGAATACAGAATCAAGTGATCGAATTCTTTCATGAAGAACCTGAACCGAACCCATTCGAGTCAAAAACAACTGACATGGATGATCTTAAAGATAAAAATATTGTTAGCGGCACTCGAATGGATGAAGTTACGTTGGAGGATGCCCAGTCAAAAGTTTCCTTCCATCTTTTACTTCCGTCTACGGTTCCCGGAAGCTTTGAGCTGACTTCGATTCGGATTTTCGGTTCAGCAGAAGGAACCTGGAATCATGCTCAGTTCGAGTATACCAATGATAACGGGGAAATCTTGAATATTATTCAACATGAAATTGATGGTAAAACGTCTGGATTAAAGGTAGAGATGCCACTTGATGCGGGTGAATATAAGGACATAGTTATTAACGGAAATAAAGCAATCTTGTTAATACCGATCGAAGGAAATGCAAATTTGGAGTGGCTAACCGAGGATCGGATCATGGTACGGATATCGGGTAAGCTGTCAGAATCAGATATAATTAATCTAGCCAAATCACTGCATTAGAAAAGCGAACGGCGCTCGGGACCGTTCGCTTTCTTCACTTAATTAAAATACTATTCGAATATCGAAAGCCTTCCTCTTTTACATTCCCATATTTAATCCAATGCTTAGACTTTACACGGTAGTAGCAACCTTCTATTACGGGAATATCATCGGTATAGTAAGCATAAGAAGCGTCGCTATAAGTACTATTAGGTCCGGTATTCACATCAAGCCAATCATTTCCGGTCCATCGTTGCAAGGTTAATTGAACGCCTATCGTATCAACCTTCCTTGTTCCTAAAGTTTGGCCCCAAATGTTGACTTTTTTATCACCATTGTATGATATGTATCCCGCGCCGTCGTCTAAGTATTTAAAATCCGGGTCAAAAATAGTAAAAGGAGCAACTTCAAGCGGCGGCGGCTCCGTCTTCGCTTCGTTGCTTGAGGAAGCAAAGACCTGTCCAGAAAACATTAAACTGAAAACCAGTACTGCAGAAATTAAAACCTTTACTCTTGATTTCACAAAATACACACCTTTCTTTGTATTCTTATAAATCATGACGAAAATATTATATTGAACCTAACGCTTCTTTTTCGATTTAAAATCATAAGAATATCCTGCTACTATTGCCTCCCTACAGCACTGCCTATATCCTTTTGCATTAATATACTCTTTTATCACATTGTAACAATAGGTTTGATTTGCCAAATATCCATCTATCTAGTGATCCCATAATGAATCATTTTTCATCCTTAGGCATTTACCGTGTTTTCCAAGGGCATTCGTTCATAGACTGTTGTTACGTGGTGAAAACATCACGAAAAACAAAGTTTTGAAGGAATGACATGAATACGTATACCTATTACGCTATGCCAACTTACAACCGCAATCATGATGATTATTGCCGGCAGATGTATGAGTGGCATATGAAAATGCAACATTATCGCGAGCAGCAAAGGGCTTACCATGTAGAACAAGCGAAGCATTTTCAGGCACTTATGGGCCAAAAAGCAAACGTATCCAATGACAGTGTCGCCTAACACGGAATATGTATCATGGAGCGACTTTCTGAATTAGGGCAAACCCGTATGAAACTCTTCGACAAAGTCAGAACAATTCAAATCGTTCATGGATCAACACATGTTTTCTTTCGTAATTTATGGTACAAAATTTCTTGTTCGTAAAATTATATCGGATGGTTCATTTCAAATTGTGTATAACGAAATTTGTAATGATTTGGAGAAAGGAGAGTTGAAGCACCACAAAACTGCTTTTTAATCTGTTCAGCGATAAAATCATCAAAGGGTTTTACTTCCTTAGGCTCCCGGCCTTTTTGTACGGGAGCCTTGTTATTAGTAAAGATGAAATCTAATTGGGGCGGTTTTCGGAGATACCCGCCAATGCAAGGCCATCCACTACTTTTGCTTTGAGGCCCCCAAGTCGCTATCCAAGACAAAGGTAATACGCTCGACGCCTAACAGCGACGTAGTGAATCCATCCTTGACGCAGTCATAAATGTAGGGCACTATTTGACATTTTTGTGACCAACGGTTCAAAAAATAAAAACGGGAACTTTTTCATCCGAAATACCTACTATTAAAAATTTTAACCTAAATTTCGAAAGTACCGTTCATTGAAAACATAAAAAAGTGCCCAAATCTTTGGTAGAATGGTGTTTGTCGAGAACACTACACCCAAAGAGAGGAGCACCTTTTAGGTGAAGTCTAC
>NZ_JAHLPR010000100.1 GCF_018918005.1 Paenibacillus sp. MSJ-34 | reverse complement strand
CTTGGCAAAAGCGGTCGCTTAAAAACGAGCGTTTCCCGAAAATTCTGCAGGTCTGCCCATTTTTATGACCAATAAACTCCAATTACACATTTTTAAACGTTAAAGCCAGGAATTAACTGCTGCTAGTTGAGGACTCCCTATGAAGCTGGCTTCAAAACGAAATTATGCAAAAGGCTCATGTCGAAAAACGTATTAGTTTGGAACAGGCCTTGCGAATTTTAAGTCCTTCCGAGAGACAAATGCTATACTTGAAATTTTATTGGGAAAGAACCGACAAGGAAATTGCCCGTATATTTGGAGTAACCAGACAGGCTGTAACAAAATCAAAAATCAATTTATTAATCAAGCTTAAAAGTCTTATGGATTGTTAGGCAAGAACACATAAGGTGTCGCGCTCCTCCTAAACATCTCGAGATTAAGACTTACTAAAAAGGAGGAGCATGGAATGCGTGAAATCTTGGAACTGATTCAGTTGGCCCAGCAGGGCGATCAACAAGCAGAAGCTGAGCTTATCGAACGCTATGAGCCTCTTATTAACAAATACTCTCGCTATTATGGTGTGATCAATGAAGACTGCAAGCAGCAACTTATCATTGACTTTATTTTGGCGGTTCGCCGTTTTGATCTTGATCGTTACAAGGATTAGAGAACGGCCGAGCTTTAGAACGTTTATGTTCTATCGCTCGGCTTTTCCTAGGTTTTAAGACATTTTAAACAATTCATTATTGCTTTATTACGCTATACAACGAACCCGCGGCATAAAAAAATGATCCTCTGGTTGCCTTTCAAGTTAAAACTCCCTATTTAACTTATAGGAGAATCGAAAAGTCTCCGCTACCCATTCGATCATTGACAATACCATATGCATATTTCAAGTACTTTCCTTTTGCATCCGTTAAAAAACGGAAAGCGACTGGACGGAAGCGCGAAGACTGCCAGTTCTTACTGGCAAGAGCGATACCTTCTGGCTCCAAATCAACCTGTGGTGGGTTGAATCGCCATGATGTGCAAGAGGGATAATGATACTTCTGCCCGGCCAGCGTCACTGCATTGGGGGCAGCCCGCTCGGACGAGGGGGAGTCTCTGTGAAAAACCGGAGCTATGATGCCGCATTACCAGCGGCAGCTTGAAATGTGTTTATTTTCAGGAAAACACAATTTGATCAGATCTCTTTATGTTCACCGACTAACGATGATTTATACATAACTTTGTAGAGAGGAGATTGCGATGTTGTACAATTCATTCGATACATTGAGTCAAAAAGAAACATATGACTTGCTGTTTCAAAATTTTCCGGATGTAGTCAATGTTGTCCAAATGTGCGAAATGTTGGGCGGCATCAGCACCAAAACTGCCTATAAACTGTTGAGAGTAAATAAAATTGAACACTTCAAAATTGGCAGAGCTTATAAAATACCGAAGATTAACATTCTCCTCTATCTCCAACATATGACTCAACATCATTCCACTTCACACTGTAACGCTTTAGAGCATTGGATTAACCATTGTACTATGTTACACTAGAATCGTCAATGGTAGGAGATTGGGGCTGCTATATCAAGGAGGGACATGGATTGGTAGCAGGCCACCTACAGGAGAAGAAAGGTTATTTCTACATCGTCTTAAATTATAAAGATGAGCACGGTAAAAGGAAAAATAAGTGGATCTCCACCGGATTGCCCGTGAAAGGTAATAAGAAAAAAGCCGAAGCATTGCTTATTGAAGCTCGTAAAAATTTTGAATCTCCTCAGCAAGTAGATAAAGAAAACCTGTTGTTTTCAGACTTCATGCTTCAATGGCTGGAAATGATGAAGCACCAAATTGAAATCACTACTTATGCTTCCTATTCACATGCTGTAAAAGGCAGGATTACGCCTTACTTCAAAGAAACAGGGATTTTGCTTAAAGAACTGCAACCCAAGCACATCCAGGAATTTTATCGATATGAGTTAGAAGTACGCGGCGTTACAGCGAATACAGTGATTCATTACCACGCTAACATTCGTAAAGCACTTCAATATGCGTTCAAAACCGATCTTATTCCGTCGAATCCCGCTGACAAAGTGGAACGCCCGAAAAAAAATAAATTCGTCGGCAGTTTTTATGACAAAGAAGAAATGAACAAGCTGTTTGAAGCAGTTAAAGGCGATCCAATTGAATTAGCGGTATTGCTCGCTGCATTCTACGGGCTGCGTCGAAGCGAAGTGGTTGGGTTAAAGTGGGATTCGATTGATTTCAAAAATAAAACCATTACCATCCAGCATACGGTAATTGAAGTATCCGTCGAAGGAAAATATGTTACCGTGGAGAAGGATCGCACCAAAAACAAATCAAGCCATCGTTCCTTGCCGCTGGTTGTCGCATTCGAAGAATTGTTAATACAACTAAAGGAACAACAAGAACGAGATAGATACCAGTATAAAAATTCTTACTGTACCGACTATCTTGATTATATTTATCTGGACAAGTTGGGGCATCGAATCAAGCCGGGATATATCACACAGCATTTTCCGCTTGTTCTCGAAAGACATAAATTGCGGCGGATTCGTTATCATGATCTGCGACATAGTTGCGCTAGTCTTCTTCTGGCTAACGGAGTGAGCATGAAAGAAATTCAAGACTGGCTGGGGCATAGTGATTTTTCAACAACCGCTAACATATATGCTCATCTGGATGTCAGTACGAAAATTACTTCCGCTCATGCAATGAGCAAATGTTTACAGCTTTAAATAAATAAAAAGTTCCTTGGGTTAGTATATCCCAAAGAACATCACTTATTAATTATGGTGCTGGTGAAGGGACTTGAACCCCCACTCCGTCGCCGGAAGCGGATTTTGAGTCCGCCGCGTCTGCCATTCCGCCACACCAGCATACTATAAAGGTCTCCATCTCTTCCCAAGATAAAGGAGAGAACTACAGGAGAGAACTAACAAACATTGTATCACAAAAACTCAGTTATACCAAGGTTTTAGCGGATTAGTCTTTGACTTACGCTCACGATTTTGAGTCGTTCGCGTCTGCCATTCCGCCACACCGGCATATGAAATTATATGGCGTGCCCTGAGAGATTCGAACTCCCGACCTTTTGATTCGTAGTCAAACGCTCTATCCGGCTGAGCTAAGGGCACATATGATTACTGGTGCGGAAGACCAGACTTGAACTGGTACGGTAGTCACCTACCGCAGGATTTTAAGTCCTGTGCGTCTGCCGATTCCGCCACTCCCGCAATTGGAGAAGATGGAGCGGACGACGGGAATCGAACCCGCGACCCTCGCCTTGGCAAGGCGATGCTCTACCGCTGAGCCACGTCCGCAATTTATGGTGCGCGTAGAGGGACTTGAACCCCCACGGTCGCCCGCTAGATCCTAAGTCTAGTGCGTCTGCCAATTCCGCCATACGCGCAATTTGTTATTGAGTAACTGGTGAGCCATGGAGGACTCGAACCTCCGACACCCTGATTAAAAGTCAGGTGCTCTACCGACTGAGCTAATGGCTCGCGAAAGAATGGCTGGGGATCAAGGATTCGAACCTTGGAATGACGGAGTCAAAGTCCGTTGCCTTACCGCTTGGCTAATCCCCAGTATTGGTAAGAGTATGGGGCGATCGATGGGACTTGAACCCACGAATGCCGGAGCCACAATCCGGTGCGTTAACCCCTTCGCCACGACCGCCATGTCATAAATGGTAATTAGCAAAAATGAACAATAGTGGATGGCGCACATGGTGCCGGCGAGAGGACTTGAACCCCCAACCTACTGATTACAAGTCAGTTGCTCTACCAATTGAGCTACACCGGCATGTTTTGGTACATCATGGTAGCGGCGGAGGGGATCGAACCCCCGACCTCACGGGTATGAACCGTACGCTCTAGCCAGCTGAGCTACGCCGCCGTATCATTATAAAGCTGCTGTCTATGCTCAAGTCTGCGCTGACTGGTCATTTTTCATTCATTATGCTAATAAAAATGGCGGAGCTGACGGGATTCGAACCCGCGTTCTCCTGCGTGACAGGCAGGCATGTTAGGCCTCTACACCACAGCTCCATATATTTGATTGGTTGCGGGGGCAGGATTTGAACCTGCGACCTTCGGGTTATGAGCCCGACGAGCTACCGAGCTGCTCCACCCCGCGATATTGTATATGGTGGAGGCTGACGGGATCGAACCGCCGACCCTCTGCTTGTAAGGCAGATGCTCTCCCAGCTGAGCTAAGCCTCCATGTTAACTGGGGTCCCCGAAAAGTAATCGGAATATGCTTAAACGCCTAACGTTACTTTAGGGATAAAATGGTGACCCGTAGGGGATTCGAACCCCTGTTACCTCCGTGAAAGGGAGGTGTCTTAACCCCTTGACCAACGGGCCATATGGCTCCCCGAACAGGACTCGAACCTGTGACAACTCGGTTAACAGCCGAGTGCTCTACCGACTGAGCTATCAGGGAATATATTGTTATGGTGGGCCCTAGTGGACTCGAACCACCGACCTCACCCTTATCAGGGGTGCGCTCTAACCATCTGAGCTAAGGGCCCGAATCGACAAAGGCAATGTTCACTCTCACAGGAACGGCCTGCGATGTCCAACTTGTTTGGGAAGCTTTCCGCTTGGCAACGTCCTACTCTCCCAGGACCCTTCGGTCCAAGTACCATCGGCGCTGGAGGGCTTAACGGTCGTGTTCGGGATGGGTACGCGTGGAACCCCTCCGCCATCGCCACCAAACGGATTGCT
>NZ_JAHLPR010000099.1 GCF_018918005.1 Paenibacillus sp. MSJ-34 | reverse complement strand
AACTTCATAGTAAGCGCCTCCTGATAGGTTTTTAGGGCTCTAGACCCGTCACACCCCTATCATACGAGGCGCTCCTGTTTTTTTCAAAGGCCATTTCTTAGCCTACACAGGAATGTTTACACCAGCTAAAAGGTGATTTACAGGCGATTAGCGTGTTTACGTTTCGTATAGCCTACTCGACGGGTCGTCAGCCGCCGGCGGTATTGATGAAATCGACTCTTTTGCAGGAATTGTATTCGCCACGGTCATATGTTACATTTAATTATTATTTTGGAGGCGGATGTTGAAACAATTGTTTTAAAAATTCGAAGGAGTTGATAGTTAGTGTTGAAATTGGGCAGACTCATGTTGATTGCCTTGGGCGTCGCCACTTTAGGGCTTGCCCTTGGAAATGCGGCCCCGTCGGATGCTTCGACGTCAGGAGCAGAGTATTATGTATCTCCGAACGGCAACGATTCGAATGCCGGAACGCTCGAATCTCCTTGGAAAACGATGCAGCACGCTGCCGACGTAGCCATGCCGGGAAGTACGGTCTATGTGCGCGGAGGTACATATAACAAGAAGCTGAGCATTACGCGCTCAGGCTCGGCTGCCGCAGGCCCGATTACATTCACGAATTATGCTTCGGAGCTGCCGGTCATTGACGGTACCGGTCTGTCCGTCACCGGCCAGGAAGGACTCGTGCAAATTATCAATGCCGGCTATATTACGATCAAAGGCTTCGAGATCCGAAACTTTACGACGTCGACTAGCAATAAGGTGCCTGTCGGCATTTACGTCGAAGGGAGCGGCAGCAACATCAGCATCTTGAACAATAAGGTGCATAACATCAAAAACACGGCAACCCCATCGGGCAAGGAACTGCTGGGACGGGATGCGCACGGCATCGCCGTGTACGGCACCGAAAACAGATCGATCAACAACATTACGATCGACGGCAATGAACTGTACAATCTCGTGCTCGGCTCCAGCGAATCGCTTGTCGTGAACGGCAACATAGATACGTTTGCCATTACGAACAACCGGATTCACGACAACGATAATATCGGCATCGATGTGATCGGCTTTGAAAACACAGCGCCCAGCGCGGCCTACGATCAGGCGCGCAACGGACTTATTAAAGGAAATATCATATATAACATATCATCCAACAACAATCCGTCGTACGGCATAAAACTTCCAAACGATAGTAATTCTGCTGGCGGAATCTACGTCGATGGCGGTAAAGATACCGTCATTGAGCGGAACTACAGCTATAACAACGATATTGGCGTAGAAATCGCTTCGGAGCACAAGAATCGCTCAACCAGCAATATCACTGTTCGCAATAATATCATATATAAGAATCGTTATACCGGTATTGCGATGGGCGGGTATGAAACAGGCCTGGGTTCCACTGTGAATAGCAAGATCGTTAATAACACGTTGTATAAAAATGATATCGTAGGGTTAACCGGCGGACAGTTGCTGCTCCAGTACAATACGAAAAACAATGTGATCAAAAACAATATTATGGTTGCATCCTTCTCCAATTACCTGATCTATAACGAGTACACCAAGAATAGGGGCAACGTGGTCGATTATAACCTGTATTTCGGGCCGGCCGGCAGCGCGGGCAGCTTGTGGAAGTGGAAAAACAAGCTTCGCACCGGATTCGCCTCCTATCAATCTGCTACGGGAAATGATGCGCATTCGTTGTTCGTTGATCCTCAATTTGCCAATGAAACGGGCAATGATTTCCACTTGAAGCCGACATCTCCTGCAATTGATGCAGGATACACGGATAGGGCGATAATCGGAGATTGCGATATTGACGGTGAACCTAGAGTGCAGGGAGCTTTCGTGAATATCGGAGCGGACGAGTAGACGTTATTGCAGCGGGGGTATCCGCCATTTCCGATTGTCGCGGATGACGGAGCTTGCCGTGTTGGAAGAGCGCTTTCCTATGCCGCCTGAGTTTAACCTAACCCGTTACCGTCCGCCGGACGATCACAACATACGGGTGCTGGTTCGGGTAAAATTGAAGAGGAGTTGTTGTAATAATACAACGAGAGTTAAGCTTGGTTTAACCCGTTTTCGTTGCCGCAAAACTAGTACTGGAAAAATCTACGATTTATGAGTAGAATGAACGAAAGAAGTAAACCTGATAGTGAAATACTTTGTCATCTGCGAAGGAGAGGTGCCGATTTGGAAAGAAGTATCATCGATTACTGTTTGCGAAAGAAAGGAGCGAGTAAGGATTATCCCTTCGGACCCGAACCATTGGTGATCAAAGTTGCCGGCAAGATGTTCGCTCTTATTTCTGACAAAGGGGATTCTTTTGACATAAGCCTAAAATGCGACCCGGTGATTGCCGAAAACTTGAGAGAGCAATATGAGGCTATTCGGCCAGGGTACCATATGAACAAGAACCACTGGAACACCATTACGATCGATGGTTCCTTGCCAATGTCGGAGATCTTCGACATGATCGACCATTCTTACGATCTGGTTGTCAAAAATCTTCCCAGGAGTCTCCGGGAATCTATACTGTAAGTGGAAACCAAAGCGTTTCACACCATATGACGGACATCCGTTTCAAGAGAGCGGGGGTGTCCTCTATTTAAATCATATAAACTGATTCAAAGATCTGCCCAAAATCATAATAGAGAGAGCGAGAAACAATATCATTAAATGAACTGGGATGGTGTAAGATGTCTGAGCAGCAAATATACATCCGGTTCCTTGACGATGCGGACGCCGCAGAATTGGCAGCGATGTACAAGCGCAACAGGGAGTTCTTCGGGAAGTTTTCACCAGAAAACCCGGAAGAGTTTTATACGGAGGAGCACCAGCTCCAAGCAATAATGAAGAGTCAGTCTGACAGGGAATCGGATCGGAGATATTCCTTCGTGATATGCCACAAGGAGAACGACCAAATTATAGGCAACGTTGATCTGTCCTTTGTGGTGCGGGGATCGCTTCAGAGCTGCATGATCGGATACAACTTAGACCAGGCTTATAACGGCAAGGGTTATATGACGGAGGCAGTGAAGCAGGTCGTTCGCTATGCCTTCGAAGAGCTGAAGTTTCACCGGATCGTCGGGGAAGTTTCTCCTCGGAATCCCGGATCTATCCGCGTTCTGGAGAATGCCGGCTTCCATAAAGAAGGTATTGCGCGCAGCAACGTTAAGATTAACGGGGTGTGGGAAGATCATCAGGTGCTAGCCCTCATCAATCCGTCCAAGGATATCTAGTTAGTAGTTCAACAAGCTTGAAAGCAGCCGGCCAAGAGGACCAGCTGCTTTTTTTCATAGAAGCAAGTCCTCAAATCTTCCTAGCAACAATGAAATATTCCTGAGAACTTTTCTTCAAGCAATCCGACTCGACAATTGAAAAATTGCCTTCCTCAATGGTATCGATTAAATTGCGTATTTTAAATGATCTTATAATCGGTACTAGACCAACTCTACCTGCAAAGAGTAACAAGTTTCTTAGAAATATTTTTTCTCCTACGCATGGTGTCGCAGAAATCAATAATCCTCCGGGTTTCAACAGTTCATTCATTCTTCGTAGAACGATATGTTCATCTTCCAACAAATGCAGCACATGAAAGACCAGGATGACATCAAATGAGCCTTTCTTATACCTTTCATCAAAAATGGTCGAGTGAGCATAATTTATATTTGCAATATTTCGTTCCGTTGCCTTTTTTTCCGCAATTGCTATCATAGAAGAAGATATATCAACCGCATGAATCCCTTTCACATATTCTGCAATTTCATTGGATATCAATCCAGTCCCGCAGCCGTAATCCAAAACCATATCGCTTATTTTGAGATGCGTTTTCGTCCTTTTTATGATATTGATGTAAGTCTGTTCATCCTTCATCTCTAATCGATCATATTTGCTTGCCGTTTTGTCCCAAAAACGTTCTGATTTATTCATTTCAGTTACACCTTCTTTTCTAAGGCATCGATCTTAATTGGATACAAAATCCTGTTTCGTCCGGTTGAATCCTTCGATGATAAGCCAAATAGCCAGAATCAATTGTTGAAAGGCAATTGGAATGTTCAACATCATGTAGGTTGCATCCAGACCGATGAAGCGAATCATAAATAATAAGCTCGCCAATATGGACAATATAGACCCAATAAGACCCGAAACGGACAACCAACGTGGGACTAATTTGGTTTGATAAAATATGCAGTTATATAAGAACATAGCCAAAACAAATGCGAGTGTCGTTGCCACATGATTCGTCAAATCTCGTCCTTCCCGCAACAATCCGCCCAGAGTCTGAACATACGAACCATTCAGAGTTGCAACTTTTGCAAATTCGTGGCTTAATGTCAATAGCGACAGAAGAATGATGACACCAATAATAATGAACACACCCGCAATCATGCCGAAAGCAACAGATCCACGGGCTAAACTTTGATTATGCTTACTTAAAATCGGATACATGACAATAGGAATACCAACATAAGCAACAACCATTAACAACTGGAAAAACGCTCCTATCAGTACCTGATTTTCATTTGTAGAAGCCTTGACAAGGTAGTCTGCTCCATCTATAACAGGAACAACACTAAACATGCCTGTAACCAACCCGGCTATTAATAACACCCCCGTAATTACCGCAGACCTTCTACCTGAATTCGTACTCTTCCTTAACATACTTTAACCTCCTCGTATAGTATCTTTTGAAAGCTCTTATAGGTTAGTTTCCATCCCCTGAGGGGGATGGAAAACGGCCTCGAAATTTCCAGGCTCGTTCTTTGAAAATTTCATCTGGGACTGGACTTT
>NZ_JAHLPR010000098.1 GCF_018918005.1 Paenibacillus sp. MSJ-34 | reverse complement strand
AGTGTATCCACATAATGTTGACTTGAACCGAACGAACTGGGAAACCTCCACTTTTTTACAGTCCGCGAGGCAGATCCACTATATTCAGTGTTTGATATTACGGGCTTTCGAAATTTAGGTTTATCTTTATAAATGTAAAGCAGTTTTGAAATTTCAGAATCAGACTACAGGTATTATTAATCTGAAGTTAGATAATTACTTAAGAAACAGCACTATTTCTATTCCTATGCTCGGGGAACAAGAACATATTGTAAAAATATTAGATAAAGCCCAATATCTGATTGAACAGCGCAAACAAGCAATAGCTAAACTTGATGAATTAGTCCAAGCTGTGTTTTTAGATATGTTTGGTCAATTTTCAGATACAAATTGTAAGATAAAAGATGTAATTATTAGTTTGCAAGCAGGACTTAGTACTGGAGGAGAAACTAGACAGAAACAAGGGAGCGAACTAGGGGTACTAACCACATCGGCTGTTACTTCAGGAGAGTTTATTGATACGGCTTATAAAGTACCCTCAGAAAAAGATATAAAATTAAACAAATTGGTATTTCCAACAAAGAACAGCATTTTGGTAAGCAGAATGAATACGAGAGAACTGGTAGGGGCTTCTGCAATAATTGAAAAAGACTATAACGACTTATTTATACCTGATCGACTTTGGAAGCTTACTTTAGACCAACGAATTGTTAACCCATATTATTTTTTGTTTGTGATTCAGGCAAAAAAGATTAGGGATGAAGTTTCACGGTTGTCATCTGGCACAAGTGGCTCAATGTTAAATATATCCCAAGAAAAATATTTAGGAATTGATTTTTACCTTCCAGCAAAACAGTTGCAAGATCAATTTGCCTCAATGATTATTCAGATTAGAAATACGAAGAACAAAATGAAACTTCAACTCCAACAACTAGAATCCAACTTCCAAGCCCTGCTTCAAAAAGCTTTTAAAGGCGAATTGACAGTGAAGGACGGTGTAGCGGTTTAGATGAGCGATATCCATCTATCGAATTTTGGATTTCTCAGTGCAAATAAAACTTATGCCAGCTTTGCCGGCGCATGTATGGAGGCGGAAAAGGCGTTGGTCGTCAGTCCTGCGACCAGCGCTATTCTCAGCCGTAGGGCTCTGGAGCTTGCTGTCAAATGGCTGTTTACCTACGATAGCGACTTGAAGGTCCCTTATCAAGACAATCTGTCAAGCTTGATTCACGATGTAACTTTTCTCCGCGTAATCGATCAGTCCATGCTACCACAGTTGAAATATATTACGAAGCTAGGAAATGTCGCCGTGCATTCCAATGCAACGATCAGCCGTGGCGAGGCGATTCTGTCTCTTCGCAACCTGTTTAACTTCATCAGCTGGATCGATTATTGTTATTCGGTCGAGTATACGGCCAGAAGTTTTGACGAACAACTCTTATTGGAAGAGAACAAACAACAAGAAAAAGTTAGGCCTCAGGAGCTGCAGGATTTATACGACCGTTTAGGTTCAAAAGACCGTAAGCTGGAAGATCTGATCAAAGAAAATGAAGAGCTTCGGAAGCTGCTGACCGAGCGCAAGGCGCAGAACACGCAGGAGTACAACTTTGTTCCGGATAAAATCAGCGAGTTCGAGACTCGCAAACGTTACATCGATCTCGAGCTTAAGCTGGCCGGATGGACATTCCAGAAAAATGTACTGGAAGAGTTTGAAGTACAAGGCATGCCAAACGGCCAAGGGATCGGTTATGTCGATTACGTGTTATTGGGTGAGAACGGGAAGCCGCTTGCCGTCGTGGAAGCGAAACGGACCAGCGCAGATCCCAATGTGGGCAAGCAGCAAGCGAAGCTCTATGCGGATTGTTTGGAGCAGCGGTATGGACAGCGTCCGTTGATTTATTATACCAATGGATTTGTAATAAATTTCTGGGATGATCTTCACTATGCCAGTCGGCAAGTATCTGGTTTCGCCAGTCAGGATGAGCTGCAGTTGCTCGTCAACCGGCGCTCGATCCGTAAACCGTTGCAGGAAGTACAAATCAACAACTCCATTGTAAATCGCCCTTATCAGCATGAAGCAGTCCTTTCGGTTTGTGATGCATTAAATAAAGGACAGCGGACCGCTTTGCTTGTCATGGCGACCGGAAGCGGTAAAACACGCACTGCGAGCGCCATTGTTGATGTGCTGAGCCGATATAATTGGGTTAAGAATGTGCTGTTTCTTGCGGATCGTACAACGCTTGTTCGCCAAGCCAAAAACAGCTTCAGCCAGTATTTGCCCGACATGACACTGTGCAACCTGCTTGACAGCAAGGACAATCCGGAGACGGCAAGAATTGTTTTTTCCACTTACCCGACGATGATGAATGCCATCGACGAGGTCAAGCGGAAGGACGGCAAAAAGCTGTTTACGGTTGGTCATTTTGACTTGATCATCCTTGATGAATCGCATCGAAGCGTCTATAAGAAATATAAGGCCATATTCGATTATTTTGATGCTATCCTGCTGGGCTTGACGGCAACTCCCAAAGATGAAGTCGACAAAAACACATATGACGTGTTCCGTCTGGAAAATGGTGTTCCAACCTTTGCCTATGAACTAGAGCAAGCAGTCAAGGAAGGATATTTGGTGGATTACCGTACCGTGGAAACAACAACCAAGATCATGGACGACGGCATCCGCTACGATGATCTGTCCGAAGAGGAAAAAGAGCAATACGAAGAAGTGTTGCTGGAGGATGAAGAAGAGGAGCCGCGGGATATTGATAGTGCAGCGATTAACGAATGGTTGTTTAACCAGGATACGATAGACCGTGTGCTGCAGTTTGTTATGGAGCGGGGCTTGAAGGTAGAAGGCGGAGACAAGCTGGGCAAGACCATCATATTTGCCAAAAACCATCGGCATGCAGTTGCAATTGTAGAGCGGTTCGATAGCCTGTATCCTGAATTAAAGGGGCATTTTGCACGGGTCATTGATATCAAAACGAATTATTATCAATCTCTGATTGATGATTTTTCCATTTGGAACAAGCTTCCTCAAATTGCTGTTTCCGTTGATATGCTCGATACAGGCGTAGACATCCCTGAGGTTGTCAATCTGGTATTCTTCAAGAAAGTTCGCTCGAAGTCGAAGTTTTGGCAGATGGTGGGCCGAGGGACACGGTTGTGTAAAGATCTACATGGTATTGGTGAGGACAAGCAGGAATTCCTGATCTTTGATTTCTGCCGTAACTTTGAGTATTTCCGGGCCAATCCGAAAGGGAAGGATACCGATATTGCCGAGACCTTATCGGAAAAATTGTTCAATGTTCGTACTCAGATTGTACGTGAACTTCAACAACTGCGTTATCAGGAACCCGAATATATAGAACATCGCACGGAATTGGTGAAATTGTTGAAGGATAGCGTGAGTGCGCTAAATGAGGAGCATTTTCGCATCAGACAGCATATCCAGTATGTCCATAAGTATAAAAATGACGCTGCATGGCGCTCCTTAACCGATACTGATATGGGGGATTTGAAGGAGTATATTGCTCCTCTTGTCGTTTCTTTAGACCATGACGAATTAGCAAAGCGGTTTGACTATATGATGCTGATCATCGAATTGGCTAAGCTTCAGGGAACACAATCGGTGAAGCCGTTTCGCAAAGTCATGGAGACGGCAGAAAAACTCTCCAAGTTGGGTACGATTCCTCAAGTCGTCGCACAGCGACATGTCATAGAGAAGGTCTTGACGACAGAGTTCTGGGAAGAAGCGGACATCTTCGAAATGGAGAAAGTTCGTGTTGCTTTACGGGATCTCATTAAATTCCTGGAACGGGAAACACAACAAATCTATTATACGAACTTCAAAGATGAATGGCTTGCTGTAGAGGAAAGTAGAGGCTTCTATAACACCAATGACCTGCAAAATTACCGTAAAAAGGTCAACCAGTATTTACAAACGAACAAGGATCAAATCGCTATCTATAAATTGCGCAACAACAAACCGATCACGAAACAAGATCTGGAGACGCTTGAACATATTCTATGGGCAGAACTCGGAACCAAAGAAGATTATGAGCGGGAATATAAAGACTTACCGGTAACGAAGCTTGTACGGACGGTCGTAGGGCTCGACCAGGAAGCCGCGAATGAAGCATTCACGGTATTCCTGCAGGAAAACCGTCTGAATGTCCATCAACTACGGTTTGTGAAGCTGATTATCGATTATGTAGTGAAAAACGGTATTCTTGAAAAATCCGTACTCCAAGAGGAGCCATTCCGCTCGGTCGGCAGTATCACGGAACTGTTTAGTAATAATCTGGACGATGCACGAGCAATTATCGGTATTATTGATACGATTAATAAGAACGCTGAGGTTGTTGGGGCTTAGTATTTTCGGATTGTAGATACTACTACTAATTTAATTACTTGCATCTGGGCGTAACTAAAATGGACATCTATTTTAGTTACGTCTTTTTTAAATTAACATTTTCGGGGTGAAGAAGTAATGATTAAAGAAATTTCCATTAAGAAGATAGCAACTTATGATAGTACAGGTGTTGTCTTTAGTGGATTAAAGAAAATTAATTTTTTCTACGGTTCCAATGGAAGTGGGAAAACATCATTATCAAATGCTATGAAAAATATTGAGAACTTCCCGGATTGTAATATTGATTGGGCATCACAACCATTAAAAACATTGGTATATAACCAGAAATTCGTTGAGGAAAACTTCCATCAGGATTCGCACATTAAGGGTATATTCACATTAGGTAAGGAGTCAACTGAAATAAAAAATGAAATTGCTGAAAAGAAGAGGCTTGTTGATAAATTAGACGAAGAGATTCGTAGATTGCGCACTAACTTGTCCAATAAAGAAGAGGAATATAACGCGAATGAAAATGAATTTATAGAAGATTGCTGGGAATTGAAAAGAAAATATGATAACGAGTTTTTGCAAGCTTTTTCAGGTGTTCGAAATAATAAAATGAACTTTATGAATAAATGTAAACAGTCGCATTCACTTGAAAATAAGTTATGTGATTTAGAGGATTTACGTGCTCGTTCAAATAAATTATTTAATGGAAGTTTAGTGAAAATTCAAACGTTGCAATCAATAAAGAATGACGAACTAAACGTTGCTTGTTCAAGTCGAATATTCCAAAAACAAATTGTTGGTAAGCAGGAGGTCGATATCGCCGCTCTCATTTCTAGACTGGCTATAAGCGATTGGGTAAAAAGAGGATATGATCATATACATAAGTCGGAAGGTAAATGCCCTTTTTGTCAACAGTCATTGCCGGATGGTTTTTTGAATAAATTGGAAGAGTACTTTAATGAAACCTATGAAAATGAAATGAAGGAATTGGCAAATTGTGTTAAACTATACATGGAATCATATGATAATCTTGAGACTTCGATCCAGGATCTAATGGAAAAAGAAGTACCATATATCGATAAAGAGAGAATAAATCAACAGTTAGAAATAATAAGATCGAAAAACGAAATCAATCTCGAATTAATTGAACAAAAACAAAAAGAACCAAGTAAGAAAATTGCATTAGTTCCTGTTGACGAATTTGTAAAAATTATCAATTTAGAAATTGAGAGGGTTAATCAGGAAATCCTTGGACATAACAGGTTGGTTGATAACCGAGCCCATGAAGAACAGCTTCTTAAGGATCAAATATGGAGATTCATTGCAAATGAAAATCTGCATAATCACGAAAAATATGTACGCAAAGAATTTAACCTAAATTTCGAAAGCCCGTAATATCAAACACTGAATATAGTGGATCTGCCTCGCGGACTGTAAAAAAGTGGAGGTTTCCCAGTTCGTTCGGTTCAAGTCAACATTATGTGGATACACT
>NZ_JAHLPR010000097.1 GCF_018918005.1 Paenibacillus sp. MSJ-34 | reverse complement strand
TCGGGTTCTTTAGCATACGCATTTTTGAAAATTGCTTTCAAAAACACGTTTACATCGATAATTTTAACTCAAGCACCCCAAATTGAGCCTCAATCGCCCGGTTTATTCCGAGATCCTATATTTTTTGAGAATGTGTAAACCGTAGTGTTGCGGGAAATTTTTGTCAATTAGGGGTATCATATCCCCTTTAATATCTTCCTGTCAATCCCCTAGACTAATAAAATATATTTATTACCGAGTATATAATTGGGGTTATTATCCACATTCCAATTAATAAGGCTAAAATTAAACCGATAAATCATAGATTCATTGATTTATAGACCACAATATATATAAGGGAGTGGTTAGGCATGTTAAAAATATGTAGAATGATACATGTCCTTTGATTTACTAGTGATTTACTAGCAAATCAATGGACTACAAAAAGCTTATAGGCACGTTTTATCCCCTTTTTGATCAAAAATTATAATTTTATAAATTATGATTATAATTTTAGTACCTGATACTAATATTGTAACAGGCGCGCGCGGGGAGAAGTATCCTCTTTAAATTACCTTACCACCATATCAATATATTTAATAAATGATCCAAAGATTTAAATTTATCGAATCCTCTTAATCAAATCTGTTCCTTCCTCCCTATTTTAAGACTACCTTCACTCCTCAATCTATCCATCTCTGCTACTGCATCGTTTATATATGGATTATCCTCCACTGTTGACTCTTGGCTCATTGCCCCGATCTCACGTAAAATTTTCAGATTCTCTACAACCTCTTTATCATTACTCGGTCTAGCAAAGTGGAAGTGATAATCAAACGAATCGAATTTATCATCATCAAACTTTATCCCTTTAAGCTCCAACAGCTTCCTAATCACATCAAACCTTAGATCCATTCCTTCTCTCATAAACTTTGCATTCAATGCGCCTTTTGTATCTGCAAGGCTAAATAAAAGTCTAATACTAACTTCTGACAAATTGCTTATATCTGTTTTACTCATACTGACCGCTGGCACATTAGCAATATCCAACAGTGTACTACTCAAAGTTTTATATATACTCTCAAAGCCTTTATGATCAAATGGATTACTTTTAAAATCAAAGCTACTACCATACTCCAATACTAATCCAGCACTAACGATATCCTTTGGCAATCCATCGCCTTTTAACTGTTGTCCAGTTAGAATAGGCAGTCCCGTTAAGTAATGATTATACGCATCTGTAGTTTTACTAATTAAATCCTCCAGATTATCCAAAATTGGAATCATGTCCAATAAGTCCGATCTACCTAAATTACTTATCTCATCCTGATTATGATATACAATGGGCAATCCTGACACATTATTATAAGTCGCATCCAGTTTCAAATTACCGCCCTCATTAGTCCATTCTTCGACTGTATCACTTGTATAAACCGTATAATAATCAACATTATCCATAGTGTAATACTCGATCATGGCAATGTAATTACTCCGACTATCGTACACTGGATAGGAATCAGCGGGATCTAATAACTTAGATTGGATATTCTTATTCTGGTCGATATAAATGGTTTCTACTACAAAGCCAAATTTGCACATTTTATCAAGGATATCGAAGTCTATAGAATTGTACCTTCCACGCTTATAAACGCTCTGGTATGCCTTTGTAACCGTCTCATCACCTGTTAATGTAATGGGGTTGGATAGAAGATAAGACACCGTAAAATTGACCATTGTCTTAGCTAATTGTAAAACAATCTTCTTTGGGACATATTCTTTCCCGTTAAACGTATATGATGGCTTATTTAAAATTTTGTGTTGTCCAGATAAATACTGCTTTAAATCTAAAATTTGGTTCGTCCGTTGCTGGTTATATACTTGGCTCACCTCCTGAATGAACCAATCTCTTTCACCGTTATAATTTTTATTAATGTATTGTTTTAGCAATGTTTGCATTTGATTACTCCTTTCTAATGTCCTAAATCAGACTTCCGAAAACTCACTAACGAAAATCGTTATTGAGTTAATTTATGCAACATCCACATAATATCTATTTGCCTTCAATCCAACTACCCCCATCATTAAACTAATAATCAAATCCGAATGATGCCCATCATATCTATTTTTACCGCCATCACTATATGTTTGCATCTGCGTTAAAGTCTCTTTGCAGTTGATATGTATAAGTCCAGTTTCAAATGCTTCTTTAGTATCTGTTGTTGCTTGGCTCTTTGTCATGGCAGTTGAAGGGAAACCAAGCTTGTAATCACTACCACCTTTAGCGTCAAAATGTCGATGTCGATACAAGTTTAAATATGGGTCATCTGTATCTTTACGTAGTCGCTCCAATAAACTTGTGCCGAATCCATTTCGTTCAATTACGAAGAAGGCATAATTAAAATACTTACCTAATGCCCTGACAACATCGTTAAAGCGATAAACGGGAACATCATTTCGGTTAAATGATGCCACTTGTTCACCGTCTGAATTAAAAATTGTAATTGTGCTAAAGTCTCCTTGACCACCTGCCGCAACGTCTACACCTCCATAATATCGTTTTCCACGTTTAGTAAAATGGTAAATCTCTAACCCTCTTCCTATGTATTGCATTAACTCATCTGGTAATTCACCTTTGAGTTCATCCCTTGTCAATGGAGGAAGGGTATGATTCAATTGTTCTAGAATTTTGGATTGGTCAAAAACTGAAATACCAGTAGAAATAAAAGCCTGTATATCATAAGCTCGATATTCTTGATAAAATACATTTTTATCCTTATCTTGGAGTGTATACGCTCTCCACATAAGCATATTTAAGCTACAATCCATATCATGGAGAACTTGCTCTTCTTTGTCCAAGTCTTTGGCAGATAGGCGTTTACCCTTGTTATTCTCTTTGTACCATTTAATGGCTAATTCGATATCATAACGGAATTGCTTCTCATATGCAGAAGAGAAGAAGGGGAAGAAGAAGGCTTTATATTTGCTTCTACCTTTCTTTGCACTGTCATAAAGCTGTTGTGCATAAGAGAATCCATTAGCTGTTGTCTCGATAACAATTTTAGCCTTTTCTGTCTTCATCAGAGCTGGCTCAATTGTTGTTAATACGCCTTGTAAGTCATCATAAAATGCTGCTTCTGATAATAGTACATACATAAATGTTCTACCTCTGCCTAAATCCTTGTTACCTCCAGCTGTTGTACTAACGATTCTCGAACCATTTTCAAATAGTAATTCATCCCTATTTTCCCTTTTGACAGAAGGGAAGGCAGAAGGGAAGCGATCCCTTGGCAAATTGTCATTCATTCGCTTTATTTTTTCAAATAGATCCTGTGCTCCTTTACCCTCATAGCTGACAATAAGGTAATGTGTATTCGGATTAGTCAAAGCCATATATAAACAATAGGCTAGGCTTACTGTGGTAAATCCTAATTGCCTTGGTTTTAACACAAAATTATACCTATCCCAACTATTTACAAACTCTTTTTGTTGATCATTAAACTTAAACGGAATCAATTCTCCGTCATTGTCTACAATTTTTATAAAATTTGTACTGAACAACTCAAAATCACACATAATCTTTTTTAACTTTTGGCTTGTTGTCATTGCTGGTCTTGCCATTGGTACACCTCCAAAAAAACAAAAGGACAAAATGTCCACTAGAAAATAAAAATAGGACTCCGTTTTAAAATCGGAATCCTACATTATCAATCCATCGTCTTCGTCATTTTTAACTTTTGCCATCTGCTTAACCGCTTGCTTGCTATACTCTTTAATATCTTTACCCATTTGCAACAATAAGCGGATACTTTTTTCATCACCAGTTTTAGCTTTATCCACAAGAGAAGAGTAAATTTGCTCTAAGTCCTGATCAAACCTAGTATTAAGCAATAATGCTACAAGGTTTCGATATTCTTCCGTTTTCTCCCATTCGTAAAAAGTGTTCATCGTTTTTAATTTCAGTGATTCCAACAGTTCCTGCTCTGTTTTTTTGGGTAAAGTTTTATCATACTCTAAATCAAATTTCCATTTAAAGTATGCTTTCTTACGGTCTGACAATGGTCGTAAAGCTTCGTTTAAATTCATTTTGTTTCACCTTCCATAAATTAAAAAAAAGAATAGGTGTATCATCCTATTCCAGAGAGATCTTAGATATATATTCCTCTATGTACTTCATTCCAAAAGATGGATATGACAATGCTCCACAATTATTACATTTAAAAGTAGGAACATTAGGTATTGTAACCTGTTTGCTATTGATAGTTTGATTATTGTCCAATAATGCATATTCATGTTCTCGTTTTCCACATTCAACACAAAACGTTTTTGATGCTAAGTTGATTAGCTGTTGTTTGTCATGTTCGTTCATAATATATCGCCTCCAAAATAAAATAAACAAGATAATCCACCAAAACGATTGCTGTAGCGAAGCGAAAGCATATCGGCTTTGGGGGAAAAGCGAACAATGCGATAAGCATTGTGAAGCAATAAATTAATCGTATATAACATAAGGGGTTCCCCCTTAGACCCCTTTTGCTAGGAGCCGATTTTGGCAAGCAAAATCGTTCCGTCGCGTTATAAATTCTATTCCTTAAAATTAAAAAAAAATCAAATTGCAAATCCCTAATAAAGTTGGTACTTATCTTTCTCTTTATAAATAATAATAAAAAGAGATTTAAAAGTACCAACTTTCTACTCCCCATATTCGCTAGCAAATTTCCTTACTTCATTTTCGATTTTAGGATAATCAATATCAAGGTAGATTTTTGATAATTCATTATGTTCCAAAAGGTAGTCATCATTTATTCGTCTTTCATTTCTTGCCATCTTTTGATTAGTTTTGTAATCGACTGGTTCAGGTTCACCCCAAGCAAACTTTCTTTTTTCTTCAATTTCCAATGTACTTTTAATTGCAGATTTTTTCCTTTTATTGGCCTTGCTCATGTAATAACCCTGAACATTCTTATTAAATTCTCTTTCGAATTTCTCCAGTTCTTTAATCTCCAGAAGGATATGGTCAAGATGATAGCAATTAATTTTATAAGCATCGTAGTAAAAGCTAATGTTTAATTCATCTAAAATAATCTTATCTACCTTTTTTTTGTACTCGCTCCATTTGTTATGCCTGATAATGGTTTGCTTACTTCGATAGCCCATATCTAACATAACTTGACGTCCTGTGCGCCCAATGAAATTAGTTTCCTCTTTTGTTGCTTCTCGCGCGCGCAGCTGTGAATGCTCAACTTCACTTTCCAAGGTGGTGTATTTATCTCCAAATTTATCCTTTTTTTCTTCTTTTCTGATTTCAATTCGGTCAATATGGACATCTTTAACCTTTTTTATCGGCATCCAATCAATTAATTCATCGGTTTTCAAAATGTCTAAAACTCTAGTTATGTCATTCTTAAATTGTTGTCTGCTGTTTTCAAAAAATTCCTCGACGTTCATCCGGTCCATTTGGTGGAATTTACTGATTTTAAAAATGTTCCGACTACCAAAATAATAATTATCATTTACCATTTTACACATTTTTAAAAGTGATGATTGCGATATTGTCATTTCACCTTTGCGATTGGCTAGTAAAATGAGGATTATTCTTTTTAGCATTTCAATATATGGAGCCCCTTTTGCTCCACGATTTTCAATTTTTTCTTTGGGTTCATCATATTTTTGTGTAATCTTAAGCTTATTGCTTTTGGATATTTTTTCCCAATCAAAGAAACGCTTAAACCTTGCTTCCTGAAGTCTTTTATTTTTCCCCCCACTTGCAGTTTCTTCCATCAGTAACTTGCACATTGTTTTATAGTCCTTGTGTATTTGACCTACCTCTAATTTATCATTTAAGCTTCTCGGAATTCACATTCCGTTGCAGACTCTAGCTTCCTAGCTAGGGTCTTCTATTGTTTCACCCCCAAACATGGGGTGCGAACAAACATTCCTCTTGACTTTTCAAAATCACCCCAATAATCGCCGAGAAGGCTTTTTTTATTTCTAATGAATTGGGTGATTTTCATGAA
>NZ_JAHLPR010000096.1 GCF_018918005.1 Paenibacillus sp. MSJ-34 | reverse complement strand
TCGGGTTCTTTAGCATACGCATTTTTGAAAATTGCTTTCAAAAACACGTTTACATCGATAATTTTAACTCAAGCACCCCAAATTGAGCCTCAATCGCCCGGTTTATTCCGAGATCCTATGTAAAAATGATGCATTATCGACTTTGTTCGACAGCATGACAATGCAAGAATACCGATTTATGTCAGTTCGCGTAACATAGGCTCACTGGAATAAACCTCCAAGCTGACATGCGGAAAGGAGGAGCGTTACGAAGGACACTCGATCATGGTGTTCGCTTGTACTTTGACAATTTCATAGCGAGGTGAAGGTTTGTAATGAAAAGGAAATTGAGGAGAACGTCGTATTTTGCATTGATGGCGATGCTGCTGCTGAATCTCGCATTGCCGGCTTCGTTCATTAGCGCCAACGACGAATCGAAAGCTCCGGGAAGCCCGGCCGGGGGAAGCGTCACGGATCATGTATACGGTACGCCGTCTTTGGTGAGTCCGATGACCGCGACGGAAATTACATACGATCTTATCCAAGGCGTGGAGATGTGGAATGACTTGCCTTTCAAGGAAGATGGAAGTCCGAATCCTGAAGCGCAAAAAATTCGGGATATTCGTCCCGGTTCGGGAGATACGGTAGTTATCGACTATTCATGGGAGCTTCCCGATGAACATCATTATTCCGATGGCGCAACCTTTACGTTCAAGTTGCCTGATAAATTTTCGGGGTTCGATGAAACAGGGGAGCTTTATGCCGAAGTCGGAGTTGTAGGAACGTTTACCATATCTTCAAACGGCCAAGTCGTTTTTACATTTAACGAGCAAATAAACAGCGGCCAGGGGTATACGGGAAACTTTTATATTTGGAGGCAATTTGACGGGTCGGCGTTGGAAGACAGCACGAAGCAAAACATCGTTTTCGACATTCCCCATAGAGATTCTGTCACTATTCCCGTCCATTTCAAACCCGACGGAAATGCTACGGTCACCAAAAAAGGCGAGGCATACAAAAATGGCAGCCCGAACTCCAGAAATCCGGACGAAATACATTGGGTCGTCGATTTCAACTTGGGCGAGGAGACGATAAGCAATGCCGTTTTCCGGGACAAGTTGCCGAATGGATTAACCGTTAATTTAGATTCGGTTGAAGTAACTGAGTTACAAGTGAAAATAAAAGGCGGAGAACCGGGGCAAGGAGCAAGCTATACTAATTTCACGAAAGACAACACAAACGATGGGTTCAAAATCGAATTCAACGGCATCATTGACAAGGCGTACCGCGTGGAGTATACGACGAAGGTTCCTTTGCCATCTGGTGGGGATGCCGATTACAGCCCACGATACAAAAATGATGTAGAAGTTTCCGGAACTGTCGATTCCAAGCCGTTTAGTCAAAAGGCAGGCGTTAGTGTACCGGTAAAATTCAATGAGCCATTGAATAAAAAGGCAAGCAATTACAATCCTTCCAAGCAAGAAATCGAATGGACAATCGACTACAATTTCAACCAGCAAGCCCTTGCTGAGGAAGAAGCGTTGCTTGTCGATACATTTGATACTACACAGCAAGAGTTGGTGCCAGGATCGTTTAAAGTATATAGCGTGACGATCGACAACAGCGGCAACGCTACGAATTCTAACCTCGTCGACTCAACCAATTATATATTTGAAGGAGTCGGCACTGGTTTTGACAAGGGCTTTAAGCTGAAGTTCAAGAACGGCGTGAACTCGGCATATCAAATCAAATATACAACGAAAGCAATAAACCGCGTCTATGAGAGTCAAGAGGTTACGAATACAGTCGAAATGTTTGGCGGTATCAAAAAAAGCGATACACAAAAGATTGGTCAAGAAGTATTTAAGAAACATAACGGAACGATCAATTATGCCGATAAAACGATCACCTGGACGATTGACCTCAATAAAGACAAGCATGAGATGACCGGTGTCGTGATTTCGGACGACTTTGCCAGCCAAGGGTTGGAATTGATCAGCTTAACGATTAGCAACTTAACCGAAGACGAGGATTATACGTTAACGATCGAAGCGGATAGCGGCGAGAACGAAGGTTTTGATAAAGGGTTTAACATCGAGTTTAAAAATACGATCACGGAACATCATACGATCACTTACAAGACCTCGTTCGATCCTACCTATTTCACCCCGGATAAGGTGAAAACTCATACGTATGAGAATCAAGCTGAGATCAAATGGAATGAGTATCCTAATCCTCCTGACACTCTGAAGTATCAAAATAAGACGGCTGTAACGGAACCGTACATGAAAAACAACGGTCATAAAGAAGGCAAATATGATGCCGTTAATAAAGTCATCACATGGACGATCGACGTCAATTTCAACCGTCACGTCATCGATCAAGCCGTCGTACGCGATTTCTATACGAAAGGGCAAGATTTCGTTGAAGGTTCCTTGAAAGTTCATCCTTTAACTATCGCTGCAGACGGCAAAGTAAGTGTGCCCGAAGGAACTCCTGAGTTTAAAGCGTATGAATTTAATGATGCTGTTGAACACGATGGAAAAAAAGGGTTCGAATTAACCTTTAACGACCAAATCAATTCCGCTTACCGCATTACGTACCAGACGAGTTTGAAAGGGTATCCTGTTCTCAAGGAAGGTTACTCCAATCAAGCGACCTTGCATGACGGCAATGATCCAAGCAAGACACTGCTGTTCAACAAAGGAGATCAAGTTGGGCCCCCGAAAGCCGGGGAGTAGTATGTTGCGAAAAAGCTGCCTGTTCAGGGAACGGGATCAGAGCAAGTCTATGCGACATGGACGGTTAACGTCAATTTCAGCCAATCCTATGTCGCAAAACCGAGCTTAACAGACACCTTATCGCCTAATCAAATTTTGCAGCAAGATTCGTTTCAATTGTATAAACCGGAAGTGACAACGAGCGGTGTAATCGATAGTTTGAGAAATGCAAAACTTGTCGATCCTTCCGAGTATACGATTACGTTTGAAACAAACGAAGAGACCGGTGCGGATTCGTTCACGCTAACTTTTCACAAGCCGATTGAAGAAGCTTATATTTTACAATACAAGTCGTTCATTAATGACGACAGCGGCCAAACCATAAGCAATGGGGTCACTTTTGCCGGCCATAGCGACAGCGCGGGTATCGTCGAGGGCAATAAAGACAGTAAAGTCAGTTTTACCCCAGGTGCGGGCGGCAGAACCTTCATGATCGGAACAGGATACATCAAGGTTGTGAAAGTCGACGCCGATGAACCGAATACGAAGTTGGCTGGCGCCATATTCGAACTTCAGGACGAATCGGGCACCAATGTGCTGGAGACGCTCACCACAGATTCGAACGGCGAAGTAACGACGAAGAAAAAATACAAGTACCGCAAATATGTGCTGAAAGAAGTGGAAGCTCCATCCGGCTATCTGATTGACGAGGAGTACAAGGATGGAAAAACAATTGAATTTACATCCGACAAAACGGGCGATACGGTTCCATTCACGATCACGAACGAGAAGGGCGTTTGGGATGTCGAATTGAAGAAATACGATAAGAACGATCCTACCAAAGCTTTGGCAGGAGCAATCTTTAAACTGCAGAAAAAGAATCCTGCAGGACAGTATGTAGACGTTGACGGGGCAACGGAACTGAAAACGGATATGGAAGGGAAAATCTTCCTAGCCAACTTGGACGCGGGCGACTATCAATTCGTGGAAACGAAGGCGCCGTTAGGTTACAAGCTGGACGACACTCCGATTACGTTCCAAATCGATCCGAGACAGACCGCCATGGTGACGCGCAGTATGGCGAATGAAATCATCCGCAACGCTTCCGTCGAATTGACCAAGACGGACGAGTATGACGGTACTCCACTGGAAGGCGCGGAATTTGAGCTTCGCGATGCGGACGGAAACGTCGTAGTAATTAGCGGCGAACCGCAGAGCGGGTTAAAGACGGGCGCGGACGGGAAGTTAACCGTGAACGGCTTGGTTGGAGGCAGCTATCAATTCGTTGAGACGAAAGCGCCGGAACATTATATCCTCGATCCGACGCCGATTGAGTTTGACATTGAGGAGGAAGGCAAGATCGTAAGCGTTTCTTCCGTCAACCGGCTCATCCCCGGCTCCGTCAAACTGACCAAGGTGGAAAGCGGCCGTCCGAACGTCAAGCTGAAAGGCGCGCAATTCACGCTGCTCGACGAGCGGAAAAATCCGGTCATAGACGCGGAAGGGAACGAACTGAAGGGGTTAACGACCGACGGTAACGGCGAATTGCTGATAACGGAGCTTATACCGGGCAAGTACTACTTCGAAGAGACGAAAGCGCCGGCCGGTTATTACATCAAAACGAGGCTGACCGAGTTCGAAATCGTTCGCAGCCAAGAGGACGAAGCGGTTGTAATCGTAGAGAATTACCGCTATACGGATAACGGCGGCGGCGGTGGTGGAGGCGGCTACGATCCTGGCCCGAGCACGCCGACCGATCCGAAACCGGGAAATCCGAAGGACCCGGAAACGCCGGGCAAGCCAAATCCGGAAAAACCGAACAAACCGGCAACGCCTGGGGAGAAAGTAAAGACGCCTAAAGAAACTCCCGTTCAAGGCGATGCGAACGTTCCGGAAGGAAGCGAAGCGAAGATTGGCAAAGAACCGGAGCATGGCAAGGTGACGATCGATCCAAACGGCAAATGGACTTATACGCCGAATCCGGGGTATGTCGGAGAGGATTCGTTCACAGTCGTCGTAACCGATGCAGCCGGAAATGAAGAGACCGTGCACTATGACGTTCTTGTAGAGAAACTGCCGGCAGGCGGAAACGGCGAAGTTTCGGCCGGCAACGGCCCGCATCCGGGACCGGGAAGCGGTTCGGGACAAACGCTTCCGAAGACCGGGGAAGACAGCCATCTCATGATGCAGTTGACCGGTCTCGGTCTTGTCGCTTTAGGAATTGTTTTCCTAAGAAGAAAACGTTCGCGTAACGCATAACATTGCTAACAATCTATTGGCCTGTTGAGTACGCTCAGCGGGCTTTTTTTCGTCGTTTTACAAGGTAACCGAACACGTGAAATCACATGAAACGTTCCCGCCCGGAGTTAAGTTCAGTTTTTGTTCAGCCCCGTATTGTAGAATAGTTCACGTTGCGTAAAACGCGAAATCGAAACAAGAAGATTCAATATCATAGGAGTGAGTACCATTTATATGAAATATAAAGGAAGATTCGTATTAACGCTTTTTTCGTTTGGAAGTTTAATGGCATTAAATATTTACTTTGGGGCGATCGGACAAATTCATCTATGGTTTGTCTTCCTTTCCAATATACTGGTTCTATTGTCATGGCGACTGGGCAAACATTACGACGAAGTAAAGTACGCATCCGAGATCGATTCGTTGACGAAGGCTTACAATCGGAGGATGGCCTTTCGCATTTTTGAGAAGCTCGTGAAGAAGGCGAACAAGAAATCGCAAAAAATCGCGCTTTTCTTTATCGATGTGGATCACTTCAAATCGATCAACGATCGATACGGCCATCATGCGGGAGACGAGGTATTGAGGCGAATCTCCGCGACCGTCCTTCAATCGTTCAAAGGCGAGAAGTACATCGTTCGTTGGGGCGGCGATGAATTCGTCATGATGATGCCTTATACGGACGAAACGGCGGTGAAACAGAGGCATAAGCAAATGATGTACAACATCTCGACGCTTCGCGACGAATTGTCCATTCATGTTACGGTATCCGTCGGTTGCTCCGTCTATCCGAAACATGGCGTCCGATTGAACGATTTGATCAATATTGCGGACAAAAAAATGATATTCGCGAAAAATATGGGAAAAACGGCGATCGGAGCGTTTCGAAGATGAGCGTCTCCGGCTCGGCCGCATCATTGAAAATACGGGGGATGAAACATGTATCGGGTTCTAGTGTGCGACGACACGGCATTTATGCGCATGATGCTTCGGGACATCGCGGAAGAATTGGGGTATGAGGTCGTAGCGGAGGCAAGCAATGGCAAGGAGGCCGTTATGCAATATTCGATGCATCGACCGGATTTGGTTACGATGGATATTACGATGCCGGAAATGGACGGGATTGGCGCGTTGAAGAAAATTAAGGAAATGGACCGGCAGGCGAAAGTCATTATGTGTTCCGCCATGGGACAACAGCAAATGGTAATGGAAGCGATGCGAAACGGGGCGACGGATTTCATTGTGAAACCGATTCAGAAGGAACGCGTTGCATTGGCATTTCAAAGAGCGATTGGCTAATTGAAGGCGGCTAATCCCGTTCCTTCCGCAACGGTCATACGATTGAAAGCGTACCTTGCTCGAATTTAAAGCAATTCCGATTGCATATTGTTGGCAGAGCCGTCACGGCTTATTTTTTTTGTCTGTTTCAACAGGTCGCGCCTGTTCTGATGGTAATGACGCTTGCAGAGACCTTTCGCATAATGTCTTTCGTTGCATTGTTCCAACTCGCAAAGTTTCATAACCGGCGATCTTCTTCTTCCCATTGTTACCTCCTCAGTAAGTCATTCTTGCTGCATGCTCTCCAAATCGGCAGGATATCGTTGTCGACGCTTCCATAATTGACGTTCAAGGTTGAATAGGTATTATCCTAAATTTCGAAAGTACCGTTCATTGAAAACATAAAAAAGTGCCCAAATCTTTGGTAGAATGGTGTTTGTCGAGAACACTACACCCAAAGAGAGGAGCACCTTTTAGGTGAAGTCTAC
>NZ_JAHLPR010000095.1 GCF_018918005.1 Paenibacillus sp. MSJ-34 | reverse complement strand
ATTCCGGAAAGTCCAGTCCCAAATTTATTTTTCAAAGATCAACTGGAAATTTTGAAGGCGGCCGCCAGTCCCCTAGGGGACTGGAAGTAAACTCAAAACTGCCTTCAAGAAATACTATATGAGGAGGAAACCCTATGATATTAGTCATCGATAATTACGATTCGTTTACGTATAACCTGGTGCAATATTTAGGCGAATTGGGGGAAGAAGTCGAAGTATACCGCAACGATAAGATCGATATTGCCGGCATTGAGGCGCTGAATCCGGATCATATTTTGATCTCGCCGGGACCGTGCACGCCGAATGAGGCGGGAATCAGCATGGAAGTCATCGAGCATTTTAAAGGGAAGGTTCCGATCTTGGGCGTTTGTCTCGGACATCAGTCCATCGGGCAAGTGTTCGGCGGGCGCGTCATCCGCGCGGAACGATTAATGCATGGCAAGACATCGGACATCTTCCATCGCGGAACATCGGTATTCGAAGGGTTGCCTTCGCCGTTGACGGCGACGCGGTACCATTCGCTGATCGTCGAACGGGAGTCGCTCCCCGATTGCCTGGAGATTACGGCGGAAACGGCGGAAGGCGAAATTATGGGACTCTCCCATAAAGAATATCCGGTCGTCGGGGTTCAATTCCATCCCGAATCGATTATGACGGAGGAAGGTCATCGGATGCTGCGCAATTTCCTTGATATGCGGGCTGCCGTAAGGCCATGAAATACATCGGGTTCAACGGAGAAGTCGTCGAACGGGACAAAGCCGTGATTTCCGTCTTGGATCACGGTTTTTTGTACGGCATCGGACTGTTCGAAACGATGCGGACCTACGGAGGCAAGCCGTTTATGCTGGAGCGCCATCTCCGCCGTTTGGCGGACGGCTGCCGCGCGCTCGGCATCGATCGCCGCGACGATCCGGAGCAAGCGGAGCGGCATATCGCGGAACTGCTGCGCGCGAACGGCTTGCAAGACGGCTACGTCCGCTACACCGTATCGGCGGGCGAGGGCGCGCTTGGCTTGCCGAGCGAAGCGTATACCGCGCCGAACACCATCGTGTACGCGAAGGCGCTGCCCGATCCGCCGGCTTCCCTGTACACGCAGGGGAAGCCGCTGCAGCTGCTCCGGACGCGGCGCAACAGTCCGGAAGGCGATGTGCGGTTGAAATCCGCCCATTATATGAACAATATTATGGCGAAGCGGGAATTGGCCCGATATAGCGGGGCGCAGCGCGCCGGCGCGGAAGGGCTGATGCTGAACGAAGCGGGATATGTTGCGGAAGGCATTGTGAGCAATGTGTTTTTTATCCGCGGCGGCGTTTGCCGGACCCCGGACGTTGCAACCGGGATTTTGCCGGGCATTACCCGCGCCTTGGTGCTGGAGGACGCCCGTCATGCGGGAATCGCCTTCGAGGAAGGCTTCTATACATGGGACGACCTTCTTCAAGCGGATGAAATATTTATAACGAATTCGATTCAAGAATTGGTTCCGGTTCAGCGATTGTACGATACCGAAGGCAATGAGCGCATCGTCGGCGATGGTGCGGCGGGACCTGTAACCGCCCTATTGCTGCAATTGTATCGCTCGAGAATTGCCGGACAACGATGACGACAGAAAGGCGGCGCAACATGCTATGTTGAAACCTACGATTCACCATCGGCGCTACCGGTATGGCGGAGCTTCGATCGAGCTTGGCGCGAGAACGCTGGTGATGGGCATTTTAAACGTCACGCCGGATTCTTTTTCCGACGGGGGCCAATATAACGATATCGAACGCGCTGTGGAACGGGCGAAGGCGATGGTTGCGGAAGGAGCCGATATGATCGACATCGGCGGCGAATCGACTCGTCCGGGATCGGACGAAGTTAGTTTGAGCGAGGAATTGGAACGGGTCGTGCCGGTCGTGCAGGCGCTGCAAGCCGCCATGCCCGGCGTTCCGCTATCCGTCGACACGTACAAGGCGGAAGTGGCGCGCCAATCGCTTGCGGCAGGGGCGCATATCATTAACGATATATGGGGATTCAAGCGCGATCCGGATATGGCGGCGGTTGCCGCAGAGGCGGGCTGCCCTGTGATACTCATGCATAATCGGGACAATCGCGATTACGCCGATTATGTGCGCGACGTGCTGAACGATTTGCTGGAAAGCGTTCGAATCGCCCTTGAGGCGGGAGTCGAAGAACGCAATATTATATTGGATCCGGGCGTCGGATTCGCGAAGGACTACGGGAAAGATCTTACGATCATGCGCCATTTGGACGAAGTGGCGGCGCTCGGATATCCGGTGCTGCTCGGCACCTCGCGGAAACGGTTCATCCGCAATACGCTGCATCTGGAAGTGAACGATGTCGTGGAAGGAACGGCGGCGACCGTAGCTTTGGGCATAGCCCAAGGCTGCCAAATTGTGCGCGTGCACGATGTGCGGGAGATCAAACGAACGGTGCGAATGTGCGATGCGATCTTATATGGAAGCGGAGGGAAACATGATGGATAAAATGACGCTCACCCGAATGGAATTTTTCGGATATCACGGCGTTTTTGAGGAAGAAAGAAAACTGGGGCAGCGTTTTTACGTCGATCTCGACATGATGCTTGATTTGAGCCGAGCCGGACGAACCGACGATTTGACGGCAACGGTCAATTATGCGGAAGTATTTTACACCGTCCAAAACATCGTAGAGAAGCAATCTTTCCAACTTATTGAAACTTTGTCTGAAAATATTGCATCTGCCGTGCTGGACACTTATACTATTATAGATGAAATTACGGTTCGGGTGACGAAACCGCATCCGCCGTTCAACGTTCATTTTCAAGGGGTAACCGTCGAAATACGCAGAAAACGGAAGTGAATAGCATGATACACAATGACCACTCCTCCGAGCGATCCGAGGCTTATATTGCTTTGGGGGCGAATTTAGGGGAACGAGAGCGTACGCTGCACGAAGCGATTCGTTTGCTCGACGCACATCCGAACGTTTCCGTGCTGCGTTGTTCCGGCATTTACGAAACCGATCCGGTCGGATATGAGGATCAGCCCCCTTTTCTCAATATGACGATTGCCGTACAAACAAATTTGGACCCTGAAGCGCTCCTGACCGTATTAATGGATATCGAGCGGCAATTAGGCCGCGTCCGGGATATTCGCTGGGGTCCGCGCACGATCGACTTGGATTTATTGCTGATGGACAGGGTTGACCGAACATGGAATTCGGTTTCATTAACGCTTCCCCACCCCCGTATGGCGGAACGGTTATTTGTTCTTGTCCCTTTATCGGACATCGCATTGGATCATGCCTCTGCGAAGGGCGGTCCGGCGGAGGAGGGGACGGAAGCAAGCGTATCGTTGCCCGAATTTGTGAAGGATGCCATGGGTAAACTGGAGGGAAAGGAAGGAGTACGCTTTTGGACAACATGCAATTGGCAGGACGCATCCGGGCGTTCCGCAAATTAAAAGGATACACGCAGCAGCAATTGGCCGACCGATTGGCAGTATCGGTTGCGGTATTGGGAGCGATCGAACGGGGCAACCGCATACCGGATGCCAAAATCGTAACGGAAATCTCGCAGCAGCTCGGCATCGCCGTGGAAGAATTAACGGGTGAAAGCAACGGTTTATTATAAATCATGCAAGAAACAAGGAGTTGACGAAGTGCTTAAAATCGGAAATATTCAGATGAAAAATAGAGTGGTGCTCGCACCGATGGCCGGCGTCTGCAATCCCGCCTTTCGGCTGATCGCCAAAGAATTCGGCTGCGGGCTCGTTTGCGCCGAAATGGTCAGCGACAAAGCGATCATACACGGCAACCAAAGAACGATCGAAATGCTGTATGTAGACGAGCGCGAGAAACCGCTAAGCCTGCAAATTTTCGGGGGAGACCGCGATTCTTTGGTGGAGGCGGCGAAAGTCGTGGACCGGCAGACCAATGCGGATATTATCGATATCAATATGGGCTGTCCCGTTCCGAAAATTACGAAATGCGACGCGGGGGCGCGTTGGCTGCTCGATCCGAACAAAATCTACGAGATGGTCTCGGCGGTGGTGGATGCCGTGGAGAAGCCGGTAACGGTCAAAATGCGCATCGGCTGGGATCACGAGCATATTTATGCGATTCAGAACGCGCAGGCGGTGGAAAGAGCGGGAGGCCAAGCCGTCAGCGTGCATGGGCGTACGCGCGAACAATTGTATACCGGAACGGCGGATTGGGACATTATAAAAGAAGTTAAAGAGGCCGTTTCGATTCCGGTCATCGGCAACGGCGACGTATTCACGCCGGAAGACGCCAAGCGCATGCTCGAACAAACGGGATGCGACGGAGTCATGATCGGACGGGGGGCGCTCGGCAACCCGTGGATGTTGTACCGCACGGTCGAATATTTGACCACGGGAGAATTGCTTCCCGATCCGACGCCGGAGGAAAAGATCCGCATCGCCATTTTGCATATGGACCGTTTGGTTGCGTTAAAAGGCGAGCCGGTGGCGGTTCGCGAAATGCGCAAGCATTTGGCATGGTATCTGAAGGGGCTGCCTGGAGCGGCGCGCGTGAAGGATGTCATTATGGAAGAAACGAGACGGGACGAGATGGTGCGAATTTTGGAACAATTTGTCGCATCCCTCGCGTCTTCCGATACGCCGAAGCCGGTTCGCAAAGCCGGGAAGGACAAAACTTTGGTTCATTAGAAGATGCCGGGAAAGATGCGTTAAGGGAGCGTTTCCAACGTTTGGGGCCATGTCATTGACATTTTGTTTCCATTCCCATATAATTCTGCATTAGAAAATCAAGCCTCGGTTCTACAAGCCCTGTGTAGGAATCTAGTCATCATGATTTCCGAGCGTAATATATTATAAAGAAATAGTGAATTCGGCCCCCTTGCGCAGGGTGCGAAAATTTTTCACATGACAGGAGAATCGGTAATGAGTGATAAAGAAGTTATTCTGACCCAGGATGGTTTGAAAAAACTGGAGGAAGAACTGGAAAATCTCAAATCGGTGAAACGCCGCGAAGTCGCGGAACGCATCAAAATTGCGATCGGTTATGGGGATATAAGCGAGAACTCGGAATATGAGGATGCCAAAAACGAGCAAGCGTTTATCGAAGGCCGAATTATCACCCTTGAGAAAATGTTGCGCAACGCTCGAATTATTAATAACGATGAAATTGACATCGATACGGTCAGCATCGGTTCGATCGTAACCGTTGAAGATTTGGAGTTCGGCGACACGATGGAATATACGATCGTCGGTACGGCCGAATCCGATCCGCTGCAAAATAAAATATCGAATGAAAGCCCAGTCGGCAAAGCGATTCTCGGCAAGAAGAAAGGAACGGTAGTCGATGTGAGCGTTCCTGCGGGCATTATTCAATATAAAATCGTCGATATCAAAAAGTAAGTCACCGTTATGAATTTGAAAGCTTCCTTTGCGGGAGCTTTTTTCGCTATAATGTAGCTAAGGAGATGATTGTGAAAATGTCGGAAGAGGTAGTGAACCAAGAAACGGAACTAAGCGAATTGCTGCAAATTCGCCGCAACAAGTTGGACGAGCTTCGCGGGCTCGGAATCGATCCGTTCGGCAAGAAATTCGTCAGAACGCATACGGCGGAGCAAATTTTAGCTGCCAATGAACATAAAACGAAGGAAGAGCTGGAAGCGGAAGCGGTCGAAGTTAGCATTGCGGGACGCATTATGGCGAAACGGGGAATGGGCAAGGCGAGCTTCTCCCACATTCAGGACTTGAGCGGCAAAATTCAAATTTATGTACGTCAGGACACGGTTCCCGCCCATAAATTCGATGCGTTCGACCTGCTCGATCTCGGCGATATCGTCGGCGTGCGCGGCGTTGTGTTCAAAACGAAAACCGGCGAAACCTCGGTCAAAGCGAAAGATTTGGAAGTGCTGTCCAAGTCGCTATACCCGCTGCCGGAGAAATACCACGGGTTGAAGGACGTAGAGCTGCGCTATCGTCAACGCTATGTCGATCTCATTATGAATCCGGATGTTCAGCAAACCTTTATCGCCCGTTCGAAAATTATTCAATCGATGCGCCGTTATTTGGACTCTCTTGGCTATTTGGAAGTGGAGACGCCGACACTGCATACGATTGCGGGGGGGGCTTCCGCGCGGCCGTTCATCACGCATCATAATGCGCTCGATATGGAACTGTATATGCGGATTGCGATTGAGCTGCATTTGAAACGATTGATCGTCGGCGGACTTGAGAAAGTATATGAAATCGGCCGCGTTTACCGGAACGAAGGCGTCTCGACCCGCCATAATCCGGAATTTACGATGATCGAGTTGTACGAGGCTTATGCCGATTATAAGGATATCATGAACTTGACGGAGCAAATGATTTCCCATATCGCGCAGGAAGTGCTCGGAACGACGAAGGTTCGTTATCAAGACCATGAAGTCGATCTGTCGCCGGGCTGGCGCCGCGTGTCGATGGTTGATGCCGTCAAGGAAGCGGTTGGCGTCGATTTCAGCCGACATATGAGCGATGAAGAAGCGCGTGCATTGGCCAAAGAACATAAAGTGCCGATTGAGCCGCACATGACGTTTGGTCATATAGTGAACGCGTTCTTCGAGCACTTTGTGGAAGAGACCTTGATTCAGCCTACGTTCATTACGGGACATCCGCTCGAAATTTCGCCGCTTGCGAAGAAAAACGAGCAGGACCCGCGTTTTACCGACCGGTTTGAGCTGTTTATCGTGGCGCGCGAACATGCCAATGCGTTTACCGAGCTGAACGATCCGATCGATCAGCGCGAACGGTTTGAAGCGCAGCTGCGCGAGAAAGAGCAGGGCAATGACGAAGCGCATGAGATGGACGACGACTTTATTCGCGCGTTGGAATACGGCATGCCGCCGACGGGCGGACTCGGAATCGGCATCGACCGCTTGGTGATGCTGTTGACGAACTCGCCGTCGATTCGCGACGTTCTGTTATTCCCGACGATGCGTCGTTCGGAATAGTTGTACGGTTGCATGGTTTGAATAGGCAGTCTTAGGCGGGGAGCCTGGGACTGCTGCTTTTTTCGAATGAATGAGGGGAAAACGGCGTCGTAACAAGGGTTGCTGTAGGTATAAAAAAATAAATGGTGTTTGTAAAAATATACCTGTTGCATGTTTGATTGTCCCTGTGTTATATTATTTAAGTCGCCGCTGAACAAGAGCGGAGATGAGCAAAAAAATTTGTTCTTTGAAAACTGAACAACGAGCGAATTAAGCAACAATAAATGAGAACGACAAGTTCTCGTCA
>NZ_JAHLPR010000094.1 GCF_018918005.1 Paenibacillus sp. MSJ-34 | reverse complement strand
TCGGGTTCTTTAGCATACGCATTTTTGAAAATTGCTTTCAAAAACACGTTTACATCGATAATTTTAACTCAAGCACCCCAAATTGAGCCTCAATCGCCCGGTTTATTCCGAGATCCTATGTAAAATCCCATTTTCACAGTAAAATAAGACCCCTGTAAATGAGACTATTTACAAGAGTCTTATTAATCGACATTATATCACATTGACTGTGAAAGTGGGAATGATTTCTTTTCAATCCGCATGAATGCGCAAGTTATTGAATCGTCAAGACGTCGCTATCCGGTAGGACAACTATTTTGGAAGGTCCGCTATCTACGATCGTTCCTCCCGTAATTTGGACTTCCCTGTCCTTGCTTTCGAACATGATCGTCAAGATTCGCCCCGGCCGCACCCGAACGTATAACGGAACATGAGGCGTCCGGGACAAGCCTAATATATCGAACCGGTCGCCCAAGCTCTCAAAGATACCGTCAGCCGTGTAACGTCCGTTTATCGCGATTCCCTCTTCCATCTTCAAGCCGCTTATACGATTCCAGTATTCGGCGGCCTTGATTAAATAATAGTTGCCGCTCGCAGAATAGGTTTTCGCCGGATATCCGTTAGCCAGCGGAATCGAAGTCGCCAGCAAGTCGGGCTCCTCCGACTCCGATCGTTCGTACGGCATATGAGGCGTGGCCGGGATCATATCGGGCGCGAAGGAACAGGTCATGCCGCCGTTCTCCTCTACTTTGCGCATATTCGCCACAAAAGCGTTACAAGCTTCTACCATCCACTTCATCTCCGCGGTCGCCAAAAATAGCAGAAGTTTCGCTTCGGCGGTCCAAATCGCCCAGCCGTGTCCCGCATTAATGGAAGGCCCCCAGTCGCGAGTTTCGTATTGGGTCTCCCAATAACGCAAGGTGGAACCCGTCATACGGCAATCGAATCCTTTCATTTCGAGGGCGTCATGAAATTCCAGCAAGTCGGCGCCTTGCCGCAGAAACGTTTCGTTCGCTTCCAACTCATGATACGCGTATAGCAACGACAGCGCCGTACAGGCCATGGAAGCTTCTTCCGTGCACGGATCGCCTTCCGTTGGAAATTCCAGGCCGCGTCCCGACAAATGATATGCCATTCGCAAGGCAGCCTGCAGAAACAGATCGCTGTCCGGGTGACCTTCCCGTTGCAGCAGCTTGCCTAATTTCGTCAAATGTACTAACGGTACGTCAACCGTTGTGTAATCGACTTTCTCGCCGTACCGTTCGTTTTGGCAAACCGCCATTCCCGTTGCGGGATCGATATGGTCGGCGATATAATGCTTGCCAAGCCCGATCAAGTCGTTAAGTATGTTTCGATCTCCCGACAATTCGTAATAATCGATCAGTTGGCCGATCAGCCATGTCTCGTATTGCGGGTAATTATATTCTTGAAACAGGTGATATGCGCTATAATTTATGCCGAACATGCTGACCGGCTTCTTGCTTATTGTGCCGTAGTTCGGACGATCCGGCCGGTTTTCATTCAGCGCCCACCCACGGATATAGCGATCGACGGAATCGCGGAACAACGCATGAAATTCCGATTTGGAACCGAACCACAGCAAATTTTTCAAGATAGCCCATCCCGCAAAACCGCCGAATTCGCCGGTTCGGCAAGAAACTTGCTCTTCCGCATCGCCGAAAGCCTCCCCGCCGAATGTCCGCCCCTGCTTCGGACTTAACGTATCCTTCCATATCACTCGCGCGAACGCTCCGCTTTCCAACTGAAAATATTTGCTATAGAAACGGTTGATAAGATCGAATTGCTTATCCCAGGCATCGTGGCATAACATTCGGCTCACATGGACGCGGCCATTTGGGGAGATTGCGCTCAAACGATATTCGCCGATTTTGTTTAATGCCAATGAATGCGCATCTCCTGCAAATTCCGCTTCCTCGCTTTTGCCTTCCGGATCGAATATTCGCAATCGATCGGCGTGCCCGACTACTCGAATTGGGACGACAGACTGCCGTATACCCCCGGATACGGCGAATTGCGCCATGCCGATGCCAAGCAACTTGCAAATGTTTAGATATGCCTGTTCCAACGTTTCGGCGAACGCGATCTTGATCCGCATCGTATGTACCCGATTCAATTTCCGTTCGTCCGTAATAAGCAAATCGTCGGCCAGCGACAATAGCTGCATACCGGTCATTTTATGGCCGCTGTTGTTGTACTTGGCCCTCCACGCGGCAAACGGGCCGTCCACGGCCAAACATAAAAATCCTCCCGAAGGCCGTTGGAAAATAAAATAAGCGTACTGTTGCCGTTCATCGGTATATATCGTGTTCAACGCGACTTGGTTCGTCCAATGATCCCCTGTCGGCATGTCGATAAAGTGAAAATCCAGCTCCATCCCCGCTCTGGGTCCGCATTCGTCCGGCAGCATAGCCGTCATCTCGATATGATCGTCGGCAAAACGATAGGAGACTGACGTTCTCCCCGACTTCGACGCAAAACGGTACAGTTCGGAAACCGATCGCTCGTCTTCGGCCGTGTTTTCCCGGGACGCTTCTTCCTCGGGTCTCCCCGGAAACGGGATGCGATGCTTGCATGCTTCCCATATCGTCGGGCGAACCGGCCAAATGTGCGCTTCTTTGCATTGGACGAATGTTTCATTCAACTGTGACCCGTTAACAAAAGGCGCGCCGAATCTGGATGATGAATGGGATGAAATCCAGTTCGCCGTCGGGTTCGGCCGATCCGATAATTCGGCCATGGTTCCATCGGCTCGAAGCAGCACGGTATAATCTTTTTTTACAATTCGCACGCCGCTCACCTATCCCTTCACCGATCCGGCAGTAATTCCGTCGATAATATATCGTTGCATGAAAATATAAAATAGCAAGAGCGGCAAAATCGCCAGAAACATCATTGGAAAGAAATTCGTCCAATCGATCGAGAATTGCCCGATATTGCGGAACAATTCCAGCAGCAGTACGGAATTGCTTCGCGATTGCAGAAACAATAACGGAGTCATAAAATCGTTCCACGTATTCAGGGCGGTTAAAATCGCAACCGTCGCCACAATCGGCTTCAGCAACGGAAAAACAATCGAGAAAAAAGTTTTCAAGACGCCGCAACCGTCGATCCATGCCGCTTCTTCCAATTCATGCGGCACGGTCGAACTGATGAACGATGTAAACAAAAAAATGGAAAGCGGAAGATTGTAACAGATCATGATTAAAATAACGCCAATCAACGTATTCATTAGCCCCATCCCGGTTACGAGGCGGTATAGAGCCAAGATTCCCATTTGATACGGCACCATCATCCCGACCAGAAAAAAAACGAATACAAGGTTATACGCTTTATGCTTTCTTCTCGAAAAGCTGTACGCCGCCATCGATCCTGTCACGATAATCCCGGACACCGCCGCGACGGTGATGATCAGATTGTTTTTTAAAGCGCCCCAATAATTCATTTTCTCGAACACTCTTGCATAGTGGGACAATGTCCATTCCTTCGGTAGAGATAATGGGTAGGCGACCGCTTCCGCCGGCGCTTTAAATGTAGTCACGAACAAGTAATATATAGGAATGATGAATACCGCCGCGACCGCCAGCATGACGATTTCCCATACGATAAGATTCAACTTCCGTCTTGTGGAGCTTTTGATCAAAGTCGAGTCCGTCATTGATGATCCCACCTGCTAATCAATTTCATCTGAATAAAAGTTATGATGCCGACGATACATACGAAAACCATGCCGAATGCCGCCCCATAACTATAAAATCCTTCCGTAATTCCCTTCTTGATCATTAACGATATAATCGTCTCCGTAGCATAACCGGGACCGCCGGATGTAAGGGAATAAATGATATCGAACACTTTCATTCCGTTAATCATGCCTGTCACCGTAATGAATGTGATGGAAGGCAGCAGCAGCGGCAAAGTAATAAACCGAAAAGATTGAAAGCCGTTTGCGCCGTCGATCGTTGCGGCTTCGTAATAATCTTGCGGGATGCTCTGCATATTGGCCAATATGATGACCATATTGTAGCCGACCCATTGCCATATTTGGGTGAAAATAACGGAATAGAGAGCGAGCTTGGGATCGCCCAAGAAATTAACCCTCTTCAACCCTACCCATTCCAAAGCCTTATTGATCAGACCGAAATCGGACGTAGAGTACATGTAATTCCACAAAAAACCGATGACGAGAACGCTGAAAACCGCAGGCAAAAAAAATACGGATCTGAGGACGTTTCTTGTAATCAATTTCTTATTCAGTACAACAGCCAACGGAACAGCAAGCACGCTTACGATCAGCGTAGTCATCACGGCGTAGATCAACGTATTTTTAATCCCTGTCAAATATAACGAATCTTGAAATATTACTTTATAGTTGTCCCAGCCGACAAATTTCACGTGCACCGGATTCACGTCCGACCAGTTCGTAAAGCTGTACCAAAACGTGTTGATTGTAGGAGTTGCGAAAAAAATACAATAAATAACAAGCGCCGGTACAACGAAAAGAATATAACTAAACTCCCTGCGCCAGCTCCGGGATATGATTTTCATGATAAATCAGCCTTTGCTCCGTTTTTTGAAAAAAAAGGGGCTGCCGCCCCTTATTTCGATTTTGCAAGCAGTTCCGCTTGTTTCTTGTCTGTCGCCTCTAGAGCGGCTTTCGGCTCTTTGCCGGAAATGAGCACTTCTTGCAATTGCTTGCCAAGTTCGGCAAACGTAACATCGCGTCCGATTCCCCAACTGTCGGGCGGAAACATGATATGCCCGGCCTTAAACGCCTCTTGAGCGCTATCGTATTCTTTCGGCATTTCGAATTGCACGCCCTTCACATAGGAGGAAACGCCTTTGTTGTCTTCCCAATACGCTTGCTGTCCTTCCGGAGAAGAAAGCAAATCCAAAATTTCGTACACGGCTTCTTTGTTCTTCGATTTCGCATTGACTCCGAACGACACGCCCGGGCCGCCGACCATCCATCCGATCGGATCGCTTGTTCCCAAGTTCGGGAACATATCGATGTTCATGTCAGGAGCTTTCTGCTTAAATGTTTCCATATACCAAGGCCCGGATTGGAACATCGCAGCTTTGCCGCTTGTAAACTCGTCGATCGCTTGCTCTTCTTCCAATCCCAGCATATCTTCGGTGAAAATTCCTTTATCCATATTGCTCTTCCATTTCTCCAACACCGGAACGAGCACATCCGCCATCTTGGCTTCGCCGTTTTTAAACTTTTCGTTGAAATCTTTCCCTTCCGGCGTTCCCATATAATCGTTAACGGCGAGTGCAATGAACGATTGAGCGGCAACAAGCGGGTTTTTCAGCCCGATCGCCTGCGGCTTGATGCCGTTTTTCAGGAAGACTTCGCTAACCTGATAATACTTGTCCAAATTCGTAGGCACTTCCAGACTGTATTGCTTGAACAAGTCGACATTGTAGAACATGCCGTTAAACCAGCTTCCTTGCGGCAAACCGTATAATTTCCCTTCGATTGTATACGTTGCCGTGCCTGTTTCTTGATATTTATCCGCATATCTCTCCGTCAAATCCTCGAAATATCCCAGCTTGACCGTGTTGTCGTTGATCAGGCCGCCAATGATATCCGGTCCTTCCCCCGCTGCAAGCTGCGTCTTAATGACTTCGTCATATTGCTTGATATCGACGAACTGATACTCCAGGTCGATATGCGGCAATTTTTCCTTCGCAAGCTGTAACAGCGTTTTGACGCTATCCTCATTATTCCAATATGACAAACGAACTTTCACTTTCTCGCCGTTGCTTTTGGCGCTTTGCACCTCTTCCGTTCCGGCCGTTTTCCCTCCGGCGCTCTCATCTTGTTTCGATCCGCATCCTGCCAGAGCAAACGTTAAAATGAACATTAGCGATATTAGCAATAGAAATCCTTTTCTCATGTCGTACCCCCTTTTTATTGAGGCGAACCGTTCGCCGGTAGCTGAGTCAGCTATAGTTCAACTATACAATGACCGCAGAAACGGCGATATATAACGTTTTTTAGAAAAATATCAGTTTTCGATGTTTTCTTCTCGACGATATTTCGGGATGTTGATGCGAATGGTTGTTCCTTCGTTCCCGCTCCGCTCTCTCGAGATTCCGTATCGCGGGCCGAAGAAAAGTTCAATCCTTTCTTGCACGTTTTTCAACCCGTACCCTTTGTTTGTTCCGCGTACGCTTTCCTCAAACTTCTCCGGGTTGAAACCGGGCCCGTTATCCTCTACGGTAAAGACGATTTCTTCTTCGTAAACCTTTCCGCGGACGATCAGATTGCCTCTGCCGTTTCGCTTTTGATCGATTCCGTGTTCGATGGCGTTCTCGACAATCGGCTGCAATATCAAATTGATCATGTCATAGTGAAATAATTCGTCGGACAAATCGTAGATGACATCGAAACTGCCGCTATGCATCTTGAACTGTATGTCGATATATGCTTTGATATTCACGATTTCATCCCTGATCGAGATCGTATTCTGTCCTTTATTGAGCGCCGTGCGGTAAAAATTCGAGAGTTGGGTGACGATGCTGCTAATGTATTGAGAATCCAGCAACAAGGCATGAGAATTAATATGAGAGAATGCGTTATACAGAAAATGAGGGTTGATTTGAGACTGCAGTGCATGCAGTTCAGCCTCTCTCCGGCGAATTTGGGCTTGATACACGTCGAAAATAAGCTGGTTTATTTTATGCAGCATTTGATCGAAACGGAGGGAAAGCTGGCCGATTTCATCCTTTGATTCGATCGGAATGGAAACATTCATATTGCCTTCCCCGACGAGTTTCATCTTTTTATTAAGTTTATAGATCCCTTTCAGCAATGTTTGTTGGAACAAGAAGAGAATGAACGTTAATATCAGCACGCAAACCAACACGACGACAGCTGTAGCGTTTATCATCTTCGCTGCTTCCAAACGGATGTTCGAACCCGGAACATAATAATGCAACGTCCATGTAGTAAAAGGAATATTTTCGCTTAAAGCGTAATAAGGCTCTCCGTTGACGAAAATTTTGGAATTATCGATCGTTCCGTTGATATACGATAACATGTCGTCGCGTTTCTCGGATGCGAACAAGGGACGGTCGCGATCGGAAATCATCACGAAATGATCGGCGTTCAATTTATTCAATACTTCCAATATTGTTTTCTCGTAATTCAATTCCATATAAAAAATCCCGATCATTTGCCCGGTAAATGTATTATTGATTTTCCTCGTCACGAATAATTTATCCTAAATTTCGAAAGTACCGTTCATTGAAAACATAAAAAAGTGCCCAAATCTTTGGTAGAATGGTGTTTGTCGAGAACACTACACCCAAAGAGAGGAGCACCTTTTAGGTGAAGTCTAC
>NZ_JAHLPR010000093.1 GCF_018918005.1 Paenibacillus sp. MSJ-34 | reverse complement strand
GTAGACTTCACCTAAAAGGTGCTCCTCTCTTTGGGTGTAGTGTTCTCGACAAACACCATTCTACCAAAGATTTGGGCACTTTTTTATGTTTTCAATGAACGGTACTTTCGAAATTTAGGTTTATTTTTTTAATTTGATGCACTAGCGTTGCATTAATCTTTTCTAACCATTCAAAATCCCCATAATCTTCGGTATTCTATCATCCGTGGCATAAAAAAATCCTTTACACTGGAAAGGTCAGGTAGTTCCTGTCCAAATCCAACGTAAAGGATCGACCATGGACAAGAATACCCTATTTTCTTCATTTGGTAAATGGATTGCACCCATCAATATTGTGAATTTCCAACAACGTATTGACGAAACGGACCAAGACAAGTACGTGAAAAAGCTGACGACTAAAGCGTACCTCCTCCTGTTTTTACATGCACAACTTCAGCAACGGGAAGGACTACGAGCCATTGCAGATGATGTTTTATCAAAGGAATTTCAGCAGGAGCTAGGGCTGTCATCGATCAGCCCATCACAGCTTAGCCGCAAAAATAATCAAGTAGAGCCTGCTTTGCTCGAAGAAATTTTTGTAGACTTGGTGCAGCAGATTCAGAGCGTCTCAGGTAACACGCACTCTCTTCGAAAAGACATCAAAATCATTGATTCGACTACTATTGGGTTATGTTTGCAGAAGTACAAATGGGCAACCTTTCGAAAAACCAAGGCGGGAATCAAGATTCATCTTCGTCTCGTATTTGCCAATCAGGAGGATGTGTATCCTGATAAGATTTCCCTTACGTATGCCAAGTCTAATGACCGCACGCAAATGGAATCGCTGATTGACGAGATCGGAGCCATGTACGTCTTTGATCGAGGATACGTGGATTACGAAAAGTTTGATGAATACACGGACAAAGGCATCTTTTTCGCTTCACGTCTGAAAGATAACGCGGAAGTTCGCCATCTGCATACGTTCCAATTGCCACCAGAAAGCACCGTATTATCGGATTCTATGATCCTTCTAGGAACTCCACAAAAACGGGTGGATAACGTATTACGACTGATTGAGACGCTGGATTCAAAAGGAAATCGCATCCGAATCATTACGAATCGATTCGACTTGGAAGCAGATGAGCTAAGCGACATCTATCGTTGGCGTTGGCAAATTGAGCTGTTTTTTAAGTGGCTGAAACAACACGTAAAGATCAAGACGTTCTATGGAACGAGTGACAATGCTGTACGAAATCAAGTCTTTCTCGCTCTCATTGCCTACTGTTTGTTGCTCCTTGTCAAACGGGAAAGGAACAGTCAGCACAGTCTGTTGCAAATCAGTAGATGGCTCAAAGTGTTTCTCTGGCAAACGTTCGAGCAATGGATCGGCAGAATGGATTACCAGTCCAAACGAACATCCAGAGGTCGACAAAAACGAAATTAGGTGTTGATTGTCGCTAACTCCGTTGTTATAAGTGTATAAAATTACCAAATGGATAGTGGCTACCTTTTGTTTGGTCGTTGTCGTTTTTGGTTTCGAAGTTGAAAATGTCATTCAGAATACTTCGACAAATGACGAACCATTTTTTATGCAACGCTAGTGAATTTGATGCTTAAAGAAAAGTCAAAATTAGGGGCAGTAAAAAATAAAAGCCCTTCCGTATGGAGGGCTCAGGCTGTCGAGAAACCCCCATCCTGAAATTCGGGGATTGGGCAGAAAAAATTTGACCTTCTGGAATCGCTCCTAACGCGTTTTACGAGGGTGGGGAGACATATTTGTACCCCCTAAAATCAAGCGAGAAGTCCCCTTTTTTTCGGAAGGGGACTTTCTCTACACTCTGAGCCCTTCCGTATGGAGGGCTGTTTTAGTTGTATTCCTAGCGTGGGCGTTGTAGTAAGTCCCGAATGGGGACTGGTTGTCAATGCCGGAAATAATTTGACCCACTAGCGCAGGGATAATTTTGACCACCTGTGCGCTTCGACAGGGTACCCTTTTTCTCGCAGCTTCCTCTTTCTATGCCATCGCTCACACAACTGTTAAGCATCATTAGGCTTAGTATGGTACTTCCGATAATGAACGGTATACTCCAACGTATGTTAAGCGCTTCTATCTAAGGTTGTCCTGTGACCGCAAAACGAAATGAAAAGAATAGGACGACAATCCAGCCAAAAAATATCTACTCTTAGTATCATCTTTAACATGTTGAGTATTCTCCTCTGATTTTTTGCTGGCACTTTATAATACTATTCCAAAAAATCTTATAGTCTATGCAGCGGCCAGACAGTCGTCATGACAGCGAGGGCGAGAGGGGGCGAGGAATGTTGCATTCCGTATCGAGGTCTGTACTGATACCGACCGCCGTCCGCTTGGCGGCAGGAGGAGAGGGGGTCATTCTGGTCGGCAGACGCAGGGAAAAGCTGGTGAAAGTCGCCTGGCTCATTGAGCAGGTGGGAGGCCGGGCGCATGTTTTTCCGGCGGATGTAACGAACGGGGAAGAGGTCCACAAGCTGCGGGATCAGGTTGTGGACCAAACGGGGTGGAGCGTACAGCTCCATTCATGACATGGAGTATTTGGTATGGGAATTATACCCTGCGGCTTAACTTGTACTGCCCCTTCTTGGTGACCCAAGTTTTTCTCCCGGCTATGCGGGAGCAACGGTACGGCCGGATTGATTCGATTACTTCGACGATGGCTAATTTTGTGTTCGAGGGATTGGGAGATTATTCGGCTGCCAAAGCGGGTCTGGAAGGCTTGATGAGTACGGGGCCCTTGAGGAAGCCAAGCACGGGATACTCATGAACCTGTTCAACTAAGCAGCTCTTATCGGTTGCTTCTTAAACTGGGGCGTTCCTGACATCGTATGCCTGAGGGAAAATCGACTACTGCATTAGAGAAAACCGCATTAGGGGGGTTCTCCTTGATGCTCATTCTAATGTAAAGAACAAGCTAACTGGTTTATATAACTGGGAGTAAGTTGAATCATCAGTAACTATTCGACGATGAATATTTGCTAAAATTTATATTGCGTAACGTAACGCTATATTATATAATATAACTAAGGAGCTTAGGAGAAAATTGGTGCTGACGGGATAACACCCAATTGACTCCTTTATCCCAGGCTTCCCCAAAACTGTTTTTGTACGATTCAAAATTTGTTTTTTAGGGAGGATACGCTTATGCCACATAAACTATCGTCTACACATTTAATCAACCAAGGTGATACTTCTATTAAGTATCCAGGCACTGAGACTTCTGCTTTTACTGACAAGAACTTTTACAAAAATTGCGGTAAAACGGGCGCAAGCGGAGACATCAAGACATTTGGATGTGCAATTTGCTCTTTAGCCATGTTTATCCTGTACAAAGGCGGTTTGACCAACAACAATGACAATACCTATAATGCCGTTGTGGAGGCAACTAAAAAAGGTACAAACAACGATGCTGATTTTACGGCAAAGGGTTTCACAGCAAAAATGGAAAATAAGGACATCGAAGTAGCAATTGATAAAATAGCTGACATTTCTGCTGAAGTCCAGAACGGAAATATCTGCATGGTAAAACTTGAGGAAGGAAAGAACATGCATTTTGTAATCGTGGACGGATGGAATTCCTCGGCTTCGGGTTTTGACAGATATCTTGTTGCCGATCCCGACGGCGGCACTCAGAAAACGCTAGCTGATACAATGAAAAAAAGAGGATTTACGGTTGATGCTAAAGTCATTACTGGAAAATATAAACTTAGCTAATATATTAGCCGAGGACAGGATATCCTGCCCTCGGCTTTCTGCTAATTAGTCATCAAGTCGTGATGCCAGCAGCCATTTACCATCTACATATTCAATTCTTACGGTCAAAGGATCAGAGGGATCATCAAGGACAGTTTTATCTAACTCAATTTCTACAACATTATCTTTTTGTCCTTTTAGCCTGGCGGTATCAACTAGGAATTCTATTGGCCAACCGTGTCCTCCATTATTCGTGTCTACATAAAGCTTCCCTTCATAATCCCTATAAAGAGGACGGTCTCCTTTATCCGACGTCAGGTAACGAGAATAAAATACTGTTTGAGCCATATCTTTTGTAAATACTTCCTCTACCGCTTTTTTCAAATCCGCTACCGATTTGACATTTTCGTCAATAACAAGAGCATACCCATCTTCGCCTGGAATCGTTTTCGTCTCATCGCTTTTGAACCATCCAGATCCGTTAAACATTCCATATAAACTTTCTGCCTTCGGTATAAGCTCGTTGAGAATATCTTTTGCTTCTTTGTCAGTGAGATTGACCGAAGAGCTTTCTATAGCATTCGTTTTTGTTGCTTCAGTTGGACTACCCATGCCACTCTCACAACCAACAAGTAAAACAGAGAATGCCAAAAACAAAAAAAATCCACTCATTAGCCTTTTCATAAAAACCACCTTTATTTTCATTTTAGTAAATCCTTATTTTAGACATAATGAAAATCGTATCTGTTTCGCTTTTGCAACAATATTTAAAACATTCAATAAAACCACTTAATCATGCATCTATTGAATCCTTGTTCGAAGCCGAAAGGCAATTTCTTTCCCTGTGGTTTGATCTATCCGTCTTGAATTATCCAGGCTCTGATTCGTAATTAGCGATTCTAAGCACAGTAATGTTCCTAATTGTGTAATGACTTTAATTATACGTTTGTATAATAAAAAAGCAAGGGATTTTTATCCTTGTGAGAAGAAAATTACGGATAGAGCTCTCTCATTTAAATCCGGCTTAAATCCGTTTCAGCCGGAAAATTGGTGTACGCCCAGCATGGGCGTAGGGTGAAAGTCCCGAACAGAGGTTGGCGAGCGCCTACCGTTAGCCAAGGGCAAGGGTGTCGGTCGCGAGGCCGAATCTGGAGGAAGCCGGAGGCAAATGCACGGGTCAAGGTACACGAACCCAATTTGAGGCAGGGTTGGTCGGATGAGTTGCCATCACACAACGAAATCCAAAGCCGCCAAGGGCTAGTCTGTAAGCTTGGGTGGTCACGGGCAGATAGATGTGAATGAACAAATTATCAAATGAGATATAGAGGTAGCCAAACGGTTAGACCTTTTCAGCAGGACTTGGATCGGTTGGACACGATTCCAGGAATTTCAGCGCTGCACAGATCATAGCCGAAATTGGAACCGACGTCGGTTCCATATAGCATTTGGGTTGAGTAACAAAACAGGGAGAAATATTTTATATCATTGCTTCTATCGTAATTACTATGAATTGCTGTTTAAAAACCATCCAGCCCGTTATAGACTGGATGGTTTTTGTGTGAAGAGCGGAACATTAGGTGAATCTCCAGCAGGCATTTTGAACTTCACCCGATGCCCCAAGTTGGCTCATCATGTTAGGGCTAATATCAATAATCGCGCCTTTCATCACAAGAGGATCTTTATTGCAGTCAGTACCGCATTTTTCGCAACGTTTTTTATCATAGTAATCAGGTTTTTGTGCACGCGGGACATCTCCTGTATTCCAATAGTAGTCGGATCCGCAGCGATCCGCATCAAAGTATGGCCCTACATCCCAGATTTGCCCAACCGAAGTCTTTTTATTTCCTGGATTAATAATACGACACTTTTTTTGCAAAGTCCGTAACCGGGCAATGCCACATAGTTTGCGGGCGGCGCTCCATGGCCTGTTCCCTGGCAATATGATGCGGAGCCGGCGTTAAAAACAGTTGCCCGTCCTTGGAACCAAACCCCAACACTAATGGAAGCAGATCTTCCGGCAGAATCAGCAACCGTAATTTTTCGTCCGGAATTTTGGTCATAGACCGATGAAATCGTTGCAGAAGTCGATCCTCTTCCATTCGATAGATAAACGGAGCCAATCGTAAAGGCACGGTCATTGGTTGGAGAATTTGCATAGATTGTAACCCAACCGTTGTAATTCGTGTCTAAACGTCCTCCATCGATGGCCTCTACAGTAACGGTAAAAGCTTGGCGTGAGATCACACTACCCGAATAATAACTTTCACCAGAAACGGCTTTTCCAACATAAACGCTAAGAGCTGTTGCCATTCAAGACACTCCTTTCATTAGTGAAAAACACTATTTTAGTAAAGTGGGAGTTTAACCCGCAGCATACCATCCGCCATACGATGCAACGCCATCGGAATCGTCAATATCATTTTTGTCAATGCTGCCAACATTGTTTGAACCGCTACTGCAAGGCGTATAAGGTTGGTCATGATCATATTGGTAGATATGTGCACCGGAATCTACTTGACCTTGGCTAAAACTACGGGTTTGCCATTTAAATACGACATCGGGAACATTGGAGTAAATATAACGAATAGTGTTATAGCCTCCGTAAACCCCGATCTTATAGTTGGATTTCCCTTGATTAGCTAAGTCACGCATATACTGCTGGACACCTTCAAAATAGGGTTTTACATAGTTTTGAAGATCTGTTGGTTGTGCATCATAATCAACACCAAAATAAATAGCCGAGTAATGGGGTTGCCCCGCATCTTCTGCCTGACTGACGGCATTCTTTGCGGCTTCGTATCCTTTGTTGTAACTAAAATCCTCATTCTTATTATTGGAAAGTTGATATACTGTCCAAATTTCCAATCCATGCTGTGCAAGCCGCAATGCCTCTTGTGCAGTGAGCTGTTTCCAAGACGTTCCATAATATCGTCCTACAGCGCGAACGCCGTTATTAAACAAACACCATAAAGCATCGCTATCCGAAGATCCGAACGGTGCAGCACGGTCAATACCAAAAGCATTTCTAGCCATACTAAAACCTCCTTCGTAATATAGCGTAATATTACGCATTATAAGGGCCCTTGAGCACACGGTATCATATAGCGTAACGTAACGCAATATAACATTGTATTTTTTGCAAAGAAAAAGTTAATCTTTTATGATTAAGGAAATAATTTGTTTATTCGGAAAAACAATATTTAAGAAAGGAGTGGAAAGGTTGAAGAATATATTACTTGCCTTTCTGATGTTTTTTTTATTTTTGGCTGGGTGTTCATCGAATACTGATCCTCAAAAAGACGATAGCCAGACTGTACCGCCTGCAACTCCTAATCCAATAAATAATGAAACTGAGCCGCAGACTCCCCCTGTAAGTTCTCCTGAAAGTCAACCAATGGAAGAGCTAAACCCATTAGAAAGTCAAGCACCAGAGGATGAACAACCGAGTCTGCCGGAAGATGGAAGTGATTTGTGGGAGAGAGATAAATGGGATAAGATGGGTATGCCTAACGCTGACATTATTGGAATCGTTAAAGAAGTTGATGTTCAAGATGGGTATCTAGTTAGCTTAACCGTTGAAGTTGAACAACAAATAACGGATTTTGGTAGTATTCAAGAGGGGGATAGTTTAACTATTCTTTATTACGATGAATTACCGGATGGCTTTGTTCCGGCTGTCAACGACCGTATTAAAACATTATTAAACCACTATATAACGGGAGCGGGAAGAAAAATCGAATGGGGAGGATTCACATACGACCTTTGTTATGAGAAAGATGGGAAAATTGTCAATGTATTTGGAAGAGTGTTTGTAGACAAGACATTCGATGAGTATGTCAAAAGTCAAAAGCAGCCCTTATCGGCTGCCTCTTAAACTGAGGTGTTCCTAGGCATCATATATCCGAGGGAACCGACTATAGCACAAATAAAGAAAACCGCCGAACCGGGCGGTTTTCCCATTGATTGCTCATGTTTTGTAGAACAAGCTAACTGGTCTACAAAGCTAGGAGTAACTTGGATCATCAGTAATAGGATCTCGGAATAAACCGGGCGATTGAGGCTCAATTTGGGGTGCTTGAGTTAAAATTATCGATGTAAACGTGTTTTTGAAAGCAATTTTCAAAAATGCGTATGCTAAAGAACCCGA
>NZ_JAHLPR010000092.1 GCF_018918005.1 Paenibacillus sp. MSJ-34 | reverse complement strand
GATTATTACAAAGGAGTTCATGGCTATGAATACAGGATAAATGATGTGAAAAAGTAGACTGGGGACAGGGGAAGAAGATCCCCATACCCCAGCTTACTTTGGTACGTATGAACGGAGATGCACGAACTTAAAGGACGCCGTCAGGCGTTTTTCTTATCGGAACGTAAATGCGGTATAGGCTTTGACGGGGCGGCGAATTCATGTTATTTTAATCTTCGTTCGGTATAATGTAGTGGGTATAAGGTGACTGGAGGGGAACCGATGCGCAAAGAGAGAATCGAAGAAATTACGCTGCTGCGCGCGATGGCATTTCTTGCGATCGTACTGCAGCATTCGATAGGGGAATATATTTATCGGCAAGATATACTGCCGCAGGATGCGACCATGCTCGGGATGCTGTTTCATTTTACCCGTTACGGGACGTTGACGTTCGTTTTCTTGTCCGCCATGATTATGTTCTACAAGTACGAAGAGGATAAGCTGTCGTACGGACCTTTTATGAAGAAAAGGTTTACCGATATATTCGTCCCGTTTATGTGCTGGACCTTTGTTTATACATGGCTGATCCTCGGCCCTCCTTGGAACGGGGCGGGACGATTTGTAACGGAATATGGCAACCAACTACTTAGCCCGACTTACGGGTATCAGTTATGGTTTGTCGTGATGATTTTTCAGTTTTATTTGTTGTTTCCCGTAATCTTATGGGTTACCAAAAAGGTGAAAAACGCGTTTATCCGGCGATGGGGAGAGCGTCCCAAGGCGCTTTCCGTTCGCGTTGGAATCCTGATGCTCGGCTGTGCCGTTCTGTATGCCGGCCTGTTGTGGTTATCGTATTACCGGTTATTCGATATTAGCCGCGGCATGACAGGGGTATGGAAGTGGCTCATTGACCACCGTACGTTGCTGCTGCTCTTTTATTGGTTTTATGTGGCGCTCGGCGCGGTATGCGCGTTCGGCCTGCAGCGGTGGCGCTCGTTTATCGAGAAATCGTTCGCGTTGAACTTGCTATTGTTCGTCGTCCTATATATATGGCTTGGATATGAATTGCTGTCGAATTCGTCCGGCAATTTTACGCTGCAGCCGTCGACTTATTTGCGGCCGATTACCTTTATGCTTATTGTGCCGAATTTGTTCGTGATGTATGCGATCGCGCTGCATATCCAACGGATCGGCGGGGTGATGCTCAAGGTGATGCGTTGGATCGGAACGTACTCGTTCGGCGGATTTCTGGCGCATGCGCTCGTCTTGTCGATGGTTGCGCAATTGACGCGGCCGCTGCAAGGCGGCGGGTATCATTTATGGATGACGGCGGCGACGTTTGTCGTTGTTGCTGCCGGCTCGCTAGGTTTGACGAAGCTGATCAGCATGCTGCCTTTCGGCAGATGGATCGTCGGCTCGACGGGCAAACGGCGCAAAGGCGCCGCTGCCGGTGGTTCTTCCGGCCGGGCGGTGACGCGAGCGCAGTCGACGCGTTCGGCGAATTAAGTAAGGCGAGTCTCTCTCCTATCGATTTGGACGGGGACTCGCCTTTGTTGTTCCATGCGGCCTTAATGGGCTGGCGTGACGCGGGCGACGATGCCGTTGTGCACTTTGATCGTGCCGTGCCGCAATATTTCAAAGCCGTTCTCGTACACGTAGAGGCCCATTTGCCGAATGTCCATTAACTCGCGATACGTATGGTTCATTACGTCTTCCATTATTTTGTAGAATAGCTTCGTTTTGAGGTGCAGGCGCGGTGTCGTCATCACGACATAGCCGCCGGGCTTGAGGAATTTGCGATGCCATTCCATCACTTCCGGCTTCAAGGCATCGGGGAAATGCTCAAGCAGGCCGACGCTGAGCACGACGTCGAACTCCGGTCCGAAATCGAGATTGCGTATGTCGTCAATCAAATAATAGATGTTCATTTGGCTTTTGTACCATACGCGCGGCTGTCCGGTGACCGGATCGGTTCCGAGAAACGGATACGTGTCCGGGAAGTCGCCGAAGCGATGCGTGCGGCAATACTCGTCGTAGTCGACGAGTACGACTTCGCCGCCCGGATACATCGCATGCAGTTGCATCGCCTCATATCCTTCGGCGGCGCCCAGGAACAGGATGCGCGGGCGTTTGAGATCGAGCCCTTGGAATAGCGCTCTTTTGCCGCGGGGATCCCAAATGCCGTCCTGGATGCGGTGGGCATAGTTCCATATGCCGAGCTTCACGTAATCGCCGAGCGCCGCCTTCACTTCGCGCATCTGGAATTTGCGCATATGCCGCCACAACGCTTGGCCGGCTTCGCTCATTTCGCTTGGCACGTCCTTCTCGAACCATTCGTGAAACGAACGGTTGAAATATTGCCATGCGGTATGGGCAGGCATCGCTTGTTCATGCTCGCGCTCCCACTGCTTCCGGGCTTCCGCCATATTTTCGACGCGATACGGTTTGCCGATATCTTGCCAGCGCAGCTGCGACCAATCCTTCACCTGATTGGCGTCGATAAAACGTTCCCAATGTTCGTTGCGGGCATTGCGCAGATCGACCCGATAATTCGGCCGTTTGACCGTCGTTTCGAAATCGAGTTCGGTGTAAGGGAAGCTGTACGATGATTGCTTTTCGTGGTTTTGGACAATCATATGAATACTCCTCCTTTTTTACGGATAGCGACGTGCTTGTAGCGCCTTTGTGCATGTGCGGATGATGAGGTATTGTTATATGGCGGGATTTTCGCCAAGGTCTTATTTTGACGCGATTATCGCTTTGTTTGGTTGAAAATGCGGGCTTTCGGTGACGATCGATGAACGGTAAGCGGCGATGTCGCGGCTAACGGATGCAGGGGACCTTATTTGGGCAAAATTGAAACTTTTGGAAATGTAACGGAAGTGACGGACCTTATTTGCGGTCATTCGTTCATTTTTTGATGGCAAAACAAAGAATAAGAGCGCTGGGTTCCGTTAGAATTTGAATAGTCGGCTTTTTTGCAAATTAAGGTCTTCTAGTTCCGTTACAAATGTTGCACGTTCATCGAGAGGCAGTTTCAGCACGTACCTATCTCGTTTTCACAATAACGCCACTCGCAGTCGTTGGTTTCTGTAACCGGACAGAAGCGGGAAATGAACAGCAAAGATTACGGATAGCGAATGCGCTTACATGTTTGAAGCTCCAATGGTTGCAAGCGATTAAGAATGGGACTGACAGGGGCGGTTGATGCGATTTGTTTGTTATCCAGTCTAGTTATAGCGGTCGGTAGTTTTGGTGTTTGGAGTATGGATAGACGGGCTATTTTCAAGGTGTTGGCTATTTGTGGGATAAAATGTTAATCGAGTTAAATTTTTGTGTCGTTAAAGATACCTTGCGTTGGCATCGAGCGTGTTTTACAGAGTCGGCAAAACCTTATTCTTTATTATACTTTACTTTGCATTGATTTGTACCATAAAACATATTGATACAAGCGATTGAAACTCTTGATTTTAGCGGTTGAATTTTGCTACAATTAATGTCTGATCCGATCTTTCCATTGCTGTCCAAGAGACAGATACGATACGAAAGCCCATTCGGCAAAAAATTTCGATGATGAAGGAGTGAGAGCATGGGTAAGAAGAGTGACGGCAAGCAGCTCGCTCAGAATAAGAAAGCTTCCCATGACTATTTCATTGAGGAAACGTTCGAAGCGGGCATGGTACTGACAGGAACGGAAATTAAATCGATTCGGATGGGCAAGGCGAATATTAACGACGCTTTCGCTACGATCCGAAACGGGGAAATGTTCATCCACAATATGCACATCAGCCCGTTCGAGCAGGGCAACCGGTTCAACCCGGTCGATCCGACCCGCGCGCGCAAGCTGCTGCTGCATAAGGCGCAAATTCACAAGCTGCTGGGCCAGTCCAAGCAAGAGGGATATTCGATCGTGCCGCTCAAGATTTATATCCGCAACGGCTACGCGAAGCTGCTGATCGGTCTTGGCAAAGGGAAGAAGCAATACGACAAGCGCGAATCCGCCGCCAAACGCGATGCGCAACGCGATATTCAGCGGGCGCTGCGCGAGAAGCAGAAAATCGCGCGCTAACATGCCATTTCCGCAGGCAACGGCGCTTGGTTGATTCGATTCATCGCACCACAAGCATCCAACGCTTCCAACAACAAATTCTGTGGAGGCGGGGGGAATGTGGTATAATATATAGGTAGCATTTTATGCACAACTTTTGCTCGAACGAATGGACGATCCATTCACGAACGAGCCCATTTCGGGGGCGTTTTTGGATTCGACGGGGATAGTTTGAGCATGGGTAGCGGGTAGTGGGGACGCGTCCGCTTCAACAACGCTAACGCCAAATTTAAACGGCAAACAACAAAACAACTTCGCTTTAGCAGCTTAATAACCTGCTAGCGAGCTTCTACCCTGCATCGCCCATGTGCCGGGATAGGGGCCCAACCTTAGTGGGATACGCTGTCCAGTCTCCGCCTGGGGCTGGCTGAAGAAGACAATCAGGCTGACCTGAGAAGAACCCGGTTGCAGGGGGCCTCCTCAGGTGACATCAAAACTGCAACTACACCCGTAGAAGCCTGTGTGGCGATATTTTCGGACAGGGGTTCGACTCCCCTCGCCTCCACCATGTAAATCCACGACTGCATGAGGTTGTGGATTTTTGCTTTTCATCGATATTTATCTTACTATGATCGAGTACGTGAATAGGAAATCTCGGTTCACGGCGTAATATGTTATAGTAGTTCTATTTATGAAAGAAGTGAAAAAATGAATGAAGAGACATCAGAAAAAAAGTTGCTCTATTTGGATGGGATTAGGGGACTTGCGGCATTTGCCGTGGTCATTTCACACTACATGCAAGTGTTTTATCCAGCTGCGTTAAATGGAAGACCAGAACAAGCTCATTCTGAATGGGATATCTGGTACGGACATTCTCCGATTAATTTATTTTTTAATGGACAATTTGCCGTTTGTTTGTTTTTTGTGCTAAGTGGTTATGTGCTCAGTGTCAAAATGTTTGAAAAAGAGATCGATGGTGTAACCTTTCAAAAATTGTTGCATTCTTCCGCCATACGAAGGTACATTCGGCTTGCTGTGCCGGCAGCTGTATCCGTATTGCTTGTGTATCTAGCAATTATTATGAAAGCCTTTCATCTCCAAGAAATATGGGAAATAACATGGACGGATATGAAAAAGGACTACTACGCTTTAGATACAAATGTATATACCGTTATCAAGGCTGCTATTTTTGATCCGTTTTTCCGTGTTAAAGCACATCCTTATAATCCAGTCCTTTGGACAATGAGCTATGAGTTATTAGGTTCTTTTTTTATTTTTGGTTTTCTTGCTTTATTCGGACGAGTGAAGAAAAGATGGATGGTGTATGCGGTCTTATCCATTGCTCTTATTCAAACCTATTTTGTCGCTTTTTTGTGGGGGATGCTGCTCGCCGATTTGCTCAAGCACAAATGGATCCAAAGTAAAGTAACGACAGTACTTGTGCTTCTAATGGGGATTTACTTAGGTTCGGCGCCTTATACTTCATTAATGGGAACTATGTACGAACCCGTAGAAGTGTGGACAAAAAATATCAATGAATGGATACAATTTAACATCGATCCACGACTTCTTGCACGAACCCTAGGCTCTGCTATGATTTTGTTTGCTCTGCTTCGTTTAAAAGTGCTGCAACGTGTATTTGGGTGGAAAACATTCGCTTATTTAGGTAAGGTTTCATTTTCCCTTTACCTCATTCATTTCACTCTCCTAAATACGTTCTCTGCATTCCTGTTTAGTAAATTGATTCATTATTATAGTTATAATCTTGCCTATGCAATTACGTTTATGGTTTCTATGGTGCCATTATTTATTTTGTCGCATTTTTATATGAAATATATCGATCAAGGCGCATTAATACTAGCTCGAAAAGTTGAAAAAAAGATGACCACACAAACTGAACAGAGGCCTTTCCCGCAAGAAAACGATAAATATACAGCGCATACGAAATGATTGTATGCGCTGTTTTTGTGTAAAAATCCCAAATTGCTCTTTGCATAGTTTATTGCTTTTGCTGGATCTTATCTTTAACTAATAATACGTAGAAACCTTGTACCGTAAGCAAAATTAGCCATACGACAGTAATAAATATCCCTGTTCCCTCATGGTAAAACCATATTTTCCCTTCCTGAATTGATTGTTTAAGCCCAGATAAAAATTGTGGAGAAGATTCCATCCGTAACCACACATTAATAATGATGTGAACAATGATAAACAACGTCAAATGGTTAAAGAAATCCTTGCGAGTGCCCATTTCTTTAGCTAAATTCATGATTTCTCACTCTCCTCTTGATTTAATAAATCCAAAATTTGGTTATATAGTTCCTTAGTTTTTCAAATCCACATATGCTACTCCTTAACGATGATGTCATATGGCTATTTATAACATTAACGTTAACGTATAGGTCAAGTAAAAAAATAAATTTTTAAACGAAGGGTTTTTGGTGAGGCGACGGCAGAAGATTGTGGGAATTCTTTAACATTGCTTAGTCTTCAAAACTATTCTATAATACAAGGCTAGTAACGCGGCGTTAGGAGGAAACAATGGAATTTATTAAAGAGCAACTGGACAGATATGGCATGAGCGAACAAACCGTTGGTTATCTTTCGAATATTATCATGATTGTCTTTATAGCGGCGGTCTGCATCCTGGCAAATTTCATAGCCAAAAAAATCGTGCTAAAGACGATTATTCATCTCGTTCATAACAATCGGTATACGTGGGACAATATCATTGCGGAGAAAAAAGTGTTCCACAAGCTATCGCATCTCGTGCCGGCGATCATTATTTATTATTCTGCGCCCATCTTTCCGGCATATCAAACTTTGATTGAAAAAGCCGCACTAACTTATCTGACTATCGTAACCATCATGGTGTTGAATGCGTTGCTCAATGCTTTTGAGGCGATTTATCGCTCGTTTGAAGTCTCTAAGATCAGGCCGGTCAAGGGATATATTCAGGTTGCCAAGATCGTTCTATTTATCATTGGCGGCATTGTGGCGCTCTCGAATCTCATCGGTCAGAACCCGTTGATTATTCTCAGCGGATTAGGCGCATTGTCGGCTGTTCTCATGCTCATATTTAAGGATTCAATCCTAGGCCTGGTGGCAGGCGTTCAATTGTCTGCTAACGATATGGTGCGGGTCGGCGACTGGATTGAGATGCCTAAATACAATGCCGACGGCGACGTGATCGACATTACATTGAATACGGTAAAGGTCATGAATTTCGATAAAACGATCACCATGATTCCAAGCTACGCCCTCATTTCGGATTCGTTCAAAAATTGGAGGGGAATGAAAGCATCCGGCGGCAGAAGAATTAAGCGAAGCGTCTATATCGATACGAATAGCATCTCTTTTTGCACGAAGGAAATGATTGAGGAATTTCAGAAGATTCACTACCTTACCGAATATATCAATACAAAATTAGATGAAATTAATGCGTACAATCTGGAACATAATATTAATACGGATAGCAAAGTGAACGGAAGACATCTTACGAACATTGGCGTTTTCCGAGTGTATATACTTCAATATCTCAGGAATCACCCGAAAATTCATCAGGATTTGACGCTGATTGTCAGGCAGTTAGCGCCGGGAGATAACGGGCTGCCTTTGGAAATCTACGCTTTCAGCAATGATACCGACTGGAAGGTGTATGAATCGGTCCAGGCGGATATCTTTGATCACATTTTTGCAGTCGTGCCGACATTTGGGCTTCGTACCTTCCAAAATCCAACAGGCCACGATATTGGCCGTTTGAAAGAAAGCACTGAATATGTGCGCGAGGGAAGCGGCTTTATAAATTTTTAAACTTTATCCTGCCTAATTTTTAAGATCTCCTCTTTAACCTTAAGGTAAGGCAAAGTCCAGCGGTAAGATGTCAAGCCCCTGATTCATGAGAATTGGAAATTTACTTTAAGGAACAGGTCAATGAGTCAGGAAAAAAGACAACACCAAACTAAACCCAGTTCAAAAATCGAGT
>NZ_JAHLPR010000091.1 GCF_018918005.1 Paenibacillus sp. MSJ-34 | reverse complement strand
AGTGTATCCACATAATGTTGACTTGAACCGAACGAACTGGGAAACCTCCACTTTTTTACAGTCCGCGAGGCAGATCCACTATATTCAGTGTTTGATATTACGGGCTTTCGAAATTTAGGATGAGAATAATATTACTGCAACTCGTACAGAATACTTTCAAGGTAGCAAAACTGATCTTGGAATTGTTGGACAAGTAACGGGTTATATCGAGGTTGATGAAAAACCTTTTAGTGTAGAAGTTGAAGTTTATATGACAACTTGGGATGAGTTAAAAAACACACATGACAATGTCGGTGGTTCAGCTAAATTTGAAGGATACGGAGTAATAGGTTCTGACGGGGCTATTGGTAAAATACTTGAATTAAACATTTCTGATTACAAAGATGGAGTTTCAAACCATACATTTAGTAAGAACGATTCTGGTTCAGGGGCTTTTCTGTTTTTTGGAATGTCAGCAAAAGGAACAATTGGATCATTAGATATTCCAGCTACGTTTAGATAACAAATTTAATACACTTTAAGTTATCCTCCATTGATTAATTTTTATGTTCCTACACTCCTTCTATTTTTTGAAGGGGTGTTTTCAAATATTTCTCTCTCTATGGAATGTTTTTTGTCGAGACACACAGAGGGGCTCTGGAGATTTGCAATTACATACCCGCATTAATGCTTAATTCGTAAAGGATAAGGCGCTACTATTCTGGGAAAGAGCGCGCGGTCAGATCGCATATATGGAACTAAGTTTGAAACTGAACGACGAATATGTGCTCGGAGATCTTAGGAACAGAAATCTAAATAAACTAATGAAATGGAAACATACAATGAGTGAAGGATCGTTTACGTGATGCCTTCTCCGCACTCATTTATATAAGTGATGTAGGAATTGGTGAAAATCGGACAATATATAGATTTGTGAATTTCTTTTCAATCTTTCAATGTTTGTCCGGATCCTTAGAATCAGTCTCCTCGTTTTGATCTTGATTCCCCAGCTAAAACATGCTAATATAGGTAGGTATGTGTGAAGTATTCGTTGCTGCACATGCTGTAACCGCACCGATCGGGTAACGAAGCATGGACGATGATGCGCGTTTGCCATCGTACCCATCACCTGAATCAGGCGAGTCTTGGACATGAGGAGGTGCAACAAATGTACGCAATTATTGAAACAGGCGGCAAACAATACAAAGTGCAAGAAGGCGATGTATTGTACATTGAAAAACTGAATGCAGGCGAAGGCGAGAGCGTTACTTTCGACCGCGTATTGGGCGTATCCAAAGGCGACGGCTTCGTAACAGGCACGCCAGTCGTATCCGGCGCATCCGTTTCCGCGAAAGTGGAGAAGCACGGCAAAGGACAAAAAGTTACAGTTTTCAAATATAAGCCGAAGAAAAATTATCACAAAAAGCAAGGTCACCGTCAACCGTACACGAAAGTTGTGATCGAGAAAATCCAGGCGTAAGAGGTGCGGCATGATTCGCATTCATATTGCGCGCAAGCGGGATGATCGATCGATCGTTAGCTTCTCTGTGGACGGGCATGCGAACTATGCGAAACGGGGGCAGGATATCGTCTGTGCGGGCGTATCCGCCGTCACGGTCGGCACGGTGAATTCGATTGAAGCGTTAACCGGCGTCGTTCTGGAGAGCGAAATGAAAAACGGATTTCTGAGCGGACGCATCAAGGCTCCGATCGAGCCGGAAACATTCGCGCAAGTTCAATTGCTGCTTGAGTCTATGGTGGTCATGCTGCAATCTATCGAGGCGTCATACGGAAAGTATATTGAAATACATGAACAATTCTTGTAAGAAGGAGGTAGACAACATGTTAAAGTTGAATCTTCAATTATTCGCATCGAAAAAAGGTGTAGGTTCCACGAAGAACGGACGCGACAGCATCGCGAAACGCCTTGGCGTGAAACGCGCTGACGGTCAAACCGTATCCGCGGGCAGCATCTTGGTGCGTCAACGCGGCACGAAAATTCACCCTGGCAACAACGTAGGAATCGGTAAAGACGATACGCTTTTTGCGAAAGTGGAAGGTGTCGTTAAATTCGAACGTTGGGGCCGCGATCGCAAAAAAGTGAGCGTCTACCCGGTTGAATCCGCTCCTGTAGCGGCGACGGTAGAAGCGTAATCGTTTTTGAAGCGACAAACCCGTTTCGGGTCTTTTGATTAAACAAGCCGAGGACAAACAAACTGATCCTCGGCTTGTTTTTTTCGTCCTATCCATGGGCGGTTGTCTTTCGTTGAAGATTTAGTGTACTATTTACACATACGCGCAATGATGGTTATCGAAAGTTCGATATATGAAATTGTGGAAGAGGATTGTGGGAAACGGATGAAATCTTGGAGAACGAAGCGGATGATTGCAGCAGGATCAGCCGTTATTCCTCTGCTGATCGTCATCGTTTACGATCGGCCGCTGTGGCCCGCGATGTTGTTCGCCGTATGGATCGGAGCGATCGCGTGGTACAGCGTGCGAACCGTTCGCAAGGAACAGAAGGAGCTAATGAAGCGGTCGCTCCTTGCGGCTCATATAACGGCCATACATACGTTGAATCATCACCGCCATGATTGGATGAACGAACTGCAAATCGTATACGGATATATTCAATTGAAAAAACATGATCAATTATTGCAGAGCGTGGGAAAAATAAAAGAGCGGATGGCGCAGGAAAGCAAAATTTCGAAGTTGGGAATCCCGTCGCTCGTGCTGTACTTTCATTCGTTTCGAACATTCAACGCCGACATGCAATTGGATGTGCGTCTCGACGAGGAAATCGATTTGACGGATTTGCGCATGGCGATCGATGCGGAAACATTGTCGCACACGATTCAAGAAACGGTTCGAATTTTTCAGTACATTCCGCGGCAAACGTATGACGACGAACGGGTTCTTCAAGTCATGTTTCAGAAGCGCCCCGGGGAATTGCGCGTTGCCTATCGATGGGAAGGGGAAGTTCCCTCGGATGCATTAGATGACGTACGCCAAAAAATGAAATCGATTGTGCAGGGCAAACCAGGGAAAATGGAGCAACCCGATTCCGGGCGGGCTTCGTTCGAATGGAGTGTGCCTTGCGTTACGTAACGAGGTGGAACGATGTTTGTAGATAAAGCGAAAATTTATGTCAAAGGCGGCGACGGAGGCGACGGGATCGTATCCTTCCGCAGGGAGAAGTATGTGCCGGAAGGCGGCCCCGCCGGAGGCGACGGCGGAAAAGGCGGGGACGTTATTTTCAGAGTGGACGAAGGATTGCGCACGCTGATGGATTTTCGTTACCAACGCCATTTCAAGGCGAAGCGAGGCGAGAAAGGGCGCAACAAAAGCCAGCACGGCGCCAATGCGGAGAGCATGATCGTCCGCATACCGCCTGGCACGGTCGTTATCGACGACGATACGCAGGAAGTGATCGCCGATTTGACGCGGCACGGCCAGCAAGTCGTCGTGGCGCGCGGCGGGCGCGGCGGGCGCGGCAATATCCGCTTTGCGACGCCGAACAATCCGGCTCCGGAAATCGCCGAGAACGGCGAAGAGGGAGAAGAACGCTGGGTCGTGCTTGAACTAAAGGTTATGGCCGACGTAGGCTTAGTAGGTTTTCCGAGCGTCGGCAAATCGACGCTGCTGTCGGTCGTTTCGGCCGCCAAACCGAAAATCGGCGCCTATCACTTTACGACGATTACGCCGAATTTAGGCGTTGTCGACGTTGGGGACGGTCGCAGCTTCGTTATGGCCGATTTGCCGGGACTGATCGAAGGAGCGCATGAAGGCATAGGTCTCGGTCACGAATTTCTGCGTCATGTGGAGCGAACCCGCGTCATTATTCATGTCGTGGATATGGCCGGATCGGAAGGCAGAGATCCTTATGAAGATTGGCTCAAAATCAATCAGGAGCTCCAGCTTTATAACGCCAAGCTTGCGGAACGACCGCAAATCGTGGCCGCGAACAAGATGGATATGCCCGAAGCGGAACAGAACTTGTCCGAATTTACGCGCAAAGCGTTGAAGGAGCGGCCGGATTTGGACATTATGCCGATCTCGTCGCTTACAAGGCAAGGGGTGCAAGAATTGTTGTACCGGGCCGCCGCCATCCTCGACGAAATTCCGGATACGCCGGAAATCGAAGAAGTGGCCGAGGTGGAGGAACGGAAAGTATACCGTCTCGAGAAAAAGGACGAACAGCAATTTACGATTCGGCGCGAGAACGATATATTTGTCGTGGAAAGCGAGAGCATCGAACGCATGATGAAGCGGATGCAGCTCAATTCCCATGATGCGATATTAAGATTTGCCCGCATTTTACGTAAGATGGGAGTCGACGAAGCGCTGCGGCAGCGCGGAGCGAAAGACGGAACGATTATCCGGATCGCGGATTTCGAGTTCGAATTCGTCGAAGGCAGCAGCTACTATTATTGAGAAACCGCAGATGCTTTTTCTTCGCAACAGTCCGAGCCATATCATATCGACGCTTTGCACCCGCGCGATATGGTATGGTTTTTTCCGTTAACAACTATTGCTCTTCTACCCGGATTCCGCTATAATGTCCACTATACGAAAACAATGGTCTAGTGGGAGAGGACGTTCGATGGCGGAACGCTATTATTTGGTCCGGGAGGACATTTTGCCCGAAGCGGTAATGAAAACCGTTCAGGTAAAGCAAATGTTGGCAAGCGGCGAAGCGGTCACCGTGCATGAGGCTGTGGAGCGCGTCGGGTTAAGCCGCAGCGCGTTCTACAAATATAAAGACGGGATTTTTCCGCTCAATCAAATGCAGCGGGAACGCATCGTTACGATTTCGCTCGATTTGGAGCACCGATCGGGCGTTCTGTCGAAAGTGCTTGGTTTGGTGGCGGCGCATGACGGCAATGTACTCACCATCAATCAGACCATTCCGCTGCAAGGTATGGCCAATGTGGTCATTACGGTGGAGACGACGTTCATGTCGGGGCAACTGGAGGCGATGATGGAAGCGTTCCGGGCGCAGGAAGGCGTCAGGAAGGTGTCTCTCATCGGACAAGGATAGTCTTGAGCACGGAATCACGCGGACTTCGAAAGCAAATGAGCATGATATTGTTTCAAGCGTCACGCTTACAAACATTTAGGAGGAGCATATATGAAACCGGTCAAAGTGGGGTTGTTGGGGTTAGGCACTGTCGGTACGGGAGTCGTCCGTATCGTTCAAGGGCATCAGGAAGATTTGCGGAGTCAAGTCGGATCGCCCATTCAAATCGAAAAAATATTGGTGAAAGATGCGAATAAAGTTCGTAATATTCCAATCGATCCGGGCAAGCTGACGGAGGACGCTTGGGAAATTATCCGCGATCCGGAAATCGATGTCATCGTCGAAGTGATGGGCGGAGTCGATTCGACCAAGCCGTATATACTCGAAGCTTTGGAACGCGGCAAACATGTCGTCACCGCCAACAAAGATTTGATGGCGCTGCACGGCCCGGAAATATTGGCGAAGGCCCAGCAGCATCAATGCGACGTGATGTACGAGGCTAGCGTTGCCGGCGGCATTCCGATTATACGTACATTAATCGAAGGCTTCTCTTCCGATCGCATTTTGAAAATTATGGGGATTGTGAATGGGACGACGAACTATATATTAACGAAAATGAGCCAAGAAGGGGCTTCTTACGAGGATGTGCTGAAAGAAGCGCAGCAGCTCGGATATGCGGAGGCAGACCCGACTTCCGACGTCGAGGGACTCGACGCCGCGCGCAAAATGGCGATTCTCGCGACGCTCGGGTTTCGTACGGAAGTGGCGCTGGAAGATGTCGACGTACGGGGGATCTCCGGCGTGTCCAAAGAAGATATTATGTACGCGAAACGTCTCGGCTACGAAGTGAAACTGCTCGGCATCGCCGAACGGCAGGATGAGCATATCAGCATTAGCGTGCAGCCGACGATGGTGAAATTTTCGCATCCGATCGCTTCCGTCAACGGGGTCTTCAACGCGGTTTACGTTCATGGCGAAGCGGTGGGAGAAACGATGTTCTACGGAGCCGGAGCCGGCGAATTGCCGACGGCAACATCCGTTGTCGCCGATTTGGTCGCGGTAGTGAAAAATTTAAAACTCGGCGTCAACGGGCAAAAAACGATGGTGCCGTATAACGAGAAGAAACTGAAATCCGACGAGCAGATCGCCTGCAAAAACTTTATTCTTTTGCACGTTGAAGACAAGGCGGGAGTTCTCGCGCAAATTACGCAAGTATTCGCCGAGTACGAGGTCAGCTTGGCATCCGTATTGCAGCAGCCAAACGCCGACAATCCGGACGCGGAAATCATTATCATTACGCATGACGCGAGCAAAGCGAGCATGGATAAAGTATTGAAACATTTCGAACGGCTTGGCGTCATTCGCAAAGTGAAGAGCGTCTACCGCGTCGAAGGTTAAAAGGTGGAGCCGATGACGAAACAGATTAACATTCGTCCGAGGGCGGCTGTCAAAGTTCCGGCCAGCACGGCCAACTTGGGACCGGGATTCGACACGCTCGGCATGGCGCTCAATTTGTTCGCTTGGATCGAAATGAAGCCTTCCTCGGAGACGCAAATCCATTTATACGGCGATGAAATGAACGATATACCGTGCGATAAATCCAATTTAATTTATAAAGTGGCGCAAACGGTGTTTGCAGAAGCGGGCGTTGCCGTGCCTGAACTGGAAATATCGATGTACAGCGACATCCCGCTTGCGCGGGGACTGGGAAGCAGCGCCGCGGCGATTATCGGCGGCATGGTGTGCGCGAATGCGCTAATCGGCAATCCGCTGTCGCAGGACCGCATTTTCACATTGGCAACCGCTTTGGAGAAGCATCCCGACAACGTAGGAGCGTCGTTGTTCGGCGGAATCGTCGTGACCGTATGGAACGGGGAACGCGCCGAACATATTCGTTTGGAACCGCATCCCGCCTTGGAGGTGCTGGCGGCGATTCCGGAATTTCATCTGGAAACGGAAAAGGCGCGCCATGTGCTGCCGCAATCCGTCTCCATGCAGGACGCCGTGTTCAATGTAAGCCATTCGTCGTTATTGGTCGCGGCGCTTGCGAGCGGCAAATTGCCGCTCATCCGCCAGGCGATGAAGGACAAGCTGCATCAACCGTATCGGGCGGCCTTGGTGCCAGGCATGAAGGCGATATTGGAGAATGCGACGGAATACGGCGCGCTAGGCGTCGCGCTAAGCGGCGCGGGGCCTACGCTGCTCGCATTGGTTGATGGACAAGGGGTTCATAAGGTACAATTAGAACAGTTTTTATTGGATACGTTGCAACGGGAAGGAATAACCGCGGCCACGCTCCGGCTGAAGCCGAACGCGGAAGGAGCCGTCGTGCTGCCCGAGCCTGCGCAGCAGTCTTTCATGGAGCTTGTTAAAGGGGAAATGGGCGTATGAAACGCATCGCATTATTGCCGCAAGGCACGGTGTCGCATGAGGCGGTCGCTTATTTATTCGCGAACGAAGAGCATGAATTCGTGCATTATAAAATGATTTCCGACGTTTTCGCCGCGACGGCATCCGGCAAGACGGATTACAGCGTCATTCCGATCGAGAACACGATTGAAGGTTCGGTCAGCCTTCATATGGATTGGCTGATCCATGAAGTGGACATTCCGATCCAGGCGGAATGGGTATATCCCTCCGTCCAAAATTTGATCGGCGACGCATCGCAATTCCGCGTTTTGGGCGGCGACGGGAAACGGGAAGCGGGCGAAGAGGCGATCGATTACCGTAAAATTAAAAAAATATTGTCCCATCCTGTGGCGATGGCGCAATGTACGCAATTTTTGCGCACTTACGTGCCCCATGCCGAATTGGAGCAGGTCGGCAGCACCGCGGAAGGCGTCAAGCAAGCGAAGGAAAGGCCGGGCCAAGGCGTTGCGGCAATCGGAACCAGACTTGGAGCGGCGGCGCACGGTCTTGATATTTTGAAGGAAAACGTAACCGACCATCAAAACAACTTTACGAGATTCGTACTGATCGGTCCGGACAACATCGCTTTGCCGAAACCGGGGCGCATGAAAACGAGCATACTCGTCACGCCGCCGCAAGATTATTCGGGAGCGCTTCATCAAATTTTATCGGCGTTCGCATGGCGCCGCCTTAACTTGACGCGTATCGAATCCCGGCCGACCAAAAAGCAATTAGGCAATTATTTCTTTTATATCGATATTGAGGCTTCGATGGATTCCGTTTTGCTGCCTGCCGCGATAGCGGAAATTGAGGCGATCGGTTCGCAGGTTCGCGTCCTTGGTTGTTATCCGAGCTATTCTTACGATCAACCAAAATGATCATAGAAGTTCGTTAAAATAGGATCTCGGAATAAACCGGGCGATTGAGGCTCAATTTGGGGTGCTTGAGTTAAAATTATCGATGTAAACGTGTTTTTGAAAGCAATTTTCAAAAATGCGTATGCTAAAGAACCCGA
>NZ_JAHLPR010000090.1 GCF_018918005.1 Paenibacillus sp. MSJ-34 | reverse complement strand
TCGGGTTCTTTAGCATACGCATTTTTGAAAATTGCTTTCAAAAACACGTTTACATCGATAATTTTAACTCAAGCACCCCAAATTGAGCCTCAATCGCCCGGTTTATTCCGAGATCCTATCTTATTGCCAATATATCTGTAGGAGATAAGGATATCTCATTTGATGGAAGTATTGAGGTTTATGTTGATGATTCGGCGAAAACTGAGTCCTTACTTGGCTCTGTCCCCGTTCAGGTTAAAGGAACTCAAGTAAGTACGTTTTCCGTAGGCAATCGAAGCTTTCCTTAAATTAACTCATTATCAAAACTATTATAAAAGCGGTGGAGCATTGCTCCTTGTTGTAGAAATAAATAAATCAAGAAGGCCAATGTTCCGGAGACTCTGGCGTTGTGAGCAGCTGCGCTTTATCCGGACGCGGTTCCCCCAACATCTCCGACATCTTTCTACAAAAAACACCGATAAGAACCCTAAAGAGGTCATTATCGGTGCTTTCGATGTAGAAATATTTTCGATTAACTTTATTAAAGCACTTGTATGTCTCGACTTTGGAATATTCCCTTCAAAGACAAAACCGCGTTCAAAGAATGTCAGATCCTCCATCTCCTTTCGTGACAAAAAGAAAAATCCACGATATCAGGTGGATTTTCTACTTTTCTATGCTGTTCGTTGCCATTTGTAAGGTTTCTTTATGTAAAGCACGGTCTATTGTAGCTTGAACTTCATCCGTTCTTTTTCCACCTATGCCAACGTAATCCCAAAAGGTAACGCCTAGGCGCTGCTCGATCGCCAACATGGCATGGTCGAAAGCTTGTCCTTTATTCTGTTGTAAATTCGGTTGAGGGAACTTCAGCACTTTTGCCATTGTTCGTACCTCCTATGCTTTGTACTACTATTTTAGCATAGATTTCATCTACGTGCATTACCCTAATTAAAAGTGGCTCCTGCAACGGCGTTATCATAGGGGAAAGCTTTTCTACTAAGCGATCGTGTAACGCCAAACGTTGTCACGAAAATCTGGCTCTCTAATCACCGAAAAACTGGTTCTCTCACACCGTAATAATCTAAAAATATTCAGCTTATAAAGACTTTGGTTAACTGCTCTAATCAAGTGCTCCTTTTCCTTCACTTGTCCCGAAGCTGCTTTTGTGTATGCTACAAGTTTCAGCAAAAATATTATACTGTGGAGCTTTACAAATTTAGCAATTTACTTTTTTATTATTCAACCTGCCATTCTCTCGCTATGGTTTTCCAGTCGACTTCTCGTTCCACATTCCCTGTCCAAACATCCCAAAAGTCCGGATCAGAGGAATGTGGCCGATCCTCCTCTTTTAATTGAGTCATTTCAACTAAAGTTGGAATTGAAGACGCTGCTCCAATCAATAAAGCCTTGCCTGTTGGAAGTACAGGCAGTTCATTTAGCATCTCTCCCAAATTATCAGGAACCAGGCGTTTTACTAATTCCTGGTCACGATCGTTTACTATACGGTGCAACAGGAACGTATTACATTGCGACAGCACCGTTGGAGATAGTTCAGATGGTCTCTGAGAAGAAATCATCAGTCCAAGGCCAAATTTTCTTCCTTCGCGAGCAATTCTCTCGAAAGTTTGAGTGCACATAGATGCTGGCGACAACTCTTCCGTATTTTGCACATACCTGCTAATAAAATGATGCGCTTCTTCAAGAACCATGACGGTCGGCAACGGTTTTCCATTTTTCCTTCGATATCGTTGCAAAGACTCAAAAATAATCCGTGACATTACAGCAACAACTAGATGTATAATTTCAGATGGTACAAGAGATAAGTCAATGATCATGACTTCGCTTCCTTGATCATCCCCAATATATGTTTCTAACCATTCAGATAAAGTAATTTCGCTCTTGTAGTTAATAATAGAAGACATTTTAATGTCAGCCATCATCGTTTGAATACGCATAATTAAATAGTCTACATACTGTATGGCGTTTTGTTCTTTAGATATTTGAGCGATTTGGGCGGTTATTTGATTGAGATCAAACTCAACTGGTGTATCCTCATTAGGTCCTTCATATTCCACCTCACCTCCCCATGAATCTAGGACTTCCTGCATATTTGCAACTAAATTGTCAAAGTCAGCCCTCGAGATACTCTCAAAATATTGTATCGCTTCCCCATCTCTAACAAATGACTTAGAATACTTATTAATTATGTCCTCAATCATTCGAAGAGTTTTCCCTAGTCCAGCAACAACTTCAGAAAGGTGATTATATAGAGTTATCATATGCTCAAAATCACCCTTAAACATAACCAGCCTTTTCCCAAATGCTGTACGTTCATTCTTATCGGACAAAATATCATAGCCTCTGGCAACATGAGTTTTAAGCGCTAAATGGTAGCTCGTCAAGTCTATTCTTGCTTTGAAGATATCATTTGAAATAGTACCGCCATTTCGCAATTCTCTCAATGCACGCCTTAGTATTGGTCGTTGCATTTTTCCACTGGCTTGTGTAATCGAACTCCATTCATAGCTGTTCCACATCCAGGCTGGCACTTGCAGTTGAGTGCTTTCTTTGATCAAATCCTCTCCTATATTCACCCTAAACTTCCTTGGTTTCCCTATAGAATCAAAGGTCTTTGAGTATTCTCCGTTTGGATCAAAAACAATAAAACGCGCATTTAGTGCCCCTGATTTTTTATTGTTGGTTTTAGCAGTCTCAATTGACCAGCGAACCAATCCAGCTACCGAACAGGATTTTCCGCTCCCCGTATTCCCCAAAACAGCAATATGTCTTCCAAAAAGCGTATCTGGGTTTATCTTTACGGGAACATTGCCTGCTATAGGGGCTGTGCCAATTACAACATTGGCGTTCCTTTCTCTATTTTCAACTATTGCCTCCATTTCTTCATTCGTAGGGATAGAAACGGCATCTCCTACGGAAGGAAATTGGTAAACACCTCTTTCAAATTCAAAAGTTCCGTCTCGTTTAGTTTTTAAAGTTCCAAGTAAATTAACTTGCATTTTCCTTTGAGGAAATGGAAGGTCGATTAAATCAAAATCTTTCAATCCTGTTCTTTTGGGATAAAGCGAATTTTCAACACCAATCCAAGATATCATCCCGACTATTGCCCCGACTTCATTAGGAACAAGTACAAATCCGTTTATTTTAGGAAAAGATACTGGAAAACCAGCATTAAAAGCTGTGTTTACTGGTGTATTGAATTCTAATTTCACTCTAATAGTCGATGGACTGACGAATTCGACAGTACCAATTGTGAGATCTCGAAGATAATCAAAATCAGGAATCCCATTCATCAAATCTACCTTCTCCACTTTTGTTTTGAGGTTCTTTATCTCCTCGACGTTCCTTCAATTCATGCGCTTTTACAGAAATTTTGTCTATTGCAGCTTTTGGCAGATACCAATCAACCAGGTACTTTAGATCACTAAAATGGCTTCCAATTAATAAAGTAATCTGCGCAGGGTTATGCTTCTCATAGAAACGTTTTATCCGCTTCGCGCTATCTTCATATGCAATGATAACTAAGTGAGTTGAAGGGAGTGTTAACATGTCCTCAATGATCCGATTTATATGGGAATCACCAAAACTGTAACCATAAACAACAAGTGCAGAGTTAGGGCGACAAAGCGCTGCAGAAAAATCTCGAAACATGTCCGCGTATGGGAAAAAATCAGTTTCAATATCCTTGGAAGAGTTAGGGTAAATAACTACAGCTTCCGCTGATTCTTTCATAAAGTTTGAAGCTCCAAATTGTAATGGTTCTCTTACAATCTTTTTCCCTTGAAACTTCCAGTCGATTGAACCATGCATTTTTGTATACCGTGCTACACCTTCAACATAGCGAGGTTCTCCTCTAATACCTGGCGGATTGTAGTGATAATCTAACTCAAGTTTAGTCGAACGCATAATCGGAGAAATTTTCCCTATAAATCGATCCAACAATAATATACCTGCCATATCACATGCATACTCAATAAATCGATCGTAATTCGTAGTGAAAATGTTAAGGCGATCTCTGCTGGCAGTCCGACTTGCGAAACTTGTAAGGAATGATTTTAGATAGCTTAACGCTTCTTCCGCCTTCTTTTGATAATCTAGTTTTTCTTGTTCCGCCTTACCCTCGTACTCCTCATCAAATATCATCTCTATATCAAATTTTTCAAACTTAGCTTCAAGTGCTTTTTTAAATTGTTCCTCAGTTTTTAAGACTGTTGAAATAAATTCAGATAATGCCGACTCTATACTTGTCTTTAGTTGCAGGGCATCCTCTTCCTGGCCGGCGATTTGCAAACCAGCTAATAATTCAAAGGCAGTTCTCAAATCATCTTCCAAGTTAGCTTTGCCTCTATCGCTTTTAGTAGCCTTTTTATCTGCGTAAATCTTTATATGTTCCTTATAAACTCCATCAAAATCAATCCTCCACATCCCTTGGGAGGGTAGGGATGCTATGGAAGTAACTGCGGTCGTTAACCCTGCGCCCAGCAAAACAGACAGATGTTCGCTTTGAAAAATCGCTGACAACCATGGCTCTATTTCTTTCCTTGCCTCCTCCTCCACTATCTTTTCCTTAATACCATATGTAGAAATGGATCTATTCACCTTCAATATGTGTTCATGCTCCCAATCAATTGCATTTTCCAAATTCCGCATACTTCAAATTCTCCCCCTCAATCAAAATCATTCTCTATTTTCCTACCAGCTCACTGTTGAGATATACAAGTTCAGTAAATTCTAGTCATTTCTCTAAGTTATATTCTAGTTGACCTTTCAATTCCCCTGCTATTTCAACACTTTTCTTAGTTCATATCACCTTATTTTCCTTTAACAAACAAGACCTACAAAATTCTACTTTCAAAAATCTCTTTTTTGGAATAGAGCCCTTTCTTCTTTAACTCTCCAAAAAACGAAAAAACTTTGTAAATAAAGGTTGTTTTAATGAAAGGTGGTTTCACTGTTATATAGTGTGGCGAAGATGTTCAGATGAAATCTGATCTGAATTCATCAAAGCCAACAATATTTATTAAAGGAGTCGATTTAAAATGCAGATCACAATCCGTAGTCACGAAGAAGATGTTACTCTAATGAAGGTACCTGAAGGAGGGACTACCACAAGAGAATCCTCCTCAAAGAATGCGGGCATTACTGCTGCCTGCCTGGACACTCATACGAAATTCATAAACGGGGAGGTTACTTACGGCGGGTATACTTATACCATCGCCAATCTCGCGAAATGGGTGGCATATCAAACGTATAAAAGCTCGAAATATGGAATACTTCCTCCGGCATTTATTCTCGTCCATTGGGGCATTGAACTCGGGTGGAGCGTGTCCTCTTTCCAATCGCGTTGGAACCCGGGTAACCAAACAGCACTTTGTTCCGGTTTTAGCGGGAGTTCAGATGGAACTCCGACAGGAACCAAGTTTGACGGGCCTAACAACGGGGTCAGATCGTATGCAAAGCTGCTTATAGAAGGATACCCGCATATCCAATTTGCGTACTCTCACGGAGGTTTCGATGACGACGGATTAAATGCAGCGTCCACAGCATTGTATAATGGTTACTATTCCAGTTATACCGGCGGGGACACGAGTTATTGTTCTTCGAAAACATATACCCTCACTAACGAGAAAGGTAAACGACCGTGGACAACTACTGGCGGTTATGAAGGTTTTTATAACACGATTAAGAACCGGGATTGTATTTACGCTTATAGAAACCGGGTATTTGATGATCCGAAGCTGCCAGGAATGACGCATCTCTACTCTTAGGTTTCAATGATCGGTAATGTTGCAAGCCTTAAGCCCTTGTTTTTAATTAAAAAACAAGGGCTTTTCATTCGCTTAGAATTTACTAAGTTGCAAGTCTTTTTGTAAGAAAATAGCGCTCACCGCTCTGTTTTTCAGAACAAATACGAGTTGATAGACGCCATCAGTCGAATTTTGTACTAAGCGATTAAAATCGGAATCTGGAAAACTATCCGGATAAGCCTTTTTAACTTCGTCCTCTGTGCTCCCGATTCGAATCCCTCTAGGAGTGCTCCCTGAAAAAGGATTTGTTACCCGGATTGCCCAAACTGGATCAAGAAAAACGGTGATCCCATACTTTTCAAAAATCCATTCCGGATCTCCAATGCCATGCACGGTCGTTTTTTTACTAGGATCGCCATATCGTTCCATCAGGCTATCGCTCGTATCGCCGATTTGTATATCGCCAATCTTCAGATCGTTATAACTTAAGGGCTTCTGATCATAAGGACCTGGATTTACGCCTTGATTAGTGAGCTCGATTTTTTGCACGATGTTTGACGATAACTCAAATATCATTGTCGGGTAATAGCGATTAGCGGATTCGGACCCCCGGTTTTCCCCGTTAATCCAAATCGTTCTTACCCCGTTTTTGTCCGGAGTCCCATTTATGTTTGTAAAGGCATTCTTAATGTGATCAAGCGAGTCGCCTACTCCCAGCTCCTTATCTGTCTTCAGATTGGATTTCCCTTCAATCAGAATCCGACTCACCCCTCTTACAGGAAAGTCAGGCGATTCTTTATAGAAATAGACCGTTGCTGCCTGCTTTGGATAATGCCATATATCTTCTCCGGTGTTGGAATCCGATGAAACTTTAGCGGGTTCTCCTAGAATTCCATAGACGTTTTGTTTCGTGTCCCCTAAATGAACATTTCCTATTGTTGCTGTTTCCTTCGTTAATGAACCGGGAATTTCGTCTTTCGTGTCTATAACGAAATGGATGTCATCTTTATCCGTCTGTTCCTGTATTTCTATAGAAGATTTGGGGGGTTCCGATTCGATGTCGGTCTGTTCGGCCGAAGAGTTTGCATTCGTTAACACGCAGCCGCCCAATAAAGCGATAAGCAATACGCCGGGAAGAGACCAACGATACTTTTTTTTGTCAAAATATTTGATCATCAATATTCTTTTCTTTAATTGAGTTTTGTTAGAAGAAAAGTGTGCGATACTTGTAAAGCGATTCATGGTGGAATTCATCTCCACTAACCGCAAGATCGTATGACCGTAACTAGCAATGTTCGACTGGTTTATATGGGATAATGCCAAGCCATCACATGCCAACTCTTGATCCTGACGCATCCGACAATAGGCATACCATATAACAGGGTTAAACCAGTGTATGACCAACATGCAAATGAATAACGCATTAAACTCAATGTCTTTTCTCCGATAATGCGCTAATTCATGAAGAAAAATATGTTCTAGCTCATCATCCCGCAGCGTTTCTATCGTTCTTTTAGGTAAAAGCAATTTCGGACGAAATAGTCCGTATAAGGTTGGCCCTGAGACGGCGTTTGTGATAAGAAGAGGAATAGTAGCTTTAACTCCCATCGTAATTTTACATCTTTCCAAAATCGATGAAAGCGATGATTCCACTATTTTCGAATTCTTTACCACTTTCTTTTTAAATAAAACGTTCATTCTAATCATGTATATCAATAAAACAGTGATACCCAAAATCCAGAGAACCGCCACATAATTCCAGATCGATGCTCTCCATGTATGGCCTGCTGCAAAATCCGGAAATGGTTCGGTTGCATGTGGATTATGTATGACTTCATCCTTCCCTGCGACAGGTTTTGACGATTCCCCGGGTAGATCCTGCGTTAAAATCCCTGGGGCGTTGTGCAGGGAAACAGACCTTGATTCCACGTCGCTTGACATTGGCATAGGATTTACATTTAGAGCAAAAATGTTAAAGATGCTAAACGAACTTTCAGGGGCAAATGGCAGTATCAGCCTCAAGAGTAATATGATCCATAAAAAATAGTGAATTCTTAGACTTAATTGTTTTTTGAAAACCCATTTGATGAGCAGAATCATGATGACTAATAAACTTGCCATAATCGATGTTGTTAAGAACCATTGAAACAATGCAGTTAGCCATGTCATGAATAATTCAATCACATTCATCCTTTCCCTTCCTTATAAATTGCATCTACGACTTTTCGTCAAGTATTTTTCGTAGTTCTTTAATTTCTTCAGGAGATAAGGACTGTTCTTGTAAAAACTGAACAATCATTGGCTTCATAGCACCGCCATAAATACGCTTAACAAAAGAATGGGTTTCTGCACGTCTACATTCATCTTCCTGATATAGTGGATAAAAGGTATATACTTTCCCCTCCTTATTTATGCCTACCGCCTGTTTTTGAACTAAACGATTCAATAAACTTCGAATGGTTTTAGGTTTCCAGTCCATGATATGTTGCAGAGATTCAATAACCTCGTTTGCGGTACGAGGCGAACTTTCCCAAAGAGCCTCCATAACTTCCCATTCCGCATCCGTAATTTTAGGAATATCTTTTGTCATTTTTGAACCGCCTTTCCAGATTACAAATGTAATACAATTTAATATTACACCCGTAATCCAATCGTGTCAATTTCAAGATATAGTTCAAATTTGTAATAATTTTGTAAAACTTCTTGTCGGAATTAGGATCAGAATAATGCAACTTATAGTGTCTCTATTATATAAGCGGCTTGCTCTCCCTTCCCTTAACATTTAATTGGAAATTTTTTCACTAAAGGTTGTTTTTTTATCTGAATGAGCCATTGTAACTATTAGGAAATAATTTTATAGGATCTCGGAATAAACCGGGCGATTGAGGCTCAATTTGGGGTGCTTGAGTTAAAATTATCGATGTAAACGTGTTTTTGAAAGCAATTTTCAAAAATGCGTATGCTAAAGAACCCGA
>NZ_JAHLPR010000089.1 GCF_018918005.1 Paenibacillus sp. MSJ-34 | reverse complement strand
GTAGACTTCACCTAAAAGGTGCTCCTCTCTTTGGGTGTAGTGTTCTCGACAAACACCATTCTACCAAAGATTTGGGCACTTTTTTATGTTTTCAATGAACGGTACTTTCGAAATTTAGGGTCAAATAATTTATTGACTGCTTCTTCCCTTAGATGCTCAACAATGTTTTGCGTCAATTTTTTTCATCTCCTGCGAGGTAATATTTTATCAAAATCCCACTTTAAACCAGAATGTTTGTTTGGTATAATGATATGAGAACAAACGTTCCGATTGGGAGGGATAAATATGACAGAAAAAAAAGCCTGGACTTTTTCGAAAAATTGTAGGATAATATCTATTGATAATTACCTACGTGAAAGCAACTCAGATTATATCGTTAACACCAAGAAGTTAAGGCACTGGAGTGATTTAATGAAACCACTTGCTATTGACCTGTTTTGTGGAGCCGGAGGTATGAGTGAAGGAATTCTTCAAGCTGGGTTCCACATAATTTTCTCAAGTGATATTAACGAGTCTGTTAAATTGACTTATACGAACAGACACGAACGATTGGGATTGCACCACGGGGAGAATACGCATTTCGAACTCGCCGATGTTAAGGAACTGTCCGGGGACAGTATCCTTCGTGCAATTAAAGATCTTGAACTTTTTAAAGGTCGCTCAATCCCTACTATTGATGCGATTTTTGGTGGACCACCTTGTCAAGGATTTAGTAGGGCAGGTCAAAGAAAAAAAGATGACCCAAGAAACCTCTTGTTCAGGGAATATCTAAGAATTGTGAATGAGATTAAACCCAAATACGTAGTTATGGAGAATGTTGAAGGCTTCTTAGATACTAAACTTCAAGGTTATCAAGGTGTTAAAGGAAAACTATATGATGACGATATGGTTTTACCTGATATTTTGTTAGAAGAATTTAACCAAATCGGTTACCTTACCTTGAAGCCTAAGGTCCTTGACGCTTCGGATTATGGAGTACCACAGAGACGTAAAAGGGTAATTTTTATTGCTTATGCAGATGGGCAAGCTACCCCCCAATATCCAGAGCCGACAACATCGAATGATACCCAAAAGATCTCAGTCCTCGATGCAATCGGTGATCTGATAATCAGCCCATCATTACGTTCACAGTTCAATCCTGTGACTACGGATTATCAGATGGAATCTCAAAACGGCAGGACTCCAACAACCAAAAATTTACGAATACCTAACCATCATTATACTTATAATCATGAACTTTCAAAACATAATTTATTAATCACCGAACGTTTCTCATTATTCCGCCAAGGTGAAAGCTCAGCTATGCTGATGAAGAGAATACTTGAAGAAGGACTCGATTTAAGGCGATATCCTTCTCTCTTGCAAGAGTGTCAGAATAAATTGGCCCAAGAATACAGTACTGATGAAATAATTCAAAGATTTTTGAAAAAGAATATCACCAATCAAATGCTTGAAGCATTACTTACAAAGAAGAATAGCCGTATAAAGCTATTAAGTACAGGCATTGCTCCTACAATGGTAACATTACCAGATGACTTTTTATCACCATTTGAAAATAGAATATTAACTGTTCGTGAAATGGCAAGACTTCAATCCTTTGATGACAGTTTTGAATTTCTTGGAAAACGCACCACAGGGGGGCACAGAAGAAAAATCGAAGTTCCCCAATATACTCAAGTAGGTAATGCAGTTCCTCCACTCTTGGCAAAATCAATTGCTATAGAAATTAAAAAAGCTATTCAAAGGTCTTCAAATGTATTGAATGTAATTTAGAAACAAGAACCCCACTAAACGTAGTGGGGTTCTTGATTTAACCGCTTTTTTATAGAGTGGAATTAGTATAAAGTTCGCAATAAAATTGCAATTTGCAGGTATTCCCTCTCATTTTGCCGAATTAATAGGACTAATGTCGGAAAATTTAGAATATTGTAAGTCTTTTTTAACATAAAAATGATACGGGTGATGAACATGACGTTACCAGCGGAACTATCTTCAATTTTTGTACATAAGCAAAAATCTTATAAAATGGTGCTTGTCCTGGCACTAATAGATGAAATGAAAGTGAGCAACCAGAGGGAAGTATCCTTCAATGAGGTGAAGAAGCGGTTTCTTGGCTATCTTCAGCAAAGAGAGGAAATTGGTGCACCTGTTGATCAGCCTCCAGATAAGATCGCTTCCGGATGGGAAGCAGTAACCTTGAATCAAGTTCAAGCGATCATTGATACGCCTATTGCAGCGTTATCCGCGCTTATAGAGAAGAATGCGGAACTGCAAACGATCGGCTTTCAGGAGAAATGGTATAGCCAGTGGGATAACAGCGTATGGAATGAGTTATACGACTATGCAGTGGAAGAAATACAAAATTACTATAGCCAACGAATGTTAGGTCTCTCGTTCCATGAAGCATTAATTAAATCTGTTGCACCCGAGGAAGATGATGAAGTAGGAAGCTACAACTACATGATTGCGCATCTTTATTTGACTCAAGGAGTTACAAATTTTTTGGGATCAGTGTACCCTATTGGGGCAACTATAGAGCAGTTAATCGATAACCAAAATAAAGTCTTATTCTCAGGTGACGACGTTAAACGTCCAAGAGTTCGTATCCAGCATATTGGGCGGGCCTTGTCTGAACTGGGTCTTGTTGAGTTGAACAATAAAACATACATATTAACAGAACAAGGATATGAATTCTATTTAGATCGAGGACAGAACTTCTGGCAACTCGGCGAACAGCAAATAACATTATTACGTGAATATATTACGAACCACGATCATTCCAACTTATTAAAAGCAATTCGTAGTGCTGTTCAAATCGTTCAGGAGCTACGACAATTTGATTTAACGAATTTTAGCGAGCGATTTGTCGCTGCACTTGGTAAACAAGATTCCTGGGGAGAAGTTACACAAAATAGTAGATCGAGATTCGTATTAAACTGGCTCCAAGAACTGATGTATATAACCAAAGAGGGGAACCAATATATTGCGATGGATATCGAGGAACAAGCACCTGTCGATTCATTGACAGTTACGGACAGATTGGCATACATTAAAACCTTTATTAAGCAAAAAGGATTCCAATATCCTGATCATATGGTCGAGAACTTCTATCTCTCCCTCAAATCTAAGCCCTTCGTCATCCTTGCCGGCATATCAGGTACGGGGAAAACGAAGCTGGTGAAACTATTTGCGGAAGCGATCGGAGCGACGGAGGCCAATAAGCAGTTTACGCTAATTCCCGTGAGACCGGATTGGAGCGATCCGACGGATTTGATTGGATACCAGGATCTTTCGGGTGTTTTTCGCCCGGGAGAGCTGACGAAAGTTCTAGTAGAAGCATCGAAACGAGAGAATCGGCACAAACCTTACTTCATCTGCTTAGATGAAATGAATCTGGCGCGGGTGGAGCATTATTTTAGCGATGTATTGAGTTTATTGGAAACGCAGCATTGGAAAGATGGCCGGATCGTAACTGATACCATTGTACCGAAAGAGATGCTACATACAAGCGGAAACGAAGAGCGTACGGCCGATTTATACATACCGGACAATGTATTTATCGTCGGAACCGTCAATATGGACGAGACGACCCATCCATTTAGCAAAAAAGTGCTGGACCGTGCCAATACGATCGAGTTTAACTACATTGATCTGCAGGATTTCCCTGAGATAGAGATAGAGAAGGTAATTGTAGAACATGGCCAAGCGCCTTCATCCTTGTTACGGAGCGATTATTTACAGTTGAAGGATGCGTATGCGGAACATTCCGAGCTTATTAAGAAGACAACCGAAAAACTGGTTCGAATCAACCAGATGTTAGAAGAAATTCATGCTCATGTCGGTTTTCGGGTCCGGGATGCGATTTGCTTTTATATGATTTATAATCAGCGGTTTGAACTGATGACAGAAGAGCAGGCATTCGATCTGCAACTATTGCAGAAAGTGTTGCCGAGAATCCAAGGAAGCAGTCAATCGGTCAAACGTTTGATCATTGAACTCATGCTATTTTGCACGAATCAGAAAGGGAAAATGGAAGAGTTGCTAAATGACGCCTCTCAACTATATGATCCTTGGCGGCGTTCTGGGGAAGAAACGAAAGCGCTCTATCCGCAAAGTGCGCGAAAATTGGCTTACATGCTACGGAGGTTAGAGGAAGATGGATTCACCTCATTCTGGCTCTCTTAATCAACCGGTGGAACTGTTACGAATTGAGACGAATCTCTTTGACCTGTATATGGAGGGAAAGCCGTTTCACCCCACGGTGGAAACGTTGCATTTGCATCGTCAAGATGTGGAGTGGGTGGAAGCTTCGTTAGAGGTCGCTACCCATTCCTCGTTGTTGCAATTTCACTCCGTCCAGGTGTATTCGCCGAAATACGGAGCGTTGGTCGATGCTTTGCAGGAAACGGTGTATCCTTGCTTTTACGAAACGCAAAATTATGAACTTGTCATTCATAAGAAAACGGAAGATCAGCTTTATTTTCATCATGAGAACATTCATCTGCGCCAAGCGATCGGGCAGAAAGGGAACGAGATTCTATCTGGCATTCTAAATTTCAAAAATGAGGTTGGCTACACCGATCTGGAAGTGAAGGTCAATGGCGGAGCGGGACTTCAGCTTCGGCTTGAAATTTTCCCCTCGAAATTAGATTACAAACGGGATTACCAAGCGATCCTGGAGGATGTGAACCGGCAAATATATAATCTGTCGTTTGATTTTTTGCGGAAAACTTATCATTTCACGGGGCTGAAAGAAACGCAAAACCCGAGTTTAACAGAGTTCTTCACGATCTCACAGCATGTATTTCAACAACTTGTCGGTGCGATTGAACGAATTAAGGATGCTCCGCATCATCGGCTTTATCAGGAACAGAAACTTATGGATGCTGCAAAAGTAAAGCGAGCAGGCAAGGAAAACATCGCCTTCCTAGCACGTCATCCGCATTTTCTTGAAAAGGATGCAAAGCATGGCGTTGTGGAGGTAGGCGGGCAACGCTATCGACCGACGAAATTATTGGAAACGAAGCGGAAGCTCGATTTCGATACAGGGGAAAATCGTTTTCTTCGATGGGTGCTGGAACGAATCGATAGCAAACTGAAGCAGCTCCGTTCGCGGATCGCTCTGAAAGATCGAAAACCCGATCCGCTTCTCATCGAAAAAATCCAGCGCATGCAAACGCAAATTCAACGCTTGTTGCAATTTGATTTTCTCCGGGATACGGGGCCATTAAGACAGATTTCCGTTTCGCTAGTACTGCAAATGGCACCGGGATATCGCGATGTTTATCGGATCTACTTGATGTTAATGAAAGGGCTTTCGATTCAAAGCGATCTGTTTCATTTGTCGATGAAGGATTTAGCTCAGTTGTACGAGTATTGGTGTTTTCTCAAAATTCATGATCTATTAAGCAAAAAGTATAAGTTAATCAAACAAGATGTCATCCGGGTCAATCGAAACGGGTTATTCGTTACTTTGGATCGGAAGCAATCGGCGGCGGTGCAGTACGAAAACCCGCGCAACGGCGAGCGTTTCACATTGTATTATAATTCCTTGCCAGCCGAGGACCGCCAGTGGCCGACCTTATCGCAGAGACCAGATAATGTGTTGACATTACATAAACATGACGTCGATCAAAAGCAGCAGATTTATAAATATGTGTTCGATGCCAAATACCGCCTCAACCCTGCTTACGAAGGTACGCCCTATCATAGAACTTATGGACTACCCGGTCCGGAGGAAGAAGACATAAACACGATGCATCGTTACCGGGATGCCATTGTCTACCAAGAGGCGGGTACGAACCAGTACGAACGCAGCATGTTCGGGGCATATGTGCTTTTCCCGTATGCGAATGAGGAACAATTCCAACAGCATCGGTTTTATAAAAGTATCGAGTTGATAAACATTGGCGCATTTCCGTTCTTGCCGAATGCGACGAGCCTCATGGAAAAATTCTTAGACGAGCTTATTCAGGATAGTCCGGAAAAAGCATACGAGCGATCAACGCAGTCTCGCGGAACGAAGCAATATTACGAAAATAAACTCGGCGGCAAAAATGTACTGGTCGGTTCGTTGAAGGATCGCTCGCAATTAGACCTAGTCAAGGAAAACACATTCTATCACATGCCGCTGGCTAATATAACCGATCATTCGATCTTAACGCAGCTAGAGTATATTGCGATTTACCAATCGAAGAATCTGTTTGCATCTGGGCTACAGGGTGTTTTCTTGTATGGGAAAATTGCTGGCTGGCAGGTCATACCACGTGATCAGATCGAAGAACGTCCGGCACGCAAAGGTACCGAAAACAAGCTTTATGTCAAATTTACGGTCGAACAATGGCAGACAAGACCAACACCAATTCTATCAGGCGGACTGGGAGTGCGAACCTGCCTCTTTACCACGAAATATATGTTCGATCGCGCCACCGAGATTGCCGAATTGAAGTTGGAGACGGAAGAGCAGCTTAGAGAGTGGCGGGAGAAGAGACGATTGGGTCGAGTGAAGGTGGAACTCGATCATGAGCATGTGGATGTGGCGGGGAAGGTGTTGGGGGTGAGGGTGCAGGAGTAGGGAAAGAAGTTAACTTCTCTAAAAAGCATCAATCCTAAATACGCATGGAGGAAAATAAGATGATTGAAGCAGCAAAATTCTTAATAGAGAGTAAAAGTTGGTTGATTGCCTCTATTTTTATTTTTCTAGCTATGATTCCGTCTGCAATTCGTGCTTTCTCAAAAACTAAATTAGAGTTGATGCTTTTAAGCAGAGATAAGAGGAGATGGAATATACTTCTAAAATATATTTTTGGAGGTATTGGATTGACTGCTTTTAATATTGTAATAGGTTTTTTGTTCTGGGAGGGAATTGAGAAAAAAAATATTGATATAGTTATTAAATTGGCAGCGATAATAATTGTACTTTATTTTTTTGTTTTTTTATTTTTATTAATATTACTTTTTTTCAAGAAAATAAAAAAAATTAATTATTCTAAAAACATGAAAAACATAATTTTGTTAATCATCATGCTCCACATGATTATGCTGTGGTTTATGTATTTTGCTATTGATATAAGTTTTTTTTATCATGTTCTTGAGATGACAACATTGAAAGGGAATGAGATTCCAATTATTTTATTTGTTTTTCTCTCTTTAATACCAGGAATAATAGTTGAAGGATATTTGAATTGGGCGCGTTCTTACGGTTTCCCACAACCCAAGCAAAAAATAATAACCATCGAAACGGAACAAGGAGAACTCTATTTATTAAATACAAAAGATGAGAAGACGTTAATATTAGGGGATAAAGAATACGAAGAAGATTGTGACAGAATATTTTATTACAATATCGAAGAGGGAAAAGTGACTACTACGTTAAAAATTGGTCACATTTCTTAGTGATAATTATCAATCTGACAACGGTATACAGTAAATTATAGGAGTAGATATGATAAAAATAATTCGAGAAAATGACTTTCTGTTACTGGAATATTATCCCCAAAACGGCGTACAGTGGGTTTATGATATTTTCTTAAAAGGAAAATCAATAACTTTAAGAAAAACATATACCTTTAAAAAAGAAGACTTATATAATCAAGATGATTTTGACAATTTCGATATTGATGAAGATCGTATTGTATTTAAGATAGGTATTTTAAATGGCGATTATTATAAATTAAATAGCGAAGTATTATCCTTAGACGTAGACTTATATATAAAATCAAATATTGATATAAATGACCGAATGTTCACAGCTTATAGAAACATATCGATTTTTAGAAAAATCAACGAGATAGTTAATGAAGATATTCATATTGGGGATGATAGCGATAAGCTCCCTCTTTCTGTATTTGAAAGATTAATTAGTTTATTCCCGAATACTAGTGAGCTCAATAAATATGCAAGTGCACGCATAGGTAGTATTTTAAGGGATTACTTTGATAGTACTATTGATGCCCATTATATATACGAAAACTACATGAACAAAAAATATAAAAACGTTAAAAAAGAAAATCTGATTAATTTATTCTCACATCAAGAGTTTGAAAAATATAATTATCTACTCGAACAACTAAAATATATGCTAAAAAATGAAATAAACTATACTGAAAAACAATGGCAAAAAATGATTTTACAGATCATCCAATTGATCTATCCTAAATATATTAAAGTTTTTGAAGAAGTAGAAATCAAAGATGTATACAATAATAAAAATAAAAGACTCGACTATTTGCTTGTAGATTCAAATGGCAATATTGACATCATTGAAATTAAAAAACCATTTGGACAAAGTATCGTTTCTCAGAATAAATATAGGGATAACTATATTCCGTTAAGAGAACTTTCGGGTTCGGTAATGCAAGTTGAGAAATATATATTTTATTTAAACAAATGGGGGAGGCAAGGTGAGGAAACATTAACGAAAAGGTACCAAACTCAATTACCTGATAATTTCCATATTAAAATTGTTAACCCGAGTGGAATTATTATTATGGGACGTGAACATACATTGACACAAATACAGAGTGAAGATTTTGAGGTCATAAAAAGAAAGTTCAAAAATGTTATCGATATTATTACATATGATGAACTAGTATCGAGATTAGAACATATTATTTATAAATTCAATACACAGTAAAAATAGCCAATCAGTTGTTTGCTTTTATATAAAAGAAGTGAATGAACCATTCTTCCTATATTGTTTACGCTGAAGCATAATGCCCGAAAGCTGACGGTATTGCCTGTCCAGGGATTGACGAATATAATGTCCGTATCACAGAAAAGGAAAAGGATGCCTCCATATAGCGTGAGCCTGTTC
>NZ_JAHLPR010000088.1 GCF_018918005.1 Paenibacillus sp. MSJ-34 | reverse complement strand
CGCGAAGTGAAGTCTTTGTCTATTCAATATGGACTTAAAACGCTCTTGTAATCTGCATGCTCATGATGACGAACATCGGAAAGCCGTATGAGGGAAAACCTCACGTACGGTTTGATGAGAAGGGGCTGGGCCCCGCCCAGCCTTTCACTCTAGCCCGGCATGGGTGCCGTGCTTTAGGGGAAAGTCCCAAGCGGGGGCTGGCGAGCGCCTACCGTTAGCCAAAAGTAAGGGTGTCCATCGTGAGGTGGAATCTGAAGGAAGCTGGAGGCAAACACTCGACCTGAGATACAAGAATCCAATTTGAGGCTAGTACAGTCGGACGAGTCTGCGAAACAAGGCGAAGTCCTAAGGCGCCAAGGGCTGTATGGGTATATTGGACAGGTGCATGGATGAAAGTACGCATCCTTATCCGAGGAGGCCTGCACGGAACGCCATCTGAGGATGGTAACCAAGGCCGTAAGGTTTTGCTGAGCGTGCAGGAGTCAGCAGAGGTCATAGTGCGTGAGTAAGGGACGCCTGAAAGAGGGAAGGGCCAAACGTCAACTCAGGGATGGATCAGACGTTTTCGAGAACGACGCGTTGAAGCAGAATTCCTATGGAACTCCTTCAGGGAAGTACGGGTGAAGCCCAGAGGACCTTGAAGTGATGGTTAAGCGTCGTCCGGCAAACTCCGAGCCCCATGAGTACTGGCCGCTTATACGACAACAATTATTAGAAGGGGCCTATCAAACGGCACCAGTCCGAAGGGTCGAAATCCCGAAACCCGACGGCGTTGTCAGATTATTTGGCATTTCGACTGTGGTAGATCGCTTTATCCAACAGGCTCTTCTCCAAGTGCTTACTCCTATCTTTGAAGCCCATTTTGTCAATGACAATTGAAACCGATCGGGAAGATATAAAGCGGCTTTTTGCTCCGGTTGCACCGGGAATTAAGCTGCGAATTCAAGCATTAAGAGAAGTACATGAGGTAGGGATAACTACACAAGCGTCAATTTCACCTGTACTGCCGTTCACTCCGGATTTCCCAAAGTTACTGGAAGGTATCGTAGATCGGATATGGATAGATACACTTAATATCGGGGATGGTTCGATGGGGAAACACTCTGAACGACTCGGCATGCACCAGTTGTTCAAAGCCTATGGACTTTCGGAATGGTATCAAAAAGATATCCATCTCAGAGTAGAAAAGTACTTTAAAAAACATTCCCTCAAGAAATGATTCATGTTTCCAAAGAAGAAGCTTTTCCGGTCTTTGAGAAAGGTACTTAGTTCAGATGAAACCATACCTGGATACTAATTCGCAGGCTATATAGTTTGCCCCTTAAGGATAACTCTCAACATAACTGTCGCAATATAAGCACAAGATAAGACAAGGCTTTTCCAGAAAACCAACGAAATGGAGTTTATACATGTCAGTTTTACGCGATTTCGAAAATGCAGAGCACGCCTTAATTCGATTTCATTCCATCTACCATACTGGAGATGTTTTTGGCAGTAGGAGGGCAGAACAAGTGCAGCTTATTCATTCATTGCATGCAGGGTCGAGCGGTAGACAATGACCAGCACCTATATATATAATGAGTAATCTGAACAACCTGCAGCGCATTAAGCTCTTGAATTATTCTTCGGGATCCACCAGTTCACTAGCTTCCACCCTCAACGGGATTTTCTTCACTTTGTTCAGTTTCTTTACATGTAAAGCTGGTTATTGACCGAGATTTAATCGCGACAGCATTAAGTGGCCATTTTTATTTTTTTTCGGCAATAGATACATCCCATCTATTCTGTAACCGAGATTAAACTCTCGGAGCATGCAGATGATGATCTCGAAATACTCACATTATTTTCCCTCACATTGATTCATCATTTTTTTGAGCTTTCTGACAAAGCTCAGAACCTCTCTTGTTGGGACCATTCTTCCATACCTCGCCATCATTATAGCTCACGCTACCGGAGATTTCTAATCTCTGTACCAAGAGCTTTCTATCCTCTCCTATTTATTTTTTCGCAGAAAGGTCCGATTTTGGCTTCAAAATGAAAAGGATGATAGAGGGGCATGTCCTCTACTGTTTTTCCGTACCTTGAAAATTAAATACCATCCATTCCAGTACGTTCCCCGCATGCCTAGGAAAGCCAATTTGCAGGTGCGCCATGACCATTCTGCTTGTTTTTTCGATCTGTGTTTGAAGTAGCAGGGTGAGAGCGATTTTATTTTTGTCCGTGCAATAATAAATGGTGGTTCCATTTAAGGCGATGACCCATGCGGGGGATAATGATACTTCCGTCCAGCCACAGCTCTGCTTTAGGCAGATCACGCAATGGGGGCGGCTTGCAGCGATCCTGGGAGAGGTATTCGGACTATACCTATGAGGCCGTTAACCACCGGCCGCTGGAATTGGATTTATGCGATATAACCAAAACAAGGAAGAACAGAGATGCGTATAAGGTGATCGTCCTTTGTCGCATCTCTGTTTTAGATGTAATGAACCAAACAGGGGGGGCTTATGATGAGTCGAAAATTAATCAGATATAGCATGCAAATTGCCATGTTGAAACAATTATTGGCTCTGTCACTGATTACGGAAAAAGAGTTTACTCTTATCAAAAACAAAACCATGAAGGAATACGATGTTGTTTCAGACCTGACTTCTTGATTCATACAATTGTTGGTCTGCTTAACTCTTATTACACTGATCGTGATAATAAGACGAAAGGAGCAATTCCTGTAATGAATTAATTTGAGGTTTGAACAAAAAGAGCGTCTCCTGTATGCTGGGTCTGGAATGTGGACCATTCACTGCCCTAATTAAAGGAGGACGCTTAATATGAAGTATAAACAATCTAAGAAACAGAATCAACGAATTTTAAGAATTACCGAATCTACCCTTGTTGTCGGAGCAGACATTGCCAAGGAAACGCACGTAGCACGATCGATCGACTTCCGTGGTATTGAGCTCGGAAGAGACTGTGTGTTTGAGAACTCACGAGAAGGCTTGACCAAACTAGTATTGTGGATGAAGGATTTACAACGGGAGCACGCCAAGACGGACGTCATCTTTGGTATTGAACCCACTGGACACTACTGGTTTCCACTAGCCGAGTTCTTGCAGAATGAGGGTATCAAAGTGGTTGTCGTCAATCCGCATCACGTGAACAAGACCAAAGAGCTTGAAGACAATTCACAAACGAAGAACGACTATAAGGATGCTAAGGTTATCGCCGACCTTGTTCGGAACGGAAAGTATACGGAACCCAGGCTGCCTACCGATGTGTATGCTGATCTAAGAATCTACATGAACTTGCGAGAAAAGATCATGGTCAATCTCGGCCAAGTCCAGCGCCGCATTCAGAACTGGTTAGATCGTTTCTTTCCGGAATACAGTCAAGTGTTTAAAGACTGGAATGGCAAAGCTTCACTGATCACATTGGCCGAATTTCCTACACCGCAGGACGTTGTATCTCTAGGAGCTTTTGCAATCCTTAGACGCTGGAAGCAAGATGTGAAGCGAGCTGTAGGCATCAAGAGAGCAGAGAAATTAGTGAAGGCAGCCTCGCTCTCCATAGGATTAACACAAGGGCTCACAGCAGCCAAAACCGAAATGAAGGCGCTTCTGGAGCAGCATGAACTGCTTACGCGCCAACTTGAAGACATCATGAGCCAAGTAGAAAGCTTGTTAGAACGAGTGCCGGGATCAGCGGAAATGCTGAGCATACCAGGAGTCGGGATCACCACTCTCGCTGGATTTCTAGCCGAAACCGGTGATCTGAACAACTATGATCATGGTCAGCAAATTATACGTCTGGCGGGCTTTAACCTTCGGGAGAATAGCTCAGGCAAAAAGAAGGGGAAGTCCACGATCAGTAAACGTGGGCGGTCCAGACTCAGAGCCTTAGCGTATCGAGCCATTATGCCGATGGTTGCAAAGAATCCAGAGTTTCAAGCATTGCATCACTATTACACCACACGAACGGTGAATCCGTTGAAGAAGAAACAATCGCTTGTAGCCTTGTGCGGAAAACTCATCAGAGTGCTGCACACACTAGGCACAAAGAAAATACCATACAACGCTCAAGCTTTGTTGGGACCTGTTCGTCAGACACAGCTACAGATGGCAGCTTAAAGATTCAAATTTCAATCGCAGAGCTCATTAGCATTAGATAAATTCAAATAGACAACGGAAGCACGGAGCAGCCGCAGGATTTATTCCATAAGGGCAACGACCCAGTAAAGGAGCAAGAAGCGGCATCCACCCCTTGAGAGGTATAGAACGAAGGAATGTGAGGGCTTAGACCCAGTGTGACATGGGAGGGTAAACCGTCGAGGGAATTGGTGTGGACATCCTAGGTGCGATCATAATGAATATCCACAGAATGGAAAAGGCAGTCCAGGCTCTATTCCCGTAACCGGCATGCTCAGAAAATTATGCCACTACTACATGATATCTCCACATCTTAAGGTAGTCGATGTTTGAAAATCTAAGAATGAGTTAGAAAATCCGAGAAAACATTAATTTATAGTGGGAGCCTTAACAATGGGGTATGCAGTTGAAGTAATCAAAGCCAATCGGAAGCTATCAGATCGTGTTGGAGGAAGGCCAGACCGTCTGCGCGTTGCTCCTTATGCCAGAGTGAGTACCGACACGGAAGAACAGTTAAGCAGCTATAAGTCGCAAGTTGCTCGCTATACAGATATGGTTAGCCAACGAAACGATTGGATATTGGTGGACATTTACGCGGATGAAGCCATCACTGGAACCCAAGTGAAGAAACGTGATGATTTCCAACGGCTGATAAAGGATTGCATGGATGGCAAAATTGATATGGTTATTACCAAGTCCATTTCAAGGTTTGCCAGAAATACTGTAGATACTTTGAAATATGTTCGCATGTTGAAAGAAAGAAACGTTGCTGTATTTTTTGAGAAAGAAAATATCAACACGCTTACCATGGATGGGGAATTGTTGCTAACCATTCTAAGTTCGGTAGCTCAACAAGAGGTTGAGAATATTTCTTCTATTGTAAAAATGGGCTTGAAAATGAAAATGCAACGTGGGGAACTGGTTGGATTTCAAAGCTGCCTTGGATATGACTATGATCCCGTTACCAAACAGATATCGGTAAACGAAGAAGAAGCTAAGATTGTACGCTACATCTTTGAGCGCTATATTTCTGGTGTTGGTGCATACGTGATTGCAAAAGAACTGATGGAATTCGGATATAAGACGAAAAGAGGGAATCCCGAATGGAATGATACAACTGTTCTAGGCATTATTAAGAATGAGAAATATAAAGGTGATCTCCTTCAGGGAAAGACGTTTACTCTCGATCCGATTTCCAAGCGCAGACTTGAAAATCATGGTGAGGAAGATCAATACTACATCAAAAATCATCATGAGCCAATTGTCAGCGAAGAAGTCTTTAACAAGGCACAGGATATATTGCACCGTAGAGGAAAAAATCGCGGGAAGCTTAAACAAGGCAGTAAACGGGAAAAATACAGTAGGAAATTCGCTTTTAGCAGCAAGTTGGAATGTGCGTTCTGTGGTTCCAACTTCTCTCGGCGGAGTTGGAATAGTGGTACATCGCATGAAAAGACAATTTGGCAGTGTACCACTAACACGAAGAAGGGAAAAAGATTTTGTCCGCACAGCAAAGGAATAGAAGAAAAAATTATTGAAGGTGCATTTATTGAAACGTACAAATTAGTTTGTAGTAATCATAAGGATGTGTTAGACGAATTATTAATCAGAATGGAATCCGTATTTAGTGACCAGAACAATCAAAAACAATTGAACAAAATTATAAATGAAATCCAGGCGATTGAACATAAGCGCTGTAAACTGATCGACTTGCATCTGGAAGAAAAAATAGACCGCCCAACATATGAGCGTAAGTTTGAGGAACTCGAATCCACGTTGACCGAACTGCTCGACAAAAGAGAGGGATTGGAGGAAGCGGCGCAAGAAGAAATCAATATCGAGAAAAGAATTGAACATTTCCGCAAAGTGCTTCAAACGAATGCCATCCTGTCTACATTTGACCGGAATGTGTTTGAGAGCGTCGTTGATAAAGTTATAATTGGAGAGAGCCTTAATGAAGGTAACCCTAATCCTTATAAGCTAACTTTTATCTATAAAACAGGCTTTACGAGCAGCGTTCAAGCCAAGATGGGCAGGCAAAATCGAAAAAAGCCCTCAGTAAATGAAAGGAGTGATTCATGTTCCTATTCCCAACTCGACACATGTGGAGTGTGTAATAGGAATACAACGAATCGATACGTAGAAATCCTTAGTTTTCAGTATTCTGCGCGATTTATGACATTTAAGACCGAGGGCAACGACTGCAGAAATAATATACTCAGAGACAATATTAAAGTTTCCGTCCTTCTGGACCTGGATTTGGACATCGAGTGTGTAGACATGTTAAAGTGAAAAAGTGCTTTTTGCCGGTAAGCTGGATGTTCAGAACCGGTGACCACAAGTAATCGTAGGTAGCAGAGCCAACTCGGCTCCTGCCCCTCCCTTTTTGTTTTAATTTTCAATCGCGCGTTGCCACAAAAAGTATCAGCATTGGCTTATGGGTATTATCGAAAGTAATGAAAGGCAGTCAAAACTTGACGGAGTCTTGACTGCCTTTTTTTGATTTACTTTTTTATTTTACGGTCCGATTTCACACCAAAAATGAACTGGGAGGTAGAGGGATGTTTCCTTCGTGCGCCTTGAAAACCGAATATCTTTCCCCGCATAGCCCGAAAGGGAAAGCTGTTAAGCAGGTACGCTACGACCATCCGTCTTGGATGCAAGCGATCATGACCCATGCAGAAAATAAATGATGGCATCATTTAGGCGATGATTCATGCGGAGGGTACTTCTGTCCAGCCACAGTTATCGTAATGGGGGCGGCTTGCAGCGATCCTGAAAGTGCAGCAAAAGCCCTATGAGAACGGTCAGCCGCCGTTCGCTGGACAAGGTATATTTATTACTCGCTTTCATTAAAACGCTACATAAATTATTTCTAGTTATTATAATGTAGTTTCACTACGGAAAAACTGACTATGGCCAGTAAAGATCGATTGACTTTGGTTCCCGATAACCTATGCCAATTCAAGAGATTGTCTTCTAACTTAAAATGTATCCAGCCATTGTTAAATAAATTAATAATAGATTAGATTTCTAAAAGCACTTTGCCCGCGCTACTCTTGTCTTTATTTTTCTCTTCTAAATCGTGACCTGCACCTGCCCCCCCTTTCCAGTACGTGTTGATGATCTTGTCTATGTTATCTAAAGTTGATCTAAAGTTAGTAAAATTAATAGAGGAATAGTTCCGTAAAATGTATTTGGATAATATTTCCTTTCCATAGTATTCCGAAACGTTATAATCATCCTTTTTCGAGAATTTTTTTCCGTTAATTTTATGCGAAAGGACACTTTCCTCAAACAAATCTTCTATATCACATTCAGATTTATCACCGATCAGAGGTATGGTTAAGAGATACAAGTTGTCAATAATGTTAATAAAATATTTATGGTTCAAATCTTCCCGTGTTTCCCCATCCACGTTTGCATGATTAAGGAAGTTTCCTATCGGCTTTCTACTCCCGCTTTGAATCTCATTATCAAACATTAAAATCACAGGATTTATTGGTAATGTGTTGCTTGTTTTTTTAAAATAACTCAAATAATTAGTGTCAGACTTCTTGGAACCAAAGAAGTCATATATATTTTTTAATGCGGTGCCGCCGTCCTGGAAAATTCCCATAAAATGTTTTAGTCTCTTCGTTTTATTTAGAAAGGATATTTTGAATTCAAACTTTCCATTACTGTTTTTAGTAATTAAATTAGGATATTCGTTGTATAGCTTTTTTAAAGCTGATTTTAAATAAGCTACATCCGTTTTACCTTCCGTCACAATCAGTGGTTGGGGGTTAGCAAAGAAGTATTTATAAAATAGGAATTTTTGATATTGACGTTCTCTCGAACATAAGCGCTGGAAGTGATGTTTTTCATCATCCAATTTATTATTATACCAGGTTAGTTGATTAATAAAGGCAAATCTGCCCTCTAATTGATTTAGAGTGGCGGGTTTATCATTAATCTTAAACTCACCATATTTGTAGAGGTGATGAGCCATTGCTCTAGTCTCTTTATAATAAACACTATTTATATTTACCTTCTTATTAACAACCAGTCCAGTTACGACTTGTTTAGAATCCCTAAGTTGCAACCGTGTCTTCTCTTCATTAATTTTAAACCCGGCACGAATGATCACTTCAGATACCTTTTTATAGAATTCAGTTTGTAGCTCTAAGAAGTTTCTATCATTAGTCGAAAATGTTAAATCATCCGCATAACGCGTGTAATCCAATTTATATTGTTTTGCGATTTTCAATAATCTATGATCTAGTATCTCGCAAATTAAGTTCGTAATGATGGGGGAGCTTGGTGCACCTTGAGGTAGCTTTCCTTCATAACAAGATATTTGTGCTATAGCTGTGGCTACTTCTATAGGAAGTAAAAAGCGGTTATTTTTATTAAAAAAACCTCTAATACGACCAAAGTGAAAACTATCAAAAAAGTCCTCTAAATCAATATTTAAAACAAATCGTTTATTCCGGTGGTTTTCTGCATTTGTTATTATGCCCTTGTCTATTTCAAAAGCATGAGAAATTTTGTCTGTAATCCCCCGCTTCTTCTTTTTCTTATGATTATAGAGAGCCTCTGCAAGTTTTTTTTGAATGTCTTTGAGTCCTTCTGAAGGAGCATTAATTTTACGAGTGCCACCATTTTTCTTGCAAATCTCAAACGAAGTATATAGGTTGTTACTTCCTTTTACATACAATATATAACTAAGCAGCTTTCTAGGGACTTTCAAAAAATCTGCGAGTTCATTACGTGTTTTTATATCGTTAAATTCGCCCACATGAAACTCCCCCATCTCATAAGTACGTGCGGCTACTCATTATGCGATGAAAACGCGATGATAAGAGACAACTACTTCGGCAAACACCGGTTATGAGAGAGAGCAAATATCCCCACCATTTTTGCCAACACTTGCGAAGCACAAGTGAAAAATCTAGCCGCACGTTTATAAGATTATACATTAAATTTCAACAAATTAAAACAAAGTGAGCGTTATCAACAATCATAAAAATAAGGATATCAAAGCATTTTCTTCTCTTTCGGGATTTATTCGTTCCCCTAAAAAGGACCTTTGGAAATTGAATACAATCTGATCCGGTACATCAAGACAGTAAATGCATTGTATCATGCTTCTTGTCGCCTTAATAAGGCTCATATAAGATATACAATACCTCTATGCTTATCAGCCGTAAAACGAATGAAAATAGCTTGTACGATGCGCTTAATGGCGAATGCTGCGATTCGCTTCAAGCCCTATACTTTGAAATAAAGCTGGACGGAGTCACAGGCAGCACACTTACCTACTGTAATGAGCGGGAACCATATCAGGAGAAGTTCAGGATTACATACATGGATGAGTACGAATTTCTGATTGAAATGGAAGCTGGAGCAACCCAAGGGTTGATAGGCTGCATCTGTAGCGGTTTCGAAAATATTAGTTAGAAAGCCTTTCCCAAACAGGAAGTAGAGGCGATCCTCCAAAAAATTATTCTGCTTGAAGTTGTATTCACAGTGTTCCTCTCTCTACAGCAGTACTTTCTGATTCCTTCTTTTTCTTAGTTTTGTAACAATAGTATGTGGCGCATCAGCTTTCTGAGGCGCAAACGAGATATATTATCGACGAGCAGCTTATTCGAGCCAAACGTGACTCACCCTGCAGCGGCGGCTTGTAGTGGTAAAGTTCGTTTCGGATAAATTTATCTATTTGCTTTTGAAAATCCGGGTGGCAAATATGGTTTTGTTCTCTATAATAACATCTCTAAGATGAGAATAAGAGCTTCGTCTTTAACGCATACCCTCCAGGAAAATCTGCTAACAGGAGAATTTGTTATGGAGGCGGATACGGAACAATCGGGTCATTATGAAAAGTTAGTCTATAATCGAAATGAAGTCATTAAGCAATTTGAAAAGATTATCCTAAATTTCGAAAGCCCGTAATATCAAACACTGAATATAGTGGATCTGCCTCGCGGACTGTAAAAAAGTGGAGGTTTCCCAGTTCGTTCGGTTCAAGTCAACATTATGTGGATACACT
>NZ_JAHLPR010000087.1 GCF_018918005.1 Paenibacillus sp. MSJ-34 | reverse complement strand
GTCCATGTTCATCAAAGAAGATTCGTTTTAGCACGTTCGTCTCCATATCCTAACCTTACCAAAAACAAAAACGAGGCGGAAGCCCTGCCCACCCCAAAATTTTATAAATTCTATAATGTTAAAAAAAGACACCCCCATCGGGTGTCTTAACGGCATATTCGCTTACGAACTAACATTCCCTACATTCCCGCCGGACGCAGCCCTCACCGTAATGACCGTCCGCAAACGCTTCGTTTCGCCCGGTTTCAATGTCTGCAATCCGGTCATATCCGGAGGGAGCGGAACATTCGGCGCATTGGTTACCCACGTATAAGGCTCGGGGCATAAGTAGCGTTCTCCTTCCGTACGGTTATGCAGCACCCATTGCTTCCAATGGCCGTCGCACTCGTACTCCACTTCGACGCCTGCGTACAAGTCGGTCAATACGGCGCGATTCTTGCCGTCTTCCGCCGATGGCGCGGCCAGGAACACATCGTCCAAATCGACCCCGTCCATGAACATGGACTTCCGAACCGATTCCCCCAATACACAAGATGCCAGGCGGCCTGTCGGAAGCAAGCGCTCGTCCAGTTCCCATCGCTCGCCTATAGACACCTGCACCTTGCATCGTTCCAGCGATCCTTCCGGCCGGAACGGATAGCGAAACGTCGTATGGTAGCCGAGACCCCAAGGAAATTCCTCCGTACCGGCATTTTCGATATTCGCGTCCATCGTAAGCCGAGCGCCTTCCAACCGGAACGTCATCCGAATAAGAAACGGATGCGGAAACTGCCTCATCACATCGGGAAAACGCGCGGCATCGAACAAGGTAGAGACAATAACCGCTTCTCCTTCCACGCGCATATCCGCAACGTCCCAGGGACGTTCGTGGACAAAACCGTGGATAAAATTATGCTTCTCCGGTTCATTGATATCAAACCGGTAAGTCCGCCCGCCGTAGGTGAAGGTTCCGTCCGCGATCCGGTTCGGCGGGAACAGAATCGGGATGCCGAATAATACAGGCGAATCGGCGTATTGCCGAAGGCTGGCCGGCTCGCGCAGCAGCGGCAAACCGAACCGCTTGCTGCGGAGCGCCGTCACCTGGCTGCCCAAGCCGGGCACGATCACCATCTCGAGCTCATCCGTTTGGGCCAGTATGCCATCGTGACCGAACCATGCGATCCGTTCTGCTGAACATCCGCTCATGGCGACCGCCTTACAAGTATTCCACCGCTCCGCTCTCTACGGAACGATGAATCGCATGAACCAGCTTCGTGTTGAGCAAGCCCGCCGCTTCATTGCTTTCAGGCGTCGTGTTCAGGCGAATATTGTCGATAAAGGAATTCAGCATATAGCTTGGCGCGGAAGTCAATGCGCCGTTAATCGGCGTTCCAAGCGTATGCACATGCTGATAGCTGCTCGCCGCTTTGCGCACCATTTGATCCGACAGATCGACATACAGCGCTCCGTTCTCGCCGATAATTTCATATTTGAAATCGTAAATCAGCGGCATCGTTTCCGGCAAAATCCAGCTTGTCGTAAACGTCGCATGCGTTCCGTCGTCGAAGGAGACGACGGCCTGAATCGAATCGTACGTATCGAGCCCCATCGATACCAGCTTCTTCTTCGTTCCGACCGCGTACACATGGACCGGCTTGCTCTCTTTCAACCATAATGCGATATCGGTGGCATGAGGAAGCAGGAACCAGCCCGGCGTCGAGCCTTTGGACCATTTCAACATTTGGGTAGGCACATAAATCGTATCGTTCAGACGCGAATTGACCGTAATTATTTTCCCGATTTCACCATTCGCCACCGCTTCTTTCACCGCGACAAAAGGCGAGTTCCAACGGTTTTCGAATGCGACCAGACATTTCACCCCGGAACGTTCGACGGCGGCAGCCATTTGTTCGGCCTCTTCCACGCTGGTGGAAAACGGCTTCTCCACCATAATGTGAACGCCTTTCTCCGCAGCAAGCATAACGGGCTTCATATGAAGGAAATCCGGAGTCGCAATGACAACCGCATCCATCTCCTCCTTGTCGAACATGTCTTCCACGTTCGCGTAACCCCGTACTTTGTATTGATCGACGCTGCGCTGCAGCGTTTGCTCGAAAGCGTCGCTCACGGCAACGACCTCCGCAAACGGATTTTGCCGTATCGCCTCGGCGAACAAACTTCCGCGTATCCCCATACCTATGATTCCAACTTTAATCATGAACAACCTCTCCTTACGTCCCAAATTTATTTGACTGCGCCTGCCGTCATGCCGCTGACCAAATATTTTTGCAATAGCCAGAAAGCGATGACGATCGGCAACGTTGTAAACACCGAACCGGCCATAAGATAATCCCAATTGACCACATATTGCCCTTGGAAGCTGGCAATGCCGACCGAGAGCGTCCATTTCTCATAATCGCTAATAAACGTCTGCGCGAACAGAAATTCGTTCCAACTGGTGAGAAACGAGAAAATGCCTGTCACAACCAATCCCGGCAAAGTCAACGGAAGCAGGATGCGGCTGAACGTCATCCAGCGATTGGCTCCGTCCACCATCGCCGCCTCGTCGATCGATACGGAAATGCTGTCGAAGTATCCTTTGAGCATCCATGTGCAGAACGGGATCGCCATGGTCGAGTAAGCGATGACGAGCCCGAAATGCGAATTCAACAGATGAAGATCCTTCATGATGATATATAAAGGGATAATGAGCAGCGATCCCGGAAGCATCTGGGTTACCAGGATCAGATATCCGATCGTCATCCGCCCCTTGTAACGGAACCGCGACATCGAATAAGCGCCCAATGCGGATATAATTAACGAAAACAAGGTCGTTAGAAACGAAACGATCGCCGTATTCAGAAACCAATTGATAAAATTCAAATTGGCGTCGGCATGCGGATTCAACATGCTTTTGTATCCGTTCAGATGCAGACCGGAGGGCAAATATTGCACAGGGTTGCTGTAAATTTCCCCTTGCGTCTTGAACGAAGTGATCATCATCCATAAAAACGGGCCGACGGCAAACAGGGAGAGCAGTACGGCGGCAAGATAGATCGGCAGTTTCTTCATGTCGTTTCCCCCTCTTTCGTCGCTTTCATATACAAGACGGTGAATGCGAGCGAGAGAATGAGCAGAATCATTCCTCCCGCGGCGGCGACGCCGAATTCAAAGTTTTTGAAGCCCATTTGATAAATAAACACGGTCAACACTTCGGTCACGCGGCTCGGGCCGCCTTTGGTCAATACATACACAATTCCGAAGTCCTTAATCGTCCAAATAACGAGCAACAGGAACACGACGACGGAAATCGGACGAAGCATCGGAAGCGTCACGCTCTTGAATTGTCTCCACTTGGAAGCGCCGTCCACCGTCGCGGCTTCGTAAATATCTTTCGGAATGCTTTGCAATCCGGCCAGCAGCATAATGCCGGCGAAAGGGAACCCTTTCCACACGTTGACGAACATCGCCGCCCATAATGCCGTTTGCGTATCCCCTAGAAAGGCCACCGGGTTGGTAAGCAAGGACATTTTCATCAAAATATCGTTAATGACGCCATATTGATAGTCGAACATCAAAATAAAGACGAGACAAGTGACTACTTCAGGCACGGCCCACGGAATAATGACGAGCGCCCGCACCAAGGCCCTTCCTTTGAACTCAATGTTGAGCAAAATGGCCGTCGCAAGGCCGAGCACATATCTTGCCGCGACCGTCACGACAATATAGAGAAACGTAATCCATAACGATTGATAGAAATATCCCGAGTTGAGCACTTTCTTATAGTTGTCCAATCCTACAAACGGATGTCCGCCCGGTATCGGCTTCGCCACAAACCAATATTGCAAGCTCATCAGCGCCGATTTCGCAATCGGGTACAATAAAATTAACGTAATTGAAATGAGTAGAGGAGCAATAAATAGATAGGCAGTCCGGTTGTTCCCGAAAATAGATTTCCGGCCGGTTCCGGCATTCGTCGATGTCCTCATACATCCTCCTCCTTTGCTTGAAAGGAAGGCTACCCGGCAAGCAGATTACCGGATAGCCTTACCGTTTACTCGATCGTGTATTTCATTTCCGTAGCGGCTTTGTCCAAGACTTCCTTCACGTCTTTTTTCCCGATGAACATATCCTCTGCGGCCGTCACCAAAATTTTGGACATCGCCCCCTGCTGCGGAATCGGCGGGTCCATGACCGCAGGACCGTACAGATTTTCCTGATACTCGAAGAACTGGGCCGCGAGCGGATTCTCGCTCGTGTACTCGTCCGTATTCGCATACGTTTTGCTGCTTGGAATCATGCCCGAGCCGGAAATAATGGCCTGCGCTTCCGGAGTCGTCATCCACTCTAGGAATTTCCATGCTTCATCCGCATGTTTGCTGCTCTTGGAGATCATGGCGACGAGCGGATACATCGTCGGATTCGGTTTATAATCTTGACCGTTGTATTGAACGACCGGCTGCGGCAGCAGACCGAGATCGTCCATCAACGCCTGGTCGCGCTCCTTCGTCATGCCGATAAACCACGGGCCGTCCATATTCATGGCCGCTTGTCCGTTCCAGAACATCTCGCGCCCTACTTTTTTGTCCCTTGTTCCCGGAGGCGTCGCTTGCGGATTGTTAATAAAATCCTGCCACCACTTCGCGGCCCATACATTCGCCTCGGAATTGACATTGATGCGATCCGTCGTATACGGTCCCGCTTCTCCGTCCGCGAAGTAAATTCCGCCGGACACCGGTCTTGCTACGAGCCGGTACCACTCGGACGCCACGAACGGATGGGATCCGACGACGCTGGCAAATCCGTATTGATTGTCTTTGCCGAGCTTGATCGCCGCTTCTTTGAAATCTTCCAATGTTTTCACGTCATCGGGGTTGATGCCGGCTTGTTCGAACAACGATTTGCGGTAAAAAATCCCCGTCGTTCCCCATGCGTAATTGGATACGGCATAGTAGGAACCGTCGATTTGGGTTAATTCCTGGCCTACTAAATCGGTTTCAAGATCTTTCCCTTTGATATATTCGTCCAAATTAACGAATGCTCCGCCTTCGACGAGCGAATTGTAAGTATTAATGTTCTCCGGGTACACTTGCACGATGTCGCCTTGCTGGCCTGAGATGACTTCCGTCGTCAGCTTGTCCCAGAAATTTTCGTAGTCGGTTCCGTGCACTTTAATTTCTACGTTCGGATTGATTTCGTTGTATTTGGCGATTAATGCGTCAATAGCCTTTTTGTGCGGCTCTTCGGCGTAGACCGAAGTTTCAAACGTAAGCGTCACTTTTCCGCCTTTGGACGAGTCGCCGGAATCGCCGCTGCCGGCCGACGTATTGCCCCCGCTCGAGCATGCGGAAAGTACGGTGATGAGCATTAGCACAAGAGCGGCCAATGAGAGGGAACTCTTTCGTAATGATTTGCGATTCATGAATCAACACCCCTTCATGTAAATGTATGTTGTATTTCGCCCGCCGCTTCATCCGATCCCGCCGCGAGGCGTGGTTTTATTTAAGCATGACCGTGACAAATCTCACAATAAACACTTTTCAAACGCCAAACTTAGAAGAAAAAAACCGGACGGCAGCCTCCTTCGTTGCTGCGTTCCGGCAATTTCATTGCTTATTTTATCCAGCCGCAAAACAAACTATTTTCGCAACCAAACTTTTATCTTGTTTCCTTGCGGTAATCGCCCGGGGATAGCCCGGAAGACTTCTTAAACGTGCGCGAGAACGAGATCGGGCTCGAATATCCCAATTGCAGCGCAATCGTCTGGATCGGCTCGTCGGTCTCGGTCAGCATCCGCTTCGCTTGTTCAATGCGCAAATGAATCAAGTAATCGACGAATTTCATGCCGAATTGCTCTTTAAACAATTTCGAAACATATTTGCCGTTTAGCCCGAACCGGTCGCTCAGCGTTTCCAAGGAAAGGTTCGCATCCATGAAATTTTTATCGATAAACAGCTTCACTTCATTCATCAGCATATGATGATTTCTCGACTCCCGCAGCGCTTCCGCTTGCCGATCGAACTCTGCCAAACTTTTTGTATAAATATCCTCCAGTTCGGCAAGGCTCTCGAAAGATTGTACCGCAGCGTGCAACGATCGAACCGTATCGGTCTTCCAAATTTTTTGGATATCCGCACTGAGGCCGGACAAGCTTCGATCCAATTGCAGCGTCAATTGGCTGATTAATCGGATAATATCGTTCTTGGCCATTTTCTCCGTGCGAATTCGTTCGAATAATGCGGCAAGCTCGTCCTTCCATTGATCCTTGGACGAGGCGAGAGCGTCGGCGATCGATTTGAGCGTATGCAAATACTCGTATACGTTGCCTTGCAATTGCAAGCTTTTATCGTATTTAATGACGCTGTTTTCTCCATAAATCGACTTGAATTGCAGCGCGTCGCCCGCCTTCCTGTAGGAATCGCGCAGCGCCGAAGGCTCCGCGACCCATTCGCCGATGCCGAACGTAACGGTAAATTTCAAGTATTCGCCGATCCAATCCCGAATCTTGTGCAGCGCCGAATCCAGATTGCCGCGGGAATCGCTTATTTCAAAATCGTCGCCCAACATCACCGTCAATTGATTGGAGGCGTTCCAAAGCGTAACGACCCGGAAGCCCCCCATTTCGAAATTTTCCTTGAGCGCCATGTCGAGCGCAAGCTTGAGCAGCCCTTGGTCCCGTTGGTTGTAATCCTTGCTGAATTTATCGTAGTTATCGATTTCGATCATGAGCACCAATTGGTTCCCGAAAAGCTCCGGCAAATTATATTTGGCCGCTTCCTCTTTCCATTGCTCCATTCCGATGTAACGGGTCCCTTCCAACAGTTCGAACATGAAGAAATTGCGCTTAATGTGCAAATCTTGCTCAAACTGCAGCTCGTATTGATTAAATTGATGAAACATAGTATTGATCGTCGATTCGATCAGCTTAAATTCGTTGTTTGGCCTTGTCCCGTTTTTAGAGTCCGCGGTTTGACCGGAGGCGCGCTGCTGAATCTGCTCTACAATCGATTTGATCGGCTGGTAATTTTTCCTCGTTACATAAATCATCCACCCGACCGCACCGATCATGACGATGATGCCAACCGTAAACCAAACGTTGTAAACGCTTAGAATGAAGCTCACAAAGCCGGTCTGAATTATGCCGCTTTTCGCTTCCCACCCCGTGTAATCCGAATGAATCTGCGACAGCTGCCGCATCCGTTCGTTCGTTCCGGCCTGTTCTTCTTCCGGGAACAAGACGTTTTGTCCGGCCCCGTCGAAGAAATCCAGATAACTGACTTGCGGATTATACATCTCGCTAAGATACGTTCTTAGCGAGTCGGTGCGAACGTTAAGCACCAGCATTCCTTTATCCTTCGAGAAGATCGAGACCGCTCTGGACAGCGTGACGACCGATTTCGGTTTCTCCCACCCCGACTCCCGGTACGGCCTGACGTTCGACCATCGGCTGTTCGGCGTATCCTTCATGCTCTCCACATATTCTTTGTCCGCAAACGTTTGCAAGGGATAGGTCGTGCTCCCGGTAAGCACCGTCTCGTCGCTGTAACGAACCAAATAGATGGAATCGATCAACGGATTGGCGATCATCCAGTCTTGCAAGATGCGAAGCACTTTGACATCCGTATATAGATTGTTCTCCTGCCCAAACTCGTAATATTGCAAAACGTTGTCGTTTCTCAGCATTTCGACGGTCACTTTCTGATCGATGGACTTGAGCGAGTGATCGACCATCCGTACGGCCTGCTCGGCCAGGAAATGATTGGCCCTTGCCGTTTCCTTTTGATTTTGCTCGTTCAATGTAAAGATGAAAATAAAAAATAAAAAAGACGTGACGAAGAAAAATAACGGAATATACGACAATAGCGTCCGAGATAGCCAAGATTTCGTCATATATCGCTCCCCACCCGGTTCTGAGTTTTGATTGAATGCCCTTTCAACCTTTCGACATCATTCTACACTATTTGACGAAATTTCGACACTGCCAAACGGGAAGGAAACGTTGGCAAGAGTGATCGGCATGCAGTATGTGGCGGTTGAACCGGACTGGAAAGAAGCGTTGCGAAAATTGACGGCAATAACGGCCGACAGGATCGGCGTCCATGGCGCAGGGTGAACCGCTGCAATCGCCTTCCGTCGGCTGCACTGGCGTTGCATTAACTTTTTTTTCAGGAAATATTGAGACAGCTGTGTGGATTACGGTGCTATTCCTTCTCATTTCTTCTACCGCCCTGCTCCCCAAGTTTTGCGGACACAGGAGACGCTAATTGTGACAAACGGCCCGATTTCGGACCGTTTGCGGACATACGATCCTTTATTCGCGGCAAAAGCGTAGAAATAAGCCCTCCGACGAACAGATAACGGAACCACTGTCCGCCTAAACAGCGAAAAAGCAAGTTTGACGCAAAATAACGGCCGTACGGTCCGGATAGCAATTCCTCAATGCAACGCCATTGCGTCGGCGGACAATGGCCGCTCAACCCGCCTTTCGTGCCGCAAGCGGCTCCCGGCGCGCGGTGTTCCGCTGCGTGACGGGGGACGGTCGATCACATAAGGGTCATGGGATGGGAAAAACGAGGCGCGAGCGTGATATAATTGAGCAAATAAGTGGGAAAGGCGGACGGATGATGCATATTGTAACCGCGCATGAAATGCGATTGCTGGATCAATATACCATCGAGAAGATCGGGATACCCGCGCTCGTTCTCATGGAAAACGCAAGCCGGGCCGTGGCGGAGGAAATTGCCGCATTGGCGCATGCGGGGGGAACCGTTGGGGCGGGCAAGCCGTGGCTTATGTTGGTCGGCAAAGGAAATAACGGCGGCGACGGCATCGCCGCGGCAAGGCATTTGCGGGAATTGGGCGTCGAGGCGGAGCTGCTGTATGCGATGGAACCGCAGCAATTGACGCAAGACGCCGCGATCCAACGGGATATCGCCGCGAACCTGGGCATTCCCGCCTCCGTGTATGCCCCGGGGAATGTGCAATGGGATCGGTATGCCGGGATTGCGGACGCGCTGCTCGGTACGGGAACGGCCGGCGCTCCGCGGGAGCCGTACGCCTCGCTCATCCGGGAAGCGAACGGCAGCGGCCTGCCGACGGTGGCGATCGATATTCCCAGCGGATTGAACGCGGATACCGGGGAAGTCCATGATCCCTGCATTCGCGCGGATGTGACCGTGGCGCTGGCATTTCTCAAACGGGGATTGACGCAATACCCTGGCGCGGAACGGGCCGGCCGGGTTGCGGTGAAGCCGATCGGTATCCCCGAGGGGTTGGCGGAACGGCACGGCATACGGACCTATTGGGCGGATGAAGCCCTGTTCCAGCGCCGCTTCGGCGTGAAGCTTCCAACGGCGCGCCAAGCGGATGCGCATAAAGGCACCTACGGGCATGCGCTCATTGCGGCCGGGACGCTGCCGTACAGCGGCGCCGGGCTGCTGGCCGCCAGAGCGGCGCTCCGCGCGGGAGCCGGGCTCGTCAGCTGGGCGCTGCCGGAACGGCTGCTCGCGCCGATGATCGGCCGGGCGCCGGAAGCGATGCTGCACGGCGTGCCCGACGACGGGCGCGGCGATTGGGCGGCCGTGCCGGCCGGGGAGGTGCTGCGGCTGGCCGCAGGCAAGAGCGCGCTCGCGATCGGGCCGGGCATGGGCCGCTTTGCGGGCGACGGCGCATGGCTGCGCGCCATCTGGTCGGGCGCGGCATGCCCGCTCGTCGTCGATGCGGATGCGCTCAACATGATCGCGGACGCGGGCGACTTCGGCGCATGGCCGAAGCGCACCCATCCCGTGATCCTCACGCCGCATCCGGGCGAGATGGCGCGCCTTGCGGGCCTGGCCGCGAGCGAGGTGCAGCGCGACCGCATCGGCCTGGCGCGCCGCTATGCCGCGCAGCACGGCGTGACGCTCGTGCTGAAGGGCGCCCGCACCGTGACCGCCACCCCGGAAGGCGACGTGTTCGTCAACACGTCGGGCAACCCGGGGATGGCGACGGGCGGGGCGGGCGACGCGCTCGCGGGCGTCATCGCCGGCCTGCTCGCGCAAGGCTGCGCCGCGGGCCTGGCCGCGGCCCTCGGCGTCTATCTCCACGGCCTGGCTGGCGACCGGGCCGCCGCAAGCCGCCCCTCCCCCGGCTCGCTCATCGCCGGGGACATCATCGATTGCTTATAACCGGAACGCGGTTGCCGCTACAGAACAGGCTGTCTTTAGGTGAACTGAGACAGCCTGTTTTTTTGTCTGCATATCCCTTGACAAAACTTGAAGCATGCGATTATTATATATTTAGATAATTTTCTAAATATTAAATTTCGATGAAAGGAGATCCCGATCCCATGTCTGTCAATGACGCATTTAAAGCGTTGTCCGACCCGACTCGGCGCAAAATACTCGATTTGTTGAAGAACGGCGATCTCACAGCCGGCGAAATCGCCGACAATTTCGATATGACCAAGCCGAGTATTTCCAACCACCTCAATCTTTTAAAGCAAGCCGGACTCGTATGGGTTGAGCGGAGAGGGCAAAATATCGTCTATTCGCTCAACACTTCGGTATTTCAAGACATTATGAAATGGATGATTGACTTACAACAATCGAAAGTCCAGCGGTAAGATGTCAAGCCCCTGATTCATGAGAATTGGAAATTTACTTTAAGGAACAGGTCAATGAGTCAGGAAAAAAGACAACACCAAACTAAACCCAGTTCAAAAATCGAGT
>NZ_JAHLPR010000086.1 GCF_018918005.1 Paenibacillus sp. MSJ-34 | reverse complement strand
ATTCCGGAAAGTCCAGTCCCAAATTTATTTTTCAAAGATCAACTGGAAATTTTGAAGGCGGCCGCCAGTCCCCTAGGGGACTGGAAGTAAACTCAAAACTGCCTTCAAGAAATACTATATGAGGAGGAGTCACACATGAAGAAGTTAGCAACAGGATTATTGTCTGGAATGCTTGTATTAGGTTTGTTGGCAGGATGCGGCCAGAAAGGCGCCGCGCCGGCGCCGGGCGGAGATGCGGCGCAAGAGCCGTCCCAAACGTCCGGATCGCTTAAAATTGCGGTCGTGCCGAAATTGATCGGCATCCCGTACTTTAACGCTTCCGAGCAAGGAGCGAAACAAGCCGGAGAGGATCTCGGCGTAGAAGTCATCTACACAGGCCCGACCCAAGCGGACGCGGCGGCGCAGGTGAAAGTGATCGAAGATTTGATCTCGAAAAAAGTCGACGTTATCGCCGTGGCGCCGAACGATCCGGCCGCATTGACGCCGGTATTGAAGAAAGCGAAAGCGCAAGGCATTAAAGTGATGGACTGGGATACGAAAGCGGATCAATCCGTCGTCGATTTGTCGGTTCAACAAGTAGACGATGAAGTATACGGACGCCATATGGCCGACCTGCTCGTTCAAGCGATGGGCAAAGAAGAAGGCAATGTTGCGATTGTGACGGGCGGATTGTCCGCGCAGAACTTGAACACATGGATCGATTGGTCGCTCAAGCAAATTCAAGAAAAATATCCGAACCTGAAAATTATCGGCGAAAAAATCGGTACGGACGAAAAACAGCAAGTTGCATATCAAAAAACGCTTGACCTGTTGAAAGCAAATCCGGATCTGGACGGCATTCTCGCTTATTCCACCGTTGCTCCGCTCGGCGCGGCGCAAGCGATTCAGGAGAAAGGGCTGCAAGATAAAGTATCGCTGATCGGCGTCGCCTTGCCTACCGATTCCAAGCCGTTCCTGGAAGACGGCTCGCTTGATACGGCAACGCTCTGGAATCCGGTCAACCTCGGTTACTTGACCGTTGCCGCTGCGAAAGAATTGGCGGAAGGCAAGACGATTGAGAACGGACAAGACATTCCGAACATCGGCAAAGTCGAAGTGAAAGAAGACGGCAAAACGGTTATTCTTGGACCTCCGTCCGACTTTACGAAAGAAAACGCGGGCGACTACAATTTCTAATTGTGACGCGATCGTCTAGATAGAAAAGGGGTGCGAAAGATGCCGCTGCAAAACTTTGAACTGAAAAACGAGAAGATTCGCTCCGCTTTTCTCGAATGGAAGCGGAAGGCTCCGGAACGTTTCGAGCGGCGGCTCAATTTCTCTTGGAGCAACTGGGGCTTCGGCATGGAGCCGCTCGCGGAATCCGCCGCCCGGTTGAATCAATACGGAGTAACCTATATTGAGCTGCACGGCAATCATTACGGTCCCGACCTCGGCTATAAAGTGAAAGAAACGAAGGAAATATTGGAACGTTACCGGATCCAGGTCGCCGGCGTATGCGGCATGTTCTCCGCCGCCAACGATCTGGCAAGCAACAGCGCCGCCGCCCGCCAGGCGGCGGTGGATTACATCAAGCGCGAGCTCGAATTTACCGCCGCCGTAGGCGGGAAATATTTGCTCGTCGTTCCCGGCGCTGTAGGACGGCCGAAAGCGTACGACGATATGGAGTTCGCCCGCAGCGTCGAAACGCTCCGGCTTGTCGCCGACGAATTTACGAAGTACGGCATCCAGGCGGCGATCGAGCCGGTACGTTCGGCGGAAGTCAGTTTCGTGCATACGATCGAAGAGGCGAAAGCGTATATCGAAGCGGTCGATCATCCGGGCGTCCGGCATATGAACGCCGACACCTATCATATGCAGGCGGAGGAATCGCATATCGGGGAAGCGCTGCTCGCCGCCGGCGAACAATTGCTCAATCTGCATGTCGCGGACAGCAACCGCCGCGCGCTTGGCGAAGGCTCGATGGACTTCGACACGATCATTATGGCGCTTTACTTGCTCGGCTTCAACCGGGAAGGCCGATTCGTGACGCCGGAGCCGCTCGGCCCGGGCGGAGACCCGTATCCGGCCATGTACGGCAAGCCGGACAAGCAGCTTCTCGACCGGATGGTGCAAACGTCGGTCGACTATTTCCGCGCCAGGGAAGAAGCGGTATTAAGTCAGGCGTAGATGGAGACGGCCCTCGTTTCATACGTCGCAATCGAAGGAGGGATATGATGAAATACAGCATCGGAGTGGATTACGGCACGCAGTCGGGCCGGGCGCTGCTCATCGAGATCGAGACCGGCCGGGAAGTGGCCGCTGCGGTGAAATCGTATACGCATGGCGTAATGGACGAATTTTTGCCGGACGGCGTCACCGCTTTGCCGCCCGATTGGGCGCTGCAGCATCCCGCCGACTACTTGGAAGTGCTGCAAACGACGATTCCCGAGGTGCTGCGCATATCGGGCGTCAGCGCCGAAGACGTCATCGGCGTCGGGATCGATTTTACGTCCTGCACCATTTTGCCGACCAAACGGGACGGTACGCCGCTGTGCATGTTGGAGCCATACCGCGGCAATCCGCACAGCTATGTGAAGCTGTGGAAACATCATGCCGCGCAGGAGGAAGCGAACCGGCTGAACGAGATCGCCGCGGCGCGCGGGGAATCGTTCCTCGCCCGGTACGGCGGCAAAATCTCTTCGGAATGGCTCGTGCCGAAGGTGTGGCAAATCGTCAACGAAGCGCCGGAAATCTACGAGGCCGCCGACCGGATTATGGAAGCGGCGGATTGGATCGTGTATCAATTGACCGGCGAGGAGAAGCGCAACAGCTGCACCGCAGGGTATAAAGGATTATGGCATAAGCGGGAAGGGTATCCTTCGGCCGAATTTTTCAAGGCGCTCGATCCCCGGTTGGAACGTCTCGTAGCGGATAAATTGAGCGAGTCGATCTATCCGCTCGGAACGAAAGCGGGAGAAATTACGGAGCAGGCCGCATGGCTGACCGGGCTCAAGCCGGGAACGGCGGTGGCCGTCGGCAATGTCGACGCCCATGTTTCCTTGCCGGCCGTCGGCATTACGGAACCGGGCCATATGCTGATGATTATGGGAACGTCCACTTGCCACATTCTGCTTGGCGAGGAGGAACGGATCGTGCCCGGCATGTGCGGCGTCGTCCGCGACGGCGCGATGCCCGGCTATGAAGGCTATGAAGCGGGACAGTCTTGCGTCGGTGACCATTTCGAATGGTTTACCGCGCATTGCGTGCCGGCCGAGCTGCAGAAGGAAGCGGAAGACAAAGGCGTCGGGATTCATGAATTGCTGACGGAGAAGGCTTCGCGGCTGCGGGCGGGCGAGAGCGGACTGCTCGCCTTGGATTGGTGGAACGGCAACCGTTCGACGCTTGTCGATGCCGATCTGACCGGAGTACTGATCGGAGCTACGCTGTTAACGAAGCCGGAAGAAATATACCGGGCGCTCATCGAAGCGACGGCCTATGGCACGAAAGTCATTATCGACGCGTTCCGCGAGAACGGCGTGCCGGTGCGCCAATTGTACGCGGCAGGCGGCATCGCCGAGAAGAACAAGCTGATGATGCAAATTTATGCGGACGTGACCAATATGGAAATCCGCATCGCCGCATCGCCGCAAACGCCGGCTTACGGCGCGGCTATGTTCGGGGCGGTGGCGGCCGGAGAAGCTCGCGGCGGTTTCGCGTCGATATCGGACGCGGCGCGGGCGATCGGCAAAGTGAAGGAAGAGTATTACAAGCCGATTCCGGAAAACGTGCGCGTGTACGAGCGGTTGTACGCTGAGTACAAGACGCTGTACGATTATTTCGGACGCGGCGATAACGATGTGATGAAACGGTTGAAAGGCATCAAGCGCGAAGTCATCGGGTAAGCAGCGGAACATAGGCCATTCTTGGCCTATGTTCTGTTCGTTTATGGCTTCGCACATCGTATCGCAAGTTGTACGGAATACAACATTTTAAGGGGGGACAAGCCCTCGCAGGCCACGATGTTGCACTTTGTACATCATAATCGCAAGTGCTGAGGCAAAATAGCCCGTTTCACCCCCAAAATGTTGTACAAACTGCAGCATAGGCATCGTTTTCCTAGCGAGGAAAGCGAAATGTTGTACATTGTACATCATAGCCGCCCCAGCGTGAAAGAATAGCCGGCAATGAAGGATCATTCGTGCAGAAGCCCGCAATTGTGCATCTTTTCACTCGTTTTGATCGGTTGCTTCAGCAAAGCCTGCGAAAAGAGGCAATTTCATCATACCGCAAGCGGCTGACGGCCTGTCGGGCGGGACGGGCTAACGAAACGTATACACGCTAATCGCCTGTAAATCGTCTTGTTGCTCGTGTAACGAATCTAAAACACGCTGATGAGGGGAAAAAGGCGATAAACCGCCGATTTCCAATGAATAACGCTTTGTACATTCGTTAGAATGACGCCGTCTTCATTTTAACGCCCAATAAGGATTGTCAGTTTCGTCAGCGCCAAGCTAAGAAGCGTAGATCCGCGCGGATCGCCTTCGCACGGTCGGTTGCCGGCCCATCACGTATGATAACATCCGACAAACTCGAATCCGCAGCCTTCTTCGATGCAACGCCAGTCCTTTACCAACTCCACGCTGTTTCTTTGGATGCGCTCGAACGCGGAGCCGATCTCAAGATGCCGCCCTTTCTTTCAAGTCTCTTCAATGCGGATCCCCATATTTTTTGCCGTTCCGGCGATCGTTTTCATGGCGCTTTCGATATCGACCGTGTTCAAGTCCGGGAGCTTGATCTCGGCGATTTTGCGCAGCTCGTCCCGGGTAATGCTGCCAACCGTTTCGCTGCCCGGTTTCGCCGCTCCTCTCGCAACGCCCGCGTATTTTTTCAACAAAAAAGCGGCAGGCGGCGTTTTCAACTTGATATCGAAGCTTCGATCCTCATATACGGTAATTTCCGCCGGAATGACGAATCCGGTTTGGCTTTTGGTCATTTCATTGTATTGGTTGCAAAAACCTAGAAGATTGATCCCCGCGGGCGCTAGATCCTTGCCGACTTTTGCGGGATTCGCTTTGCCCGCCTCCAAATCCAGCTTGACGATTCTTTTTACTGCTTTCATACACTTTCACCCTTTTTTCATGATTGATCGGCGCCTACGGGAAATTATAGGGCATCACGTTGCGTGAGAGTCAATACCGATACATTTGCTGATTTTAGGCAAAAAAGTAGTTTACATTTCTACTCGTCTAGATTATAATAATTATAAAGTAAGTTTGATTGACGCAAAATAATTGAATAGTGTAAAAACGAGAATCATTCTCGATCAGCATGCTGCTCCCGATTAGTGGAGCAGCATGCGCCGTTTTAAGGGTATTAACAATGGTTCTCATTCTCAAGACGAAGGAGTGTGACTGCAATGATTTCATCATTCAATACGACAGATAGTTACGTTAAAGATAACCCGTCTCCGCAAGAGAACGCCGCTTCCGGCAAGCGGAAGGACGCGCCTTGGCTGCAGAGATACGGGGAAGCGGCCGCCGCGCTTGCGAGCGGAATATTGATCGCGGCCGCCTGGAGCATAGAGCAATTCTCCCATCCTTGGGCCGTAGCGCTTTATTTGCTCGCGTTTGTCGTCGGCGGGTATGTCAAAACGAAGGAAGGGCTTCAAACGCTGTTCCAGGAGCGGGATTTGGACGTCAATCTGCTCATGGTGTTCGCGGCGATCGGCGCGGCGTCGATCGGATATTGGACCGAGGGAGCCGTACTCATCTTTATTTTTTCGTTGAGCGGCGCCTTGGAAAGCTACACGATGGCGCGCAGCCACCGGGATATTGCCGCCTTGATGGATTTGAAGCCGGAGACGGCGGTGCTATACCGCGACGGGGAAGAAACGACTGTCGCGATCGAGCAATTGGAAGTCGGCGATATCGTTCTGGTCAAACCGGGCGAGCGCATCCCGGCGGACGGCACGGTGACGGAAGGAGCTTCCGCGGTCAATCAAGCTTCGATTACCGGCGAATCGATCCCGGTGGATAAAAGCTCGGGCGATGAAGTATTCGCGGGAACGTTGAACGGGCCGGGGGCGTTATTCGTTCAAGTAAGCCAAACAAGCGAATCGACATTGTTTGCGAAAATTATTCGCCTTGTGCAGGAAGCGCAGAGCGAAATGCCGGCGTCGCAGCGGTTTATCGAACGGTTCGAACGGATTTACGCCCGCTCGATCGTGCTGGTGACACTGCTGCTGATCCTCGTTCCCCCATTCTTGCTCCAATGGTCCTGGAACGATACGTTTTACAAAGCGATGGTATTTCTCGTCGTCGCCTCTCCATGCGCATTAGTCGCGTCGATTATGCCCGCGATGCTGTCCGCCATTTCCAACGGCGCGAGAAAAGGGCTGTTGTTCAAAGGCGGGGCGCATCTCGAACATTTGGCGCAGACGAAAGTCATTGCGTTCGATAAGACCGGTACGCTGACAAGCGGCCGTCCGCAAGTGACGGACTTGATCGCTTGCCAAGGGTACGGAGAAAAGGAAATGCTGCGGCTTGCGGCATCGATCGAAAGCTTGTCCGAGCATCCGCTCGCCAAGGCGATCGTGCAAACGGCGAAGGAACGGGGAATCGAGACGGACCGTCCGACCGAATTGACATCGCTCACCGGGTGGGGAGTGCAGGCCGAATTGCACGGCGAAGTATGGAAGATCGGGAAACCGACGTTAATGGAAGAAAGCATGATGACCCAGGACATTAAGACGGCAGTTCACCGGTTGGAGGAGCAGGGCAAGACGGTCGTGCTGATGGCGAATACGCGCGGAATCGCGGGCGTGATCGCGCTCCAGGACAGCATTCGTCCGCAAGCCAAGGCGGCGATCGCCGAATTGCGGAAGAAAGGGATCAAAGTCGCCATGTTGACCGGCGATCAGCAAAGAACCGCCCGGGCGATTGCCGACGAAGCGGGTATCGATCTCGTCTACGCCGAGCTGCTGCCGGAGGATAAAGTGAACCGCGTGAAGGAATTGAAGCAAACGTACGGCAATGTAGCCATGGTCGGCGACGGCGTAAACGACGCCCCGGCGCTCGCGACGGCTACCGTCGGCATCGCTATGGGCGCGGCCGGCAGCGATGCGGCGCTGGAAACGGCGGATCTCGTCCTCATGAACGACGATATCGAGAAAATCGCCGCAGCGATCACGTTAGGCCAACGAACGAGAAGAATCGTCAAGCAAAATATCGTATTCGCCATTTCGGTCATCGCCTTGCTCATATGCGCCAACTTCCTCGAAGGCCTTGCCCTGCCGCTGGGCGTCGTCGGCCACGAAGGAAGCACGATTCTCGTCATTCTCAACGGACTTCGATTACTGCGATAATCATATCATTTTACCCATGTTTTGCGCGTAGTTCCGGCTCGTAACGAGCCGGAACTTTTTTTTTGCAAATAACGGTTGAGATTCTCGAATTACTTCTGTATAATGAATGATAATGATTATCATTTTTGATCGTGAGGAGACGTTACCATGAATTTGTTACTTCCAATTGCAACGGCAGTTTTAGTATTGCTGGGGAGCTTCTGTTTATTTATTGCGATGGAGAACGACCGCCGTGCGCGCGAGCGTTGGAATACGGTACCGGTCGCCGGACCGGAAGAGCCAGCGAATCGCTCCCATTGGGATAAAATTCGGGGCTTGTTCATGAACCCGAGAAATTCATAACGTCTATTCAATCGTATTGGTGAGACGCCATACGCCGCTCGGAGCTAGCTCCCGGGCGGTTTTTTATTTGGACTAAGCCGGGGATTTGACTAAATGACATAAAAGATATATCGTTATAGTAATTGATTTGAAGATAGGGGAGCAAGTGATGCATAACGATAGACAACCGTTATATATGAAAATCCAAGAACACTTTAAAGATCTTATTCTGAAAGGCGATTTGCAAGCAAACGATAAAATTCCTTCTGAAAAAGAACTGATGGAACAATTCGACGTTAGCCGGATTACGGTCGCCAACGCTTTGACCGATTTGGCAAAGGAAGGCTGGATTTACCGTATACCGGGCAGAGGCAGTTTCGTAAGCGATGAGATTGACAAAATCATGTCCAGACACAGCATCCGGCAAGAAGCCGGCCCGTTTCTCCAAGCCCCGGCCGCGGCGCTTTATACCGAAGGGTCCGATCTTCATCCGGATCTAACGGCGGCGAGCCATTCGATCCCAAGGGTCCGCAAAAAAATGATCGGATTGATCATGCCTGTTCTGGTAGATTACTTTGCGTTACGATTAATTCACGGTATTAACAGAGTGATAGAAAACAGCGAATACCGTCTGCAGATTGTACAAACTTACAATTCAATCGAGCGGGAAAAGGAAGCGATCATCGATTTGATCGAAAAAGATGCGGCGGGATTGATGATCTTTCCTTGCGATGCGGAAACTTACAATGAAGAAATTTTAGCGCTGAAGCTGAGAGGATATCCATTCGTGCTTATCGACCGGTATTTTCCCGGAGTCGAGACGAACATCGTCCGCAGCGACGGCCTGATCGGCGGCAAGCTCGCCGTGGATTACCTTTGGAGTCTCGGGCATCGGGATATTGCGATCTGCTCGGATTCCCCGCTTCCGACTATTACGGTCGAAGACCGAATCAACGGATATATGGAAGCGTTGAAGCAAAACAAGGCGATGATTAACCCTGCTCTAATCTTGACGGACTTTACCGTGGATTACAAAGTCGATCCCGGCCATCCCCTTTATCGATTTATTAAAAGCCGGATGGCTACCGCATTTATCACGCTAAATGGCAGACTAGGATTGCATATCTTTGCGATTTGCAAACAAATCGGACTCCGAGTCCCGGAGGATGTCTCCATCCTCACCTTCGACGATCCTTCGCCCGAGTTGGACGAGTTCGGGGCTTTCTCGCATATCTCTCAATCGGAAGGCGCGATGGGAGAAGAGGCGGCGAAAATTTTGTTAAACATGCTGGATCGCCAAACCAATGAAAATCTTAGATATAAGAGAATCATTTTACAACCGGAATTGGTGAAACGCAATTCGACCGGCCCGGCAATGAAAAACTAAATACCGATTGTAAAGCGGCAAGCTCATCTTGCCGCTTTACATGTTTCGCTTCAAGTCCCTGGGATTGCCGATCGGCATTTCCAGGGACTTTGTGTTTCAGGAAGGTTTTAGGAGAATTGGGTGAGATGCAATATCTTGACATAATTAGTTATGTTATTTATATTTAATATTACAAATGAAACATTAATAAAAATAAAATCCGCAAAGGAGGGATGAGTATGGCAAAAGCGGTAGGCCAAGTAGGGGATTCTTCGTTGAAGCGCTGCATGATCAGACACCGAGACGCGCTCATTGCGGCAGCCATCCTAATGCCGATGGTACTGTTCTGGCTGCTTGTTTCGGGATTTCCCACTTTATTCGGCTTTTTTCTCGGTTTCTTTGAATGGGTAGGCTTGAATAATTCGCCCAAATTTATTTGGATCGATAACTTCGTGCATTTTTTTCAAAATCCGGTTTATACCGCTGCGTTGTGGAGATCGATTTGGTTGGGTTCGTTGGTAACCGCCGTCACGCTAATCTCAGGTTTCGGCGCTGCGCTGCTTATGAATATGCCATTATTCGGGAAAGGGTTTTACCGGTCCATTTGGTATATTCCCGCGGTGACGTCCACAGTAGCTACAACGCAAGTATTTAATATTTTCTTGGATACCAATAACGGCGTTATTAATAACATCTTGAAATCGCTCGGCAAAGAGCCGATCGTATGGCAGTATTCGGCGGCTTGGGGCATCTTTTGGATCGTCGTATACTCCGTATGGAAAGGAGTGGGAGGTGCTGCTCTTATTTGGCTTGCAGGGTTGCAATCTGTCGATCCCGCGTTGTACGAGGTGGCGGAAATCGACGGCGCGGGCCGCTGGGAGAAGCTGCGGTTTGTTACGCTGCCGGGGCTGAAGCCGATTGCGACTTATATTGTGATCACCAGCCTGATCGGGGCGATTCAAATTTACGAACAGGTACTATTCATTACGAACGGCGGTCCTTATGGGCAAACGGAAGTTCTTGTTTTCCGAATTTACCGCGACGGCTTCTGGGATTTTAATTTGGGCATGGCCGGAGCGTCGTCGTTGATTATGGCGGTCATCGTTATTGTATCAACCGTGTTGTATTATAATTGGTCGACCAAATCCGATAGACGGACGACGATACCGATGAAACCGCTCAAGAGGGGGCGATAAGCGATGAGCGGAACGTTGCGGTTGACAATAAAAAAACAATTCACAGCGGTGCATCTGCTGGGGCATATCCTGCTCCTTGGCTTCGGCTTGGCGCTGATCTATCCGCTTGTCTTTATGATTTTGGCGGGTTTTTTCAGCAAAACGGAATTTACATCCACGATATTAGGGATCTTTCCGATTCCCGAAGCTCCGACGCTAGCCAACTACAAGGCGCTCATCATGGGTTCGAAAGACGCGGCGGTAACGACGTACCTCCGGAATTCAATGATACGAACGGTATATAACACGCTGTGGGCGCTGCTTACTTCCTTTTTGGCCGGTTATGTGTTTGCCCGTTTGAAATTTAAAGGGAAAGATCAGTTGTTTTTGATCTTGCTCGCAACGCAAATGATTCCGGGAACGTTGGCTATCATCCCTACCTATTTGGAATTTGCAAGATTTCCGTTTGCCGGCGGAAATGATATTTTTACCGGCGGAACCGGTATTTTAAATTCGTGGTGGGTTTATTTGATCGGCGGCCCCGCGATTAACATCATGGGCACTTTCCTGGTCAAGCAATCGTTGGAGAAAGTTCCTATCGAACTTGACGAAGCGGCAATTGTGGACGGAGCCGGTACGCTTAGAGTGATTTTTCAAATTTTATTTCCGTTGCAGCTTCCGATTATGGCCTTTATAGCCATTACGACTGCGCTTGGAACCTGGAATGATTTTATTACCCCGTTTTTCTATACCAATAGCGACGATTTGCAAACGCTTCCAGCGGCCATTACGCGGATTTCATCCGTAGGAGCCAGTCCGGGCGCGGTCATTAACTACCCGTTGATTATTACGTTAAGTCTGGGAATTACGCTGCCTGCGTTGCTTATTTTTTTCTTCTTTCAAAAGTACATCGTTCAAGGTTTGGCTAACACGGGCATCAAAGGATGATATAAAAGAATTAAAAAACATATTGAATATGTCATATTGGTATGCTATTGTTTTCATGTATCTTATATTTAATAGGATCTCGGAATAAACCGGGCGATTGAGGCTCAATTTGGGGTGCTTGAGTTAAAATTATCGATGTAAACGTGTTTTTGAAAGCAATTTTCAAAAATGCGTATGCTAAAGAACCCGA
>NZ_JAHLPR010000085.1 GCF_018918005.1 Paenibacillus sp. MSJ-34 | reverse complement strand
GAACAGGCTTACGCTTTATGGAGGCATCCTTTTCCTTTACTGTGATACGGACATTATATTCGTCAAACCCTGGACAGGCAATACCATCAGCTTTCGGGCATTATGCTTCAGCGGAAACACCTAACCTCCAAATGTTTAAAAATTATCCCCTGAATTATCCATTGTTTCAATTTACCAATATATCTCCTTTCCTTCCCCCTCTCTCGTTTCAATGCAATAGGATATATTTACCACACATGATATTACAATACATTTTAATTAACAATAATTTTGTCTTAATTTAAGAGAATGATTTTAATATTATGTTATTATTCTCTGTATTTCGACATTATTCTTTTCCTTTCGCTAATTTACACCCCTGTCTTATTTTTTCAAGAAATATATAATTTAAGTTAAGAGTTGGAAAATTATTGATAGAATCGTTGGTTTTTTGGAAAAGTATCGGGTATTGGAAGGGGTTGTTGATTTGGGAAAACGATCAAGACATGCACTTGTGAGCATTCTGATATTTTGTGTGGCTGCCATGATGATTAGCGCTCCGACTCTTGCGAGTTCTTATAACTCGCCTATCATTGAAGCGCCGGGTCAGGTGGATTTGTCGCAAGTTACTTCATTTCAAATTATTGTCTCCAATATAGAAGCCTCAAAAGTTTTTTTTCCAACATGGACTTTAGAGAACGGGCAAGACGATCTGTTTTGGTACGAAGGAGTAAAGGCGGGAAATGATAGGTGGCAAGTAACAATACCTCTATCTAAACATAATCTCGAAATCGGCACATATACAACGCATATTTATAAAGAGGCAGCGGACGGCAATCGCGATATGATAGGCATTGTTAACGTTGAAGTGTACGATGGCGGCCGCAAGACCCCATTAGTGTACACACAGAGCGAAGCGGACATTGCAGAAGGATTCTACGACATTATTATTACGAATGTTTATTCCAGTGAAGTCAGGTTTCCAACATGGACGGAACAAAACGGACAGGATGATCTGATCTGGTATAAAGGTGCATATCTTGGAAACGGTAAATGGAAAATATCCATTCCTTTAGCAAATCACAACCGTGAACTGGGTCGTTACATAACCCATATCTATAAAGTAGACGCCGACGATCAATCTACAATAATCGGTTGGGTAAATGTGAATGTTGTAAAAAAGAGAACGGACTTGTTCATCCATGCTCCGCAAATTGTATGGGTTACAGATTTCTCTTTTGACATCTATTTATCTAATGTGCAAGCGAAGAAGGTTGAATTTCCAACGTGGACTTTAGCGAACGGACAGGATGACTTGATCTGGTATCAAGGTACCCATTTGGGTGAAGGTTATTGGAAGGTAACGATCGATTTAACTCGACATCGCAAGGAAGCCGGCGTTTATACTACTCACATATATAAATTTGATTCGAGCGGAACTTCAACGATGATCGGATCGATTAATGTGAATGTCATTGATACTCCGTTTATAAATTATCCGCTTCATGATATTGGCATTGGGGAAGAACAATACGAAGTTAGATTGTCTAATGTCGAGGCAGACAAAGTCACTTTTCCAACTTGGACGAGCGCAAACGGACAGGGCGATCTGATTTGGCATGACGGGGTCAATCTTGGGAAGGGCAATTGGAAGGTGACGATCCCATTTTCAAAGCATAATGACGAAGCAGGTACTTATATCACTCATGTTTACAAGTATGTATCCGGTCGGGAAAAGCAGTTCATTGGAGAATTCGGGGTTAATGTGGTTGATACGCCGAGCGTTATAGCGCCGCAAAACGTCAATGCTAATGAGAATGAAATTGTAATTCGATTGTTAAATGTTAAAGCGGCCAAAGTTTATTTTCCGACTTGGACGGAAGCAAACGGTCAAGACGATATCGTATGGTACGAAGGAGTAAATTTAGGTCGAGGTAAATGGGAAGTGAAGATTCCCTTAACAAAACATAATAAACAGTTAGGAACGTATATAACGCATATATACAAGGCCGATCTTTCAGGACAACGAACTTTTGTTACCAGTTCAACGACCAACGTCGTTTTAAGTGAAAATCAATCCTATTATCAATATGACGGTTTGGGTCGGCTTAAACATATCAATCAACCTGATGGGCAAACTCTACAATATGAATATGATCAGAACGGAAATGTACTTAGAACAGTAAGCAGAAAAGGAGAGGGAAGCAAGTGAAAAAAATAATGATTTACGCAATCGTGTTAAGCTTATTGCTAAGCGCTAATTTGTTCCCGAACATGACAACTGCTCAAGAGATTCCATTGGAATGGCAGGAAGGATTCACATTCAATGAACCTGAAGATTACATAACGGTTTCTTCGGTTGTCGAAACTTTTGATGTTACCAGAGATTGGGTTATTGAGGAACTGTTCAAGGGGTATGCCCTTAACGACATTTACCAAGGTCTTCAGCAACAAAAAGATGGAAACTCGTATGAAAGTTACATCAACGCTAAATATCCTGATTTACAAGTGAAAAGTGCGACAAATACCGTTTATGGACCTATTAGCGTTCCGGAGGGAGTTTATCTGCCCGTTTCCATTACAGACGAAGTCTATGCAGACCAGTCATTGAGCTTAACCAATACGAAGCCTTACGACGAAATCGCTCTACAGCGTGCGCCGCTTAAATACGATCAAGCGCCGTATTCCGTGGGAACGATTAACGATCATATTTCAACTGCTGACGGATCATTGCGTGTTGAAGAAACCGACCTTGTGATGCCGGGGGTCAACGGACTCGATTTTGCTTTACGGCGTATTTATGACAGTTCTCGAGGGAAAGATGATTTAACTGTCTACAATGATTTAAACAGTACACGTTCGACACGAGAAGAAGTTCTTTTCCCGCTTGGCAAAGGGTGGATTTGGGACATTTCCTATATTAAATCTGTAGAAGGACAAAGATATATTTATATTTCCGGCGTCGGAACCTTCGCTATTTCAAGTCGCGGTTATTTGCTTGGATATCCATGGAGAAATTTGTCGCTTGGACCATGTCAGGATGATATTGAAGTCGGAGGCAGAGAGTGCGAATATATCCTTGCGGATTATACGAAGGGGACGAGGCAATATTTCGATAGCAGCGGCCGCTTAATCATGATTCAGGACGAATTTGGAAACTGGCTGAAGTTCTGGTATGAGACGAACAACTACTATGGGAACGTGTTGAGTGCCGTCATTAGTTCCGCCAATGACAATCGTTCTACAAACGTCATGACGTTTCATTATAATAATGATTCCGTTCAAGCTCGTCTGGGCGACCGGACGGTGACATATAAAAAGAAAAAAATGCGAGCCAACTCCCGTGATCAAGAAGTATTAGCCGAAGTTATCGATCCGATGGGGAGGTCAACCAAATATGACTACACCGTCTGGTCGTGGGATATGATGCTCTTTAACCTATTGTATCAATATAAAGACATTAAGGATCAAACAGGGCGATTTATTAACTGGGGAAAAAATGAGTGGATCACATTAAAATTTATCGAACATCCCACGAAAGCGATGACAAAATTCGGAGCATATACGGTTTCAAGGAAAATTGGGAGATATGCCGAAGAGAAGCATGTCAGGTTTTCCATTCGCGAAGACTTTTATAGCTCTACTAGTTCGACCATAGCAAATCCCCTTTACTTACTGGATATAGGCGATATTGGAGACAAGTTTGGTGAAACCAGTACGTTTGCGACGAGAGTCAGCGACGATTTGACCGAAACCATTTATCATTACAAGAAGAAATATGTGGATGGCGAGACCCCCGATGTGATTTATAATACAAAAACGGAGATCATTGTAGGCAACTCAAACCTGAAAAAGGTGATCAATTATAGCTACGATGAATCTACCAATCGACCCGATCCAACGAGGATTGAAGAAAGAACCTATAACGGTTCTATGTCGTCGCCAGTACGGGTTACGACCAGAACGTATGATAATTGGGGATTCTTGTCTTCTGAAACTAACCCAATCGGAGCGACTAGCCGTTTTCAATATAACTTGGTGTCAATCAACAATCGTATGGCGCTCACCAATAGTACATTGCCTGTAAATTCGACTACGAATCTGATAAACGATTATCAATATAATATGTATAACGGAGGCAGTCTCAAGCAAGCGATCGCTAAAAACAACCAGGGCACACTTCTGCAACAATTAAGCTACGATTACGATAACGCTGGGCGTCCGATCACAGTACGGATTCTTGGAGATCAACGAGAAACGATGGTCAACCAAGAGTATAGTCCGCGGTTTCATTCGATGTTTCTGACGAAACAAACCGTTGGAACGACCGACGTTGACGGACAAGTTGCGACAATTTCTAAAGAAATGGAATACAATGCTTCAACAGGAGAAGTAACCAAGTTTATTGACGGGAAAGGTAATGCAACATCTTATACTTATGACAAACTTGGCCGTATAACGGCAGAAATATATCCTGACGGAAACCGTACGACAGTTGAGTATGATGATGAGCAAAACAAAGTAACCGTAATTGATCCTGTTGGGATACGCCTTGACATTTTCTACGATCCTTTCGGACGCAAGACGAAGGAGATTAATGGGCGCGGAGAAACCGAATACTGGTATGACAAACATGGCCGAGTGACCCTAAAACGAAATCTTAGAGGAGGCCCGACGTTTTACGAATACGATAATTTAGGAAGGGTAGTCAAAGAGGATTTCCTTTTCGGTACCAATCAATTTATCTATGACGATATTGCAAATACGAAAACGATCATTGACGCCGAGAACAATACGATCCGCGAAACATACGATTTATTGGACCGGGTTATCAAGAAAGAAGAGATCAAGCCAACCGGCAATATTGTATTAGCGCAATACGAGTATGATTATGCGGGTAACGTTATAGCAACGACGGACGCTAACGGTAATATGACTCGATTCGAATATGATGCGTTGAGTCGGTTAACGGCAGTTACCGACGCGGAAGGGAAAACGACGCGCTATCGTTACAATTTGACCGGAGATATGGTCGAACTTCAATATGCCGATGGGAATAAAGTTCAGAAGCATTACGATGAAATCGGCCGTTTAATTCGGCAAATCGATCCACTCGGGCAAACCAAGAAGATGTATTATGATGCGAATAGTAATATTAGCCAAATAATTGACCGCAAAGGGCAAACTCAACGATTCGAATATAATAACCGCGACTTTTTGATACGGGATATTACCCCTGGCGAAACGATAACTTATTCTTATGATGCGGCGGGTAAAAGGGTAACGATGAATGATGGGACAGGAACAACGAATTATGGCTATTATCCTACCGGGGAATTAGCATCGTTAACCTATCCTGACGGTATAGCTTTAACGTTTGATTATGAGAAGCGGGGATTAAAAACAAAGGAAACGCTTTCCTCGCCGAACTATAACCTGACGTTGCAAGGGGATCTCAATTATGTCTTGCCTCGCTTGAATGAAATGAGCGTGATTGGCGGGAATGGTGCGCAACTGGCGTTGTTCAACTACGAATATTTGGATAATAGCGCACTAAGGATGATAAGTTCGAGCAACGGTCTGGCACGAACATTTGCGTATGATGGGCTGAACATGGTCAATATGCAGTATAAAAAGGGAGATGCCCTGCTAAATCAATACGTATACAGCTACGATAACAATCGCAATATTATAGGCAAAAATGAGAACAACTCGGGCTTTACTTTCACCTATGACGCCTTAAATCGAATCAAAACATCCAGTTTATTGAACGAAACGTATACGTACGATATGCGTGATAACCGAATGACGCTGACAAGCGATCAATTTCCGAACATCAAGGGAGCGAGCTACGTTTATGACGATCGGAATCGTTTAACGAAAGTGACGACAGAAGACGGGAAAACGGTGACCTATCGTTATAACGGGGACGGATTGATGGTGGAACGCAGCGAGAACGGAGCAACGACCCGATATTACTATAACGACAGCGCTAAATTGATTGGCGAAGGGCAAGTCGCCGCAGACGGCAGCGTAAAGATAATGGTGAGTTACATCCATGACTTTGCTGGAAGGTTACTGGCACGCCAGTTGGCAGGGCAAAATGAATTGCAATACTACTTAACGAACGGACATGGCGATGTGACCGAAATTCGCGACGAGAGCGGAAATCTATTGAACCAATACACGTATGATATCTGGGGCAATCCGCTAACGGAGCATGAGACCGTACCGAATATGTTCCGCTATTCGGGAGAGTACTGGGATCAAGCAACGAACTTGCAGTACCTTCGGGCTAGATGGTACGATCCAAGTATCGGGCGATTTATTACGGAGGATACGTATGAGGGGCAGATTACTAACCCTCTTAGTTTGAATTTGTATACGTATGTGAGTAACAACCCATTGAAGTATATTGATCCGACAGGTCATCAGCAAATTATAGGAACAGGTGGATATGGTGGAAAAAGTGTTTTAACGTTCACTAAGCCTTTAAGAGAAATGAACCCACTTGAGTTAAGTGATCTAATGTCAAGTGGCAAGGTTCATCCGGATGATCAATATAAAGTTGCACTATACATGTTTGTCAGTATAATATCTCCGGATAAGGGGGGAGCTTTCACTGGCGTAGAATCAGGATTAAATGCAGCAAGATCTTCAAAAGCTGCTAAAGCAGCCAAAGTTGTTGAGGGTTGCAATTGCTTTACTGCAGGAACTACAGTGCTTACAGACGAAGGGGAGAAAAATATCGAAGACATTGAAGTCGGAGATAAGGTTCTCGCCAAAGATGACGAGACAGGTGAGATGGCTTATAAGGAAGTTGAATGGCTCTTCCAACGTGATGTTGAGGAAACATATAATATAACTGTTGGTGGTGAAGTCATAACGACAACCGACGAGCATCCGTTTTGGATTGTCGGAAAAGGTTGGGTGGAATCCAAGAACCTTGAGATCGGTGATGTCCTGACAACTTCGGAGGGCAAGGAATTAGCTCTCGAGAAGATTGACGTTAAGAAGGAATATAAGACCGTTTACAACTTTATGGTTAACGATTTCCATACCTATTTTGTATCTAACCTTGGAATTTGGACGCATAATGCATGCAGTATTGGGACCGACTTTGGAAAACAAGGAATACTTGCAAATAATCCGGGAATAAAGGTTAATTGGGGTAATAAGACAAAACATGGATTTGACCGTATGTTGGAACGTGGTGTTACCACTGATATGGTTAATGATTGGGTTAGAACTGGTAAAGCACTATCTCAAGACGGCGGAAAGAAGTTTCTCTTTGTAACAAAGGACGGTGCTGCTGTCGTTGCAAAGGACGGAACTTTGGTAACTGTAATGCACAAACACGATTTTGACGAAAAAATGCAATCCTTAGTAAATACCTTGTATGGGAAATAATCATTTTGAGAGGAGATTCCATGAATAGCTTGTCTGAAAAGGTTGCAAGGGTAATAAATGATTGGGACCCCATTAATTTATTACCGTTATTTCCGCCTGATGAATATATTAAAGAAATTGATTCGATTACCCAGTTTCTTGAAGCACCAAAGAATGTGAACCAATTAGCAGATTTTATTTATAGTCTCTTTCTTGAGCGTTTCGGTGAAACAGTATTTGATATGGACAAGTCTGAATGTATTAATATTGCGAATCAAATACTAAAATAGTTAACTGACCTTGGGGGCGGCAATCCTCAAGGTCTTTTTTACTCCCACCCAGTGCCGAATGAATGGGGGCACATCCCGATAAAACTTATCCTTAAAACCCCCAACTTTACTTTTGTATACCACGACCATAAATAATGAGATGCAAATTCAATCATCACTTTGCTTTAAAACTAATTGGGCATTTGGAACGATAGATAAAACGAGTGAACAGTCTGTAACGTGCCAATACAAAGGTAAGTCAACGTGAATTTATTGATCCGTTCGGGAAAGACCAAGGAGCGTTCCAACTTTTGATATATAATACGGATCTTCAACTTGTTCATGATTCAGGCAAAATAATTGAGTGGAAAAGGTATTACGATATCAGTTATGCCTCACTACCGGCAGGAGAATGGCTTTGGAAGGTGAGGATTTACGATTCGACGGGGCGTGTTTCGCAATATACGGACTTACAACGATTTTCAATAACTAATGGAATTAAATACCAATACAATTCCAATAATCAACTGGAGTATATTCGTTATTCCCCAAAGGGGAGTTTATGTACCAGTACGATCGCAACGGTAATCTTGTTCGGGTTACTAAAATTAGGTAACCAAGTTCAATTTTAAAATTTGTACTTACACAATAAGAATTAATGACTTTTAAATTGATGTATGAATAATATAGAAATAAATAATTTTAACGGCAATTATTTATATTTCCACGTCCTGTTTTAGTTCCTTAATAATGGAGGTATGAAAGAAATATTTCAAAGAAATGTTTTTTGAAGAAGTAACGCTAGGCTCAGACGAAGATAAACAAATTAATGATTTATGGTTGCGAGCACTTCATAACTTATAGAAATGAATTATTGTTGACCAAATATATGGCGATTAATTTGCAGTTGATCCTTATGAACATCAGTTATGGATGGCTTCAAGAGCAGCTGCTATCGCAAATCCCTATTATCTTACAACAATACTAAAAAACATAGTTATTAAATATAAAATATCCAAAAGGCGGTGGGCAAGATTGAATTTAAGGGATATTATTCCAAAACACAAACTTGACTTTGACAGCATAAATAAATTAAAGGCACACGATAAAGATGCTTTAAGACCAATCGTACCTGACTTATTAATGTGGCTACAAGATATAAATTGGCCTATTGCGTCAGAGATTAGCGATATTTTATTACAATTTGATAAAGAGCTATTTCCTTATATTAGGGAGGTATTACACTCGGACGACAGCCTCTGGAAGTACTCCATTTTAATAAAGATAATAGATAGAATGGCTCCAACCGATAAATTTGAATTAAAACAAGATCTTGAGAAGTTGTCGAATAATCCTGACTTAAATGATAAAGAAGAAGGAATTGATGAAATATCGAAGGAAATACTACAAAGCTTATACTGAAAGAGAAATATAATGTGGTGTTAATAAGGGGTTCCCAAAAGGTCTAAGTTGACCTAAGGGATACCCTTCTCTTGTCTAAAATAAAAAAAGAAACCGGATTTTGGTAAAATGGAGGGACCACTCAAACCATCTTACGAAAGGAACAGTTTCTTTGTGCATTCAATATAACATGAACTAACTTTACCTGCCAATGGATATGGTAGAAGACATTCCAGAAAATTGCCTCGTACTTGCAGTAATCGATGCTGTGAATCGCTTAGATAATCGTATCTTTGCCTCAGCCTATCCAGGAGAGGCCGGATAGTTACTTTGTCTCGAATCTTGGATGACGAGAGTGAATTACTGAGACATTACGGGATTGGATGTTTAAGTAATCATCCGGTATTAGGTTATTTTCGGCTTTACATTGGATGCTCCCCCCCCCCGTTCACTGGTTCTACAAAATCATTTATTTTTACATACACTTACATGATTATATTAACAATATTGGGATATATATTATAAAATAGTATTCCATGTAATGGAGTTCGTAGCTTCATCGACGTCATCGCCATTATACAGGCGATCATACTTAAATCTCTTGCGTTTTTATTTTTATAACATAAGAAGTTGGCAATCGTTCTATTTCGACATTATTTCCGAAATATCGCTAATTTCTCCCCCTATTTTATTTTTATAGAGAAGATATACTTTGTATATAGAAGATTAAGATTACATATGAAAGTAATCCAATTTCAAGGGGGTTAGGCTATGAAGAAGGGATTCTTATTATGTGTGTTCTTTTTATGTTCAATAATGTTATTGAATCCGATAAGAGTATATTCGACTGATTATTTGTATGATTCGTCGAATCGTATGAAATCAATTATCTTGCCTGAGGGAAACCAAATGAGGATGTTTTATGATGAAGATGGGAACCTGATAAAAAAAATTCGGGACGATAATATGTTTAGAAATGGAAACTTCGAATCCTATGAGACGAATGCGGAGGTTGCCTCTCATTGGAGACGTTGGGAATCCGTAGGTGCCCAGGGGGAATATAAAGTTGTACAAAGCCCTTATTATTCGGGAGGGATGTCTCAGAAGATCGAAGCTCGAAAAATTCCAAATGGCGCCATGAATATTTATCAGGATGTAAATATAAAACCGAATGAACATTATACAATTAATGGAAGATTATTGATCGAGCGAATGAAAAACGCGAATTTTATAGTCGCGATCCATTACTTTGACTCTCAATTCAACTTAATAAAAGGAGAGACAGTTTTTCAATATGAAGATCCAACGAGTTGGTTGACTTTCACCGGTGAAATGACGACTCCCAGTAATGCTTCGATCGCAAGAATTCACTTTCATCTTCAGGAATTATCGGACAATGGGTACGGAACGATATACCTCGATTCCGTCAAAATGACTAAGGGGAAAGCAGAAAATTTATTTTATAACCCTAGTTTCGAATTTGTGAATTCGTACGGGGATGTTGCTAGCGGCTGGTCAGTATGGAAATCCGAAGGAAGCGAGGGCGAGATAAAAACAACGGATCGGTTTTATAAAACAGGATTTCATTCTCAAGCAATTCATGCTCATCGTATTCCTCAGGGCGGTATGAATTTCTTTCAGGATCTTTATGTTGAACACGGGAAAACATATCGAATTTCGAGCGATATTAAAATAACACATCTATCTAATGCCGCATTTGTGATTGCAATTCACTACTTTGATGAAAAATACAACCTTGTTGGTGGTACAAGTCCTGTTAATATGCAGAATACAATAGATTGGACAGAAGTTAAGGCTGAAATAACTCCACCCAAAAACACAAAGATAGCAAGAATTCATTTTCATGTAACGGAGACCGGGGACGGCGGAAATGGAGAAGTATATATTGATAATGCTGTGATTGCCCCAATTACATAGAGGTTCAACAGAGAGGAAAGTCAAATCAATGGAGGAAGTATGAAATTTCAAAAAACAATCATAGGATTGATGTTAGTATTTCTATTGTTTGCTACGCTGGCTTCTACCATAGATGCTGCGGGAAAGAAATTTATATACGATAATAATGGGAGGCTCATTAGTGTTCAACTGTCGGATACAGAACAAGTTCGGTATGAGTATGACGCTAACGGCAACATGGATCGTTCCAAGAAAGTCGAAAATATGGTCACTTTTCCAACAAATTTAGTTAGAAACAATCACTTTGATGAAGCAGAAGAGAACGGGAAGGCTAGTTATTGGAATAATGAGATCTGGGGGGCTGCGGAAAGTGAATTTTCTTTGGTTAATGGAGATTCAAAACAGAGACAAAAGATATCAGCCAAAGGTATTGAGAAGTACGGGATGGTAGCGGTTGTGTTTTGCAAGTAGAAAATGCTTAGATTTGCAGCCAAAAGTGCCAAGCCCACTTGCCAGCATCGAGGCTACATCGGAATTCGTTCCATAGCTTGCTTGAAACGGAAACTCTCGCCT
>NZ_JAHLPR010000084.1 GCF_018918005.1 Paenibacillus sp. MSJ-34 | reverse complement strand
ACTCGATTTTTGAACTGGGTTTAGTTTGGTGTTGTCTTTTTTCCTGACTCATTGACCTGTTCCTTAAAGTAAATTTCCAATTCTCATGAATCAGGGGCTTGACATCTTACCGCTGGACTATTTGAATTTGTTTGTAGGGTAGCATGAAACGCCGTCACTATGCAAGACTTATCAAGAATACAGTGGCAATGAAATAGTAAGCCAGGACGGCCGCTACAGATATTAACAACGTGATGAAGAACTTGAGAAACAAATTTGCAGAAATTCGAAAAACGGCAAAATTGAATGTGATTGCAAGAATGCCGATCAATCCTCCGAACAAGCCGCCAAGAAACAAAAATATAGGCAGGACGGACCATACTTTGAAAACCCAATGCAATGGTTTCGCCACTTGAATTTCTTTGCCGTCCACGATCAAATCGGGTATATCCAAACCAAGAAACTTGGGTTTCCAAGCGGCGGTTGCTTCGGTCCCGTCGTTGCGTTTCAGTGTCATGATCCTTTTTTTCATCGGTACGAGTTGATTGTTTACGAATAAACGGGGCTTTGAAAAGCCTGCCTGAACCTCCACCGCTTGCCCCTCGAATCCGTCCAGCTTAATAGGATACCTCATCGTCCTCTTCTCCCTTTTCATAAAATGTATGATCAAATTTATCCCAGGATAATATCGGTTTCGGGGGCAAGCTTTTAAATCCGTTTTGCGTTGAAACGACAAAAAATGGGTATTTAGACTTAGGTATATAGGTCGCAAGCTGTGTAATGATGGGAAATTTATAATTATTCTCTAAGCTGTATATTAATTAATTCAAAAATTGATAAAAATAAAGATTTTCGTCCTATTTTATAGTATTATATTAAGAAAAAGATTTTTTAGATCGTGGAAAACACGGCAGATGGGAGGAGAAGGATGACTGAAGCAGCTTTATCCGCAAACAAAAACAATTCCAACAACTTGCTGCGACGCGATGTAAGGTTTCTTGGGAACATACTGGGTGAAGTTCTCGTACATCAGGGCGGGAACGAACTCCTTAATATAGTCGAGAAAATCCGGGAATCAAGCAAATCGTTACGCGCTGTCTTCTTGCCTGAATTGTACGATGAATTTAAACGGATGATCGTGACGTTGGAACCGGAAATCCGGCACCAAGTAATCCGGGCGTTCGCCATTTATTTTCAACTGGTCAACTTTGCAGAACAGAATCACCGCGTTCGCCGCAAACGCGATTACGAACGGTCCGCGGGCGAATCGATCCAGCCCGGTTCCATCGAAAGCGCGATTGTGGAGCTGAAAGAACTGAAAATTCCTTATGAAGAAGTACAGGAATTAATCGAAGGAATTTCGCTCGAACTCGTGATGACGGCTCACCCGACGGAAGCGATGCGCAGAGCGGTGCTCGATATTCACAAGCGTATCTCCGAAGAAGTCATGCAGCTCGACGATCCGACTTTGACGCTGCGCGAGCGCGAAAATTTGCGGGAGAAATTGCACAATGAGGTGCTGACGCTATGGCAAACGGACGAGTTGCGCGACCGGAAACCTACCGTATTGGACGAAGTGCGGAACGGAATCTACTATTTCCAAGAAACGTTATTCGACGTATTGCCCGACGTGTACCAAGAGCTGGAGCGTTGCCTGGATAAATATTATCCGGCCCGCAAGTGGCATGTGCCTACATTCCTGCGATTCGGCTCATGGATCGGCGGCGACCGCGACGGCAATCCGTCCGTCACGGCTTCGGTAACGTGGAAAACGCTCTCGATGCATCGCAATGTGACGTTGTGGAAATACCAGCAAATTATACGCAACATGATGCGGGTCATGTCTTTCAGCACAGGCGTCATTCAAGTGACGGACGAGCTGAAGGAATCGATTCGGCAAGACCGCGAAAAGGTCGAAATCGAAGCGAAATATATGGATTTGTGGAATAACAGCAAAGAACCGTACCGCGTCAAAATGTCCTATATATTGAAAAAAATCAACAACACGTTGGACGAATCGATGCGCGATGCGGAGCAGCAATATAATAACCCGCAACAATTGATCGAAGATCTGCAGGTGATCGACCGCAGTCTCCGGTCGCACTTTGCCGACTCGGTGGCGGATATGTACATCAAGAAGCTGATCCGGCAAGTGGAACTGTTCGGCTTCCACTTGGCTACGCTCGACGTTCGCCAGCATAGCCAAGAGCATGAAAATGCGATTACGGAAATTTTGGCTTCGATGAACATCGTGCAAAATTACGGCGAGCTGTCCGAAGACGAAAAAGTGGCGCTTCTGGACCGCTTGTTGAACGATCCCCGCCCGTTGACTTCCTCCTACCTGGAGTACAGCGAAGGGACGAAGGAATGTGTGGATGTGTACCGCACCATCTTCGAAGCGCAGCGGGAATTCGGCGAGCGCTGCATCACCAGCTACTTGATTAGTATGACGCAAGACGCCAGCGATGTGCTCGAAGTCATGCTGTTCGCCAAAGAAGCGGGCTTGTTCCGCAAGGAAGCGAACGGAACGGTACGCTGTACGCTGCAAGCCGTGCCTTTGTTCGAGACGATCGACGACCTGCATGAGGCGCCGGGCATTATGAGACGGCTGTTCAGTTTGCCGATTTACCGCGAAGCGGTCGCAGCCATGAACGATATGCAGGAAATTATGCTCGGCTATTCCGACAGCAATAAAGACGGCGGCGCATTAACCGCCAACTGGGAGCTGCGCGTGGCGCTGAAGCAAATTACGGCGGTGGCCAAGGAATTCGGCATCAAGCAGAAGTTTTTCCACGGCCGCGGCGGTTCGCTTGGCCGCGGCGGAATGCCGCTCAACCGCAGCATTATGGTACAGCCTCCGCACACGATCGGCGGCGGCATCAAAATTACGGAGCAAGGCGAAGTGCTCTCCGAGCGCTATTCGATGCAAGGAATCGCTTACCGCAGCTTGGAACAAGCGACATCGGCGCTGATCAGCTCGGCGCTCGCGGCGCGGACGCCGTGCAGCGAACTGTACGAGAGCAAATGGGAGGACATCGTTCGCGAAATGTCCGAACATGCGCTGGCTAAATATCAAGATTTAGTGTTCGGGGATCCCGATTTCCTGACATTCTTCAAGGAATCGACCCCGCTGCCGGAAATCGGCGAATTGAATATCGGATCGAGGCCTTCCAAACGGAAGAACAGCGACCGCTTCGAAGATTTGCGCGCCATCCCATGGGTGTTCGCCTGGACGCAAAGCCGTTATTTGTTCCCGGCATGGTATGCGGCCGGTACCGGGCTGCAAAGCTATTACCAAGGGAAAGAGGAGCGCCTGGAAGAACTGAAGCGGATGTACGAGAATTTCCCGTTCTTCCGATCCTTGATCGACGGCTTGCAAATTGCGCTGGCCAAAGCCGATCTGCTGATCGCCAAAGAATATGCGAATATGATTAAGGACAAAGAAATTCAACAACGAATCTTCACGTTAATTGAAGACGAATATCGTCTGGCATCCGATTTGATTCTGAAAATTACGGGACAACAGGAAATATTGGACAACTCCCGCGTCATTCAAGAATCGATCAAATTGCGCAATCCGTACGTCGATCCGCTCAGTTACTTGCAAGTTCAACTATTGACCGAACTGCGGGATTTGCGGGATCAGGGCAAGGACGATCCGGAACTGCTGCGTGAAGTGCTTCTCACCATTAACGGCATCGCCGCGGGTTTGCGGAATACCGGTTGATGGCCTTCAGGCCGCTGAAAAGATAGATTCACGTTAGGTTAGTCGAGTGTCTCTTTTCGTGGAGCGCTCGACTTTCTTGATTTTTATTTTTTACTGGATTACCGGGTTTATCTGGCGCATAATAATGGAGGGGATATTTGACAACAGGAAGTCAAGTTATTGCCGTACGATCGGAAAGTGTGGGGAAATGATGGTAGAAACGTTGGAAACGAGATTGGCGCTTTTGGCCCGCAAAGGGGACCAGAGGGCGTTCGCGGAGATTGTGGATCTCTTTAAAGATAAAATATTTCACCTCGCCTACCGTATGCTGAACAACCGGCATGAAGCCGAAGATGTCGTGCAGGATACGTTTTTAAGAGTTTTCAAAAATTTGGACCGGTATGACGAGCATCAGAAATTTTCTACCTGGATTTACCGTATCGGCACGAATTTATGCATCGATCGTTTGCGGAAACGGAAACCGACGTATTCTCTCGATGCGGAAATGAACGATCAAGAAGGAATCGACGGATATTCGATGATTCCAAGCGACGATGTGACTCCGGAGAGCGAGCTGATCGTATCGGAGACGCAGCAGCTCATTCGCGACGCGATCGATACGCTGCCGGCCAAATATAAATCGGTCATGATTCTCCGTTACCTGCAAGATTTATCGTTGCAGGAGATTAGCGATGTGTTGGACATGCCGGTAACGACGATCAAAACGAGGGTGCACCGCGGACGGGAATTTTTGCGCAAAAGGTTGGAACGGAAATTATAATTTTTTACCAAATGTAAATTTTGAAACAATTACGAAGCACGTACGTATTCTTAATATAGACATGAGGAAAGCTTTTGGCGAGCAACGCCTTCAGCGTGAAGTTACGCTAGAAACTTTGGGAAAGGAATGGCTCAAATGGACTGCAGCTTAGCCGTCTCTCTTATGCATGATTACTTGGATGGCGATCTTGCGAAAGAGCAAATTATACCGCTCAAACAACATATCATGGCTTGTCCGTCCTGTCGAGCGCGGTACGAACAACTGGAACGAACCGAAATGATGATGTATTCGTTATCGCATCAAATGGATCGATGTTCGGATCAATTGACGGCCCGTATTTTTCAATCATTGCCCAAAAAGAAAATGCAGAACGCTTGGCTCGTTTGGGTGAAGAGGCATCCCGCGCTTACGGCAGCGGCCGTATTCGCCGTCGTGATGCTGGCGAGCGTCCTGAGCGTTTGGAACCAAGACCGGGAGCTGATGGTCAAAGGCTCGGATTTGGATAAAGTAGTCATTGAAGGGGATACTGTGATTGTACCTCCGGATCGCAAGTTGGCCGGCAACTTGACGGTACAGAACGGTAAAACCGAAATATTCGGCGAAGTTCAAGGAAATTTAACGGTAATCGACGGCTCCATGAATTTAGCCTCAACCGCACATATTGCAGGTCAGGTGACTCAAATCGATCAAGCGATGGATTGGCTCTGGTACAAAATTACCCATATGTTCTCGGATGTGGCCTTGCGCTAAAGCCGGCTTTTCGCCATCGTGCGGGAAGAAACAATACGTGCGCCTCTCTTGACAAAAAGAGGGGCTTTTTTGCTAATTTTGGCGAATAAAGAGGAATTAATCGAACTCGTACCGAAAATGATATAATAAAGAAACCGTTGTCTCATCATTATTTGAAGGTTATCTCGGGGGTACAACAACATGTTGGACTATTTTAGGGATTTAACGTGGAAAGATTCCATTAAGGATATTATCGATATATTAATCGTAAGTTATATCATTTACAAAGCGATTCTGATCGTGCGCGGAACGCGGGCGGTACAGTTGTTAAAAGGAATTTTCGTGCTCGTCATTACTTGGGCGCTCAGCACCTGGTTGAATTTATATACGTTGAAATGGCTGATGAATCAGATGTTCACCTTCGGGGTCGTCTCGATTTTAATTATTTTTCAGCCTGAATTGCGCCGTGCGCTGGAGCAGTTGGGGCGAGGCAAATTATTCGGGCGTTCGTCCGCCGAAGAGCAGGATTTCGGCAAACGGATCAACGAAGTCATTAAGGCCGTTAATTATTTATCAAAGCGGAAAATCGGCGCCCTGATCGTGTTTGAACGCGAGACGGGACTTAACGAATATACGGAATCGGGCATTAAAATGGACTCGGTGATCAGCTCCGAATTGCTGATCAATATTTTTATTCCGAATACGCCGCTGCATGACGGTGCGGTTATATTGCGGGGCAATCAGATTGCCGCGTCGGCTTGCTATTTGCCGTTATCGGAAAATCCGTTTATCAGCAAGGAGCTTGGGACGCGCCATCGTGCCGCCATCGGAGTGAGCGAGGTGGGCGATGCGATTTCGGTCGTCGTCTCCGAGGAAACGGGGCAAATCTCGCTAGCCATCAACGGGTTGGTCGTCCGCGATATTAAAGAAGAATCGCTCATCTCCAAACTGTTCGAAGAATTGAAGCCGCAAACGAAAAAAACGGAGAAACGTTCTTTCTGGAAACGGAAAGGGGGCGGTCAGCATGGATAAATGGTTGAATAATACGAACGCGATCAAAATCGCCGCATTGCTGCTGGGCATTTTGTTATGGGCTGTCGTTCATTTGGACGAAGAAGCGCCTCCGAATAAAGTATCTACCCTGGTCGAGACGAAAGTGATCGACAATGTGAAGATTATTCCGACCGGCCTTGACGAACAACGTTATTTGCTGAACTCGCTCGAACCCCAAGTGGTGCGGATTCAAGTGAGGGGGCAGCGGTCGCTCCTCAGTTCCGCCACGCCGGATACTTTTCGAGTCAATCTTGATCTGAGAGATGTGAAGGAAGGGACGCATACGATCTCGTTGACAACCGATCTTCCTTACGGCTTGCAACTGGTCGCCATGGAGCCGTCCGCGGCCGTCGTCGAAGTGGAAGAATTGCAGACGAAGGAATTCGACGTCAATATTACGACGGAAGGAACCCCTGCCGACGGTTACAAAGCGGGCACGCCGATCGTGCAGCCATCCAACCGCGTGCATGTCACGTTGCCGACGACGTTAATGCCGAATGTGGCCTCGGTGAACGCGGTGATCAACATTGAAGGCGTGAGCGCGCCCGTCAAGCAGAAACGGGTGAAATTAACGGTTTACGACAAAGCCGGACGAGCCATTCCCGAAGCGGTATTGACGCCGCCGACTTTAGAGGTCGAAGTGCCGGTCACGCGCCCGTTTAAGACGGTGCCGCTGCAGGTAAATTTTGTCGGCGACCTGCCGGCGGGGCAGGCGATCGCATCGTTCGAGCCGAATGTGCATCAAGTCGCATTATACGGGCCCCAATCGGAGCTTGACAAGCTTGATTTCTACGACTCGATTCAGGTTGACGTCGGCAAGCTGAAGCAATCCGGGACGATGTCCGTCAAGCTGCCGGTACCCCCTAATATTGAAAAGATCGAACCAAGCGTAGTACAATTTGATGTAAAGATCGTGGACGCCGCCGAAAAGGAATTGACGAATGTTCCGATTGCCATTAGCGGCGAAAGCGATCAATTGAAAGCGACGCTGGCCGAACCGGCCGGCGGGCAGTTGAACTTGAAGGTTATAGGAGCGCCGGAACTCTTAAATGCGTTGGAGCCGGACGATGTGCAACTGATCGCGAATGTAAGCGGCTTGCCGCCGGGGAATCATCAAGTGCCGCTCGTTGTGAACTTGCCCAACTTTGTGAAACGGGCGGATAGCGGCAAAATCTATGCGACCGTACTGCTGGAGGAGGTCGATTCGACTCCCGTGACGGCGCCGCCCGATTCCGGCAATAAGGGCGGTGCGGATGGCGGCACGGGAAACGGCGGCCCTGACGGCGCAGGCGGATCAGGATCGGACGAGCCGGATGGCGGTGCGGGCAAACCGGGACAGGACGATTCGTCCGACGGCGGAAATGAGACAGGCGGCGATGCGGAATCCGGCAACAAAGGCAAAGGAGATTCCGGCGGCACGGGAGCGTAATCCCCGTTCTATAACCGATCGTAGGGACAGAGGAACATGACAAGCTGCAGTTGCGTTGTATATCTATAACAATATTAATGGCGTGAAATGAGGTTATCATAATGGGGAAATATTTTGGTACTGACGGAGTTCGAGGAATTGCCAACCAGGAACTGACACCTGAACTTGCATACAAAATCGGGCGCTGCGGGGGATTCGTGCTGACGAGTCAAGCCGAGAAGCCTAAAGTGGTAATCGGCATGGATACGCGCATCTCCGGTCCGATGTTGGAAGCGGCGTTAATTGCCGGTTTGTTGTCGATCGGCGCGCATGTCATTCGGCTCGGCGTTGTGTCGACGCCGGCGGTCGCTTATTTGACGAAAGCGCTCGAAGCCGATGCGGGAGTGATGATCTCGGCTTCCCATAATCCTGTCGAAGATAACGGAATCAAGTTTTTCGGCGGAGACGGCTTTAAATTGTTCGACGAGACGGAACTGGAAATCGAACGTTTAATGGACGCCGCAGCGGACGAATTGCCGCGCCCGATCGGGAAGGAACTGGGTACGGTGACGGCGGACGAGAATGCGAAGTTTCGCTATTTGGAATATTTGAAGACGACGGTTCCCAACACGTTTGAAGGCTTGAAGATCGTGCTCGATTGCGCGCACGGAGCGGCCTATGAACTGGCGCCGAAGCTGTTCCGCGAGCTTGGCGCCGAGGTCGTTACGATCGGTTCGGAACCGAACGGACTGAATATTAACGAGCATTGCGGGTCGACGCATCCGGAGGCGTTAAAGGCCGAAGTGCTGCGCCATGGTGCGGATTTGGGCCTCGCCTTCGACGGCGATGCCGACCGTTTGATCGCGATCGACGAGAAGGGCGAGGAAGTCGACGGCGATTATATTCTATGCATTTGCGGCGACAAAATGAACCGATTGGGCAAATTGAAGGACGGCACCGTCGTCACGACGGTGATGAGCAATATCGGCTTCTTCAAGGCGGCCGAACAACTCGGATTGAACACGGCCAAGACGGCCGTCGGCGACCGTTACGTCATGGAGGAAATGCGGCGCGGAGGCTATAATTTGGGCGGAGAGCAGTCCGGCCACGTCATTTTCCTCGATTACAATACGACCGGCGACGGCATGTTGACGGGAATTCAATTGGTCAGCACGCTGAAAGACTCCGGTGTGCGCTTGAGCGAGTTGAAATCGGTTATGCGCAAATATCCGCAAGTGTTGGTGAACGTTCGGGTTGCCGACAAGAGCAAGTATCAAGGCAACGAAGCGATTGCGGAGGCGATTGCCAAAGTGGAGCGCGAGCTCGGCGACAACGGGCGCGTCCTCGTGCGTCCTTCCGGAACGGAATCGCTCATTCGCGTGATGGCGGAGGGCCCGGATAAGGAGCAGTTGGAATACTACGTCGCTCAAATCACGGCAACGGTGCAAGCGGAACTGGTGTAGATTCGTTAGGGATAGTATGAATCGCATTCATAAAATAGAGGGCCTTTTTCGACATGCGGCGCAGGCGGTTTTACGGTTTGCGCGGCCGCCGGGAAAGGTCCTTCTCTTGCGTTTCCGCGAAAATGAGACTTCTTTCGAGCGAAATGAGTTTTTCGTACCGTCGGCAATAGATGCGAGGCGTGGGAAGTGGTTTATTTTTACCAATAATATGGTATTCGATTCGTATCAAATATCGTTAGAAATGGCTTGTACCGCGGGAGAAGGGACTGAAGTTTCAGGAAAATGTTGTATTCGCACGGCACGCAGAGTTGCCAAATGATTGGACCGTGTATATAATAGCTAGTATCCATTCAAGAAGAGAAAGGCAGGGTAGAGGTTGGTTAAACAAAAGCGCCAGAGCTTGACCTTACGGATCGGGATATAGGTAACGGGCAAGCTGACGAGGTGAAGGTGTTCGGATTTTTCGGCGGGGACCTTCCGGTGTGGCACCAGACCGTAACTTCAAAGCGGAAAACGGGCGGGCAACGGCCCGGACAACGCCTGAAGCGGTGCGCCAATAACAATAACGAACATTCCATCATGGATGTGTATTGCACGAAGGACAGCTCCGGTGAAGGGACAACCGCATTCACATTCATGGCTTATTCGTGCACGCCAATCGAATAGGATGCGGTACGCGAACGCGCCGGCAGGCATCGTTATCGTATGTTCCGCTATACTGTAAAGGTAGCCGCGTAACTTCCGCTGCAATACCGTCCTTCTAGGGAATGAAGGATAAAACGGAGGTTATCGCTAATGTGTGGTATTGTTGGTTATATCGGAAAACGGAATGCGCAATCGATTTTGGTGGAAGGCTTGAAGAAGCTGGAGTATCGGGGATACGATTCGGCGGGAATCGCGATGTTTACGACGGACGGCTTGCAGGTTCGCAAAGCGAAAGGGCGGCTTGCGGTGCTGGAGTCGAATCTGGAGACGGCGCCGCTGGAAGGGACGGTCGGCATCGGCCATACCCGTTGGGCGACGCACGGCAAACCGTCGGATGTCAACTCGCATCCTCATACGGACGGATCGATGAAATTTTCCGTTGTGCATAACGGCATTATTGAAAATTATTTGGAATTAAAAGAAGAATTGATCGCGCAAGGGCATCGTTTTGTGTCGGAGACGGATACGGAAGTCATATCCCATCTCATTTCGCGGGAATATGACGGCGACATTGTCAAAGCGGTGCAGCGGGCGATTCGACATATGCGGGGCGCTTATGCGCTGGGCGTATTGACCGAATACGAGCCGGATCGTTTGGTGGCGGTTCGCAACGCGAGTCCGCTCATTATCGGCATCGGCGACGGCGAGCATTACATCGGTTCGGACATTCCGGCCATTTTGGAGCATACTCGCGACGTATTTATTTTGAATGACGGCGAAATGGCGGTGCTCACTAAAGATGCTGTCGAACTGATGACAATCGAAGGCAACTTTATTTCTCGGGAAATGATTTATGTCGATTGGGATGTCGCAAGAGCGGAGAAAGCCGGATTTGACCATTTCATGCTCAAAGAAATTCACGAACAGCCGAAAGCGTATCGCGACACGATGCGCGGTCGAATCGACGAGGAAGGCCGCTCCGTCATTCTCCCTGAATTGAAGATGACAGAAAATGACATCCGCGCCATCCGCAACGTGCATATCGTCGCTTGCGGCACGGCTTATCATGCCGGCTTGATCGGCAAGACGGTGTTGGAAAATTGCGCACGCTTGCCGGTGGAGGTGGACGTCGCGTCCGAGTACCGCTATCGGTCGCCGCTCATTGCGCCGGAGACGCTTGTTATCGTCGTCAGCCAATCGGGCGAAACGGCGGATACGCTCGCAGCGTTGCGCGAAGCGAAACGTTGCGGTGCGCGCGTGCTGGCGATTACGAACGTGGTCGGCAGTTCGGTAGCCCGCGAAGCGGACGATGTGCTGATTACATGGGCGGGGCCGGAAATTGCGGTCGCTTCCACAAAGGCATATACTTCGCAGTTGATTGCCTTCTACTTATTTGGGTTGTACTGCGCTCAAACACTAGGCACGCAAGATGCGGCATGGATCGCCGAAGTGCTGGCGGCGCTGCAATCATTGCCGGAACAAGTGGAGAACATGCTGGAGCAAGCGGAAACGGTGCGGGCATATGCGGAGGAAATTGCGCAGCATGAGCATCTCTTCTTCATCGGACGCGGAGTCGATTACGCGGTCGTCATGGAAGGATCGCTGAAGCTGAAAGAGATTTCCTACATCCATTCCGAGGCGTATGCGGCCGGCGAATTGAAGCATGGCACCCTCGCGCTGATCGAAGACGGCATTCCCGTCATCGCGCTGGCAACGCAAAGCGCCTTGCTCGAAAAAACAGTTAGCAACATTAAAGAAGTGAAAGCGCGCGGCGCCGTCGTCCTCGGCATCTCCGATACCGGGCATGTCGCAGCGCTCGGCAAAGCGGTGGATCACGTGCTGGCCATCCCGGCGACGCATCCGCTGCTCACCCCGGCATTGTCCGTCGTGCCGCTGCAATTGCTCGCATACTACGCTTCGCTCGCCCGCGGCAACGACGTCGACAAGCCGCGGAACTTGGCGAAGAGCGTGACGGTGGAGTAAAAGATTAATAAATAATGTGTGGATGTCAGATGATAAAAAAGTCGTGAACCGAAATGCAAGGTGAATGATTTTCAGGGAGCCCGAGGGATTGATTCGTGGCTCCCTTTTAAAATGTTAAAAAACAATATACATACTTCATGATTGGTGGTAAAATTGTTGATTATTGGACATAGAATCAATCAATTCCTGTAAAAACATCTGCATTCCCAGTACAGCTATAATACCGTAAAATAATAAGATTTGTGTCGAACTGTGACTTCGCATAAATCTTATTGATTTTCCTGAAAGTAGAAGGTGCATTTATGAGATCCAATGTATGTAAAGTAACAATATCTTTGATCATTGTTTTAGGAATAATAACAACACTCATTTTATTTTTCTATCAATTCCCTAAGAAGGTGGATCTAGTTTCACCTGCTGTAAGTTTTTACGGGAACGACCCTTCTTCCATCAAGCATACTTCATTAAGAATATCAGGAACATTGAACCGACCTTTGTTTCAACAACATAGATTCAAAGGCACAGTAACGATTGATGGCTTAGAATTTACTAAAGAGAATGAAACCCTCGATACCTATGTACTTGATAAAAATAATGGGATCAATATGGGGAATCTTGTCTATCATAAACCTTCAAAGCCAGGGGAATTTGTCACTTTAAGTATGATCTGGTTTGATGACACTTTTGAACATATAAATATTGTGAGTGATTGGGGGGAAATTAAGAAAAAGTCGTTTTTCATCGTGTCTGCTTCTTCTTATGAAGAGGCGATCGATACTCAAAAAAAGATGAGAGAAAAGTATGGTACAACTTTTGTTCCGCGAGAATAGAATCATGGTTTTAGCTCCTCTTTTTCTGATTTAAATAGAAACAACAGAACGTTTGATTTTATATGATTAGACGATGGGAAAAGTAAATAGACAAAAATTGCCCTGAACTCCTTAATACCATGAGTTCAGGTTTGGTTTAAGCAAAAGCGTACAAATGTTAGCGCTTAAAAGTCGTGTAGTTGCGGCTTTTTTTGTTTTCAATTTAATCTTTTAATATCTATTTTTAGTATAAAAAATGTATTTCAGAGGTGGTTAAACCGTCATGAAAAAAATTCTAATAATCTTGATCTTTATATGTACTTTTTTGGTAATATTCGGAGGATGCTCGAGGGATGATTTTATTGAACAGCAACTTGAATTAGGCGAGAAAGATTTTCAAAGTGATCTTGATGGAAATGGAACTTTAGACTCTGTTTCGCTTTTAAATGACGGAGACTACCTCGTTTTAACTGTAAACAACTCTACAAAGTACCTTCCTTTGCAAAGTGAAGGTTACGATATCAATGACCCGCACCCTTTTTATGAGGAACCAAAAGTTCGTATTTGGAATCAAAAAGATTCAAAGTTAAAACTAATCCTTGTATCATTAATTTGGAATAGCAATAAAATTGGTACAAAAATAGGGCTGTGGTCGTTTGTTTATGATCATAACGAGATTATAGAGGTTTGGTCTCCTGGAAAGATGGTTAATCAAGAGATTGAATATAACTTGAGCAATTACAATAATGGGTCAATCGATATAACTTTTTCTGATCTTGGTATCTCTCGAAGAATTTCAATAAATAGTGATTACTATGATAATTACTTAATTTCCAATTTACACGGAAATATTGATGTATTGGCAAACACAATGTTTTTTATTAATGATTATGATAATGACGGATTCCCTGAAATTGTTATAAAAAAAGCCATAACAACAGGAGCGATTAGTTGGTTGCCATTTTCGAGTATTTACTGTTATTGCTAACGCATAATGTCCGGAGATTGATGGTGTAAGTTATCCTGCTATTGACGGTTAATCTGACCGCATCCGGATATACGAGAGGGGGAATTATGATAATTCTCCCTGAATGA
>NZ_JAHLPR010000083.1 GCF_018918005.1 Paenibacillus sp. MSJ-34 | reverse complement strand
GATTATTACAAAGGAGTTCATGGCTATGAATACAGGATAAATGATGTGAAAAAGTAGACTGGGGACAGGGGAAGAAGATCCCCATACCCCAGCTTACTTTGGTACGTATGAACGGAGATGCACGAACTTAAAGGACGCCGTCAGGCGTTTTTCTTATTATTTTCGTCATGAGCGACGATTTCTTTTAAAATTCGATACAAACGATGTTGCCGAGCCTCGCTTTGCTGCAACAATAATGTCATGCTCTCCCAAACCCATTTCTTGGATCGTAAAAAGCCTTCCTCTTCGTCTTCAAAAAATAGGTTTATGTTTACTTCTAATGCTTTAGCGATCTTTTCAATTGTTTGCAGTTTTACATTCTGCTCGCCGCGCTCCAGCCTTCCAATATAGGATGGGGTGGAACCAATCTCTTCGGCTAAACGTTCCTGTGTCCAATTTTTCGCTTGACGATATAGTTTGATTTTAGCACCGACAAGGATGACAATAGAAGCTTCCATAGAATCATCAACACCTCTCATATAGAAGTGTAGACGATTATTAGAAAAGGCATGAGGTACTTCCAAGGACATTTATAAATTTAAATTGTCCTTAATGAGAGAATGAGCTATACTAAATCTGGCAGGATATGGTGGGCAGATTTTAGATTTATCGAAATTCAAAAGAGAAGCAAATGGTATAGAGCTGAAAAGGGGAAGCCATCAGAGATACAAAAAAGAAACGACACCAGTATGCATGAACCCTGGAGAAATACTATAACAGGGGGATCTGGTTTGGTTGAAAATAAGCTACTCGGAAAAATCGAATTTCTTCGTAACGAATTGAATTCGCTGGCAAAGGAATTAGGCATTCGATCACCCGAGGTGGTTAAAAAATCAGCAGAGCTTGATAAAGTCCTTAATGAATATGAACACTGGAAACGCACCAAACGAATAATCCGACAAAGTGGGATAAAGTAGAGCACGAGGAAAATATGAAGGTTTCGGGACAAATGGAGATTTGAATTGTAGACGGATTGTCTATTCTTCTCGAGAGCGTAAAAAGTTTTGTGTAAATGGTTAAACTTCCCATTAAGGAGATGATCATTTATGCAAGACAAGAGAGACATGACCATCAAGGAGTTAGCGAAGGATTGCCGAACCATCGAGGACGTGCACATCATGCTAAAAGATTTGTTCCGTGACACCATCCAGCAGTTGTTTGAAGCAGAAATGGATGACCATTTGGGCTATGCCAAACATAGTGCCGATGGCGATCATTCAGGAAATAGTCGGAATGGGTATAGCAAAAAGACGCTGAAAACAAAGTTCGGCAATACAGAAATTCGTGTCCCCCGTGATCGCAACGGCGAATTTGAACCTCACATTGTGAAGAAGCATGAAACGACCACAAATGGCTTGGAAGAGCAAATCATTGCACTCTACGCCAAAGGTATGTCTACTCGCGATATTGAAGAACACATGAAGGATCTGTATGGGATCGACGTGTCTCCTACGATGGTCAGTAAAGTAACCGACAAGATTATGCCGATGGTGGCAGAATGGCAATGCAGACCACTTGATCGAGTCTATCCGATCGTGTTTCTTGATGCTATTCACTTCAAAGTTCGGCAAGAGAATCGTATCGTTAACAAAGCAGCATACAGCGTTCTTGGCATTACTATGTCTGGTCATAAGGACATTTTGGGCATTTGGATCGGCGAGCACGAAAGTGCAAGCTTCTGGCTCAATGTGTGTACAGAGCTGAAAAGCCGTGGTGTAGAAGACATTCTCATCGCCTGCAAGGACGGTCTTTCAGGGTTTTCTGAGGCGATCCATGCTGCTTTTCCGAAAACCCAAATTCAACTGTGCGTCATCCACCAGATTCGTAACTCTATGAAATATGTTCCGTTCAAAGAAGAAAAGTTAGTCTTGGCAGATTTAAAGAAAGTCTATCAAGCCCTTACGTTAGAAGAAGCTGAGACTGCTTTTTCTACGTTCAAAGACAAGTGGGGAAAGAAGTACCCCATCATTATTCGCTCCTGGGAAAACAACTGGCTCGAACTGACCGCCTATTTCAGCTATCCCCCAGAGATACGCAAGATGATTTATACGACGAATATCATCGAGGGCTATCATCGGCAACTCCGTAAGGTCACAAAGACAAAAACGGCTTATCCATCCGATGATGCTCTACGGAAAATCATCTATCTGGCTACCGTTGAGGCATCGAAGAAATGGACTATGCCGCTTCGGAGTTGGAAAGAATGTATATCGCAACTTGCCATCCATTTTGGAGATCGATTGCAAGGGGAACTGTCCGCATAATCCAACTGTTGAGTCGGCTTGACATGGAGCCTCTGCGGGCATGATTTCTTGCGATTGGGCGATGCCAGTAAAATATGCATCGCATGGCAAACAAGCCTATCACGCCCGCCCCTCCATGTAAAGCCTATGATGTAACTCTTCATTTCTTAAAAACCCATTTACACAAAATAATTTACATTCCCTTCTTCTCTTTCCAACTCAAAGGACTTTTCTTTGTGATCGGATCGTTCTTCCTCGGCGTGCTCATCCATCACGATTTCTTGCCCTTGTAGTTCCTCAAACTCCAGTGCCGAATTAATCTCGGATTGTCGGGCTACCATCTCCTGCAATTTTTGTTCAAATTCAAAAGGTTTATTAATCTCGTTTTGGGCAGCCATAAGTTGGTCATGCATATCTTTTTGTTTCTGTTCAGCTTCTTGCAACAAAGAAGAGATTTTTTCAATGGCATTCTCGATACGAGAAATATTGCCCAGTTCCGATTCGCCTAAATCAATGGCGTAGCTTTTTGCTCCTTTAATCTCCAGATGAATGTTGTACATCGATTGACGGGCAAGCAAAAGGTCGAATCCCCGATAAGATCCGATTCGCAGGGATTCATCAGGCTGCAATACCGTCATGTTGAAAAGGAGAAGAAGCAACTCGCCCGCCTTGGGGCGTTCCGTAAATGTTTTTCTATCCAATTCGATGACAAAAGGTTGATTCATGGACTGGCGGGACAATTGAATGTCCGCCTGTAAATCCTTGATTTCCTGTTGTATCTTTTCGATCAAGTGCGGATACTGCTTGATTTTGCCTTCTAACATCATGCGCTCGTTATGCCAATTGGATTGTAATAGTTTCAAGCGAATGACTTCGTTGTCTACCTGCATTTTCTCCGCCAGCAGTGGATTTGCGGTTGCAATGGCTTTTACTTCGGCTGCGGAAAGTACCGTTTCATCGGCATCTTCGCAGGAGCGGGAAATACTTTTCCCGGTCATGACCTGGGAGATGTATCGGAGCTTTTGTTCCTGGATTTGCCATAGGTAAGAGTCGAACGTCCCTTTGGTGACATAACGGAAAATCTGGACGACTTCGTTCCGGTTGCCTTGCCGCAGAATACGGCCATCACGCTGCGTAATGTCTGCCGGCCTCCAGGGACAATCCAAATGGTGGGCGGCTATGAGCCGATCTTGTACATTGGTGCCGGTCCCCATTTTCTGCGTCGATCCAAGTAATATGCGGACTTCGCCGCGGCGAACTTTTTCAAAAAGTTCTTCCCGTTGCACATCGGTCTTCGCATCATGAATAAAAGCGATTTCTTGTTCGGGTACACCGGAATCTACCAGTTGGGTTTTGATCTCGTCATAAACGTTAAATTGTCCCGGCTTTGGTGTGCCGCTATCGCAAAAGATCACCTGAGTGAGCCGATCATCCTGAGTTTTCTTCCAAATGTCAAAGACGTTCGAGATACAGCGATTCAGTTTGGAGTTCGGGTCCGAGGGGGCATCTTCATCCACCAACCGGGGATCAATGGACATGAGTTTCGCCTCGTGCGTCAGTTTTAGCATGTTATCTTCTGTAGCATCTACCTCACTGTTGCGTATTTTCTCGGCCCGCTCGACAAATTCATCCATCATCATTTTTTGATAAGGCGTACATTCGCTGACAACGATGGTTGCTTTGTCGCCTTCCAATTGCGGTGTGGGAAGATTGAGCATGTCGGCTGTTTGAATATCGGCAACAAGACGAAATAGGCTCATCAGTTCCGGCAAGTTATGAAACTTGGCAAAGCGGGATTTCATCCGGTAGCCGCTTCCTTCCGGGGTAATCTCCAACGAGGTGACGACCTCGCCGAATGTCGCCGCCCAGTTGTCAAAGAAATTCAGGCCCAGCTTTTGCAACAGGTTTGGTTGAAGATAGCGCTGCATCACATACATTTCAGACATGCTGTTGCTAATGGGTGTACCCGTAGCAAATACGACGCCCCGCCCTTGGTTGATCTCCTGCAAGTATTGACATTTCAGCAACATATCCATGGCCCGTTGACTGCTGCTTTTGCCGATTCCAGCAACATTGCGCATTTTTGTGAACGTGAAGCAGTTTTTATAGGCATGGGCCTCATCCACAAATAGCATATCAACGCCAAGCTGTTCGAAGGTCAGCAGGTCGTCTTTTTTTTCATCATTCGCCAATCGTTCCAGACGAGACTTCAGGTTATTCTCAAAGACGACCATTTGTTTGACGCTCCAATTGTCTCCCTTTTCTTTCTTCATTTGGTCGATCATTTCGGAGATGTTGCGGATTTCATCCTGCAGGAGTTGCTCCTGACGTTCTTTGGAGATGGGAATCTTTTCGAATTGGCTATGGCCGATGATGATCGCATCATAGTCTCCCATCGCAATCCGTGAGACAAAGCGCTGCCGATTGGCCAGGGTAAAATCTTTTTTTGTCGTCACCAGAATATTGGCAGTAGGGAAGAAGCGAAGAAACTCATTGGACCATTGTTCGGTTAAATGATTGGGAACGCAGTATATCGGTTTTTGGATCGCGCCGATGCGCTTCAAGTACATGCCAGCGGCAATCATGGCGGCGGTTTTGCCTGCGCCGACTTCGTGAGCCATGAGCGCAGTACCGGAATAGATAATTCGTGCCGCGACATCTTTCTGGTGCTTCCGCAGCGCCATTTCTTCATTCATGCCTTGGAACACCAGATGATCGCCATCATAGTTGCGGGGGCGAATCGTATTGAACTTGTCGTTGTAAATGGTGAGTAAGGTATCCGACCGTTCCTTATCCCGGAACAGCCAGGCTCCGAAGGCTTCTTTCATTTGCTGTTGCTTGGCGCGTGCAATCATTGTTTCTTTGGCATTGACGACGTACTTGACTTGCTCCTTGCCGTTACTGTCCAAGTAGGTGACCGGATCCCGGATCGTGATACTTTGTAAATTCAGGCTGCTTTCAAAGATCTCGTATGCATTGACGCGATGGGTACCATACGTCTGATTGACTTTAATGGAGTTCCGTTCCAACGTTTTGCCGGATACACGCCACGTATTGGTGTATTCCAAGTACTCAACATCTATGGCCTGGGTTCTTTGAAATGTTTGGGATGTACCGAAAGTTTCAAACATAAAATCCCGATAATAGCGTACGGGAATCCACGGGCTGCCAATACGAAAATCGATATCGCCGGGTGACAGCGGAGCAGGTTGAACGCGGGTTAACGCCGCCACATTACGCTCAAACAAGCCGGGATGTTCCTGGGCCTTTAATGTGGCATAAGCTAACTTGTCTTTGACGTTTCCAGACAAATATTCCTCATCCATTTCCCATCCTTCGTCCTCATCGCCGGTATATTTTTGCGGATTGAGGAAGATGCGATCGCCCAGTTCATCCCGCACTTCGGGGACCGTTTTGCCGCATAAGTGGGCGATATACGGCAAATCGACCCGGAGCCGTTGATTTAAGCAAATTTGCAAAGCTTCCAGAGCGCTATCCGTATGGTCAGGCAGACGGTTCATCTTGATAGTTGGTCTGGTAAAGATGGCCGCCTTCTCCCATGTTTTCTCCGAAGTCTGATCTTCGATAGACCGTAAGAGTGGCAGTTGATCGTCATCAGCAAAAGCGGCTGTATTCGCTCGGTCATTAATAAAACCGTGTTGTTGGACAAAGCGGTCGTATACCTGATTGAGTCGCTGTTGTGCCTGCTTTAATTCTGCTTCGTCATAGCCATACTCATGGGATTGAATTTGAATGACATCCAAAAGCGCCAGCTTGATTTCGCATAATCCCTTGATTCGTTCGGCTTTTTTGCCCTTGATGTCTTGATGCAACAAATAGCCGTTTTCACAGTAATAAATTTGTCCTTGCTGTAACAGGTAGGTGAAATTTTTGGTTCCGGGAGGCGCTTTGATCGGTTTGACTTCTTCCTCATCCAGCACATCCGGCAAGCTTGTCTCCGATGTTTGCTCCGATGCATCAGGGAAGGAGGCTTGAAGAGTACTGAGCGCTTGCTCTAGCATGGGAGACAGCTCCTGATTGTCATACGGCACACAAGCTGTCGTTTGCTCCGGCCCATACATGCCGCGATCCCAAACCATGCGACCCAGCACCATTTCAGGATGAGAGAGATAGTAACGGTTGATCGGTATACCATCTTCGGTAACATCGGTAAATACCCACTCGGGCATGTCTTCTTTTTTCAATGACATTAGCGGCTGTTCCCGTTTTTGCAAAAAAACGATGTCGGTCGTGACTTCGGCTCCGGCCAGCGATTGAAAAGTCGTGTTGGGCAGGCGTGCGGCTCCGATCAGGTTTGCTTTTCGTGCCAGCACTTCTCGAACGGAGGAATCCTGTTTGTCCAAAGTTCCTTTGCTGACGATAAAAGCCAAGATACCGCCGGGTTTGAGCAGGTCTAAAGATTTGACGAAAAAATAATCATGGATCAGGTAATTGCTGGTGTAACGCCGGTCAAAAACACGAATATTGTGAAACGGGATATTACTGAATATGGCATCAAAATGATTGTCCTGAAAATCAACCGTTTCAAACCCTTTCAGATGTATAGTTGCTTGAGGATATAGCTGCCGTGAGATTCTGCCTGTAATGCTGTCCAGTTCCACGCCATGAAGCTCGGCCCGCTGCCAATCCAGAGGCAAAACAGAGAAGAAATTTCCGGTTCCCATGGAGGGTTCCAGCAGTTTACGGCCTGTTCCATCCGTAAGACCAAAACGATGCAACGTGGCATGGATGTGTTCAATAAGGAATGGCTCGGTATAAAAAGCAGTGATGGTAGAATTCCGCGCCGCTGCATATTCCGTTTCATCCAGCAAATGTCTCAGTTCCTGGTACTCGTTTTCCCAACCGGGGGCGGATGGATGAAAGGCGTTGACCAAGCCGCCCCACCCGACATAACCGGCCAAAATCTGTTGTTCCTCCGGGTTAGCTAAGCGCTGTTCATATTCCAGTTGCTTGAGCAGTCGAATGGCTTCCACATTCCGCTTGTATTTGCTTTTCGAGCCTGAAACGTAAGGAGAGTTCTCTGGATTGAAACGATAGTTGACAGCATTGATGCGAGTGGGTGAAGAGGTGGGGTCATTCGATACCTTGACAACTAATCCGTGATTTTTGTATTCCGTTTCAAGGTCTGGAACATCTTGATTCTCCACTTCTTCAAGCGTTACGGTTGTCTGGTCGCCTGCATCCTGCTCATCGACCGTTTCCTGATGTCCTATTTGCAAGGCATAATCGAACAATGTCCATTTCGGTTCAACGGGAGGGAAGGGAGCAAAGTTCTCATCATAACGGCCATCTCGGATCAGTTCCAGAATCTTAGTGGCGACTTTATTCCATGTGAACGAAGCCTGATGTTCTCCATCCGCATCCGTCCAATACAACTCGATCCCTTTGCCTTTGTAGTCGAATCCGCTTAAACCGCTGCCGAATTCTCCTCTAGCACCGCCGATTCCGTAAAGGGACTTGAGTAATGTGGCCAGTTTAACCGTTTTTACGGGTTGAGGAACTTCCGTAACAAATTGATACACACGCGGTTTGATCACCAATCCGCCTCGGTCGCTGCGCAGCAGGTGCTCCAGCATATCTTCGGCGTCATGCCTGATGCTGTCGGTCTCCTGTTTAGGTGCAAAAAAAGAACCGCTGACAGGCGGTTCATGATTCGGCTTTGATTTGGTTATCTCGGTTTCAGTACGATGTCGTTCAGTACCAGTTCCTCGGCTGTGGACTTGATCTGATTCAGGTGGCGTGTCCGCTCCAAAATGTCTTCGGTCTGCGGCATCGGACGAAGTCGGAGAAGCTGTTCGGTGAGCTGGTTCATCTTCTCGTTGGCTTCCTGATCCGCCTGATGCATTTTTTCCATCAGGTTCCCTTGCATTTTTAAGCTCATGAACCTCTGTGGATGATGATTGCGCAAATAGTTCAGCGCCATTCGCCCGTATTTGCCCAGGGGCTGTTGGTCGGCCTCCGCTTGATTGGAGATTTGCAGTTGGGGATAAAGCAGGCCGTCCGTCTGTTCGGAATAATTCAGATTCACCTTGATTTCGGTCATGTGTCATACTCCTTTCCTGTTCTATGATTTTGACATGTCTCCCGATGTCCATCAGGATTTCTTTGGATAACTCGGTGACGAGTCCGCCGAGCCGGGACATGAGAGGCACGGTATTCCAATGAGGGATTGTATCAAAGGCTGGAGAGAGGACGGATTCCGGCAAGCCGCAGCGCTGATGAATGAAAAAACGACTGCTCGCTTCGATCAACTCCAACATTTGATCTTCAATGCCCCCGGTAGGAATCGAACCAAACAGATGATCAGCCATGTCCAGTTCCATATCCTGCATAGACACATCTAAAGAAGCGATGCTTTGTCTGACCATTATACTGATACATTCGCTGAGATTATCGGTATCGTAGGAAGTCAGTCGCCCTGCCAATTCAGCAATATCCAGATGTTCCAAACTCCATGTTTTTGGCGCGGCCTTACCGTAAGTTTGGGTTACGTCAAATAAATAATCCAGCGTTAACCCGGCATCGCGATAATCGCAAACGGCGATCGCTTTTTCTCCTTTGGAAACATAACGCCCCAATTTGTTACAAAGAGGCAAGGAGGCCAGCATGGTTGCGGTAGGGTTTTGCATATAGATCAGCAGGGCATTGTCGAAGGAATATTTATAAATACCGGAAGCAAAGGTCAGATAGTCCGTCCAGGTTTCCGGCGAATTTGAGATGTAGGATACGCCTGATTCATACAACGATTTCAATTGTTTAGCGCGTGCCATATGGTTGTCCTCCTTCCTCCATGGTTTGAATTGCGTTTTTAGTGCTCCAGTTCATCCCATACATCTCTGCCGTGGTTAGTGAAAGGTTGAAACGATGTCCAACTCTGCGATAAATCAGAGGCGTAGGAAGGGTAGCGAAGTTTAACCGCTTCAAAAAAGTAGGGCAATAAGCCGTTGTCAAACAGATAGTAGGGGCTATAATAACGAGCATCCTCTTCGCTTTCTCCTGTATAACCGGTATATAAATTGAATGCCAATCGCGTAAGACGGGAAGTGGTCCCGGTCTGCCAACCTTCGTTCAATCCCTCCAGTCGGATGCTATCCTCTTTGAAATTGTATAGATCGTTGATATTTCTACGGGTGTCTTCTGTTAGTCCCAAAAGATAAAAGAGGGCCTTACGGTAAGGATCGTGCTGACGATGAGTGCGGACCACGTTACCTTCATAAAATTGTTCATGGGCAACGTCTTTAAAAATCATTGGAATTCCTCCTTGTCTGGATCGTGGTTTTCTTTGGGGTGTTGCGAGAAATATAAGGTTAGCGCTTTGTCGATGATTTCTTCGACTTCCGCCGCTTTGCTATCCGGCGAAAAGTATTTGGTGTAAATTTTATGTTTCAACTTAAAAGGGGCGGGGGTTTTGCTTTTTGGTCTCCGGGTGGCTTCACCGGAAAGAATGGACTTAATGATCTGTTTAGTACAATGACGGTTTTCGGACTTTCCTCTTAGCAACTCCGATTTTTTCATATCCACCTTGTAGCCTTGTTCCTGAATCAAGGTTTCCACGGTTTGCTGTTCTTCCAGTTTCAAATAAGACAGATCTACAGCAGGGCGTAGTTTGATTTCTCCCTGATCGACTCGTTCTAACAATTCAGGGACTAAATGATTGAGACGTAAATAACGCTTGATGTTGGTAGGACTCATGTCGTTTTTTTCAGAAACTTCAATTACGCTCCAAGCTCCCTGTCCCACTGGGACAGAGGCTTCGGAAACGCTGCTGTGACTAGGGTTTTCGGCTTTCTCAAGCTGGTTTAATTTGTTTTGCTTTTGCTTGGCTTCCTTACAAGCTTCAAGCTGCATATGCAGGGCACGAGCCAGTTCGCTGGGCAGCATATCCTGGATAGAACGTTGATGGAAATTAGTGTCCACCACGATGATGACGGCTTCGGCCTCTGTAAGATTGTCCATTATAATAGAAGGAACAGAGATTAAACCGGCAGCTTTCGCAGCATTCGCACGGTTATGCCCGGACAGGATTTCATAACCATTGGGTTCTTTTGGTCGGACGATGATCGGAATCAACACTCCGTTTTCCATAACACTCTCAACTAGTTCATCCAGCTTATTCCCTTCATATAACTTGAAGGGGTGGTTGTAAAATGGAACCAAGTCAGATAAAAGTAGCTGGGTTACACCTGTTCCGGTCATGGTTTCCGGTACTTTTGCTTCTTCTGACAAAAGCAGCAGTTCATCAATACTGGAGAGCTTGGGCGTAGGGCGTTTACTTGCCATTTTGGATCAACTCCTTCGCCAAGCTTTGGTAAGCCAAGGCTACTTTGGATTTTGGATGAAACTCGATAATGCTTTGACTGTAAAAGTTGGCTTCCCCGACTTTAACAGAAAGCGGGATTTGAACATCGAAGATACGGAAAGTTTCCCGGTAATAAACTTTCACAAGACGAAAAGCTTCCTTGTATAAGTTCGTTCTGGTATCACACATGGTCATTAAGATGCCCTCGATACCAATCCTTGGATTAATGCGTTTTTTCACTTTGACGATAATTTTAAGCAATTGGGTCAAACCCGTGGCGGACCACAGTTGCGGATTGACCGGAATAAGTACTCGGTCGCTGGTTGCGAGTGCGTTGATTGTAAGGAGGCCGAGGGAAGGATTCGTATCGATAATGATGTAATCGTATTTATGTTTCATCGGTTCCAGTAGGGAAGCCAACGTTTTCTCTCCGCCCATTTCATCCCGCAGATTGATTTCGGCAACGGACAATTCGATGTTGCTCGGAATCAGGTCGATGTTGCCGTGAGAATGAATGTATTCGTCTGGAGTTGGAAGTGGCTCATCGCTCATGATGGCATTCATGATATTAAACATCGAGAGCTTGAGTTGATCCGGGTTTTCGATACCAAAGCACATTGTCAAATTGCCCTGCGGGTCAAAATCGACTAGTAATACTTTTTTTCCTTCATTGGATAAGGCATAAGCCAAGTTGTAGGCGGTCGTGGTTTTACCGGTTCCTCCTTTTTGGTTTGCAATAGTGATGACCGTTGTTTTGGACATAAGAACACCCTCCCTGGAGCATGCGCTCCGAATAATGTGTCAATGGTAGGGAGCGGGCTTGTTCTTCCTTAGTTCTCTCCGAGTTATCTCGAACGTTCTAAAAATCTCATCTTTTTTTGAGAAAATCCCCAAAGCCTTTTGAACCCTGAAAAAAACAGAAAAACCCGCGAAAAACCTTGATTTTACAAGGCTTTTCGCGGGTTCTAAATTCTTCTTCTTTGACTTAACTTCCGCATGTGTTATAATAACACTCGCGACTCAAAATCCGCTTCCGGCGACGGAGTGGGGGTTCAAGTCCCTTCACCAGCACCAATAATAAAACTACGATGTTCTTTGGGATTAGCCCGAGGAACTTTTTTATTATTTAAAACTGTAAACATTCGCTCATTGCATGGGCTGATGTGATTTTCGTACTGACGTCCAAATGTGCATAGATATTTGCTGTTGTTGAGAAATCGCTATGCCCCAGCCATTCTTGAATTTCTTTCATACTCACTCCATTGGCGAGAAGTAGACTGGCGCAGCTATGTCTCAGATCGTGATAGCGAATTCTCCGCAATTTATGCCTAGAGAGTACGATAGGAAAATGTTGCGTAATATACCCCGGCTTGATCCGATGCCCCAGCTTGTCCAGATAAATGTAATCGAGGTAATCAGTACAGTAGGAGTCTCTATACAGGCGTCTGTATTGTTCTTGTTGTTCCTTTATTCGTAAAAGAAGTTCTTCGAACGCTGCAACCAATGGCAGAGAGCGATGACTTGATTTGTTTTTTGTACGATCCTTCTCCACGGTTATATACTTCCCTTCGACAGATACTTCAATTACCGTATGCTGAATGGTAATGGTTTTATTTTTGAAATCAATCGAATCCCACTTTAGCCCCACAACTTCGCTTCGACGTAATCCGTAAAATGCCGAGAGCAGAACCGCTAGCTCGATTGGATCGCCCTTTACCGCTTCGAACAGCTTCTTCATTTCTTCCCTGTCGTAAAAACTGCCGACAAATGTATTTTTCTTTGGACGTTCGACTTTATCTGCGGGATTTGAGGGAATCATATTCGTTTTGAACGCATATTGAAGCGCTTTGCGGATATTCGCGTGGAAATGGATAACTGTATTAGCTGTAACACGGCGAACTTCTAATTCATATTGATAAAATTCCTGGATGTGATTCGGTTGCAATTCTTGAAGCAAAATCCCTTTTTCCTTGAAGTAAGGTGCTATCCTGCCTTTTACAGCGTTAGAATAGGAAGCATAAGTTGTGATTTCAATACGGTGCTTCATCATTTCCAGCCATTGAAGCATGAAGTCAGAGAATAACAGGTCTTCTTTATCTGCTTGCTGAGGAGTTTCGAAATTTTTGCGAGCTTCAATAAGTAATGCTTCGGCTTTCTTCTTGTTGCCTTTTACGGGTAAACCCGTGGAAATCCATTTGTTTTTCCTTTTACCTTGCTCATCTTTATAATTTAAGACGATATAGAAATAACCTTTCTTCTCCTGTAGGTGGCCTGCTACCAAACCATGTCCCTCCTTGATATAGCAGCCCCAATCTCCTACCATTGACGATTCTAGTGTAACATAGTACAACTGGTAATTCAATGCACTAAAGCGTTGCAGTATGAAGGGGCATGATCTTTTGTCATTCGAAGGAGATAGAGGAGAATATTGATCTTGGGAATTTTATAAGCTCTGCCAATTTTGAAGTGTTCAATTTGATTTGCTTGCAACAGTTTATAGGCAGTTTTGGTACTGATGCCGCCCAACATTTCGCACATTTGAGTAACGTTGACGACATCCGGATAATTTTGAAACATTAAATCATAGGGTTCTTTTTGACATAATGTATCGAACGAACTGTACGACATCACAATCTCCTTTCTACGAAATTATGTATCAATACCGTGAACAGAAAAAAGCACATTTCAAGCTGCCGCTGGTTATACGGCATCATAGCTCCGATTTTTTACGGAAACTCCCCCTCATTCGAGCGGGCTGCCCCCAATGCAGTGATGCTGGCCGGGCAGAAGTATCATTATCCCTCTTGCAGGTCATGGCGATTCAACCCACCACAGATTGATTGGGACCAGAAGTTATCGCTCTTGCTAATAAGAACTGGCAGTCTTCGCGCTTCCGTCCGGTCGCTTTCCGCTTTTCGCGGGTACAAGAGGAATGTACTCGAAATGTGTATATGGAATTTTCAATGATCACGTGGATATCGGAGATCAAAGGCTTTTTGCATCTCCTACAAAATAAATAGGGGTATTCACTTTAAAAGGCAACTTGAGCGATAAATATTTTTATTAAATTGCGAGGGAAAGTTTGTAGTTTCGGAGAATCGGAGTAAAGCGAAGTTCCATCTTCAACCGAGAAATGCCGAGCAGCAGAATATTCATTCTACGGCTCGGCTTTTCCCTATTCCTTGTAACGGTCAAGATCAAAACGGCGAATCGCCAAAATAAACTCAATGACCAGTTGTTGTCTGCAGTCTTCATTGATCACACCATGATAGCGAGAGTATTTGTTGATCAGAGGCTCATAGCGCTCAATTAGTTCGGCTACTGCTTGTCGATCACCCTGCTGGGCTAAGTGAATTAATTCCATAATTTCACGCATTCCATGCTCCTCCTTTTTAGTAAGTTATAGTTCCAAAGCGGTTAGGAGGAGCACGGTATCTGATCAATGCTTTCTTAACAATCGATATAACTTTTAAGCCGAATTAACAAGTTGATTTTGGATTTCGTTATAGCTTGTCTAGTTACGCCAAACAAATTGGCTATTTCTTTGTCGGTCCTTTCCCCATAGAATTTCAGGTACAGTAGTTTTCTTTCGGAAGGACTTAAGCTTTGCATTGCCTGTGACAGGCTTAAACGTTTTTCGACATGAATAAAAGGGCATACAATTATTTTGCAAGTAAAACCTACCTCGGGAACATTTTCATCATATGGTACCAATCGCTGGTATTCCCGGTTAAGTCTTCTGAAATAATCACGGCTAGCACGACTAAGGCATGAGTTAACATAACGACTAAATCCTTTTTCAATTGCGATTATAGTGCTACTCTTTTTTTCCATAATGTTACACCTCCTCATTAAGTAATAAGCTTCTCGGAATTCACATTCCGTTGTAGGCTCTAGCCTCCTAGCTAGGGTCTTTATTGTTTCACCCCCAAACATGGGGTGCGAACAAACATTCCTCTTGACTTTTCAAAATCACCCCAATAATCGCCGAGAAGGCTTTTTTTATTGCCTATCTCTAATGAATTGGGTGATTTTCATGAA
>NZ_JAHLPR010000082.1 GCF_018918005.1 Paenibacillus sp. MSJ-34 | reverse complement strand
TCGGGTTCTTTAGCATACGCATTTTTGAAAATTGCTTTCAAAAACACGTTTACATCGATAATTTTAACTCAAGCACCCCAAATTGAGCCTCAATCGCCCGGTTTATTCCGAGATCCTATATATGAATAATACCGCTTACATCTAATATACCATAATGTATCGCAACAATTCCTCGCAAATCGTATTGCGGTTTTCCGCAATGCACTTTGCGGGGTTTGCGGTGTCGGTAAATTAAGCAAATTTACTCAATTCTTGCTTCCATACCGTATCGACAGGCAGCCCTTCGATTAGTTCCGCGGCCTCATGCTGCAACAGCTTCATATGTACTTCGGCAAATTGGACGCAACCGGACGATTCGACCAAGTCAAGAATATCCATCTTATAAGGATAAAGCTGTTCCTGCGGCGCTTCCCCGGCATAATAACCGCGCAGCATATCCGCCCGCGGGTCGTCGACTTCCAGTATATAGATAACGGGCAGCGTTCGCTTGCGTTGAAGCAAATCGTTCTTGCGGTCGATCCGGCGAATTCCATCGATATCGTTGCGAATTTGCCCGATCATGCCGAAACAATATCCCAGCGATTCGACCGTTTCGTGATGCGATTCGGTTGCGAGCGCAGTCCCCAACAGGCAAGCGCATGCCGCAAGCGATCCCGATTTGCGGCGGATCATGTTAAGACAGGCGTCTTCGTCTTGCAAGTCGCCTACGATGTCGGCATATTGGCCGGTAACGGAACCGCATAATAACCGGTTCGCGACCGCGATCGCCCTCAATTTCGCTTCCGAAGGAAACATGCTGTCTTGAATCATATTGAAACAAAGCGGAAGCAGTCCGATTGCGGCATTCATCGCCAAGGCCGGATCGGACTTAGACCACGGAACCCAATCGTTATCCTTATCTTGCAGATCGTCGAATATATCCAACGACAAGATCAATAATTCCATCGCGGCGACGGCTTGATGGATTTGTTCGGACGTCCCGCCGAACATTCTGTAATGCAGCTCCGTCAATTGGCCGAATAACATCGATTCCGCCAATTTATGCTCCGCGAACGAACGCATCATTCGGTTCAACCGTTCGTCGGGAAAATATCGATTTAGACCGTTCAGCATCGCATCCTTTACATACAGTTTCTCCATTCGCTGCAGCTCCTTCGCTTCCATCTCCTCCCCCATATTTTATCCCTGCGCTTATCTTTTCGCCAGTATGAACTCTTTGCGGCTCTTTCCGTCTCCCGCGCCGGTCTTGATGCGTACCGGGTGTCCGTGGCCCGGGTACACCGTAAATTCGTTCTTCATGATTCTATAAATTTTGTTATAAGATTGCTTCAGTTGAAGCGGATTATCTTTGCAAGGTTCGCCGAACGGTTCGAAGCAATCGAATAGAATGTCCCCGGTAAAGAGCCGGTTGCCCATCCGAATGCACATGCTTCCCGGCGTATGTCCCGGCGTGTGCACCAATTCGACCGTCTGTCCCCCGATCTCGAACGCGTCTCCGTCTTTCGCGTACCGGTCCACACCGTGGAACGTTTGCTTGTAGGATAAACAGAAAGCGCCGTTGTATACTTGGTCGAACGATGTGTAGCGGTCGCCTTCGTGCATAATGACCTCGGCGCCTGTCGCCGCCTTCAATTCGTCCATCCCTATCATATGGTTTACATGTCCATGCGTAATCATAATATATTTAATCGGTACTCCATACTTCTCGACATAGGCCCAAATTTTTCGGAATCGGGACCCTGGATCAATAATCATGCCTTCTCCATTGCAAATAACCAGATAGCAAACGGAGCCAATAACGCCTTGCGGGATCCGTTCGACAATCAATTTGTCGAAACGGTCTCTTTCTTGCAACCAATTGCGGGGTACGTCTTCATATACGTTTAATATTTCTGTCGAAAAATCGATCCGTGTCGGTTCTGCAAGCTGTTTCATCACCGAACAACCCCCTTATTTATTAATCCATGCCTATTACTATAAGAATAAAAAATTTTCGGCCGCTTCGCACCGAAAACTTGTCTGCAAATTTCCGCAATTTTTTTGCGTGGTTCCTAATTCATGCTTTCGTTTGCACATTTTAGGCGAATGTCACATAAATTGAAACCAATGAAAATATTGGAGGAATCGCATTGAACAATCATGTGTTGTCATCCGCCATTTTTGAGCATCGCTTCTGGCTGCAAGTATTGGGCGACCATTCCCGATTCATCCGCGACGGATTGGCTCCTAAAGAAAAGACGGCCATCGAGCAGGCCAATGAATTCATTCATATGTTTGATACGCTGCTGAACCGGGCGCGCAGCACGCTGTCCGCGAGCGAAACGGCAGAATTGACCATACAGGCCAAACAAGCGGCGCTGCGGTTGAGACGATTCAAGCTGCAACTGTTGGAACGGCATCTCGTCGGCAAAATCGATATTCACCTGCCGCCTACTTTTTTGAATCATATGGTCAATGAACTCGAAGAGTATGTATTGGTATTGAAATGTCTTGAGCAAAATCAAGTTCCCGTATTCGATCCGGTTCACCACCATCTATTATGGCTGTCGGACGCGGCGGGACACGCCGCTTCGATTACGAGCAATCTGGACATGGTTGAGAAGGACATGATCAAGCGGAGCAACAAGTTTGAGAAAAAATTCGAGAACTTCTATTTGAAAGCAATAGAACTGGCCAAATATATGCGGACCAATCTCAAGCAATTTCCGGCGCTTGGCCGTTTCAATACGGATGTCGAGCTTGAGATTACATTGTTCCGCCACTTTCTGAACGAGCTGGAGGAGCTCAGGATCAATGACGAATTGCTGGGCACTCTATCGCCGCTTATGGCCGATCATATGGCCCGCGAGGAATGCTATTACTTAATCAAGCTTGCGCAAGTCGCAGGCACGAAAAACCCGGGCTGCGATCCGACGCATCCCCGCGTCGAGGCATAAGTAACGCAAATGACCCGCTCCTTACCATCAAGTAAGGGCGGGTCATTGAACCGTTCTTAATTATTTTTGAAAAAATCAATAGCTTTTTGTTTGAAGATTTGCTCGTTCTCCGGCAAGTCATCTTCGTAGTAGATGGCCGACACCGGGCATTCCGCTTCGCATGCACCGCAATCGATGCAAGTATCGGCATCGATGAAGTACTGATCTTCGCCTTCGTGGATGCAATCGACGGGACATACGCTGACGCAATCGGCAGCTTTCTCTCCAACACATGGTGATGCAATTACATAGGCCATTGTCTCTGCTCCTCTCTTACGTTTTCTATAAGTAATTCAATGTGAACAACGGATTTCCTTCCACACCTTAATAAATTATACAAAAAATTTTTAGGCAAGGCCAACCGTCTCGTTTTATACCTATTACTTGCTAATAAAATTATGACCATTATTTGCAATTCCTAGAATTACATTTTCAATCTTTTTTGCATAAATACGGTTTCCTTAGCCAGCCGTTCGATACGCTCCAGCACGTCAGGATCTTGAATCTCATTATTTTCGCCGAAATGGTCGTTATGCAAATATACGTAGCTGGGAGCGACGAACGCTCTGAAGAAGCCCGCGATAGGCTTCAACTGATTCTCGATCACGAGATAATGCTGGTACGTTCCGCCTGTCGCGACAAAACCGATCACTTTGTTTTGGAGCGCGGATACGGGCACCAAATCGAATATATTTTTGAGCGCGCCCGTCATGGACGCCTGATAAATCGGCGTGCCGATGATATAGAAGTCGGCGGAAGAGACAAGATCGATCACCTCTTTCGTATCCCCTGTATAATCGTCGGGACGGCGCCCGTCGCAAAACTGAATGTTATATTTTTTCAAATCGAGCAATTGGATTTCCACGTCCGGATCATGCCGTTTGACGGCGTCGAGCACTTTTTCCACGGCAATCAACGTTTTGCTTCCGGCCAATGTCCCCGAAATTCCCAGCAGTCTCATGATATTCACTTGCTCCTTCTGTATGTTTATAAACTTTTTATAGTTCTTTGTTTAGTAATTATGATAAATGAACACCTTTTTGTCAACGTCAAAACAACTACATTTTGGCAATAAAACCATCGCATTTATCCTTTAAACGTCTATTTTCCATACTTTTTAGTTTAAATAATTTACTGATCATCGGAAATGAGTTACAATGTCGATATCGATCATTATTTGTTAGGCGGTGATGACGTTGGACAAAAAGGAACTTTCCACGCGTAAAAATATACTTCTTATCTTAAAAACGAAAGGGCCGCTAAGCACGAAAGAGATTACGAAGCATTTAGGCATTACGGAAATGGCCGTCCGCCGTCATCTCGGTTCGCTCGAACGCGACGAGTTGATCGAAGCGAGCATGATCCGGCAAGCGATGGGCAGGCCGACCTATATTTATTCCTTGACGGAAACGGCGGATGATATTTTCCCCAAAAAGTATCACCATCTAACGCTCGATTTGCTCGAAGAGCTTGCCGACGAGGCGGGCGATGATATGATCGATCTGTTATTCGAGCGCCGCAAAAAACGGCTGCAGCAAAAATACGAGGCGAATATGGAAGGAAAGCCGCTGACCGAACGCATTACGGCGCTTGCCGACATGCAGAACGAGAACGGCTATATGGTGGAATGGGAGACCGGCGAAGACGGCCAGTATGTGTTCAAGGAACATAATTGTCCGATTTCGCAAATCGCGAACCAATACAACCAGGCGTGCAACTGCGAGCTGAAACTGTTCGAATCGCTGCTGAAGGCGGATGTGAAGCGTACGGAATGTTTGGCGAAAGGCGACAACAAATGCGTATACATTATCAAAGAACAGGCAAAACAAGCGAAGTAGGCGTAAATTATCGCCGGTTGCCTATAATATAAAGTAAACGAATTTATTACGGGTGGTATGAATGATGAACAACAACGAGAAAAATTACCGCATTTTGCTATATTATAAATTTGTAAAGATTGACAACGCGGAACAGTTTGCCGCGGAACATTTGGAATTTTGCAAAAATCTCGGCTTGAAGGGCCGCATTCTCGTATCCGAAGAAGGAATTAACGGCACGGTGTCCGGCACGGTGGAACAAACCGACCGGTATATGGACGAGCTTCGCAGCAATCCGCTGTTCGAAGACATCGTCTTCAAAATCGACGAAGCCGACGGACATGCATTCAAAAAAATGTTCGTTCGTTTGAAAAAGGAGCTCGTCACCTTCCGCTACGATAAACCGCTCGATCCGAACAAGTTGAGCGGCAAGCGGCTGTCCCCCAAAGAGTTCTACGAGAAGCTGCAGCAGGACGACGTCATCGTGCTCGACGGCAGAAACGATTACGAATACGATATCGGTCACTTTCGCAATGCGATACGTCCGGACGTCGAGGCGTTCCGCGATTTCCCGGCATGGATTCGCGCCAACTTGGCGGAGCATAAAGATAAGACGATCTTAACCTATTGCACAGGCGGCATCCGCTGCGAGAAGTTAACAGGCTTTATGCTGAAAGAGGGATTCAAAGACGTCGCGCAATTGGAAGGCGGTATTGTAACCTACGGCAAAGACCCGGAAGTGCGCGGCCGCCTGTTCGACGGCAAATGCTATGTCTTCGACGAGCGCATCTCGGTGCCGATCAACCGGACGGAAGAGGATGTCGTCGTCGGGAAATGCTATCATTGCGGCAATCCTTCCGACCGCTACATTAACTGCGCCGACGATTACTGCCACCGCCAGCATATTTGCTGCGAGGAGTGCGAAGAGGAGCACCGCGGATATTGCTCCGCGAAATGCGAGGAAGCCGATCTCGCCCGCATGGAGGCGTAGAGCGCTCGTCCGGTAGTTCCCCTTCCATTCGAAAGGATAGGCTTTACCTGGCAATCATGCGCTTCACGCAGTGGGATAGATTGGGAACCATTGTACCTTAATAAAACATCAAAAGTCCCTATCTATGCCGGATTTCGCGCTGAAAGGGAAAATAAGGAACGGTTATACCCTATAAACGAATGTAAATTCGCTAATAGGGTATTTTCGTTCCTTAACTGCACCAAAAAGGCGATTTCCGGCCTTGATTAGCTCCAAAATGTGGCGTTACTCGGTACCTTGACGACCAAACCATCTCATTACCAGTAAAAACTACCTCTAATCTGTTGCCAAATCTACATTTTCGCCGGACATGCCATAATTAACTCCGCAAAATGGCGCTAATTCTCTCTCTTCAGTCGATACCAATAAATTAACTCCGCAATTTACCGCTAATAGTACCTTTTTCCGGAAAAATGTAACCTTTACGAAAACCCTTTTGCCGAAATCCCATTCGCTCAGGGTGGGGGAACGCATTGCCGAAATCCCATTCGCTCAGGGTGGTAGAACGCATTGGCGAAATCCCCACCCGCTCAGGGCGATGGAACGCATCGGCGAAATCCCCTTCGTTCAGGCGGAAGAATGCCTTTACGAAAGCTGCTCTCTGAACGAGGGGGATATCGACAAACGGTGCGTAAAAAACATTCCATTCGAAGGCCGCGATTCATAACGAACCCGGTTTATAACGCTGCGTCATGCGCCCTTCGACCGCTATCCTCGCGCCGGACGAACATGTAAAGAAGCGCGAAGCCGGCAATGCCGAGCAGCGCCATGACGGTACAGATCAAGTAAACGCTTGGTCCCCCGAGTTCCTGGAACAGCCAGCCGCCGGCAAAGCCGGCGACGATGCCGGACAGTCCGCCCCATGTCAACGCATAGACAGCTTGGCCTGATGCCCGGTATTCCGCGGGGACGAAGATGGCCGTCAATTGGGTGCCGATATAGTAATATCCACCGAACGTAATGCAATGCAATATTTGAATGAAAATAATCTGGTACGGATCGCTCGCAACCGACATGAAAAACCAGCGCAGCGCAAACAGCAAGCTGACCGCGGCAAGGCAGGCTACCATGACGCCCACATTTCTCTTCAGAAAACGGTCCAACAGCAAAAATACCGGTATTTCGAAAATCGACGATAAAAACGCGGACCAGCCAATTAGCGCCTCCGCTCCCCCCATATCGGCAATATAGATGGATACGAACGTCGAGTTAATCGAATTGGGGACCGATATCAGAATTCCGATGATAACGAAGAGCAGAAACGGTTTATGAACGAACACCTTCCTATAGCCTTGAAGCGAGAACTTATTCGTCTTCCCGCTTCCGCCCCTCGGCAATCCGAAAGCGAGAGCAATTGTAACGACCATCATCGCGCTGTAAATGATCCAAAGCTTGCCGGTGCCCAATGCCGCAATGACAGGCCCTGTCGCTAACGCAAGCACGGCCCAGCCGAGCGATCCCCATAGCCGGAACGCTCCGAAACGATGCCCGGTTCCTTCGATCGCGTTGAGCACCAGACTGTTCGTTTGCGAAAATAGCGGCGATTGGAAGAAAAAATAGACGATCATACCGGCATAGATGACCGAATAAGCGTGCACCTGAAAGACGACGAGCATGACAAGCAAATTGGCCGTCAGCATCAAGATCAAGATACGCCGGATATTGTGCAGCTTATCGCTCCAAAATCCCCAGAAGGGATTGGCGATAATCGAGATGAACGGCCCCCCTGCGAGCAGAGCGCCGATCTGCAATTTGCTCATTCCCGCCTGCTGCAAATATAGCGGAAAATAGGTTCCGAAAATCGCGATCGCGCCGTACATAAAAAATTGAAAACATTTGATCACGGTAAAGGACCGTTTCGAGTTGACCGATGTTGGCATGAGGCAATGTTCTCCTTTTCGCGCGGTACAAATGTTTAGATTTCAACCGATGCCGGTTGGGACCGCTCCTTGACTTCTTCCGCCGTCACTTCGCGCCCTTCGCGATCCGACAAATACAGCCCTTCGCTGACGAGCATCGTTTTGAGCGCCGCTTCGGCGGTCGGCATGAGCGGAACGCGCCCTTGGAGCGCCGCCACCCAATGCCGCTGCGACGAGTCGTACGCGTCCTCGTCGGCGTTCAGGCGATGCCGGCGGACATCCATCATGTCCAAGTCGATGCTGCTGTCCAGATCGAGATCGCAAACGGTGCTGTGGAAGGAAAACGGATGCTTGCCGTCCGGGGGATGGCCCGACGGCAGGCGAATGCCGCCCTTGCTTCCCAATATGGCGCTCCCTTCGAATCCGCCCAAATGCACGGACCAAGCCTCGATAATGTCCAGTGTGACGTTGCCGGCCATTCTTACGAAACCGGCCGCAAGCTCTTCCACGTTAAAGCCGCTTTCCGCCCGGCGCTCCTCCGGCATATCCATCTCCTGATACATCTTGCCGGTCATGCTAACAATCTCGGGCAAACCTATCAAATACAGCAGTTGCGCGATATGATAGACGCCCATGTCCAGCAGCGCTCCGCCGCCGGCCACTTCCTTGCGGGTAAAAGCGGCGGTGCCGTAACCGTCCACGAACGGACGGTTTCTTCTGCGGAAACCGTTCGAGCGGACATGGTAAATACGGCCCAGCATGCCGCCGTCGATCAACGTTTTAGCCGCCTTCGTATCGTTGCGGTATAAAGTGCCTAATTGAATATGCAGCTTCTTTCCCGTTTCCGCGGCCGCGGCGACCATCGCTTCCCCGTCCGCATACGTTCCGGCGATCGGCTTCTCGCAATAAACATGCTTGCCCGCGCGCAAAGCCTCTACCGTTACCGGCGCATGGAAATGATTATGCAGGCACACATCGACGGCGTCGATATCGTCGCGCTTCAACATCTCCCGATAATCGGTATAGATATGGGGAACATGGTATTGCTCGGCCGCATTCCGTGCCGTTTCTTCATGAACGTCGCAGACGGCCACGATTTCCGCATCCGCAATTTGTCCGTACTGTTCCAAATGAATTTTGCCGATTTGTCCCGAGCCGATCAATCCGATACGTATTTGCCGTCCGCTCATTCCGATCCCTCTTCCGTCTGCTGCCGGGCAGCGTCATGTACTACCTTTTTCACGCCTGCCACCATCCACTCGATTTCCGCATATTGATTGTCCGGCGAATTTTGTTCGATTCCCCAATAACCCGTATAGCCCTGTTGAAGCAGCATTCTCACTTTGTCTATCGCATCGGGCGATGTGAGCGTTTTCGCGTCGAAATGCGTATGAACCGTCCACGGCGCCACGATGGCATCCCCATGTTCCGGATCCTCCCGCCAGCGTCCGATATGCAGCAAGATGCCGAAGGAAGGGTGATCCACCGCTTCCGCGATCCGTTTCATCTCGGCCGGAATCAACGATGCCCCCATATGGTTCTCCGGGCCGATCTTATAACCGAAGTCCGCGGCGCGCCGCGCATATTCGCGGTAACGCGCGACGATATGTTCAAATTGCTCGTCCGTCAACGTCTCCACATGCTCGTAACTGCCGCCGGTATCGATGCGAACCGTCCGCGCTCCAAGCGTCTCGGCCGCTCTCAAATGCTCCAGCGCATTATCGTACAGACGGGCGCGCATGTCCGGATCGGGATCCCACAGATGGGCGCCGTCAATCGCAAAGTTGACGACCGTCATCTCTTTTTCGTCAAGCGCCTCTTTTATTTTTCGGATATAGTCTTCGTCCGCCAGTTTCGGAATCGGCCCGCTGCGGTCTACGAAAAAACCGTTCCACAAATCGACCGTATCCAGGCGGTAACGATATTTCACCGTTTCCAAGTAACCGAAAACATCCATTTTGCCTTCCTTAAAGGTGTTGAAAAAAGAATATCCGCCGATTGATATGTTCATATTCTCACCTCTGAAGTTTTTTAAAATATTAAAACGCTTTAATTTTAGAGAATAACGGTTTCAACTCCTTTCGCGTCTCGGATGTTACATCTTGGTAAACCATGCTACAAGCCTATTATACATTACCTTTGCAGTTCGTGGTAGCACTTCCAAATACGTATTGAAGTAAACAAATATCCCCCGGCTAAAGCTGATAGCCGGGGGGTGTTCCGTTAAGCGAATATTAATATTTCCGGTTCGGAAGAGCGTCGATCGCTTTTTGACCGAAGTACACATCTTCCTCCGACTTGATCCATTTCTCCAATTCTTTACCTGCTTTTAAATCAAGGATTGCTTGCTTTAGTTGAGGCCCGAGCAATGGATTGCATTCCACCGTAACGTTCATCTTGCCTTCTTTGATCGCTTCGAAGGCAGCCTTAATGCCGTCAACGCCGATAATTTTAATGTCCGTTCCCGGCTTCAGTCCGGCCTCCTCGATCGCTTGGATCGCTCCGAGAGCCATGTCGTCGTTATGCGCGTAGACGACTTGAATGTTTTTATCCTTTTTCAGGTAAGCTTCCATCACTTCTTTGCCCTTAGCGCGGGTAAAATCTCCCGTTTGAGAGTAGACGATTTTGTAACCAGGTTTGTCCTTGATCCCGTCTTCGAATCCTTTTTTACGATCATTGGCTGCGCTGGCGCCGACCGTTCCTTCCAACTGCACGATATTCACGGTCGCGTCGGCCCCGAATTCGTCGATCATCCATTTCGCGGCGTTCTCCCCTTCGAGAATGAAATCGGAACCGATGAAGGAAGTGTATAAATCTTCATTGCCTTTCGTTATGCCGCGGTCTAACAGAAACACCGGGATGCCGGCGTCCTTCGCTTCTTTCAGCACCGTCTCCCAACCCGACTCGACAACCGGGGCAAGGCCGATCACGTCCACTTTTTGGGCGATGAACGTACGAATGGCTTTAATCTGGTTTTCCTGCTTTTGTTGAGCGTCGGAAAACTTCAATTCAAATTGCGGGTCGTTCGTAAAGGTTTCCTTGATCGAGGCCGTTTCCGCGTCGCGCCAACCGCTCTCTTGGCCGATTTGCGCAAACCCTACGACGATTTTCTTGGCACTTGCATCCGGTGTATTGTCTTCGTTTGCCGTGCCGGTTGCTGGCGGCGCTTCCGTGTTGCCGGCTCCATTATTGCCGCTGTTGCCGCAGCCCGCCATCATTGCGATCATCATGATCGCAATGAGAGCCAACCAATAAGGTTTCTGTCTTTTCATTGTTTATAACCTCCCTAGAGTATTGATTCCCGCTTCATCAACTATACAAATATTAATGAAAACTGTATTTACAAATTACCGACTTCTTTTGCACTTTTCCGTTGAATCTCTACCTCAACTTTTGCAGCAAATTGTAAATCGCCTGCACGGCTTCGATCCGTGTTGCTTTCCCTCCCGGCGCGAACGTATCCGCGGATTGGCCTTGCATGAGCCCGTATTGCGCCGCTTTGCTCACCGCTTCCGCCGCCCAGGCGGATACGTCTCTGCTATCGCCGAATGTGATCGGCCCAGCTTCTGCAGGCGTTGTTCCTTGCTTCCATTCATGCGCCCGGACAATCAATATCGCCATTTCTTCACGCGTAATCGTCCTGCCCGGCTCGAATTGAGTCGCTGTTACGCCATCAATCAACCCGGTCTCATAGGCTGCCGCTACCGCTTCCGCATACCAGGCGTCCGCCTGGACGTCCGTAAACGGCAACAACTCGCTGTTCTTCTGCAAACCAAGCATCCGAACAAGCATTGAAACAAATTCGGCGCGCGTTGTTTCGCCTTTCGGCATAAACATCGTTTCGCTAACCCCATTGACGATATGTTTTGCCGTTACTATTTGTAAAGCTCGATAGGCCCAATGCTCCGAAGGAACGTCGACAAACGTTTTGTGATAAGAGAGCGCAGCGTATTTCCCGAGTTCAGTGATGGAGTAAACGGCTTGGCCGTCTTCAATGCTGCCGCTGCCTGCGTATACCCATGCCCGTTTGCTCTCGTTGTAGTAATAGATGCCCAGCAATCGTTCATCCACGATGCTTGTATCGTAAGGAAGCGCGATTCGAATCGGTTTTGTCGTATCTTTCAGCTCGACGACTTGACCGTCTTTCGTCCGGAACATGATCGAAAATTCATATCCTTGTCCTGCAAGCGTCCCGTTCATCGGTGCGCCCGCGGGTTTGACAGACACGATGATCTGCCCGTCTTTCGCATCCGTTCGCTCGCGCAACAAATCGTGCAAAATGATCGCATCAAGCGTCAGGCTTGCCTTTCCGGCTTGAATGACCAAGAGATGATCTCCCAGAAGTTCCGCTGTTCCCGCCGGCAATACGGCCGCTGTCTTGTTCTGTTCGAGCGTTATGACAACGTTGCCGTCTTGTGCTTGCTTTAATGCTTCCTCGCTTACGATCTGCAGCTCCGCGCGTTCTTCCTTGCCTTGTTCCGGTTTGGCCGCGGTTGGCGGCGCAGATGGCGTACCGTATGTTCCCCCGCCGCTTCCGCCGCAGCTGCCGCAAGGGACAGCGCGCGTCTTGACGGCGACACTTGGCCCATCCGTACTCCACTTGCCCATTGCGTTCTTCGCTTGTACCGAGAAGTGATACATTGTATCGGCGTTCAATCCTGAAATGACAGCCGAATATACCGAACCGGTTACCGTTGTAGATTGGCCGCGGCCCCATTCAATTTTGTACTCCGCAATTCCGGTTGCATCCTCCGCAGCTGTCCAACGAAGCTTAACATAATTCTCGCCGACTTCCGTTGCCGTAACGCGTTTATCGAACGGCCAATGCGGAACAGGATCCGTTGACTCATCCTGGCCGCTGATCGATACAAGGAGGGTTCCTGTGACGCCGGACCCGTCGTTTGCCGCAGCGACGACCAGTACTTCACCGTTTCTCGCGGCCGTCAACAATCCCGATTCGTCGATGCTTGCCTTATCGGTTGAAGTGACGCCGTCGGATTCATACACCGACCATGTTACGGACTTGTTCGTTGCATCTACCGGCAGCACCAATGCATTCATAAGCAATGTGCCGCCTTTCTCCCTAATTGCGGAAACGTTGTTTTCTCCGCTCACTTCAATGCTTGTGACGAGAATCTCGTCGGGTCCCGGTTCCGTTTGTCCGCTGATCGTCACATCGAAACTGCCTCTAACTCCCGATCCGTCCTTTGCCGCAGCAACAACCTTGACTACGCCGTTTTTCACCGCTTTCAACAGTCCTGAGGCGTCAATGACCGCTTTATCGGTAACCGTTAATCCATCGGATTCGTATACCGACCATGTCATCGATTGATCCGTTGCATTCCTTGGTCTCACTTCAGCTGTCAATTGCAATGTACCGCCGTCAGCGTCGATCTTGTCCATGCCGTCTTGTCCGCTAACAATAATGCTTGTTACCGGCACATCGACCGGTTGATTGGAAGGCATCAATTGCGGCGTTATGGTAGGCCCGTTCACTTCCATCACATCCGGTCCGTTCTCCTGAGGCACGAACTGTACGCGATCGATTGCCAGCTTCCGCGGTTCGGTAGTGCCCGCCTTGTTATGGGTATGATAAACCATAAACAACTCGGAGCCGTCAGGAGATTGAATCAACGAGTGATGTCCGGCCCCCGGAACCAGTGTGTTCGACTTCATGATCGGGTTGTACTCGTATTTTTTCCATGGGCCGTAAGGAGTGGGCGCCGTTGCATAGCCTACGCCGTAATCAGGGCTTTCAAAATGATTGCCGGAGTAGGTCATATAATAAAGTCCATTATGCTTAATGACAAACGGCCCTTCGTTGACTCTAGCGGCCGGACGTTTCGGGCTTAATTCCCACGGTTGCGTCGGCCCGAACACATATGTTACCGTTTCCTCTTTAATGCTCTTCATATCTTCGTTCAATTCGGCCACATAGATCTCGTTACCATTCGTAAATCGAACGAAGTAGATATAATTTTTCCCATCGTCGTCCATTAGAATATGCGCATCGATCTCCGGAATATCCCGATGCAGCGGTTCCTTCACTTCCTGGATGAACGGCCCGAGCGGCGATTGGCTCGTCGCTACGGCAAGCCTTTCCTGTACCGCGTAATACATGTAGAAGGTTCCGTCCTTTTCAATGACTTCCGGCGCCCAGAACCGGTTTTCGCCCCAGGAGTCTTCCCTGCGCAGCGCCCATCCATGGTCGGTCCAGTTCACAAGATCCGTTGAAGTATACACTTTAATTCCATTTGGCATCATCGGCCAATCCTCAGTGTTCGTACCGTATAAATAATAGGTTCCCTCATAGTAAAGAACGTGGGGATCCGCAATGCCCGGCAAAATGGAATTGGTATACGTCGGTCCGGTTACCGTTTCTTCGTAGGAAGTTACTTTTACATTGTCGAAACTCGCATCGGCATTCCATGTCCGAAAACCGATTTTTGCCGTCGTCAGATGAACGGCATCCAACACATCGAATTTGGGATATCCGTTCTCGTTAAGCGGATTATCATTGATATATGCCTGTATATGATTCTCGTAAACGACAACCTTCAAACGGTACCACTTGTTGCGATGAACGGGCAGGTTCTTCGACGCGATTTCCGTCCAGCCCCCGTCGGCCATTTTGCCAATCACCGCCGTTTTCCGCGCTGCGTTAATTCCTAGAAAATATCCGTCCAAGGCATCCGGCCCAACGGCAGGGTTGGATACCCTAAAAATAAGGCCGGCTTCCTCTCCTGCATTGATTTTCACGTCCGCCTCGTAAATGAAATCGGTAAAGCTTTCCCCGTCATATACCGACTTGAAGCCCGGTCCGCTGTTTACGTTATACGCGCCATCCTTGACCACCCACGCGCCGCCATATGCGGTCCAACCGTCAGAGCCATCCGCAAAGGTTTTTTCGAAGTTTGAAACCTGATCGCCTACTACCGTAACCAAGGCTTGCGCGCTGTAAGAGCCGTCTCTCGATTCAGCCTTCACGATGGTTCTTCCCGGTGCGATCGCTTCAACCAAGCCTGTGTTATCTACAGTCGCGATATTCGTATTAATGGAAGACCAGATTACGTCATTGCCGCTTTGCCCTTTGTTTGTGATCTGTTCTTGACCGCCTACCTGCAAAGTAAGCTTGTCCTTGTCAAATTGGACGCCGCCCTCGATGGACTTTATCGCAAAATAATCGAATTGCGCATCGATTCTATCTTGCGATGCGATATTGTTGGCGTAAAACCCCACTCTAATATTGTTCAGATTTGCTGTAACCGGATCGGACGCCCGGATCCAGTCTTCCCCGTTCCAATAGTAAGTCGTGTAAATATTTTTGGTTTTTCTCACTTTCAGAATGATCGTGTCGCCCCCTGGATGGGCAGCAGGGTTTCCCGGTTTTTGATACTTTCTGCCAAGCTCATATGCGGTTTCAATAGATCGGCCGTTATCCCATACATGAGCAAGTTTGACGAAATTGTCCGCGTCCTGCCATATAAACAGACCCGCTTGCTGATGATTTCTGGCAATCGGCGCCGTTACCTTTGCAACGATTTCAAAATCTTCGGTGTCAGGGGTCCTTAAAAAGACGTTTTCCTGCGAGTTGTTCTCTTGGTATACATCCGTATTCGTTGTATGAATCGTCATAAATCCGGGATTGCGCGAAAGACTCCAATTGTTGTCATTTCTATTGACAATCGTCCAAGCGGCATCCAACGAGCCGGTATCAAATGAATCCACACTATAACCGGTAAGATCGGGTTCATTGGCCGCCGCTGCTTCGACAGGACTTCCTGTCCAAAGCGCAAGCAGCATCACTGCTGTTACAAGTAAAGAGATCGTTTTCTTCATGCTAGTATCGCCTCCATTTTGTTTTTTAAGCTTCTCGGAATTCACATTCCGTTGCAGACTCTAGCTTCCTAGCTAGGGTCTTCTATTGTTTCACCCCCAAACATGGGGTGCGAACAAACATTCCTCTTGACTTTTCAAAATCACCCCAATAATCGCCGAGAAGGCTTTTTTTATTTCTAATGAATTGGGTGATTTTCATGAA
>NZ_JAHLPR010000081.1 GCF_018918005.1 Paenibacillus sp. MSJ-34 | reverse complement strand
GAACAGGCTCACGCTATATGGAGGCATCCTTTTCCTTTTCTGTGATACGGACATTATATTCGTCAATCCCTGGACAGGCAATACCGTCAGCTTTCGGGCATTATGCTTCAGCGTAAACAATCTAAACGAGCATGTGAAAAAAACTTGAAATATAAATGATTAACAAGGAACTGCGCCCTTGCTAGGTTCAAGTATATTTGCGTGACTTTTTAAGGGGGACAATATGACGCTATAAACGATAGATAGATTTGCCCGTTGGATTATGAATTACTTTTATGGAATGGAAAACAAGATGGGAAGGAGTATAGGCGTTACACTTGCGAAGCCTTGGATATTTGCGGACAAAAGATCTCTGCACGACTGCCAAAGGCGGAAGGTCTGTAACTAGGCTGAAGGACGAAGAAGTGATCGAACAGATTGCCGAAAATACGCGTAGTCAAAGTTAGATTTATAAGCAAAGAGCGGCAATCGTTGCGGGCCAGTGTTCAGCGCAGCCAAACGGCAACAATAAAAAATAAATTGAACACGAAATAACACTATGATATAATCGATAGCGTCATTGGCAAATTTAAAATAAAGATTACATTAAATTTTATCCCTACTTTAATTGTACATCTGGAACTTTGATTTGTCAATGCTCTTTTTTATCCCCAAAAAACGGAAAAAGGAGTGTGTTCAGGGGAAATGGAAGCGAAGGATTGGCGGGAAGAACAGGAGCGGCTGGAACAGGTCCGGAACAAGCTGCAGGCGAGAATCGCCGAACTGGAGCCGGAGGTTGCGGGGCTGCGCGATCAGGCTTCAGACATCCGCAAGCGGTTTTGGGAAGAAGTTACGATCAACACAAGCACGGGCGGAGATTTCGAAGAGACCTACTATACGATTAACCAGCAGTCCGCGTTATTGGCCGAACGGGAGCGCGGCCATAAGCTGCTGACGGAGCAATGGAAAAGCATGAACCGTCTGCTCCCGTCTCCTTATTTCGGACGTTTCGACTTTAAGGAGGATGGTCTGGACTTCAGCGAGCAGATCTATATCGGCGTCTCTTCCTTCGTCGACGAAGACGGATTGAGCTTTCTGATTTATGACTGGCGCACGCCAATCGCGAGCCTGTAACATGATTCTGCAAATCTTCGGCGCCATCCTGCAGCCCGTCATCAAGACCGGACCGGTAAGCTCTTGTCAAATGTTTTTTCTCAATTTAATGGTTAGGAGAGATGTTGAATGAGTTCGTTGGTTCTCGGCTTCAAGGAAATCGAAAAAACACAGCTTTTGCTCGTTGGCGGAAAAGGGTTAAATTTAGGGGAATTATCAAAAATTCAAGGAATACAAGTACCCGAAGGATTTTGTGTTACAACAGCGGGATTTCAAAAAGCCATCGAACAAAACGAAATGGTTCATGCTTTGTTGGATCGACTAACCATGCTAAAAGTAGAAGAGCGAGATCAAATTGGTGAAATCAGCAGGAAGATTCGACAAATCATTATGGAAGTAGAAATTCCTTCCGATGTTGTGAAAGCAGTGACTCACTATCTCTCCCAGTTTGGCGAGGAACATGCTTATGCCGTGCGCTCTAGTGCAACTGCTGAAGATTTGCCGCATGCCTCTTTTGCCGGTCAACAAGACACGTATTTAAATATTATCGGCAAAGAACAAATTTTGCGACATATCAGCAAATGTTGGGCTTCCCTGTTTACGGATCGCGCGGTCATCTACCGCATGCAAAATGGATTTGACCACAGTCAAGTTTATTTATCCGTTATCGTTCAAAGGATGGTTTTCCCGCAGGCTTCAGGGATTTTATTTACCGCTGATCCGATTACCTCCAGCCGGAAGGTGCTATCCATCGATGCCGGCTTTGGACTTGGAGAAGCGCTGGTCTCCGGTTTGGTATCTGCCGATGTTTATAAAGTGCGGGATGAGCAAATCGTCGACAAGAGGATAGCAGCCAAGAAAATAGCGGTCTATGGACGGCAAGAAGGCGGAACAGAGACCCAGCAGATCGATCCCGATCAGCAGAAGACGCAAGCCCTTACGGACCAACAAATTTTACAACTGGCACGCATCGGAAGACAGATCGAAGCTTATTTCGGCCAGCCGCAAGATATCGAATGGTGTCTGGATGACGATGCATTTTATATTGTCCAGAGCCGGCCGATCACGACGTTATTCCCAATTCCTGAAGCGAATGACCAGGATAACCACGTTTACATCTCTGTCGGGCACCAACAAATGATGACCGATCCTATCAAACCGCTCGGATTGTCCTTTTACCTATTAATGACTCCAGCGCCGATGCGTAAAGCTGGCGGAAGGTTGTTTGTTGATGTTGCACAAATGCTGGCTTCACCAATCAGCAGAGACTCATTATTAACTACCATGGGACAACATGACCCTCTCATGAAAGACGCACTTATGACCATAATTGAACGAGGAGATTTTATAAAATCGTTGCCTGATGATGAAAATGCGCCGAATCCCAGAAGAAGCAATCCAGATCCGCTGGCACAATTCGATAACGATCCGACAATCGTCTCGGATTTAATCAAGCGCAGTCAAGCGTTGATCGAACAGTTGAAACAAAACATTCAAACGAAGTCGGGATCGGCGTTATTCGATTTTATTCGGGAAGATATCCAGCAATTAATGAAGTTCTTGACTGACCCGCAAAGTTTGAGTGCCATTATGGCCGTTATAAATGCTTCAAGATGGATCAATGAAAACATGAACGAGTGGTTAGGCGAAAAGAATGCGGCGGATACGCTTACTCAATCTGTGCCGAACAACGTTACGTCGCAAATGGGTCTGGAGCTAATGGATGTCGCAGATGTGATTCGTCCCTATCCTGAGGTCATTGATTATTTGCAAGATGTAAAAGCGGATAACTTTTTGGATGAACTCCATAAGTTTGACGGCGGACAGGAAACCCGGGACGCGATCTATGCTTTTCTCCAAAAATACGGAATGCGGTGCACCGGAGAAATCGATATAACAAGAACGCGATGGAGCGAAAAACCGAGTACGCTTGTCCCCATGATCCTGGGCAACATTAGAAACTTTGAGCCTCATGCCGGCAGCTTGAAATTCGAACATGGGCGACAGGAAGCTATGGACAAAGAACAAGAGCTTTTGGAACGATTGAAGCGTCTTCCGGACGGTGAGACAAAAGCCAAAGAAACCAAACGAATGATCGACATCGTTCGGAATTTCAGCGGTTACCGGGAATATCCCAAATACGCTTGGATGAATCACTACTTCGTTTATAAGCAGGCTTTGCTGAAAGAAGCCGAACGACTTGTACAAGCGGGCGTGATCCATGAAAAAGAAGATATATACAATCTCACTTTTGAAGAACTTCACGAAGCCGTACGCACCCATAAACTGGATAACCAGATCATCAGCAAACGAAGAGACGAGTACAAATTATTCGAAAAACTAACTCCGCCACGTGTGATCACGTCTGATGGCGAAATTATTGCAGGCGAGTACAAACGAGAAAATCTCCCGGTGGGAGCTATTGCGGGTCTGGCTGTTTCTTCCGGAGTGATCGAGGGGCGAGCGCGTGTCATTGTAAATATGGAAGCTGCTGATCTTGAAGAGGGAGATATATTAGTCACGACGTTTACTGACCCTAGCTGGACACCATTGTTCGTCTCCATAAAAGGCCTGGTCACCGAAGTTGGCGGACTGATGACCCATGGCGCAGTGATCGCACGTGAATATGGCTTGCCGGCAGTCGTCGGAGTGGAGAACGCGACCAAATTGATAAAAGATGGACAACGAATTCGCGTGCATGGAACAGAAGGGTACATCGAAATATTGTAATGTCTGAATACGTCAAGTAAGAGCCTCTGTCTAATGGATGGCATTAAATGCAACCTGTCATGGATAAAAGGGCGGTTACCCTGTTCGTCCTTTTATCTACCCATCTTCATTAGGTAATTGGCAGTAAATCTATTGCAGTAATGGATGACGATAGCTCAAAACTGTAAGTCGATAATACTGACTGGAGTGACCGAGAATCTGTGGCGAACTATCTTGTTGAGGGTGAGCGCCCCTTTGCGGGTGGTGGAATCTTTGATGAAGACTGGATGCGTGAAATCGCCCGCAATGTTTTCGACCGTACTCGCAATCTTGCTGCACAACTGACGAATCCATTCTTGATCGATGCTGGTAGCCCTTGGCGTGAAAAACTAGCTACTATTACCGTACCGGCACTTATTATCCACGGTACCACTGATCCCCTCTTTCCTCTTGCCCACGGCGAAGCACTCGCGAGAGAGTTACCTAATGCCACGCTGCTGCCGCTTAAAGAGGTTGGGCATGCGCAGTTGCCGCTTGATATATGGGACATAGTTACGAATAATATCATTCAACACGCAAGCCCTTAAAAGCTCACTTTTCGCGGATTGTAAGGTTTGCACATAGAAATCTACGATGTCGGGGGGCCTTTAACGTTTGATAGAGCAGGCACTCAGGCAATACATAAAAAATCGCCAGTTACTTGCCAAGCAGGCAAGGCATGGCGATTTTTCTTATTTTCCCCTTCATAATCATCCATTTAGATCGTCTCGACCAACGGTAGATTTTTATTTTGGGTCATCAACTACACTCATCTGCGCATATCCTTCTGTGCTGTACGTACTCGCCCGAGCCCCATAGGCGGTGTCTTTCTTCGGGTTATTGAGATATATTTTTCCGCCTTCTGATACATAGTTTACATAACCCACGTCCTGACCAGTGTCGAGATCAGTGTACCCGCCATTATAGCTTGTCCCTGGTAAAGAGTCAGCTTGCATTGTAACTCTGTTGACGCTGGAGAAAAATGTGTAAAACGGCAGTGTAGATTCATCATTAGACGGTTCAAATAGGTAGACGAATCCTACATAATTCGCGGCTTGGATCTGGAAATCTTGTGTCTCCAGCTTAGTTAACTGTTCTTTACGCACATTCTCATTCAATTTAGGAACATCCCAACCCGGAAACAGATCCGAAAATTCGGGAAGCTCTTCAATCGTTCCATCTGGCCGCTCATACGAAACCTGACCATCGACAGTCCATGAAGCGCTGTAAATAATGGAATTCCTTGCCTCCAAAATGGCGTCCTTCCATTCCTCAGGCGCTGCGTCAAGATCGGAATACGCGAGTTTCTCAGGTGGCAGGGAAGCGTAGTAGTTCTGTTGATCACTCGCAAGCGCAAGGTTTGGAGTGATGAGTATGACAAATAGAGCAAGAGACGACAAAACTGAGAGAGCAATTTTTTTCATATTAGTAGCCTCCAATCTAAAAATTATAGTTTGATATCAAATGTTAGTGAAGTATCATGCTGTCCTGCCTGAAGATATACGTTAATTGTCCATCGGAATCACCCCCATTTCATAATTGTTAAACTGCGGAGTATACCTCTTCATTACATATATGTCTTAAAATTTCGATTTGGGGACAAGTTTCTTTTCAATTTTTACAGTAACTAGCTTCATTAAAGACAATTCAGATGTTGTGTTACACTAGATTTCCTGTAATCGCAGATTATTAAAGATTATTAAAGAGGCTTTACAAATGTGTAAGGCAAATGTAGAATACGATTGTAGACAATTGTCTTATAGGAGCGGAGTGATTGGAGCAATGAAAAAACTGCCGGATGCAGAGTTTGACATTATGAAAGTGGTGTGGGCCAATAAACCGCCTATAACGACCAATATCATTATGCAACAGCTTGGAAACGAAAGGGGATGGAAAGCGCAGACGGTCATTTCCCTTATGTTACGACTGGTGGAACGTGGCTTCATCCGAACTGAAAAAAATGGAAGAGAGCTCAATTATTTTCCTCTTATTAGCAAGGAGGACTACCTGAAATTTGAAACGGGCGACTTTATGGAGCGGTTTCATGCGAATTCCTTCGTCAGCTTGGTTGCTACGTTGTATGCCGGAAACAAGTTAAAGGACAATGACCTTGACCAACTGGCTAAGTGGCTGAAAGAAAAGAGGGATTGATATGCAGGGATTTTTAGCTACCCTGCTCCAATGCTCTGTTTCTATGTCATTGGTGACGCTTGTGTATGCGGCATTAAGGCCCCTTTTATCAAAACGATACGCCGCAAAGTGGAATTATGTGGTGTGGCTGCTGATTGCAGCAGGCTGGATATTCCCCTTTCGTCCACGGATTGACCTATTGTTTCTCCCTGTGCAATCAACTATCAATACCATACCGCTTATGGACATAGGGGATATTGGAAACAACTGGGCAACGATCCCTTTATGGTGGGTGCTTGCAGCGATTTGGGGGGGTGGTGTTTTAAGCATTGTATTGTATCATGCTTTGCGGCATGATCGCTTTATGAAGATGGTACGCCGATGGAGTGAGCCTGTAACCGATTTGAAGATTTTGGGGGTTTTGGACAGTTTAAGCTCGGAACATGGAATTAAAAAACATATAGGGTTAAGCGTGTGTGAGAGTGTTACAAGCCCTATGCTCGTTGGCTTTTTCCGGCCTGTCATTTTACTACCGCCTATTAAAATTTCAGACGATGATTTTTCTCTGATTCTAAGACATGAGTTGATTCATTTCAAGCGGCATGACCTCTGGTACAAGGCAATGATTCTGACGGCAACCGTGTTTCATTGGTTTAATCCGGTGGTGTATCTTATGGCAAGAGCGGCAGCGGAACAATGTGAAATCTCCTGTGACGCATTGGTTTTACAAAACGCAGATTATCAACAGCGAATGCGATATGGCGAAACCATTATTGATGTTGTCAGGAATGGGGAGAAGCTCCAAACAGCATTATCAACTAATTTTTATGGAGGGAAAAAAGGTTTGAAAAATCGCATTTCTTCAATCATGGACCTAAAGCGTAAGAAGGCTGGCGTTTTAATCCTTTGTATGGCGCTGGTGGGAATTATAATGACTGGATCAGCGCTGGCCGCAGCAGATAACGCAGATGGCCCGCCAGAATCTATTACTACTCCATCTGTTACTTCGTCTAATAACAGCGATAGCGTTAATGATAATAGTAATAATAACGAAGTAACGCGCCTCAAGGAATTGTTGCACCGACTCTACATCGTTAACGGTAAGTAACTCATTGAACTGCTCGAAACACACCAAGCAGCCTTTGGATAAGAGCCTCGGTGAACACCTGTTGAGGCAGAAATTATAATGAGGAAGTGTCATCCACTTCCCTAGGAGTAAGGAGAAAGGCAACCTTTTAGCGGGTTGCTTTTTTTCTTCGACTGACCATTTAGCATACAATACCTATCTTCCGTACTTTTTAAGCACTGTTCCAGGTTATTTCCAAAGTTTCTTTCTTCCGCTGAATTACTCTTTAAATTTTTGGCAGCCAAAATGATACCGCTAAAAACTTCCCTTATGACGTACAACGTTTCATTGCCTTTCTCGGGTTGCACCCTGGTCATATGTTGTTTAAAAAAAGCGTCATATCTTCCCTTCATAAGTCGTTTATAGAGTAAAGGCGAAACATCATAATGCATTTGGACAAATTGATACCGAAAATAGATTGGAAAACTGTAAATAGAGAGGACGGTGAGAAAATATGGCGCTCAACGATAACCAACGTCGCGCCATTAGAGCATTATACATGGAAATGTATTATTTATTGTCGGCATATGCACAAAACGTGCTGAGTGACCGTTCACTTGCTGAAGAAGCTGTTCAGGAAACATTCAGAATTGCATGTGCTAAAGCCGACAAATTCTTATTTAGCCCCAATCCGAAAGGCTGGTTATTAAATACGCTAAAGAATGTTATTAGCAATAAAGTTCGCAGTCAGGCATCTCTCAAAAGTATAGTATTTTCTTCCTTGGACTTAGATGAAAACAATATCCCTGGAGATACTGATGTACCGAATGTTGATTTTTTGTACTCTGACTTGGCCAATAATGAAGACTATAAATTGCTTAAAAAGATTGTTGTGGATAAGTATTCAATGTTGGAGGCTGCTCAAGAAGTTGGAATTTCAGTGGAGGCTTGTAAAAAACGAGTTCAGAGAGCAAAGAAGAAGTTGAGAAAACAAGTCCAATAGAATCACGTTTGATAGAGATAAAGGATGCCTTAGCAAACTCACGGAGAAAACAGCCAGCCAATAAACGAAAGCTATTTTACAAGAAATTCACTTATCTAGATATGTCCTATCATAAAAAAGGGGCGTTAAACAGCGAAGAAAGGGGATGATTACTCCAAGGAGAAAGGTGAGAATTAGGAACTGGTCATCAAATCGAATGGAGATGGGGGCTTCCCGTTTTGAATAAATAAGGGGATGCGGATAATTCGCTATTTTGCATGCTCGTTTCATTTTTTTCGTCAAGTTTGCTTGGGATAGTTCGTTATAGTAGTAGATATACCCAGAAGGGAGCCGGAGTTTTGGAACATGTAGATCGAATGTATAAAGGGGGAATTTTATGAAATGACGAATCGAACATGGACAACGTGGGCGTCGGATCATTAAACCGCTTAAAGACGAAAGAACAATACAATTAGAGCTAATACAACCGAGTCAGCTCCTTCTAGGGTATATCGGTCGTTGGATGAATGGACTTAAAAAATGACGGAGGTGGCAAGTTTTATGAAGGTACGCAAGTTCTTTTTTTCATTCTTGTCAGCTTTGATGGTTGCGAGCGTAGTAATGGTTGCCTCAGTATCCGCAGCGCCGGATTCGGGAAACAACTGTAGTTCTATTCCTAGCGGAGGGGAGCAGGGAATTTTTGCCGAGGATACGTCTCCTAGAGGGAAAGTTCAACATGTTAATAAAATCGAACCCATTATGGTAAATAACGCGTCAACAAATTCGATCACCGGACCTCTTTCTTCAGAAGATTTTTCGACCATAATGTCAGAATCTTTGCCTTTTGATTTTACATTCTCCTTTAAGGCGAATCTAACTTCCAGAAAGTTCAATTCAACCGGTGACAGTGTAACGATTGAAATAAAAGACTCTTGTTGGGTCGATTCTGACGGATACGAATTAGATGATCAGTATTTCGCTATTTATCTCTACACAGGCGACGGAGATCTGGTCGGGTATACATTAAGCATGCCTGTATGGTGTGACGGAAACTATTCGTCTCACTCAGTTACCTTTGACAAGGTACCTAAAGGAGATATTTATTTCGTTTTATCGAAGCCATATACCACATATGATTATGAGTTGAGCGGTTACGGTCAGATTCGCAATTAAAAGATGTGGGGAAGGGGGCATCTCTTCCCCGTTCACATCTGTAAAGGAGGATGCTTGAATTCACGAGTTGCAACAAGAATATGTAGTGTCGTAATATTTATTATATATCTCCTCTATGTACTATTTCATTTTACCCTAGATTATACATTTGATGTTAACAGAATCCTTTGATTTTATCGCAAGGAATGTTTTGGGTAATATAGCTCTCTTTTTACCGTTTGGATTTTTAATGCCCATTTTATTACCGGCAAATCATAAAAATACAGGAATTGAAGCAGCAAATAGTGATTGTACTTGGCCTGCTTACCACTCTAACCATTGAATTGTTGCAGCGATACGTTTTCTACCGTATATTCGACATGGATGACATCATCTTGAATATAATTGGAGTAGTTATTGGCTATTTTACATACTTGTTAGCCAAACTAATTATCACGAAGAAAAAACATCAAGGAGTGAATCATAATGCATCGAATAAATAAAATAATACCGGGAATTGTCATGACATTATTCACTGTGCTGATATGTGGAACGATTGTTCAAGCAGCAGTTAACAAGGAATCACATTTGCCTTCGGATGAATGGAAAGTACCGGAAGCTAGAGTACAACAGATTTTCAACCAGGGGCCGGCAACAGGAATAATCGATATCATAAATGTCACATTGAATGATATCGATCCGATCAACATGTATCAAGAGGTTGGATCCGATCGAATTACAAAAGTAGTTCTGGGTACATCTAAAGAAAATTCCTCAGAGTATGTGTTTGCGATCATTAGCAGTAATAAGGAGGATAAGGAACCGAGCGAGGCCATCGTACATGTCCTGCCGCATACCGTAGGAAGCAACCTCCGTATCGTTGGTGTTGGTTCGGGAAAGGATTTTTTCCTTCAGAATCAAGAGGGAAATGAAATGGTATACCGTATCGATTGGAACTCAAAAGAATACCCTGTGTCTTTTCTCAAAAGTTGTGCAAAGCGTTGTGGTTGAACACTTTAAAGATACAGACTTGCCCAGCCTGTGAAAGAGGCTGGGTTTATTTTTTTCGTCACACTTTCAACCAATCCTTGGATCGGGGAACGCTTCCGGAAAAGTTTGACGAATACAGGAAGAACCCTCTTAGCCTATATTCAACGGGAAAAACGTACAGTTTCCTATTGTCGTAAGAAATCAGGAACTCGAAGGGATAGGAACCATCTATCTAACCACCAAAGATTGTGGCTTGACATAAGGTATATGATGAGTCTTATGACAAGCTGAAAAGCCCAAATAAACAAGAAAAGAAAATAAGAACATTATATTAAGAATCGTCAAATATGGTAATCGCACAAAACGCAGGCCAAAGTTACTTCACAGCACCCGAAAGTGATTGGGGGGAAACTCGGTTGGAAATGAACAATATCGAGTAAGCATGCTTTGAGGTATAATTTTCCACAAGTCGGTGGTGTTTCATTACATTTCAAAACATATGGCGAGAACGATCAGGTTACATTCTTTCACTTTTTCTTGCTTAGAAAGTAAAACAACCAGATTAATAATAAAAATATTATTACAGTTGAATATGATACATTAGTGTTTGTAAAACGATTCATGTACCATAAGAAAATAAGTAATAGGGCTGCTCCTACATGGCCATAAATTAATTTGTTTTTTATCCTTTTCCTCAAAAATAAGGCCAGTAGGATCATTAAAACGCTGATTGTCACTGAAATTAAATATGTGTCTGAAGATAGATCTAATAAAGGTACGCCTATAAATGAAAGTACAAGAATTATAACAATGAGACCCTTTTGGTTCTTCTTAAAAGACTATGAACGAGTCGGGCTTTCCTTCCCTTGGCTTGCTGGACTCGGAGTACACCTTCTTCCGGTAAAAAATCGGTGGCACTGATCGCTCATAAAAATAGAACGTGACGTTTGCCATTGTCGTCATCGTCATCCTTGTAATTTATCGAACGTTTTCCGAATGGTTAGTCGTGCGATTCATTCCTTCTTTGTATGATGCCCAAATGACACGGGTATACTTTCTTTGAGTTATTTTTCTTACAAAAGGATTGCGCTGAACCAGTTGTAAAGAATCCTGGAGGTAAAAATGAAAAAGCTAACTCTAATTATGCTGCTGATTACGGTCGTTTTGGTGCAACTGGTTGCCTGGCCGGTTGATAAGATCCTCGCTGAAGAGAAGGGCATCGAAAAACACCCCGACTGGAAAACGCTTGAACAAATTTTCGGTCGGAAGGGTACGGTGCAAGACGGTGTATTCAAGGTTACATTGCCTCGATCCGATTTAAAAGTAAAAGTCGGTGAAGTCATGATCGAGCCGGATCTTGCTCTTACAGGCTGGCTCGCCTTCAAGCCACACGGAAACGAAACGATGATGATGGGCGATCTCGTTCTGCTTGATACGGAAGTGCCTCCGGTTATCTCAAAACTAAGCAGCAGCGGTATTGACATAACGGCTTTGCATAATCATCTTATTAACGAAATACCTAGCGTTATGTATTTGCATGTTGAAGGGCACGGCAAACCTACGAAGATTGCCGAGAACGTGAAGGCTGCGCTAGCTAAGACAGGTACTCCCCTTACTCAGCCTTCTGGCATTCCACAACCTTCTACTTTCGATTGGTCTAAAGTTGAAGCCATTATGGGTCAGAAGGGACACCGCAGTGGGAATCTTCTACAGTTCAACATTTCGCGCGCGGAAACGATAACAGAAAATAATATGGTAATCCCTCCATTTATGGGAGTAGCATCACCAATCAATTATCAAGCGGTCGGAAAGAAGGCAGCAACGGCGGGAGATTTCGTCCTTTTGGCAAGCGAAGTGAATCCGGTGGTTCGTGCTTTAGAAGAGCACGGTCTAACCGTCACGGCAATCCACAATCACATGTTGTTTGAATCTCCGCGGCTGTTCTTCCTGCATTTCTGGGGATATGACAATCCTGAAAAATTGGCTCGGGGTCTGAAAGCGGCACTGGAAAAAACGAATCATGTAAAAGAATAATGAAAGAAATACGCTCCACAGGCGAAAAACCAGCTCGTGGAGCTTTTTTATGTCTTCAATTCGAAACATATTGTATCATTACCCAATATATGGTACTGTGTTGTTTAGAATTTTGGAACATAATCAAACCTGTAAAGAAATCTGTAAGAAAAAAGGAGAGATCTTATGGCGCGTATTGATGAAATTGAGTCAGATATATTTCGACTTTCAATCTTCTCAACGGAATCCGGATTCCAGTACAATGCATTTTTAGTCCGAGACGAGGAGCCTCTTTTGTACCATACAGGCCCTAAATCGCTTTTTTCTCAGTTAAGTCAAGCAGTTGCTAGCCTAATTGATCTTAAACAATTGCGCTGGATTAGTTACAGTCATTTCGAGTCGGACGAATGTGGTGCACTCAATGAATGGCTCACCATTGCACCTCAAGCTGAAGCTGTGACCGGGATTGTTGGGGCTGCGGTAAACGGGGAGTTCTCTATCAGACCGATTCGTTCGCTTCAGGACAACGAGGTATTTAGTACGGGGAAGAAAAGCTTTCGTTACTTGCGCACACCCCATCTCCCGCATGGGTGGGATGCAGGATTGCTATTTGAAGAGACCACCCGGACTCTCTTCACTTCTGACTTGTTCCATCAAAACGGCGATGTGGAACCAGTCACTGAGGCTAGTGTAATTGATCGGTTTAAAGAAGTGTTGCAAAATTCGCAAGGTCCATTTGCCAACTATATTCCCTATACCTTGCACACAGAGCAGATGCTCCGTAAACTAGCAGATCTAGAACCTAAAACACTTGCTGTGATGCACGGCTCTTCTTATAAGGGCGACGGTAAGAGTGCTATTGAAGAACTCATTAAAGTAATGCAAGAAATGTAAGAAGGCTGACATGCTTCTTCGACTAACGGAACACGACAGTGAAATTGATAAAAAAACCGATTCGGATGACCGAAGGATGTGTTCGTATGAGTAACATTGATAAACGAAAGAGACTCGATGAAGAAGTTTTCACATATCAAACAACGAAAGACAACAAAGTCTTTATTTACTGGATGGGTAAGCAAGTTAAAATTCTTTCCGGAAAGGCGAGTCTTAAATTTTTAAAAGCAATAGAAGGAAAGGATCATCATGAGACACAGTTAGCAATGGCTAAGATTACCGGAAACTTTAAACGTGGCAATGAGAAAGATAATAAAGCAAAAAAGTGAATTTGTTAGATGACTCGGGTGGCTCTGACATCATTTAACACAATACTCGCCAGCGAAGCTGACACCACCCGCAATGTAGACTTTTTATTTTTCCGTACTTCCGTCCGTGGCAGCGCCAGTGCAAAAGGAAGAACGACAAGAGAGTTACGAGTTCCTGCACTAAAGATAAGAGCCCGCCCTGCTCCGGTATCCAAACGGAATATACGAGAAACGATACGCGCAATAATCGGTGTAATAAGCATGTACGCTACGTAGACGGGAATGACTAGAGTAATAAAATCCAAAGAGGTATATAGTTTAGAGATTTGCGATGCAACGACAACAAAAAGGGTTAGTGCCATAAAAGGCACAGGAAGCCATGCTGTAGCATCAAGAAAACGTTCACCGAGCGGTTGTCGTCTTGACCACCATTGAGTAAGTAGAGCCAGTACCAGTGGAACAACAATAAGAACTATAAATGCTTCGAGAAACGGCCCGACATTCACAATTTCTGCCGTTTGCTTGCCCATAAAAAGTCATAGATAAATAGGCAATAATAGCATTTGGGTGACAAAGAGTATAGGGGTTGAAACCAAAACAAGCTTCTCGTTCCCACCCCCAAGATGTGTAAAGACAATAACATAGTCAATGCAGGGGGTGAGCAAAACAAGAAGGACACCTAAGAGGATTGCCGGTTCGGTTGGAAGAAACCGAGTTAACCCCCAAACAAGGATAGGTACAGCTATGTAATTCGTAAACAGTAGTGCATAGATGAACTTTCGATTCGTTAGCGCCTCTTTCAAACGAAAAAACGGTATTTGGGCAAACATTCCATACATTAAGATGGCAAGGATGAACGAAATCACACGATCTAAACTTGCGCTGGATTCTGGCCATAACAAGCCTAATAGTATAGATTACAACCAACCATTTGCAAAGTGAAGGCGTGCCATGACTAAGCATCAATTTTTATTCGAGGGAAACACGACCCCTATGCTTATGAGGGCTCCGTTATCATGAAGAACCCGACAATATGTCGGGTTGGGTAAATTTATGAATGGGTAAAAATCCTCGCGATAATCGATCAAATGAACGGACTGATTGAAAATTTGGTCCAACTTGCATTATTTCTGCGTGAACACGGTGTTTTAAAACGAATCCTTCTCATTTCGTTGCTGTTCCTGGGGGGCGATTTCTTCATTGAAAAACGATTTAATACTTTTTCTAAAGTGTGTTAGATCTACCGGGGTGTTTAGATTGAAGGTCAGGATTGCTCGAATCATTTTTTCAAGAATCTCTTGCTCTAAGTCATCTTGCTCTTGTAAATTTATTCTTTTTCGTGTTTTTACTACAATAGGATAGAACTTTTTAATGATAGTCCATAAGGCAAATTGATTACCGCTCTGTGCCTCCTTCACTAATTTATAAAGCTGACATTCTAACTCTTTCATTTATGCCTCCCTCCGTCTCTTATGACTTGTGCAAGTGCATGGATTGAATTGTTTAGGTTTTCTAGTTTTTTTTCAAATCGAAGCAGAAGGTATCCAGTAATGACAATTGGGAATCCAAAATTACTGATGGCATTTATTAAAAATGTTGACGAATCTGAATTGTTCATTTCATTTACACCTCCCGTCTCATTCTTTTTTTGAGTGTAACTAACGCTGAATTTCTGGTTTTAGAAACGGCCTGTGGAGTAATGGATAACATTTTAGCAATTTCTTTATCTATGTATCCCATACAATAAGTGGAAGTTAGAATTACCTTTTGCTTTTGAGTTAACTCTGAAAAAGCTTTATATAAACTTTCATTCTTCATTGAATCGAGTAAAATCTGGGGATCAGTGCTTCCTTTCTCTTCATATTCAATATGTGAAATATATTTATCTCCGAATGTATTACCATTTTCCTCATACATTTTCATATCAAAAATAACGACATCACGTTGATCTTTTTTACGTTTCTTTCGGTAAAAATCAATATAGGCAAACCTAATCGTCGAACTTAAATACTTGGAAAATCTGACCTCAAAATGAAACAATTTGAACTGTTTTTCGAGTTGTATCCATATGTTGTGGGAGGGATTCTCTAAGTATAAACAAAGCAGATGATAGTACTTTGGGTATGAAAAAAAACGCCTTACTATATAATCGGTGAAGTATGGAATCGCTTTCGGCACTTTCTTGGATTCATTTCGAAATGATTTTTCCGGAATCATAATTCAGACCTCCTTTAATAAAATTAAGCTTCTCGGAATTCACATTCCGTTGCAGACTCTAGCTTCCTAGCTAGGGTCTTCTATTGTTTCACCCCCAAACATGGGGTGCGAACAAACATTCCTCTTGACTTTTCAAAATCACCCCAATAATCGCCGAGAAGGCTTTTTTTATTTCTAATGAATTGGGTGATTTTCATGAA
>NZ_JAHLPR010000080.1 GCF_018918005.1 Paenibacillus sp. MSJ-34 | reverse complement strand
TCGGGTTCTTTAGCATACGCATTTTTGAAAATTGCTTTCAAAAACACGTTTACATCGATAATTTTAACTCAAGCACCCCAAATTGAGCCTCAATCGCCCGGTTTATTCCGAGATCCTATATGAAATGTCTTTTCGGAATGAACAGCATTCCTATACATTCAATTTCTTCATAGAATGTACTTTACTATTTCCACCAATGACCCAATTGCGCACATGTGTTAGACCTTTAGCGAGCCACGGAACCCTCTGGCGGCGTAGTAAGATTCCGCACCATTATGATAGACGAAGACATTTCCGTAGCGGAAATCGGCAAATATGGCGCCGCCGAGTTTTCTAATCTCAGAAGGTGTTTTCAACCAGCTTGATGTTTTCTTATCGAAATTCCCAAGTTTCTGCAGTTCCCGATATTGTTCTTCCGTTAAAAGCTCAATGCCCATGGCAGCAGCCATACCAATCGCGCTATTTGCCGGTTTATGTTCTTTCCTTGACTCCAGCGCTTCACGGTCGTAACAAACGCTTCTGCGGCCTTTTGGACTTTCCGCCGAACAATCATAAAAAAGGTATTCGCCCGTTTTATCGTCATATCCAACAACATCCGGCTCGCCGCCGGTTCTTTCCATTTCATGGAGCGACCACAGTTTTTCAGCATTTGTTTCGAGCTTTGCTTGTACGTTAGCCCATTCGAGCCCTTTATGGCGGTTCGTATTTTCCTCAAAACGGGCTTTCAATGTTTGGAGAAGTCCTTCACGTTGTTCCGGCGATAACTCCATTTTATTGCTGATTTCATTTCTCTTTGTCATGTTCGTTTCTCCTTTCAATTGCGATTCAGGGTAGGATAGACAGGCTTAAATACGCCCCTTGACATTATCTATTCGCCTTTATCAATCGTTTGCCTATCTGCAACCACATGCACCGCATGCCGTGCGGCACATTAGAGTTAACACCTTACATGTTTGCGTTTGAAACCAAGCTGCCCTTTATCTACAGCCTTTTGAATATTTGCGAAAGCGTGTATGAGCTTGCTTTTGGTCTTGTCCCTGACTTCTACCGGGCCTACTGCCTTAGCGGTCTCGACGGCCTTATTATGGAGCGGCAAATAAGATACAGCCACCGTGTACATAAAATTGTTCATCGCGTATTTCGCTCGTTCGGGAGCGTCATGAATCGTGCGTTCCACCAGATCAAGCATACCGGCAATTTTGTCTTCGGAGAGTTCGCCGTCCGGACGGTTCCCCAACAGCCAGCAATAACAGCTCCAGCCTGCCGACATTCTCAACTCTTCGCCGCTTGCGATCCATTTATCGGCAACCTTTTGTGCGATATCTGCTTCCGCTAGGGTTACGGCAACCACATAATCGGACAGCATGTAAAAATAAGCCGCATCCATCCAACGGTCGTAATCCGCTTCCGTCATCGCATTGGGGTCCGCAATGATGCCGGCAAAGTACATCGCGTCGTAGTTCCCTGTCGCGTATAGCTGCTCGGCCAGAGGCTGATTGATTTTTGTTTTCTTGAAGATGGGCTTCATCTCGCCTGTCGCCACGCCAAAAAGCGGTTCATGCGCGCCGTTGGATAGATACATCTTCTTGAGTCGTTCCTTGCCGAGAGCTTCAAGCTCTTGCATCACCATTTCCAAATTCATTGTTTAACACTCCTCAGCAACGCACAGCATTCCACATGCGCCGTTTGCGGGAACATATCCACCGGCTGAACCCATTCGATGCGGAAACCGCCGTCCTGCAGCACCTTGCAATCTTTGGCCAGCGTGGACGGATTGCACGAAACGTAGACGATCCGTTTCGGTTTCGTCTGCACGAGCGTGCGCAGCAGGCGCGCATCGCAGCCCGTACGCGGCGGGTCGACGACGACGACGTCGGGGGAGACGCCCTGCTTCACCCAGCGGGGAAGCAATTCCTCGGCTTTGCCGGCGTAGAAGGCGGCGTTCGCGCGCCCGCTGCGCTCGGCATTGCGGCGCGCATCGTCGACGGCCTCCGGGATCGCCTCGATCCCGCGCACCTCTTTGGCGTAAGGAGCGAGCCAGAGTCCGATCGTACCTGTGCCGCAATAGGCGTCGATCACCGTTTCTCGGCCTGTTAGCGCCGCCGCGACGCGCACCGTCTCATACAGCTTCACCGTTTGTTCCGGGTTTAGCTGGAAGAACGCGCGCGGCGACAGGGCGAACGGCAAGTCGCCCAGCGACTCTTCAATCGTTTCTTTGCCCCACAATATGCTCGTTCGCTCGCCGAAAATCAGCGAGGTATTCTTCGGGTTGATGTTCTGCGCGATCGTCGTCACCTCAGGCAGCGCGCGCCGGATCGCCGCGACGAGCGCTTCGCGCTGCGGCAGCTTGTCCGTTGCGGTAACGAACGTAACTTGCAGCTCTCCCGATTGCAGGCCGGCGCGAACGACGACATTGCGGACGGAGCCCGTATTGCCTCGTTCCTTATAGACAGGAATGCGGAGCGCCGTTAAAATGTCTCTGATCGTATCGACCGCCTCGTTCACCTTCGAGTGCTGGATCGGGCAGCCGGAAATATCGACAAGCTTATGGGTTCCCGGTTCGTATAAGCCTGTAATCAACCGTTCTTTCTCGAATCCCAATTGCACTTGCGCCTTGTTGCGATAACCCCAGGGCTGCTCCATGCCCAGGATCGGCTTGATCCGTACGTCTTCCGCCCCCGCATACCGCCGGAACGCTTCCCGCACGATTTCTTCCTTCGCTTGCAGTTGGCCTTCGTATTTCATATGCTGCAATTGGCAGCCGCCGCACCGGTCGAATACCGGGCAATCCGGCTTCTTCCGCATCGGCGAGCGCTTTTCAATTTCCGTCAATTCGGCATAAATCAAATTCGGTTCGATTCGCGTCACTTTTGCTTTGACGACTTCATCCGGCAGCGCGCCGTCGATAAACACCGCTTTGCGCCGGTAATAGCCGACGCCTTCGCCGTTGATTCCGATCCTTTTGATCGTAACCACGATCCGCTGTCCTACCTGCAAATATTCCGCCGATGAGGTTGCGGCCTCTTTTTTTCTCCCTTCGAACTTTCTTTTTCCCGGATTTGTTTCTTTGTATTTATTCACGTTCATTCGCTCCACTTCGTTCGATTCAATTCGCGTTGGACTCACTATATCACGAGTTGCAAGCGGCGCGCAATTTCGAGCGCCAGGGAGGACGGTTCCGCAGTCCGGATCGGAATGCGGCCTTCGAGTGTGCAGCGTTTCCAGCGCATGGTATAATGTAGAAATGACAAAACTGCTATCGGAATACTTCGATAACAATCGACGCAAGCAGGAGGAGGGAATAGGATGCGCGAACAGAACGAAACGGAAGCTGCGGGCGGCGGCGCGGCGGATACGGAGGCAGAGAACGCGAACGGGCGGCAAGGCCAGGATTCAAGCGACAATATCATTGAAGTCCGCGGACTCGTCAAACGATATGGGACATTTACCGCGGTCAACGGCGTTCATTTCCAAGTCAGGAAAGGGGAAGTATTCGGCCTGCTCGGACCGAACGGCGCCGGAAAAACGACGACGATGGAGATGATCGAAGGACTGCGGCAGCCCGACGAAGGATCGGCGGTCGTAGCCGGTTACGATACCCGGACGGATCTGAAAAAGGTGAAAGAGGTCATCGGCGTCCAATTGCAATCCACATCTCTGTTTGAACTGCTCAAGGTCAAAGAGATTACGAAGATGTACGCCAGCTTCTACGATCATTCCGTGCCGATCGAGCCGCTGCTCGAGAGCATGATTCTAAGCGAAAAAATAAACGACCGCGTCAAAAATTTATCCGGCGGCCAGAAGCAGCGTCTTGCCATCGCGCTCGCGCTCGTGAACGATCCGCAGGTCGTCTTCCTCGACGAGCCGACGACGGGGCTTGACCCGCAGGCGCGGCGCACATTATGGGACATTATTCTTGCGATGAAGGAGCAAGGAAAGACGGTCGTGCTGAGCACCCATTATATGGACGAAGCTCATATACTATGCGACCGCATCTGCTTGATGGACCGCGGGGAAGTGATCGCGCTCGATACGCCGCGCAATTTGGTGCGCAGCCTCGAATCCGAATCCGCGGTCGAATTCCGCATTCCCGAGCAAGAGCAATGGGATGAGGAACGGAAACGGCGGACGCTCGAGCAATTCCAGACGATATCCGGCGTACGGCTGGCGGAATGCCGGAAAGATTCGTACGTCTTATATACGGATCATTTGCAAAGCACGTTAACGGAATTCGTACAGAAGACGGAGGCGCTTCGCGTCGCATTTGCCGATTTGCAAACGCGGACGGCTACGTTGGAGGACGTGTTCATTCATATGACGGGAAGGAGCTTGAGAGAAGAATGAGCTCATATTGGCAATTAACGGTCGCTCAGCTTCGACTGTTTGCTCGCAATAAGCAAGTGCTGTTTTTTACGTTCTTTTTTCCCGTCTTTTTTATGGTCATGTTCGGATTGCTGCTAGGGAACAACAATGGCACCGTGGCGGACGGCATTCTGATCGACCGCGACAAGTCGCAGGCCTCGGAAGCGTTCGTTCAAGCGCTCGGTCAGCAGCAACAGGTGCTGAATATGGAGACGATGGCGAATGAAGACGAAGCGCTGGGTATGCTGCGCAAAGGCGATAAACAATTGGTTGTCGTCATTCCGGAAGGGTACGGAACCAAGCTCGCGTCATTGACGCAAACGGAAGCGGGCGCCGGACAAGCGATCGAGGCGAATGCGCAAGCGGAACAAGCGAGCGTTACCGTTTATTACGATCAGACGCAAGCGGCCAAGGCGGGCAATGCGCTGAACGCGATGTCGCAAGTAGTGGACGGGATCAGCAAACAAATCGTTCATTATGAACCGGTCGTGACAATCGAACCGAAAGGCGTTCAATCGCTCAATTTGCAATATATCGATTTTCTCGTGCCAGGGATCGTCGCCATGATGATTATGTCCAACAACTTGAACGGCGTGGCCGGACAGATCGCTTCCTGGCGCGAACGCGGCGTTCTTCGCCGCATGCAAAGCACGCCGCTCAGCGCTTCGTCGTTTATCGCGGCGCAAATTACGGCACGGCTGCTCATGAACGGGACCCAGGCGGTCATCGTGCTGTTAATCGGCGCGCTTATATTCGGAACGCAGGTGAACGGCTCGTGGCTGCTCTTGCTATTTTTCGTCATTATCGGTACGCTTGCATTTATGGCTATCGGTTTCATTATTGCCGGATTGGCCAAAACGCCGGAAAGCGCCGGCCCGATTGCCGGATTCATTTCGTTTCCGATGATGTTCCTGGGCGGCGTATTTTTTCCGATCAACAGTATGCCGGAGTTTCTGCAGCCGATCGTGAAGGCCTTGCCGATCTCGCATCTGTCGACGGCGCTGCGCCAGGTAATGAATGTGGGCGCGGGTTTCGCCGATCTATGGGTCGAGTCGCTGACGCTCGGGCTATGGTTGATCGCCGCATTTATCGCGGCTAGCTTTACTTTTAAATGGGAGTAGATAGCATGTCGATCGAAACAGCACAACAAGCTTTGCAAAAATATTACGGGTATGCCGAATTTCGCTCGGGACAAAAACGAATCATTTCCAGCTTGCTCGAAGGGCGCGAAACGCTTGGCATTATGCCGACGGGAGGAGGGAAGTCGATTTGTTACCAAATCCCCGCCTTGCTCTTCGAAGGCATAACCCTTGTCGTATCGCCGCTCATATCGTTGATGAAGGATCAGGTGGATGCGCTGAATACGATCGGCATTCCCGCCGCCTATATCAACAGCACGCTCAGCGCGGGCGAGTTTCAGGAACGGATGCGGGCGGCCAGAGAGGGGCGGTTGAAATTGCTGTACGTCGCCCCCGAACGGCTCGAATCCGAGTCGTTCCGCACGCGCATGCAGTCGCTGCACATCTCCTTCGTAGCGGTTGACGAAGCGCATTGCGTCTCCCAATGGGGACATGATTTCCGCACCAGCTATTTAGCGGTTGCTCCGTTCGTGGACAGCTTGCCGCAGCGGCCGCTGGTAGCGGCGTTTACCGCGACGGCAACGCCCGAGGTAACGCAAGATATCGTCAAACTGCTCGCGTTGCGGGATGCGGAACTGTTCGTCACCGGCTTCGGCAGGGACAATTTGGCAATGAACGTGCTGCGTGGGGCCAATAAGCGCGATTTCGTCTTCGAATATACGCAGCGAAACGCCTCCAAGCCGGGCATTATTTATGCCGCGACGCGCAAAGAAGTGGACGAGTTGTACACGGCGATGCGCCGCAAAGGCTTGAACGTCGGCAAATATCACGCCGGCATGACGGACGAGGAGCGGGCCCGCAATCAGGAGGATTTCATCTACGACGATATTCGCGTCATGATTGCGACGAACGCCTTCGGGATGGGAATCGACAAATCGAACGTTCGCTACGTCATTCACTACAATATGCCTAAAAATATGGAAGCTTACGTGCAGGAAGCGGGCCGCGCCGGACGCGACGGGGAACCGAGCGACTGCATCCTGCTGTTCAACCCGCAAGATATATTGACGCAAAAATTTCTGATCGAGCAAAACGAAGGGCTATCCCCTGAGCGCAAAAAAAACGAGTACCGCAAATTGCAAACGATGGTCGATTACTGCTATACGCCCAAATGTTTGCAAGACGCCATTCTCGATTACTTCGGCGATATGCAGGAGAGCGAGCCATGCGGCAAATGCAGCTCCTGTACGGACGAACGCGAGCTTGTCGATATTACGACGGAAGCGCAGCAAATCTTCTCATGCATCCATCGCATGCGGGAGCGGTTCGGCGTCACGATGATCGCTTCGGTCCTGAAAGGCTCGCGCAGCCAGAAGGTGCTGCAGTACCGTTTCGACGGCTTGCCGACGTACGGCTTGATGCGCAAATCGACGGAGAAGGAAATTAGCGACTTGATCAACGTTTTGATCGCCGAAGGGTATTTGCAGCTGACGGAAGGTCAGTATCCTGTCGTCAAAATTCAGGCGCCGGCGGTGGAAGTGCTGCGGGGCGAGCGGCAAGTGTTCCAGAAGGTGCAGAAGCAGCCCGAAGCGTTCGCTGCCGTCGACGAAACGGTTTTCGAGCAGCTCCGCGTGATTCGCCGGGATTTGGCCGCCAAAGCGAAGGTTCCGCCGTACATTATTTTCAACGACGCGACGCTGCGCGAGATGAGCGAATTGAAGCCGGCGACGGAGCAGGCGATGCTGCGCATCAAAGGGATCGGGGAAGTCAAATTTCGGCAATACGGCAAGCCGTTTCTCGAATTTTTCCAACATTTGAACGAGGAAAGAGAGTTCGGTTAAGCGCTATGCTATAAGAAGACGGTTGTTACTCATAGAAAAAGAGGGCGTAAGTTATTATGAAAGTTGTTGTTTCCACTTTAAACGCGAAATATATTCATACCTCGCTCGCGATTCGCTATTTAAAAGCGTACAGCCAGCATGAATTCGACATCGAAATGGCGGAGTATACGATCAAGGATCCGGTTATGAATATCGTGTCGGACTTGTTTCAGAGGGAGGCCGATGTGATCGGTTTCTCCTGCTACATTTGGAACATCGAAGAGACGATCCGGGTCATCGAGATGATGAAAAAGATTCGGCCGGAGACGATCATCGTGCTTGGCGGTCCTGAAGTGTCGTACGATACCGATTATTGGATGAACCGGCTCCCGCAGGTCGATTTTATCGTTATGGGCGAAGGGGAAGAGACGTTTCATCATTTGCTGCAAGAAATTCAAGGCACGCAAAAATATCACTTCGTCTACGGCGCAGCATACCGGAAAGGAACGGAGGTGCGCATCAATCCGCCGCGTCCGAAGCTGGAGCTCGGCGAGCTGCCTTCGCCGCATCGCTTAGCCGAAGATGTGCCGGATCTCGCGAAACGGATCGTCTATTTCGAAACGAGCCGCGGCTGCCCGTTCAATTGCCAATTTTGCTTGTCCAGCATTGAGGTAGGGGTGCGGTACTTTGACATCGAGCGGACGAAAGCCGATATTTTATATTTGATCGGGCAGGGCGCGAAGCTGATCAAATTTGTGGACCGCACGTTCAACATTAAGCGCGATTATGCGCTGGAAATGTTCCAATTTCTCATCGAGAATCACGGCGGCTGCGTCTTCCAATTTGAGATTACGGCCGACATTATGCGTCCCGAGGTGCTCGATTATTTGGCCGAACATGCGCCGCCGGGCATTTTCCGCTTCGAGATCGGCGTCCAATCGACGAACGACCCGACGAACGAGCTCGTCAAGCGCAAGCAAAATTTCGCCAAGCTGTCGCGCACCGTCACGAAAATTAAAGAAAGCGGCAAAATCGATCAGCATCTCGATTTGATCGCCGGATTGCCGCTCGAAGATTACGGCACGTTCCGCAAAACGTTCAACGACGTGTTCGCCCTGCAGCCGGAAGAGCTGCAGCTCGGGTTTTTGAAAATGCTGCGCGGCACCGGCATGCGGATCGACGCGGCCAAGCACGATTATATTTTTATGGACCATGCCCCTTACGAAATTTTGGGCAACAATGTGCTGCCGTTTTCCGATATCGTGCGAATCAAACGGGTGGAGGATGTGCTCGAGAAATATTGGAACGCGCATCGGATGGACCATACGCTGCATTATTTAATGAAGTACGAGTTTCCTTCGCCGTTCGACTTTTTCCAGGAGTTCGGGGATTATTGGGAAGCGAGAGGATGGCAAAAAATCGGCCATCAGTTGGAGGATCTGTTCACACGGCTATTGGCTTTCCTTCAGTCCCGCGAGACGAAGCGGATGGATGTCGTGCTCGGCTTGATGAAGTTCGATTATTTCCTGAACCATAAATACAAGCCGCGCAAAATTTGGTGGGAATTCACGCTGGATAAAGACGATTGGGCGAATTATATGAAGCGGGCGGCCGATCATCCGGACCGAATCTCGCCGGAATTTGCCGCGCTCGGCCTGCAGGAGAAGGAATTGCATAAACATGCGGCCATCGAAGTGCTGCCGTTCGATCTTGCGGCGGTGCTGAGCGGAATCGAAGGCCGGGAGGCGGCCTTGTCCGATGCGGACGAGGGGGGGCCAAGCGGCGGGGAACAACATGCGACGCTGCTGCTCGTCTTGTACCAGACGGTGGCCGGCGCGGGACGCCCTGTTTACTACACGATGCCCCTTGCCGCGGAAGTTAGCTCTTAGCTTGCTATATGCCATAGACCGCCTGGGTAACGGAATGCGAACCTATGGCGGTTTTTTGTTGCAATCGTTCGGCTTGGCGCCGGCCCTATGTTCTATTTTTCCGTCCGGTTATTGGAATTTATCCAATAAATCGCATGTTTGTCTCAGTCATGCGTGTCTTCATTGGAATCTGTCCAATCAAAACCTCTGCAATCTGGCATACATGCGCAAACCGGTTTGGAAATATGGATCTTTTCCAATGGCGGCCCGTTTTTAGCATAATTTTTTCCAATGAGATTGGATATTTTCCAATGAACGAACTCGTCGGCACGAGCGTTGCATCGAGTAGGCTGCGGATTCGAGAATTCAGGAGGGTAATGCGTTACTGGCCTGCGACTCATCGCGGCAAATACCATCCTGCAAAAAGAGTAATTTCATAATTCGCCATCGTTGATGTAACTGGCTTAACTGCGCATCGCGCATATAGAAGGAGACACCTCCCTATATCGAAGGCGATCCGCGCAGACCTACGCTTCTTAGCTTGGCGCTGACGAAACTGACAATCCTTATTGGGCTCAAAATGAACGTGTTCCCATCTTAACGAAAGTAGGTATCGTTATTCATTGGAAATTGGCTGTTTCACCGCCTTTTTCCCCTCATTAGCGTGCTGTAGTTTCGTTACACCAGCAAAAAGGTAATTTACAGGCTGTTAGCGTGTATGCGTTTCGTTAGCCTGCCCGACGGGTCGTCAAAGCCGCTGCGGTATGATGAAATTGTTTTCAATTGCAGGTTTCTGAATGAAATGACCTTTGTCTGGTTTTCCTGCGACCTGAGCGAACGGAATATCGACAAAAGGCGGAACAAGGAGATGCCAAGGAATCTATGACTCGGAAAGAGGACACGACGAAAGGCCGCACGCAACCGTTGCGCCGATCGGCACTTAAATGGCATGAAAAAGGGGACGCAACTCCCGGCCTCAAAAGAGGCGGTTGCTCATCCCCGAACGAATCGTTGCGTTATCGACTTAAGCTTCTCTTAAGGCAGGAAGGTGCGCAGCACCGTGCAATTTCCTTCGAGCGCGTACGTTCCCAAGTTCGCCGGCAGCAGGAAGCATTGTCCCGCCTTGATCGGCTGCGATCCGTCGGACCATGATAATTCGCCTTCCCCGTCGCAAACGACCAAAATAACGAAGCTGTCCCGGGACGTGCTCAATTCCCGCTTATTGGACGAAACGATTCCTTTCTGCACGATAAAGTAAGGCGATGTTGCAATCGTCAGCCATTCGTTCGGCTGGACGGCATCGGTTTTCATGCGAGCGGCGCCCGCACCCTCGTAAGCGATCACGTTCAGCGAGTCTTCGATATGCAGTTCGCGCAGCTTGCCGTCCAGACCCGGGCGGTCGTAATCGTATAGACGGTAAGTCGTATCCGAATTTTGTTGAATCTCGGCGACGACGACGCCGGCGCATAGCGCATGAACGGTACCCGCCGGAATATAGAACGCGTCTCCCGCTTCGACAGGCACTTCCTGCAAGCAATCCATCACGCGGCCATGCTCGATCGCTTCGGCCAACTGCGCCCGGTCGACGCCCGGCTTCAGCCCGTAAATGATTTTCGCCCCAGGCTTGGCGTCAAGAATATACCACATCTCGGTTTTGCCGAGTTCGCCTTGCGGCAATTTGCCGTAATGATCGTTCGGATGCACTTGAACGGATAAATCGTCGTTGCAATCGAGCAATTTGATCAGCAGCGGAAAGCGCCGATCGGGCTCGTTGCCGTTCTTCGTTCCGAACCACGCCGCACCGAACCGGGCGCGGAGCTGCTCCAGATTGGAGCCGGCCAGTTCCCCGTTGACAACTTCCGTCAGACCGTTCGGGTGATCGCTGATCATCCAGCCTTCGCCGATTGAACCCTCCGGCAATTCCAGGCCGAATTGTTCCAGCGCGCGTCCGCCCCAAATTCGTTCTTTCATTTCCGCTTTAAATTGCAAGGGATACGGTTTCGTCATTGTTCTCTTCTCCTTGATTGATTAGCTATTTTTTCTCCAAAGCGATCATATACGGTGCATCCGATTTTTGCAACATGCGGTAGATGACGGCTTGGGCGGTCGTGCCCGGCAAGGCGGCGCACCAACGTTCGACGGCGTCCGCTTCCGCGCCGCCGCCCTCATGCCCCGGGTAGAGCACGATCGTTGCAATGCCGCCCGGCTTAAGCACGGCAAGCGCGCCTTCCAGCGCCGGCAGCGTCGTCTCCGCAAGCGTAATGACGCCCGTATCGGCGAAGGCAGCGGGCAAGTAGCCGAGATTGAACATGACGGCTGCGATCCGCCCGTGCAAAGGCGCGGGCAGCGCCGCCGCCAGCTCGGCGTGGCTGCGCAGCAACAGCCGCACATTGGCGCGGCCGCCTTCCGGCCCGCTGCCGTCCGCGATCCGGCAGCGCTCGCCCAGCGCCTTGCGCAGCCGCTCCTCCGCAAGCGCAAGCGCCTGCGGTTGGATGTCGAAACCGTACACCGTTCCGGTTTCGCCCGCCGCTTGGGCCAGAAACAGCGTATCGACGCCGGTGCCGACCGTTGCGTCGACGACCGCGTCTCCGCTGCGGACGCGTTCTTTAACCAGCTTATGCGCGAAACTGAGTACCGATAAGAAGCCCATCTAACGCGCCCTCCAATATTTCCCTTGCCATGTGTCGCGCTCGCGCAGTTCCTTGTCGATACCGTTAAGCACTTCCCACTTCTTCAAACTCCACGTCGGCCCGATCAGCAGGTCGCGGGGAGCGTCTCCGGTTAACCGGTGCACGATCATCTCCGGCGGCAGAAATTCAAGCGTGTCGACGACAAGCTTAATATATTCGTCCTGTTCCAGAAAGCGCAGCAGGCCGGCTTCGTATTGTTTGACCATCGGCGTTTTGCGCATCAGGTGGAGCAGATGGATTTTGATGCCTTGCACGTCCATCTGCGCGACGGCTCTGCCCGTATCGAGCATCATTTCATGCGTCTCCTGCGGCAAGCCGTAAATAATGTGCGCGCACACCCGGATATTGTGCCTCCGCAGCTTCTCGACCGCGTCGAGATAACATTGCGTATCATGGGCGCGGTTAATGAGCTTCGAGGTTGATTCGTGAATCGTCTGCAGCCCCATCTCAACCCATAGATACGTTCGCTCGTTTAATTCCGCCAAATATTCGACGACATCGTCCGGCAAACAATCCGGTCTCGTTGCGATCGACAGGCCGACGACGCCCGGTTGTTCCAATATGACTTCGTAATATTCCCGCAGCTCTTCGACGGGAGCGTACGTATTGGTATATGCCTGGAAATAACCGATGTATTTGGCGTTCGGCCATTTTTTATGCTGCAAATCGCGGATTTTGTTGAATTGTGTCGCCAAATCGTCGCGGCGGCGGCCGGCGAAGTCGCCGGAACCGCGCGCGCTGCAAAACGTGCATCCGCCGATCGCAATCGTGCCGTCCCGGTTCGGACAAGTGAATCCCGCATCCAGCATGACCTTGAATACTTTCTCGCCGAATTGCCGCCGCATTTCGTAATTCCACGTATGAAATCGCTTGTCCCCCCAAAGCGCGGGAGGGGTCACCGTCATAAATTCCATATTCGCATCCTTCTCATCATATTTCCTATATCGTTCATTGTTATTGTACCAAAAAGTCGGAGCGCATTGCGAACTTCATGGAATTTGGGAGCGATCTTGAACAGCGTTCGCCAATATGTTACATTAATATAAGTCTATTAGAGGCCGTTCAAAAAGTATCAATTGATTGACTTTTTGAAGCATTGTTCAATACGGTTGGACCCCAATTCCAATATAACAAGAAGGAATTCATGAACTCGCGCTTCGCGGTTATGGATTCCTTTTTGTGTTAAGGCTTTACAACGGGCCATCATTTCGGGCACAATAGTGGATTAGAAACTGATGATATCTATTCGGGAGGAGCAACATGCGACTAAGGGGAAGAAAAGGAATTCGGGAAAGTTTAGAGCGGCAGAGGGATTTGGTCGTTCTCGAACCTCATTTATATAAAGGGCGCTGGAATGAGTTTTTCGGAAACGACCGGCCCATCTATGTGGAGCTTGGCATGGGAAAAGGGCAATTCATCAGCCTGATGAGCGCGAAATATCCGGAAACGAACTTTATCGGCATCGATATGTACGACGAGCTCGTGCGGCGAGCCAGCGAAAAGGCGCGGGCTGCGGCCGCCGAGACAGGCGAAGAGCGTCCGTCCAACCTTGCGCTGGCGCGGGCGAATATCGAGACGATCGAAGAAATCTTTGCGCCCGGCGAGATCGAGCGGATTTATTTGAATTTCAGCGATCCGTGGCCAAAGGCGCGCCATGCGCGCCGGAGATTGACCCATGCAAGATTTGTCGAAAAATATATCGAAGCGATGAACGAATGGGGAGAAATTCATTTTAAAACGGATTCCCAAACGCTATTCGAATTTTCGCTCAATTCGTTTGCGGATATGGGGCTGCAAATGACGAATATTTCGCTTCACCTGCATCGCGACGGCATTAATGAGGAGCATGTGATGACGGAATACGAGACGAAGTTTGTAGGCAAAGGGATGAACATATACCGCTGCGAAGTCGTCATCGGATCCAAAGCGCTGGAAGCTTACCGTTTGCGCAGAAAAGGCAATGAAAAAAATTAACAATTTTCCGATGTTCAATATAAATATTTTATAGGACGGAAAATTGGAAACTTTTTTGTAACTTTTTTCGTTAGTATTTCGTTAGTATATATAGCTCTGGCCATTTTTAGCTTCAAAAACCGTGTCGGGCCGTGCGCCCTAGAAAAGGAGGGACTTAAGAAATAAAAAATAAGGAAATGGATGAAAATAAGATGTAATTGAGGTGTAACTCAAGAGTTTTGCGACGGATCGGCACAAAATGCGTATTTCCATCCGTTTTACGCAAAATGGAGTCAAATTGCGATTTTGACAAAAGCTTGCAAAGGATAGAAAATCGAATATGTCGCTCCTTGCGCGAAAGAAAAAATAAAAAAATTAGAGAGAGAAAAACAAATCGTGAAAAGGGGTTAAAAGGGGGCAGAAATCAACATGGTCAATTCTATTTTGCTTGGATTACAAATTATTCTAGCTTTGATTGGGATTTACCAATTTACGCTTTCGTTGTTCGGCATTATCCGCAAGAAAAAAACGCGGCAATTCGAACCGACGAAATCGTTTGCCGTTCTTGTGGCGGCGCACAACGAAGAGAAAGTGATCGGAGCGTTGCTCGAGAACTTGAAGCAGATGAATTACCCGAAAGAGCTGTACGATATTTTCGTCATTTGCGACAACTGTACGGACAACACGGCCGAAATCGCCAGAAGCCACGGCGTATACGCGTGCGAGCGCAGAAATCCCGACTTGCGCGGGAAAGGGTATGCGATCGAATGGATGTTGAAGCAGTTGTGGAAGCATCCACGTTCGTACGACGCGATCGTGATGTTCGACGCCGACAACTTGGCGAGCCCGGATTTTCTCCATGAGATGAACAACGATCTCTGTTCCGGAGCGCGCGTCATCCAAGGATACTTGGATACCAAAAATCCGCATGATTCGTGGATTACGGAAGCGTACGGCGTCACGTACTGGTACTGCATGCGGTTATGGCAGCTGTCGCGGACCAATTTGAAAATGGCGAATACGCTTGGCGGCACAGGCATGTGCTTTGAAACCAAATTGCTCAAAGAAATGGGTTGGGGCGCAACCAGCCTTGTCGAGGATTTGGAATTTACCGTCCGCTGCGTGCAGCGCGGAATCAATCCGGTGTTGAATTACAATGCCAAAGTGTACGACGAGAAGCCGGTTACGTTCAACGCATCCGCGCGTCAACGTTTGCGTTGGATGCAGGGGCATTTCACGGTAGCGCGTCGTTATTTCTTCCCGCTGCTCTGGCAAAGCATCAAGGAAAGAAACTTGGCCAAATTCGATACCGCTTTGTACACCATCACCGTTTATAACGTGCTCGTCACGTTTCTGTTCACGGCGGTCATGTGGGTGGACGCGGCGTTTTTCGACGGGCCGAACTTTCTGAACATGTATCAATTTATGCCGGGATGGGTTGCGATCGCCGCGTTCGCGGCATCGGCAGGCGCCTTTATCCTCGCTTTGGTGCTGGAAAAGGTGAAGTCCTGGAAAACGTATCTATCGCTCCTTACATTCCCGATCTATTTGTTGTCATGGTGGCCGATTACGTTTTACGCGTTTTTCACCCAAAACAACAAAACGTGGAGCCATACCCAGCATACGCGCGTCGTTCGCCTGGAAGAAGTGCAAAGCAAACAGGCTTCCTAATCTTCCCGAACCGTTCGCGCAGCGCCGCTTAAGCGTATGGCGCTTTGCGGCAGGGCTTGACATCATATGGTGAGCATGATATATTAATTCAGTACTTTATTTCTATGAAGCAGAAGCACCCGCTTCTCACCTGACCGACTCGCGTTGGCTGGTCCGAAATCCATGATATGTAATGGGAATTGTTTCATTATGTGATGGCAATAGGGATGTGGGTTCTTCGCGGGCTCACATCTTTTTTTATTGAGTATAGTGGGAAATTTAATGGAGGTGGCGGGTTATCAGCAAGGATCATTTGATTAACGAGGAGATACGGGCGAAGGAAGTGCGGCTTGTCGGAGCGGATGGCGAACAAATCGGAATTAAGCCCTTCCGCGAAGCGTTGCAAATGGCTTATGACTTGAATTTGGATTTGGTGAACGTGGCGCCTGCGGCAAAGCCTCCGGTTTGCCGGATCATGGATTACGGGAAGTTCCGCTACGAACAGCAAAAGAAAGAAAAAGAAGCTCGTAAAAATCAAAAAGTCGTCGATATTAAAGAAGTATGGTTTCGAGCCAATATCGAGGAGCATGATTTCCAAACAAAGCTTCGCAATGTGGTTAAGTTTCTGAAAGACGGCGATAAAGTGAAATGTTCGGTTCGCTTCCGCGGCCGGGAAATCACTCATGCCGACATCGGCAAAAAAGTATTGGACCGCGTGCTCCAGGAAACGCAGGAGCTTTGCACGGTCGAGCGGGTGCCGAAGCTTGAGGGACGCAGCATGATTATGATTTTGGCGCCTAAAACGTCATAATATTGATGTTGGCGAACTTACTATTCGAGGAGGAAATACAATGCCTAAAATGAAAACGCACAGCAGCCTGAAAGGCCGCTTTAAAATTACAGGTACGGGTAAAGTGAAAAGACATAAAGCGTACAGAAACCACCTGTTGTCCGGTAAATCGAACCGTCAAAAACGCGTGCTCTGCACGCAACCGGTTATGGCTCCAGGCGATGTGAAACGTTTGAAGCAAGGCTTGGCGAACTTGAAATAATACACTAAAAATAGGATCTCGGAATAAACCGGGCGATTGAGGCTCAATTTGGGGTGCTTGAGTTAAAATTATCGATGTAAACGTGTTTTTGAAAGCAATTTTCAAAAATGCGTATGCTAAAGAACCCGA
>NZ_JAHLPR010000079.1 GCF_018918005.1 Paenibacillus sp. MSJ-34 | reverse complement strand
GATTATTACAAAGGAGTTCATGGCTATGAATACAGGATAAATGATGTGAAAAAGTAGACTGGGGACAGGGGAAGAAGATCCCCATACCCCAGCTTACTTTGGTACGTATGAACGGAGATGCACGAACTTAAAGGACGCCGTCAGGCGTTTTTCTTACTTCTCGCCGATAGATGCTTCTTCATCGGTATTATGCTTTGCTATGCCATAATGGTCAACGGCGAAGCTAAACAATACTTTAAGCATAAACAATATGCAGACGATCAGCATATAGGGCGTTATCCCCGGCAGCATGGGTATGGAGCCCAGGCCAATTGATAAGAGCAACCCCGCAACGAACAGTTGCGAATGCTTTCCGATAAGGGCATTTACAATAAATGCTCCGATTATCGTATAAGCCCATACCCCTAGCGAATACCCAATATCAGTACGGAGAAGAAGGGCAACGAGCACGAGATGGAAATGTATCGTAATGAATACGATCCGATTCGTTTTTCTCGCCGCATAAAAGTTGCTGGTAGAAGCCGTAAAATTCGCTATACAGCCGGCAAAAATATCGAAGATCAATAATAATGCCAGGGCGCTGCGCCACACCGGCAGTTGGTTTGTCAATTCGGGGAACGACCAATATAACGCAGTAGTCAGTATTCCGCCAAAAAGCAGTATCGCCAGAATAGACCCAATAGACTGTTTTTCACCAAAAACATCATGCAAAAAAGCAGGAATCCGCAGTTGTTTCATTTCATTACACTCCCATCGTCCATTCATGGTTCCAATCGCCATTTCATTTTTGCAAAGTTATGTACTGTATAGATCAATTTACTCTAAAATCATTATAACTACATAGGTTTAAAAGTTCAATGTTTTATACTGATTTTATTGAAATGCTCTAAAACTTTGGTTACACTGTATGGGAGGTGAAGATGATGGACGGCTACGAGCGACGGAAACAGAAAAAAATGGAGCAGATCTACGGAGCATCCATGGAATTGTTTTTTAAATATGGATTCCAAAAGGTCAGCGTGAATGAGATTGCGCATAAAGCGAAGGTTTCCCCTGCTACGATATATAACTATTTCGGTACCAAAGAACGGCTCTATACCGATACGCTGATGAACTGGATGGACAAGCAGTTGGCGCTGTATGAGAGCATTCTTGATTCCGGGCTGTCTTTCCCTGAGAAGACGAAGGAAATCATGCTGCTGGAGGCCAAAAACTTGAAAATTCTAGCGGATGAGTTCCCGAAAGTCCCGTCCTCTGAGTTGGGCGGATTGATGCAAATGATGGAAAGCTATAGCAATCAGAAGATCGTGCACTTTGTTAGGAAGTTTGTCGCGCTTGGCAAACAAGAGGGTTATATTAATAAAGAACAATCAGAAGAGGTGACGATGCGTTACTTCACGATGTTCAAGAATGAACTGAGCCGATATTGGGAGGCATCGAATCAAGAACAGACAATCTGGAGTATGGATCAATTGATGGAGTTGTTCTTTTACGGGTTAGCAGGACGGGGGAGGCAGCCGGAATAAATTCAAGGAAACTCTTGAGGAAGCAAGCCACTCGTCTGGGAGTGGCTTTTTAGTTAGAGAACCGTGCCGTAAGTATTCTTTACCGTTTAATGACGGCAACGATCTTATGAATAGGTATAAACATTCTAGTTCCCAGTAACGTTCTGAGTACGACTATTCCTTTATTCACTTTCACGACGACGCCCCCGACTTCTTCCGCTGAAACCAATTTAAGTACAACGGCTTTTCCTCGAGAACGAAGCAAAAGATTAACAAGCATGGTCATCTCCTCCTTCAAGTCCCTCTTTTATTCTATGAGATGGAAACGATTCGGTTCGGGCTGAAGGCCCTATTATTATTTTCTCGCAAGGCTTTGGTTGGTCGATGGACAGCTACGGTCCATTAGTCGACTACTGGGCTGAGCTGACTTGAGTCCGTTCGCGGCAGAGCACTTCCCATTCATGAACCCGAGTTTCTCCGATATGAGGACGCCGACTCTCGTGGTCGCGGGGGATCATGACCAATCCCACCTGTCCACTCGGGGGCCGGACTGGTTCACAGACCCCTACTTCCTGAGCCCGGGCAGTAAAAGCCTGCTCACTCTCTTCGGTGCAGAACATATACTTGGCGGAATCTCCGGGTACAACGTCGCGGAGACGACGGATGAGAACCCCGAACGAGTTGCTTTGCTCCAGCAGCTCACGTGGTCTTACCTTCGCGATGCGCTCAATCTCGACGACTCAAGCTGGTTGGCAGCACGGAAAGATCTGGAGGAGGGTGCCAATCCATTAGGTCGCATCGAATCTAAGTAAGAACCTAAAAGGCGTGATCAAGCGAATCAAAGAAAGGGCCATCCCGCAAAAGAATGCCCTAAACCTAAAGCCAAAGGGAGCCATGATATAAAGCGCTCCCTTTTGGCTTGTCGTAAGTCCTCCATCTTTTTCTTGTGAGCCTCGATTACAGCGCAGGCTTTTTACCTCTTGGCAGAGGATATTTTCAGTGTATCGTCTTCTATTTTCCTTGTTCTCTGTCCCTGCACAGTGGCTAGAACTACGCCGGAAATAATGAGAACAGATCCTGCCACTTGCGTTAAGGAAATCGGGGTGCCGAGCGTGATATATCCTAAAATCATGGCGACAAACGGTTGTAAATTCAGAAACAGGGAGGCTTTAGCCGCCCCTACCTTGCGGATCTGCGCATTCCAGATAACCGCGCATAAGCCCTGAATAAGCAGAGCCGATCCAACCAAGAGAACCCACCACCAGAAATGAGGGCTTACCTGTACGTGAGGCTCGCTCCAGACCGCCACCGGGTATACCGAAATGCAGCCCAGCAGGGTGGTATATACCGTTGCGACAAACGCATCCATACGTTCCGTCAGCTTTTTCATGAGGATCACAGATCCCGAAAATGCCAGCATACAGATAAACATGATCCAGACGCCTTCGGTAATGGCTGTACCCATGCTTCCGCCGGGTCCAACTACGAAGAAGACACCGGCGAGGGAAACAATCGAGCCAGCAGCCATGCGTTTCGTTAACGGCTCTTTCAAAAATAAGCGGGCAAATAGCGCTGTAAAAATTGGAGCTAACGATAAGATGAGCGAAGCCGTCGTTGCATCCGTTGTCCGAAGTCCCGTAAAGAAAGAAACTTGGTGAAGCAGCATCCCGATCAGAACGAAGGGCACTAAATAAACGGAGTCGCGGAGCGTAATCTTCGTCATGCCACGGGTTGCAACCAAATATACAAGCAGGAACGCCGATGAAACCATAAGCCGGTATGCCGACAGATACAAGGCGGGAAATGCTTGCAGCAGCAGCGAACCTAAGACGAAATTACTCCCGTAAAGGGTTGCGCAAAACAAGAGAAGCAAATAAGTTCGCAAACAGATGCGCCTTCTTTCACAGAAATACGAATAATGGAGCGGAATTAAATGCGTTTGATTGCGATAAGCTCTATTTCAATCTTGGCGTCTCTTGGAAGTCTAGACACTTCTACGGTTGTTCTGGCAGGGTGATGATCGCTGAAATATTGGCTGTATACTTCGTTCATCTGCTGAAATTGCTCTAAATCCGTCATGAAAACGGATGTTTTTACAACGTCTACTAAAGATAATCCAGCTTCAGTTAAGACGGCTTGCAGGTTTTTTAATATTTGATGGGTTTGGTCAACGATGCCTTCTTTCAGATTTCCTTCGGCATCAATCGGAAGCATGCCCGACGTATAGACGGCATTTTCTAAAGCGATGGCTTGCGAATAAGGGCCGATAGCTGCGGGTGCTTTTGTTGTTGTTATAGCGGTATGGCTCATCGTATTAAATTTCTCCCCGTCTTTTATAAATTGGTGAATAAAAAGGCCCGAGGCGACAATGCCGCGGGCCTCTAATAAAGCAATCGATATAATCTTAAAGTCCGTTCATGCAGCGGAAGCTTTATTTCACCGGTGCGTACGCTTCATCCAGGAAACCGAGGATGGCTTGAAAAGCCTGAAGTCTGTTTTTCTCCAACAAAACCATGTGCGTCCCTTCTCCGATTTCGACCCAGCGGCGATAGGCAGCTCCTGTCAGGGAAGTGAAGAAATTCTGGGCTAATTCAAGGGGCACATCAATATCCCACTCGGCATGAACAAGAAGGATGGGAACCGTGATATTCTTAGGATCATAGAAAGCTTTGCCAACCGTCCAGTATTCGCGGATATCCAGGATAGGGCCGTTGGTCGCCCGGATATGCTCAGGATGATCGGTTAGGCTCCCCGGGTCAGAAGCAAGAGTGGCGTTGACCCATTGTTCAAACCAGCCATCCGGAATCAGATCGCTGCGTTTATGTTCCGGTGCGGCGCTTAGCCAGCGTTCTTTCGTGCTGCCGACAGCAACAAGGCGATACGAACCAAGCGGACCTCCGGTATCGATCGGAACCGGTTTGGAGCTCAGCCATTGTGGAGCGACAAGAGTAAGCTTGTTTACTTTATCGTTGTTTCGGCTGGTATAAGCTCCCGCAACCGTTCCTCCCCAAGACATGCCCAGAACATTAACCTTCGTTAAATTCCGGCGTTTCAGAACATAGTCCACGGCTGTGCCAAAATCTCGTACCCCTGTCTCCGTACGGACAAGCGGTGGATTAAGGTCGGCAGGCTGTTCCATCTCAGGCGGTCTTGTCGAGCCGCCGTAGCCGCGAACGTCCACGGCGTACACGTCATAGCCATGGCTGGCAAGATAGTCCAGAAAAGTGAAGCCATCCAGCTCTACATCGTACAGACTGCCAATTGGATAGGTAGCGCCATGAACCATCACGATCGTTTTCTCGTTAGAGAAGGTATTCATGGAAGCTGGCCGTTTATTTCGCACATAAAGCTCGATTCCGGGTGTATCACTTGGGATACGAAGGTCTTCGGTCACGATATTTACATCATTAAGAAAATTATGGGTTGTCATAAGCTCAGCGCCTTTCGTATTGTGTTTGTGTCAGGTCGTATTAAATAAAGTCCCACTTGTATCCGTCCCCGCTTCGAGTCACGTACCCCGCCGCACTTTCCGGAAAATGCGTGCTGAAATAAATGATTGGACGATCCGCGATGCTCTCCAGCACCCGGAGCCGTGAGACTCGGGCTTGGTCGGTAAATTCGCAGTACATGGAATTCCATTCGGGGTTAAAAACCTGGAACGGATGGTGCATCACATCGGCGCCGAATAAAGATTCTTCTCCGCCGGTTTTAAGATGGATGGACATTTGGCCGATACTGTGGCCGGGCGTCGGAATGAATGTGAAAATATCAAGAAATTTCCCGCCCTCAGGGCTAATCGTTTGCGTTAAGCCAGCTTCAACAACAGGCAATACGCTTTCTTCGTAAACGTTAAAGTTTGCTTCGTTTGCTTTGTTGTGGCTGGCCTCACTCGAATAATATTGTTGTTCCGCGAGGGGGAATACGTATTTGGCATTTGGGAACGTAGGTACCCATTTTCCGTCAACGAGCTTTGTATTCCAACCGACATGGTCCACGTGCAGATGCGTCAGCAGAACGTAATCGACTTCCTCCGGTGTAACTCCTGCCTCTTTCAAGCGTTCGAGATAAGGGAGCTCGAGATTGGCGAGATCCGGATTTAAAGGCAAGTTTTTATCATTTCCTGTAGCAGTATCAATAAGGATCGTATGCTTCGGGGTTTTCACTACCCATGTTCCAATGCTAACGATAAGCTGAGAATTGCCATCGATCAGGCCAGATGGAAGAGAGTTCCGATTCTCCTCCAGGAACTTGGGGTCCCACGATCCCGCAAAATACACTTCTGGCGGAATACCGTCAAGCATCATCTCCGTAACACGTGTAACGGTAACATCACCTACTTGATAGACCTTAGGAATTTTATTAGTCATTCTTTATGCCCCTTTCGTCCTTCTGACACGTTTCTATGAATCCGAATAACAAGGAACGGCTTTTCCATTGCCATCATGTGATTCGTGTCTCGTAACCATCTAAAATTTCGCTGCAAATGAAAATTATTCTGCCGAGAATGAACGATCTGTAATACCCGGGTAAAATTCATTCGTCAACCTTAATAAAATAGTAGTCCAATAAAACTGACAAATCAACGTTTTTACACCGTAATTCCGTCCCAGTAGAAGGGCTTGATATTACTCGTGTTTACCCCTATTATAAAATTATAAATTTCGCTCTCAGCGAAATTAATTCCGGAATTTAGGAGACTGTCAAATGAATTCGATCGGTGAAACCATTCGAAGCACGCGAAAAAAACAGAAATTAACGCTCAAGAAGGTAGCTCACGCAGCCTCTGTATCCTTATCTTTTCTCAGTGAAATTGAACGCGATAAGGCGAATCCGTCCATCAGTGTTCTGAAGCGCATAGCGAATGCATTAAATGTGAATTTTACCGATTTGTTCGGTGAGGAGAATCGAAGCATTGTCGTTAGAAAAAACGAGCGCAAACCTTTGGTGCATTCCGAGGGATCTCGTATTACCTGGTACGCACTCAGTCAAGGAAGCAGCAACCGAATGGGACCGATGTGGGGAGTGTTGGAAGAAGGAGCGGCTTACGGCGACATCGGCGTCGGCCATAGCGATGGCGAGGAATTTCTATTTGTCCACTCCGGGCGATTGGAGTTTGTGCTTGGCAATGAACGTTATACGCTCGAAGAAGGGGACAGCATCTATTATGATGCCACAATTCCCCATAGTTATAAGAATATCTGGGAAGGCGAAACGCTGCTAATAGCGGTTGCTACTCCGCCTACTTTTTGACAGAACGGATTGGAGGTACATCCGTACGAACCGCTGATGACCATTTATAAAGAACAGCGGAAGGGAACCCCTTTAGTATTTTTCGCCGATAGCCCCGTTAAGCTGAACCATACCAAAAGTAACAGCGAGATTTTCGGTCTATTCCGTCCAATGGCTGTAGTAAAGCGTCTAGGAGAATAGGTATACTATAAGTAATTTTAATTGAATAGGACAATTGTAGATCGGAGGCTGTTCAGGATGCAGGAAAAAGAAGGCTCTGCAGATAAAAAAAGAAACGACTCTCACCTGAGCCATTTAGCTTCTGTCGGGCAAATCGCCGCAGGTATCGCCCATGAGGTCAAAAATCCGCTAACTGCTGTCAAAGGATTTTTGCAGTTGTTGAAAGAGCGAAATGAGAGCAAATACATAGAAATTGCCGAATCCGAGCTGGAAAATGCGATTGACATTTTGCAAAATTTACTGCATGTGTCCAAGCCCGATTTGGAGGACGAGCCGTATGTTTCGGTTGACTTGATCGTAGAGCTGGAGTCATTGACACAGTTGTTCCAGGATCAATTTTATCGGGTTTCGATTCATAAAAACTTGCAAAATCCGGGCTCTTACATCTTGGGTAAGAAGAATCAATTGAAAAAAGTGTTTTTCAATTTGCTGAAAAACGCCTTCGAGGCCATTCCAGACAAGGGTTCCATCTATATTGAGCACTTGTCGACAGAGGACGAAGTGATGATTCGTATCCAAGACAACGGCGTAGGCATTCCGCAGGAAAAGCTCGGTATGCTGGGTACGCCGTTCTTTACGACGAAAGCAAACGGTACCGGGATGGGATTGACCCTCGTTTTCTCGGTCATTTATCAGCACAACGGCACCATCGAAGTGGAGAGCGCGGAAAACGCCGGGACCAAATTTACAATCACCTTTCCGAAGGAAACCAAGAATATTAAATTGAAAGAGGTGGTTTATCTGGAATTGGAACGAACGATGAATTTGAAAGATTTTTTCGTTGTCAATCGAAAAGCTTTCGAACAGCGGTTGCTATTGGAAGCGGTTAACGTCCGCGATAAAATCGACGAAATTCTTGCTATCGGCAATATTAACTTGATAGATAACGCCCACAAGCTGGTGCTTTTCGTCATCGACGGGAAAGAGTATGAAGCAATCGCCTTTGCCAAGCAAGAAGGGGTTACATGGGCGAAGCATTCGTTGACCCTCGCCTTCAAGCTGGAATGGATCCAGGCGGTACGGCGCGTCATGTGGGACTTTCTGTACAATTACGATCGAATGCACAACCAAAACGATAGTAAGGAACATTATTTCAACCTGGAAAAAAATATCAATCAGTTAATGGACCAATTCCTCAATCAATTCTTTATTAGCTATTCGCAATTCAAAGACGACTTGATCCGGGCGCAGCGAGCAATGGTTGAGGATCTTTCCGTTCCGATCATTCCCTTGACTCAGGCAACTTCCATTCTGCCTCTGATCGGTACGATTGACGAGTTCCGGGCCAACACCATCGAGGACAAAGTCATTTCGCAAATCGGCAATGAGCGGATCGAAACGCTAATCATTGATTTGTCGGGCGTGATGGAGATGGATGCCGATGTCGTTAGAAAGCTAATTAACGTCTTTGATGGGGTCAATATGATGGGCGGCAAACCGATCGTTACCGGGCTCAGGCCGGAGATCGTGAAAATGATGATTCGGTCGGGATTGTCCTTCGAACAAAAAGCAGTCACGAAAGGTACGCTGCAGCAAGCGCTGGTGGACCATTTGACAGATGCAATCAAGCTCGGATGAGCGGAAAGTTGAAAACGAATATAGCGGTTCTTCTAAAAAGCCAGAGAGGCTGGCGATAAGCGCCGCGGCAGATTTTTCGCCGCTAGACAGGATAAGCGAAACCGTATCGCAATTAGTGGCAAAGTGGGGGGGCTACTCGTTCAAGTTAGACTTTCTGTTTCCCCCCTAATTCCTGTGCTTATGCTTGCTTCCCCTTATGGCTGCTATTCAGCCACTGGTAAACTGCAACGGCCAGCGCCGAACCGACAAGCGGGGCGATAAGGAATACCCACAATTGGGATAAGGCTTGCCCGCCAAGCAGAAGTGCCGGGCCCAGGCTTCTTGCAGGATTGACGGACGTTCCTGTTAGGGCAATGCCTAGAATATGTACGAAAGCGAGCGTCAGACCGATGACCAGGCCTGTTACGTTTCCATTGCTCTCCGTGGAAGTCACACCCAGGATCGTATAAATAAAAACGAAGGTTAAAACGATTTCGACAATGAAAGCCATCAGCGCTGAAATCCCGATTCCATAACCGGGGCCGAATCCATTCTGACCGAGCCCCGTCGTGGGCATGCCCGCTGAGACGATGATGGCGTATAGAATGGCGGAGCCCGCAATAGCACCGGCTATTTGAGAAATGACATACCCGATGAAGTCGGTAACCGTAAGCTTACGGCTAAAGAGCATGGCAAGTGAAACCGCCGGGTTGATATGACATCCGGAAATCGGACCAATGACGTACGCCATCGCCACAATAGAGAGCCCGAAAGCCAATGCAATTCCCAAATATCCGAGCTCTCCTCCCGCCGTAGCGGCACTGCCGCATCCGAATAGAACAAGCACCAATGTTCCAATGAATTCGGCGGCATACTTTTTGAACGAAGTATTCATAATCTGCCTCCTTATTAATAAAGATCAATCTTACTATAAACGAGACAAATGAACAAAAACTATACATGAAGAGGGTCCCACGACAAAAGTGGCAAATGATGCGAGAATGAACTAGAGCTTTAAGGAATATTTTGGAAGTGGTACTCTCCTTTATTTAAAGAGTACATTCATTACTCACATGATATCGTCCTTTTGGCACCACCATTGGAGAGCCGGAAATGGGGTCCTTGATCACGGTGCAATCAAGTCCGAAAATGTCTTTTACCAAGGAGCTTGTAATCACCTTGGACGGCTCCCCCTCAGCGACAAGCTTTCCTTGATAAAGCGCAAAAATATGGTCTGCATAACGCGCGGATAAGTTGATATCGTGAAGAACCATGACAATGGTCGTTCCGTGTTTTCGGTTCAGGTCGGTAAGCAGGTCGAGAATTTCGATCTGATACGTAATATCTAAAAAGGTTGTCGGTTCGTCGAGAAATAAAATATCGGTTTGTTGCGCCAGAGCCATGGCAATCCAGACACGTTGCCTTTGGCCGCCCGAAAGCTCGTCAATATTACGATTGGCAAGCTCGGTAATATCCATAATTTCCATCGCTTCGGCAACGGCCTCAACATCCTTTTTTGTCCATCCGCCGAACAAGGATTGGTGCGGAAATCTTCCTCGTCCAACCAAATCCGCGACAGATATTCCTTCCGGAACGATGGGGGATTGCGGCAGCAGCCCTAACACTCGAGCCAATTGTTTTGGCGGAATGGTGCCGATTGGCTTTCCGTCAAGAGTGATTTTGCCGGACGTAGGCTTGATAAGCCTTGCCAGAGTTTTCAGCAGCGTAGACTTTCCGCAGCCGTTTGCTCCAATCATAACGCTAATTTGATGACTGGGGATAACGAGGTCTATATCCTGGATGACCGTTCTATGATCATAGCCGGCTACGATTCGTTCGGCTTGAAAAAGATGTGGCGGTTTCATTATAACTCTCCCTTTCGATTCATTCGGATGAGCAAGTAGATCAGATACGGCGCTCCGAGTATTCCGGTGATGATGCCCACAGGGAATCTGACCTCGAAAGCGAATTGTCCGATGAGATCTGCCGCCAAAACCAAATTAACGCCAACAAGAGCTGACGGAATTGCGTTTGAGAAGCCAACTCCGACCAGCCTTGTCGCAATCGGTCCCGAAAGGAAAGAGACAAAGGCGATTGGACCCGTAGTAGCGGTAGCCAGAGCAATCATGCAGACGGAACTCGCAACAAGCGCAATTCTTGTCTTGTCCGTGTCCGTGCCGAGCGAAGAAGCCGATTGTTCTCCAAGTTCCAATAGGCTTAGATGCTTGCCCAGCACGATAACGATCGGCGCAAAGATCAATACCGTTATCGCAAGAGGCGGAAGCTCATGCATTTGCGATCCATTGAGGCTGCCGGTGAGCCATCGGAGCGCTGCGGGAATATCTTGTTCTGCGCTAACCAATAGGAGATAGGAAATAAAGGCGTCAAGCATGGCCTGTAAGCCTATTCCGACAAGGATTAATCGCCCGATCGAAAATGACCTTCCTCTGGATAATAGATAAAGCAATGCGACTGTAGCAAGACCGGCAATCACCGAAGCAACGGAAATAACAGCTCCGCTTGTATGAAGGATGGTGATGCAAAAAACAGCCGCCGCGCTCGAGCCGGAGGTAATCCCGATGACATTCGGGTTCGCAAGGGGGTTGCGCAGCATGGTCTGGAAGACGTACCCGGCAAGACCGAAAGCAAATCCGGCGAAAAGACCTGCCAGCATTCTCGGCAAACGTATCGTATTTACCGCAAAAGACACCCCTTTGAGTTGCTCTCCCGAAAGGGCCCGAACGACATCTTTAACCGGATAAACGGTGCTCCCCAGTAACAGCATGGCACAGCAAAGAACGCTTGCAAGTGCCGCAAGGAAGGCGGTAACAAGGATCCATCGGCGGCGTCTTTGACGTCGGCCCGCCATAATAAACTCTACAGATTTATTTTTCATAATGAACGCACTTTCGATCTCATCGCTAGAATGATTAGTAACGGAGCTCCTATAAACGCTGTAACTACGCCGACTTCAAGCTCTCCGGGGCTGCCGACGAGCCTGCCGCATACATCCGATATCGTCAAAATGATAGCACCCGAAATCGCCGACATCGGTATCACAAATCGCAAGTCGGGGCCAAGAATCAGGCGTATGACATGAGTAGATAAAAGCCCGACAAATCCAATAGGGCCTGCCAGCGCTGTCGTCGCGCCGCATAAAAGAACGCCGGCAAGCGCCGCAACAAGCCTCAATATTCCTGTTCGGACGCCCAATCCGGTCGCCGCCTCGTCTCCCAGTGACAGCGCATTGAGTGCCGGCGCAGTAATTACCGCGACCAGGATGCCGACGATCAGCAACGGGGCGAACGTGGCAATCGCGCTCCAGGTTGCCGAACCGACGCTTCCCACTTGCCAAAACCTGAATTGATCCATAACGTAAGAGCGTGGAATCATGATGGCGGTGACGAGAGAAGAAAGGGCGGCGCTTGTGGCGGCTCCCGCCAAAACAAGCTTAATGGGCGTGGCGCCGCCGCGCCCCATCGAGCCGATTCCGTATACGAAAACCGCAGTAACCGCAGCCCCGACTAAAGCGAGCCATATATATTGATGTGCGGTGCTGATGTTTAAGAACGCAATTCCGCACACAACAAACAAGGATGCGCCTGTGTTCACTCCCAATATACTCGGGTCTGCAATCGGGTTGCGAGTGACCGCTTGCATCAGCGCACCGGAAACTCCGAGCGCCGCACCGCAAAACAAGCTGAAAACGGTTCGGGAAATCCGCTTGCGAACCACGTCCGCCCCATAGGAGTCTGCGTCTTGGTGAAATAAACCGTCTATCAGTTCGTGAAATCCCACCAGACGAGAGCCTAAGGCCAGAGATGCAAGCACGCATACGCCGAGCAAGACCAAACAAATCGCCAGAACCGTCGTAAATTTCCGCGGAATATGTAAGCTTAGCCCTTTGTTTTTGGAGACCGAAGAACTATTCATTGATTTTGGCAATAGCTCCTTCTATTAGTCCCAGGTATTCGTCAATGGTATAAGCGATCGAAAGCGGATTGGGGTTTCCCGAAGCCGCCAAAGGCGTGCCGTTGCCGATGAACACAACAGAACCTCTCCGGATCGCCGGAATTTTGCCGAGCAAGGAATCAGCTTTCACGGCTTGATACAATTCTTCATCGCCATACCCGATTAATATATCGGCATCGGACAGGATGTCGGCATTCTCAGCGCTTAGATTCAATGAGTAGCCGGTAGGATCCGTAATCTGCTTCGTCACGCTTTCAGGATAAACCATTCCGAGTTCAATCAGAAAAGAGCCGCGAGGGTCTGTGGGTGTATAAATATGTAATTTAGACATATCTTTCGCGGAGAAGTTAACCCAGACCACTTTTTTGCCTTGCATCTGGGGATATTTGCTTGCCTTTTCCTTAATCAGGTTCTCGGTATCCTTAATGAGTTGTTCGCCCTCCGCTTTCATGCCCATCCCTGTTGCGTTCATAACGACTTGCTCGCGCCATGTGGTTAACCAAGGAGCGGTCGGATAGGCCACGACAGGAGCGATTTGACTAAGAATATCATAGTCTTCCTGTGTGATACCGGAGTAAGCCGCAAGAATGACATCCGGATTTGCATCTGAAATAGCCTCAAAATCAAGGCCGTCCGTATCCTGGAAAATATTCGGCTTCTCTATGCCGAGTTCCTTGAGCTTTGCAGCCGTCCAAGGCAAAAGCCCGCTATCGTCCTGAACGCCGTAATTCGCCGCCGAGAAGCCTACGGGCACAACGCCGAGAGCGAGAGCGACATCATGATTCGCCCATTGTATGGCAGCAACTCGTTCAGGCTTGCTTGGAATGACCGTTTCGCCAAAAGCATGCTTGATCACGATCGGATATTCGGCATTTGCATCTGGGGAAGCGGGTGTTTCCGTGTTGGACGTTACGTTGCTTGCCGTCTCATTCCCAGTCGAAGTTGGTGCGGGTGTCGAACCTGATTGCGGACTTGAGCAACCAACCAGCGATATCATAAGCACAGCCCCAATGACGAATGTTCCTAAAGAGATTTTACGTTTTGCATTCATTTGCAGACCCTTCCTTATCATGAACGATATTTTAAATGATAATGATTATCAGTATCATTCATTAATATATATTCTCATTGGCGGGTTGTCAATGAAATATTTATAAGTGTGATTTGCGGTGCACGCCGAGTCTTTCGATATTCAAGAAATCCAATAGACCTAATTTTTTTAATATGCTAGGATGTAGGCGAATGTTAGGATACATATTTATCTTATTAGCGGAAAGGATTGAAAATATGGAAAATAACGAAAAGAAAGAGCCGATGATTTTTGACATTCTTGTAGCTGAAAGAAGCAATTATGAGGTAGGCAAGCAACGAGCTGCAACTCTAAAAGAGTACTATCCGGAAGATCTCAATTATTTTATGAGTCCAATGGAAGGGCAGGATTATATCTCCGCAGCAACGGCTCATAAGAGAATGATGTTGATTGACAACATATGCTCCGGCTTTGTGGATGAAGTACAAGGATTTGCCGATGAAGCAGGCATAGAACCGGAAAAAATCATTTGCTATGCCAATTCTTATCACAACGCTCCTCATTGCTGCCAATTTGGAGTGCTTCCTGTAAATACGAGCGATGGGCATTTTTATGTAGGAAGGAGCTATGAGTATTTTGTAAGAGATGAAAGAAGCTTATGTATTACTCGAGTGACAGGAAAACCAAAACATATGGGCTTCTCATTGCAAAATGCGGGAAGAATGGATGGAATGAATGAATATGGGCTCGTTGTCTCCATGTCCAGTACGGCTTACTTGAAGCCTCTTGGCGGGGACGGATGCGAGTTCTGGGTCGCGATTCGCGCCTTGTTGGACCGCTGTAAAGACGTTTATGAGGCTCAATGTTTGTTTGAAGAAATACCGTTGTGTACGAATGCGAATTTTCTGGTGGCGGACGCTTCGAATCAAGTGGCCGTATTCGAGGCGGCAAGCTTTGCATCGGATAAAAAAAGACTTTCCGTGCGCAAACCGTTCGGCGGCTTGTTGGTTGCTACCAACCATTATGTGAGTCATGAAATGAAAGAATTCGACGAGTATCACTTTTGGCATTCTGAAATGCGCTATTCTTCCGTCATGAATTCGTTATTGCGGGATGCGCCCGATCTCGACGATGAGAAGATAAGGAACTTACTATCCACTCCGTATCCAAATGGTCCGTGCTGCCATTATTATTCAAGCGGGATGGGTACGCTGCGAAGCATGATCTTTGATGTAACGGAGAAGAAACTGAAGGTCAGCTTCGGACCGCCGGATAGGAATCCATGGCATGAAGTCGATATTGACGCGCCGGTAGGGCTGCAAGAGATTGTATGCAAATATGATGATGTGAAGATCGAGAATCCGGAGCAATTTTGGAGGGAAATGGATTGATTGGAGAGCGGGGGCCAGGAAAAGCCCCTTCCGCAGTTTTCAGCAGAAGGGGCTAACCCTCATGAAACGGGATCGGCTGGCTGCTCCTCATCGGAAATATAGAAATGATTTGTCCCGATTTGGATATTCTTGAGCGAATCTTTGCCGCCGGGATCGTGATCGAAGAAAAGGCTGTGGACGACAGTACCGTCCGCATAGGTAAGGACGAGCGTATTGCCCGCGATTTTATAAGTGCCTTTGTCGCTCTTGGATTCGCTCGAATGGGTCGCGGAGACCGTAGCGTCGAGGGAGGCCAAGGTCAGGTCCGTGCTTTCGAACGTACCGTCGCTCGAGAAGGTCAAGGATTCCGTCCACGACGAAGAGGCGGCATTCACGCCGATGAGGCCGCTAAAGCCGATATACTCGTAGGTCCCTTTCAATTTCAGCCCATTGGCAACCGGCTTAACAGGGGACATAGAGACATCGTCAATATACAGTTCCCCTTTGTCCGATAGGCGGATCGTATGGCTCTCATCATTGCTTAGCTTCAGCTTGTCGCCGGAAATGGTGTAATTGCTGCAACCGTCGCGTTTGCAATCGATCGTTTCCGGCCCGCCCTGCGGCGGAGGACCGACGAGAATGCGACGGTCCGGAAGAAACGTATACATGTCCCAACAAGCGCCTCCGCATTCGTAGCCCCCTACGTCTTCTCTTAATCCGTAATACATGCCATTGAGATCCTTCAGGTCGCTGAGATTTGCAGTTGGCTGCTGAACTTGAGGCGGTTCCGCAGGAGACGGATTGGACGGTTGTTGCTGCTTGGCTGTGTATTCGTCCAGCCGCTTCTGCATCTCTTCCTTCGTGATACCAAGCTGCTTCAGCAAGCGATCCGTGATCACCGTGATTTCCCGATTGACCTGATCCCAATGGACGATCGCGCCCGTGGACTCCCCGATGAAACGAAGCGGAACCATGGTGCTGCCGTTCGCGATTTGAGCGCTTTGGCTGAGCGGAACCTGCTTCCCGTTCACGACCGCCTGCGTGTCGTCAATACGCAGGACGATCGTCAATCCCTCTTTCGATCCTGTCACAACCTGATTGGTTTGATCCCAATCCACTTCTAATCCCATCGCTTCAAAAAGCGGACGGAACTGCACAAGCGTCGCACCCTTGATCGTGAGCGGTTGAACCTGGAAAGCGATTTCCGCCGTATCGACGAATACCTTCACGGGCCGTTCGCCGGCAGCGAAAGTTCTGTCGGGGTGTACCGCGATGAGAGTGGCGAAAAACAGCATACATACAAGTATGGGGCGGTACCAACGCAAACGAATCCCTCCCTGATCTTCATTTGAATGAACTAAACATAAAATACACATTTTTCCTGTAACCTCCAAGGTGCAAAAGTCGCTTTTTTGACGCAGCTTATCCCGAGTAGAAGCACTAATTTCTGCAAAAATAGTCCATTTCATAAGAGCGCTGAGCGGCTGATGTCCCGTCGGGCGGGCTAACGAAACGTAAACACGCTAATCGCCTGTAAATTTCCTTGTTGCTGGTATAACGAAACGAAAACACGCTAATGAGGGAAAAAAGGCGGTAAAACGGTCGATTTCCAATGATTAGCGATCCGTACTTTCGTTAGATTGGGAACTCCTTCATTTTGAGCCCAATAAGGATCGTCAGTTTCGTCCCTCGTATTTAAGGTGTTTTCTCACGAATACTCACTTATTCGCAGGATTTCGCCGCCTTATAAAACAGAGTGAGAGCCGAAATGAGGAGCAGACACCGCTTTTTTCGA
>NZ_JAHLPR010000078.1 GCF_018918005.1 Paenibacillus sp. MSJ-34 | reverse complement strand
TCGGGTTCTTTAGCATACGCATTTTTGAAAATTGCTTTCAAAAACACGTTTACATCGATAATTTTAACTCAAGCACCCCAAATTGAGCCTCAATCGCCCGGTTTATTCCGAGATCCTATATCTAATCCAAGTATAAAACAACACGTTACGTGCGATTCAAGGGGGAATTGGAAAAAGTTTCAACAAAATGCGTTGACACCGTATTTATATCATTCGAACAGAAGTCCCGCTGCTCTGTCATCGCAGCTTAATTGATATACTATAAGTTATGAATAGATGTATAAATATATATTATTAATTATTTAAAAACCGTTATAAAATGATTCCGAGGACACATGATTGAGGGGGAAATTCCATGTTGAAAATCGGAATCATAATCGGGAGTACGCGTCAAGGTCGAAACGGTGCCGCTGTGGCACAATGGATGTATGATTTTGCGGTGCAACGAAACGATGATGTCGCTTATGAACTTGTGGATCTTGTTGAATATCCATTGCCGTTTTTGGGTGCAGCCGTACCTGAAGCGATGCAAATCGATGCCAATGCGGCGATGACAGCCTGGTCGGATAAAATGGCTTCCTTTGACGGTTATATTTTCGTATCGCCGGAATATAATCACGCCACATCGGGAGTATTGAAAAATGCGCTCGATTACTTGCATTCGGAAGCATACAACAAGGCAGCCGGCTTTGTCGCTTACGGCGGCCTGGGCGGTGCGCGCGCGATCGAAAATCTTCGTCTTATTCTGGGAGAGCTTCAAATTGCAGATGTACGCACGGCGGTAACTTTCTCGCTTATGACGGATTTCGACAATATGAAATCCTTCAAACCGGCCCATTACCATGCCAATAATGCCAATCAAATGCTTGATCAACTAATCGCTTGGAGCGGTGCGTTAAAGACAGTAAGAAGAAACGGAAAACAATGAAAATAGAAAACGAAAGGGGATGTCTCAAACATCATCCAAGATGACAGAGACAACCCCTTAAGAAAGTTCTATTTCTGATAATGCAATCCGACGACGCCGTTCTTATATATTTTGCTGCCGCTTAGATTCATGGAAAATGGCTTGTCGGCCAAAGCGAACAGTTTCTCTCCGTCAGAAGCCACCACAGGATGAACGAGCAGCCAAAGCTCGTCGAAAAGATCCTGCCGGATCAATCGCTGCCACGTTCCAACCCCGCTCTCGACGGAAATTTTTCCGGCCCTTTGTTTCAGTTTGCCGATTTCACGAGCGACGGATTCATCGTCAATGGCTAAGATCTGCTCCGAATTTCTCCATACTAGGTCCAATTGCGAGCGGGAAATGACAACTTTGGGAAGCGCGTTCATTCGTTCGGCTATAGCTCGTTCGAGCGGGGAATGGGACGATTGCTCCGCATTTTGCCAATAGTGCGCCATAGAGGAATAGGAATGGCCCCCGATGATGATCGCCTCCAACGACTGGTAATACTCCAAATAATCTTCAAAAATCTCTTCGCTTAACGTCATCCACCGATCTTCATTTGACACAACGCCGTCGATCGACATTTGCATCGTCAATACGATTTTGCCCATGTAAAAGCCCTCCAAAATTTTTACTTTGATAATGATAGTAATGTATCATAAATTGCTTTGATAATCAAACTGAAATATGGTAAACTTGATGTATGAAAAGAGAAGATCATAAATCCAATTGTCCCATTAACCATACCGTAGAAATATTCGGCGACACCTGGTCGCTGCTGATCGTGCGCGACATGATTGCGCTCGGCAAAAAAACGTTCGGCGAATTTCTGGATTCGGAGGAGCGGATCGGGCCTAGCGTGTTGGCGGACCGGCTTGCGCATTTGGAGAGAAAGGGCATTATTGTCAAATCGCCCAGTGAAACGGATAAAAGAAAATATATTTATTCGTTGACGGAGAAGGGAATGGATGTTATTCCGATTGTTTATGAGTTGGCAGTATGGGGTTCGCGGCATTCCCCGCATCCGGAAGCGCCCGACGCCTGGTTCAAATCGCTGCGGTACGATCGGGAAGTCGTATTAAAGCTATATCGGGAAGCCGTCGAATCGGGCAGTTCTTTCATGAACGGTCCTAACAGCGTTGTGAAAAGATTGAATTTATAGGCTCCGAGCGATAAAGAACCGTCCATGATGTGAACGGTTCTTTCCTCGATAATCATTTCGATTCCATCCGCTGCATATATTCGCGCGGCGATATTCCTTCCACCTTCTTGAACACTTTGCTGAAATAAAAGGCGCTGTCGTAGCCGAGCTTTTGCGATATTTCGTATATTCGGCCTTCTCCGCGGGACATCATTTCCTTGGCGGCCGCCATCTTCGTCTCCGTTACATATTCCACGAAATTGACCTTGGCCGTTTTCGAGAACAAGTGGCTCAAATAATTCGGGCTGAAGTTGAACATCGTGGCGACCTGATTTAACGACAGTTTGCTGTCCAAGTTCCTTTTAATATAGTCTTGCACGTTCTTAACGATCTGCTTCTTGTAGCTTTGCCTTCTGGAAGACAGAATCTCGCAGCAGCCGTCCCGGAACCGAATCAGCCAGTCTATGACGCCCTCGATCGTATGCTTCTTGTAAATGGCGCGGTACCCTTCAGGTTCGTGTTCGAAAATCTGCTCGACCATATTCTCCCCGTCCGCAAGCAGCGAAGCGGCCATATACAATACGTTGCAGGCGGCGTCCGTAGCAGGCACCAGCAAATCCGGCCTGCCTTCGAACACTTCGATCATATTCGTAATGATCGCATGCAGGGCGCCGGTATCGATCTCTTCAAAGGCGCGGCGGATTTCGAGCCGCGATTTGGCATAGTCGAACAATGGCGGGTCGAGTTCCACTCGTCGCCCCTGGGCGAAGAAAACGAAAGCTTGCTTCTCAATCGCCGTCGGCAGCGCTCTTCGGGCGGCCAGATAGCTCTCGTGCAGCAAATAAGGGTCTTCCACCGCATAGCCGACGGCGCCGATAACGCTGACGTTAAAATAATTGCGCAGTACCGTAGCCATCTCGTTCAGCAGTTGTTCGACCTCAGCCTTCCAGCCTTCCGGATCCGTTCCGGAAACGGGCAGCGTAATGGCGAAATTGCGCAAATCCAGACTTGTCACATAACAAGGCCTGACCGAAGCTAGCGTATCTTTCGCCATTTGCACCGTGCTTGAGCATAGGGCGACGAGCTTATCCCCGCGCGGCGGCACGCTGTCCGGGCCCGAGATGCGGCAAATGCAGACAACATAGGCCGGGGAAGATAAATCCAGTTCGAGATCTTCCTTTTGCAGCAAGTACTGATTTTTATTTTCGAATAAATGGTTGAACAGGCGGATAAAAAATTTATCGCGCAGCGCATGCAAATTGCTGCGATGGAGCCAGTTCGGATAGCTTTCCTTGGCATTGTGTTCCTCTAGCATGGAAACCGCCTTTTTGACGGATTCCCCCAATGTCTGCGCGTTCAACTCCAGCTTGATCAAATAGTCCACCGCCTGAACTTCGATCGCGCTGCGGGCATATTCAAACTCTTCATAGCTGGTCAAAATCATGAAAAGCGGGATGCGACCGTACTTTTTGCGAACGGACTCGGCCACCTGCAGGCCGGTTTTGACCGGCATCTTGATGTCGGTAATGACGAGATCGGGGCGCAGCGCGTCGATCATCTCTTCGGCCTCGGCGCCGTTATGGGCGACGCCGACAATTTCGATTCCATACGCTTCCCATTTCAACATCGACTGGAGGCCGATACAGACAAGGGCTTCGTCATCGGCGATCAGCAATTTGAACAATACTATCACTTCCTCGCTAAATTTGCGGATTGATTCGTAGATGATTCCATTGTTTGGTACGGCAACAAAATATTCATTTTCGTGTAGCGATCCCGTTCGCTTTCTATGGAAAGGCCGTATTGATCTCCGAAAGTGAGCCGCAAACGTTCATGAACGCTGCGAAGTCCGACATTCGCGAATAAACCGTCCGATTCGGAGTCCGAAGCGGAGAGAATGCGTGCAATTTGCTCTTCCTCCATACCGACGCCGTTATCTTCGATCGTTACGAGAATAGCGGATTCGCCGCTTTTTTCCACGGATATGACGATATGCCCGCGGCCCTTGGGCTCGATGCCATGGAAGATCGCGTTTTCGACGAGCGGCTGCAAGGAGAACCGGGGAATCGGACAGGAGAGCAGCGCTTCGTCTTCAATTTTCTTCTCCATCGTAATGGTGCTGCCGTACCGGTAATTTTGAATTAAAAAATAATCGTCCAGCAAGCTCATTTCTTCCTGCAGCGGAACCAACTTGCGAATATCTCTCGCAATGCTGCGCAGCAGCCGGGACAGGGAAGTCGTCATTTCGGCAATGCCGGCGGCGTTCTGAATGGTGGCCATCCATTTAATCGAGTTTAACGTGTTATACAGAAAATGCGGGTTGATCTGATTCTGCAGCATCCGGTATTCCAACTCCTGCTTCTGCTTCTCGTCCGCGACGCGGGAGTTCATCAGCGCCACAATGTCTTGGGACAGACGGTTGATGCCGCGCCCCACATCCCCGAGTTCATTATTCCATTCGATATTTCTGTCCACGAGAAAATTGCCTTGGGCGATCTTGTCGATCCGCTTTCTTAATTTCTCTACGGGCAGGCTGATGGTCCGCGTCAAATAGACGGTAATCATTCCGCTGGCGGCGATGACCAGCAGGCAGACGCCGAACATGAGCAGCAGCCATACGTTAAATTGCGGAGCGAACTGCTTCTCCGACAGCGTCTGCGCCAGCGCGACGCCTTGCCGCACCGGATAGGACACGGAAATCCACGACCCGCCGTCCTTCGTCTCCATCAGCGATAAGGAGGTCATTTTACCGCTTGTTTCGACCTGCTTGTAAGGAGATGTTTTATAATCGACGGGAAAAGGTACGATTTTATCGCCGTTCATTTGATATTGACGTTCGCCGAGCGTAAGGATCAGGCTCGAGTCTTCCGGCAGGGCGTAGCCCTTCAGCTTGTCCGTAATGACCGTCGTATTGGCGAGCAAATATACGGTTCCGATCCGGTCGGCATTCGCGCCGTATATCGGCATGACAAACGGAATCGCGCTCGATCTGGATAGAGGATCCTGGATGACCCGTTCCCAGGTCTCCGTCGCATCCGCAGCCAGGCCGGGGAACTGATTCAGATTGTGAATCGTTAAAGGCAGCGAAACGCTGACCGAATTGTCCAATTGAATAAACTTATCTTTATGGTCGGTCACGATCAGGCGGCGGACATAGCTGTTGGATCGATTCACCCTGAAATCCTCTTGCATGGACGAAAATGCATGAAGCGCATCCATGGGCTTGGGATTCGGCGACAGAAAATAGTCGTTCAATTTGGCATTGGTTGAAGAATTCGTGCTGCAAGCCATCGCCAGAACGGATAGATTGAGCAGGTCCTGTTCGATAATATGGACAATGAGTTGCAGATTGAATTCGGTGGCCTGTATCGTCGTTTTGCGCTGGAAATACGAAATGAGCTGATAGCTGAAAAACGACAACAGGGAGGCGAGCAGCAGTGCGAATACGGTCATTATGATCATGATGCGGTTTTTAATGGCAGCCTTTCTTTTCGTGTCAATCACCTCTCCATGGACGATGAAGCGTTTTCAATACTAATACCATATCATGATTCTCCCGCGCATATATAGCGAGGACGGATAGAAACAACCGTTTTTACATGTTTTGATTAAAATTTTACAGCTTGAAGGTCCGGATTTGAAGAAAAAAATAGAAAAGTGAATGAACCGGGTGTAAAAATGTATCCCCTTACATTTTGAAATTCGTTAGGATAGATATAGTGATTCGGATGAATCGAATCCGGCTTGAAAAACAGGAGGACATTAGAAAGGGGTTTCAAAATGAGACGAAAAAGAATGTTTAGCTTAACCCTGGCGGCCGTGCTTTTGATCGGCTTGCTCGCCGGATGCTCCGGCAACGGCGGGAATAATGCCGAGCCACCGAAGGAACCCGCGTCGGAAAGCAACGCGAACGCTTCCAACGAAACGGGCAAAGACCCGGTTACGCTGAAATGGGCTTTATGGGATTGGGAAGCGACCGCTTATTATCAGCCGTTGATTGACGCCTATAAGAAGGATCATCCGGAAGTAACGATCGAATATGTAGACCTTGGTTCGACCGACTACATGACGATGCTGAGCACGCAGCTTTCCGGCGGAGCGGATTTGGATATTCTTACGATTAAAGACATTCCGGGCTATGCGAATTTAGTGAAGCAAAATCATCTGGAGCCGTTAAACGGCTTCATTAGCGCACAAGGCATCGATACATCCCTTTACGGCGGTACGGTGGAACAGATCCAAATGAACGATGAAGTGTATGCGCTGCCGTTCCGCAGCGACTTCTGGCTCGTTTATTACAATAAGGATTTATTCGACAAAGCCGGCGTTCCTTACCCGACCAACGATATGACGCTTGACCAATATGACGAACTGGCCCGGAAAATGACGTCCGGCAGCGGTTCGGAGAAAGTGTACGGGGCTCATTATCATACATGGCGCAGCGCGGTTCAATTGTTCGGCATTCTGGACGGCCAGCATACCGTCGTTGACGGCGAATACGAATTCCTGAAGCCGACCTACGAACGGATCCTGAAGCAGCAGGACGACGGCATTGTCATGGATTATGCAACATTGAAAACGTCCAGCACTCACTATTCCGGCGTGTTCTATAACAATTCCGTCGCCATGATGAACATGGGCAGCTGGTTTATCGCCACGCAGATCGAAAAAGTGAAAAGCGGCGAATCGCAAGCCGCAAACTGGGGAATCGTGAAATATCCTCATCCGGACGGCGTGGAAGCCGGCACGACGCTGGGCACCATTACTTCCTTGGCTGTCAACAAGAAATCCGCCAACAAGGAAGCGGCTCTTGATTTCTTGAAATTCGTAACCGGCGAAGAGGGCGCTGCCGTTATTGCCTCCACCGGCACGATTCCGGCGATCAAAAACGATGAAGTGGTGAGCTCGATCGCCTCGATTGACGGCTTCCCGACCGACGAGAACAGCAAAGCCGCTCTCACGACGGCGAAGACTTATCTGGAAATGCCGCTCCATGAGAAGAGTGCAGACATTGAAGTGATTCTGAACGAAGCGCATGACAGCATTATGACGAAAAATGCGACCGTCGACGAAGGCTTGGCGGACATGAAAACGCGGGTTCAACTGATCTTGAACTAAGAAGACAAGAAGAAGGATGCTTCCAAGGGCGGGCGTGATGCCCGTCCTGTTCCTTTTAGTGAGAAGGTTTGGAGGAGACATGATGAACAACGAAACCGTATTGCGACAAAAAACCGGAAAGAATGGCGTTCTCTCCAAGAAGGTGAAGGATCATTTGGTAGCTTACAGCTTCATTGCTCCCAATTTTATCGGTTTTGCCGTCTTTACGCTGGTACCTATGGTTTTCGCTTTTATTCTCGCTTTCGTGAAATGGGACGGGGCGAACCCGATGCAGTTTTTGGGGATCGACAACTTTCTTCGCCTCATGAAAGACCCTACTTTTCATAAAGCTTTATGGAATACCATCGTATATACGATCGGCGTCGTTCCTTTCACGATGGCCTGCGCTTTGGCTCTGGCCGTATTGCTTAATCAACACATACTGGCGCGCAACTTTATGCGAACCGTTTTCTTTTTCCCGTACGTCGCTTCTCTGGTCGCAGTGGCAGCGGTATGGAATTTTATTTTCAGCCCGACGATGGGGCCGGTCAATAACATCCTGAATTGGATTACCGGGGTTCCGATCGAACAGCTTCCCCGCTGGGCCGCGGATAAAGACTGGGCGATGTTTACGGTTGTGTTATTCACGGTATGGAAGAACATGGGCTATTATATGGTCATTTACTTGGCCGGCCTTCAGGGGGTAAATCCCGAATTGTATGAAGCCGCCGAATTGGACGGCGCAAACCGCTGGAAGAGATTCGTGAATGTGACGATTCCGCAGCTTGCGCCCACGACATTTTTTGTGCTGATGATCCTGATCATTAACTCGTTCAAGGTCTACGATATTTTTATCAACCTATTTGCCGGCGCCGACAACCAGCTAAACGACGCGACAAGAGTACTTGTCTATCAAATCTACAACACCGCATTCCGTTCTCTGGACTACGGCTATTCCAGTGCCATGGCGATTGTCTTATTCCTGCTCGTCCTGGGTATTACCGTGATCCAGTTCCGCTTTGAGAAGAAGTACGGACAATAGGAGGAGACTTAAGACTATGGCAGGATCGAAGAAAAAATTCAAGTTTGGCAAAGCGGTGGCCTATGTTGTGCTGCTTCTGGTTGTATTGGCGATGCTGATGCCTTATGCGTGGATGCTGTCCTCTTCGCTGAAGCTGAACAAGGACGTATTCGCCTTTCCGATGCAATGGATTCCCGAGCAACCGCGCTGGGAGAACTATATCGATATTTGGACGCGGATTCCGCTGGCCACGTTTATCTATAATACGGCCAAATTATCTGTGATCGTGACGCTGCTGCAGTTGCTTACGTCCAGCTTTGCGGCTTATGCATTTTCCAAACTGCAATTCATGGGGAAACATGTGCTGTTTCTCGGGTATATCGCGACGATCGCCATTCCTTGGCAAGCTTACATGGTGCCGCAATTTATTATGATGCGTTCGATGGGACTCAACAATACCCATCTGGCGATCATCTTCCTGCAGGCATTCTCGGCTTTCGGCGTGTTCCTGATGCGCCAGTTCTACCAGAGCATCCCGGACGAGCTGTGCGAAGCGGCCCGCATCGACGGGTTAAGCGAGTACGGAATTTGGGCCAAAATTATGCTGCCGCTGTCGAAGCCGGCGCTGTCCACGCTGACGATTTTTACGTTCGTCTCGACGTGGAACGACTTTCTCGGGCCGATGATTTATTTGACGAAAACGGAACTGAAGACGATTCAAATCGGGCTCAGAATGTTCATCTCGCAATATTCTGCGGAATACGGGCTCATTATGGCGGCAAGCGTCATCTCGATCATTCCGGTGCTGATTGTGTTTCTCGGGCTGCAAAAGTACTTCGTCCAGGGGGTCGCTTCCTCCGGCATTAAAGGTTAACGGAAGGAGGAGACATATCCTATGAGCGATTTATTGTTGAAATACGACAGCCTCGCGGCCAATCCGTTGAAGAGCCGCGAGGACATGATCTCCGCGCTGGAACGGTTGCTTGATCCGCTCCCGCCTTATTACAGCCGAGGCGGAGCGCGCTTGGAGGTCGGAAAGAGCGGGGCAAGCTACCCGGCTGCCATTGCGGGGATGGAAGGCTTTTCACGCGTGCTGTGGGGGCTCGTGCCCCTGATGGCCGGAGGAGGTTCCAGCCATTTGTGGGATATCGTGCTGGACGGCATTCGGCATGGCACCGATCCCGCGCATGAGGAATATTGGGGCGAGGTGGCCGATTACGACCAGAGATTGGTGGAGATGGCCGTCTTCGGCTTTGCCCTGGCGCTCATTCCCGAACGGATCTGGGAGCCGCTGAGCCCGGTCGAACGCGACAATCTGTACAACTGGTTGAACCAGATCAATGCGCATCCATGCTATGATTGCAACTGGCTGTTTTTCAATGTTTTGGTCAATGTCGGCTTTCGCCGGGCGGGACTGGACGATGACGCGGAGCAACTGGAGAACAATCTGAAGCGTATCGACGCTTTTTATTTGGAAGACGGCTGGTACAGCGACGGAATAGAAGGGCATTGCGACTATTATGTTCCGTTCGCCTTTCATTATTACGGACTGCTCTATTCCCGGATCATGAGCGAGGAGGACCCGGAACGTTCGCGCAAGTTCCAGAAGCGGGCGCAAGCTTTGGCCGCGGATTTCGTGGCCTGGTTCGCGCCGGACGGCTCAGCGCTGCCGTATGGGCGCAGCTTGACGTACCGTTTCTCCCAGTCCGCCTTCTGGGGCGCGATGGCCTATGCCGGGGTCGATTCCCCTTTGCCGGCCGGCGTGCTCAAAGGATTGGTGCTGCGCCATTTGCGCTGGTGGTTTCGCAAACCGATCTTCGATAACGGCGGTATTCTGACGATTGGCTATGCCTATCCGAATCTGGCAATGGCCGAAAATTACAATTCGCCCGGTTCGCCGTATTGGGCGCTCAAGGCGTTCTTGCCGCTGGCTTTGCCGGAGGACGATCCGTTCTGGGCTGCCGAGGAGCTGCCGCTGCCGGAGATGCCGGCCTTGATCGTGCAGAAGCCGGCCCATCTGGTGCTGGCGCGCGACGAAGCGTCCGGCCACGTGGTTGCGTTCAACAGCGGCCATCGCGGAACGAACGAGCACACGCATACCTCGGCCAAGTACGAGAAATTCGCGTACTCCACGGTCTTCGGCTTTAGCGTCCCGCGAGCGGAATGGGGGTTGTCCCAAGGCGCTTTCGATTCCATGCTCGCGCTGAGCGAAAGGGGAGACAACCTGTACCGGGTTAGACGCCGGAACATGGCAACGTCCATCCAAGACAATGTTCTGCATGCCGTGTGGAAGCCGTGGGCCGATGTCGAGGTGCGCACTTGGATCGTGGCCGGCCTTCCCTGGCATATCCGGATTCACCGGATCGAGACGGCCCGCCCGCTCGATGCCGCGGAAGGCGGGTTCGCGCTCGGGGTGGAGGGCGAGTTGCTTAAGGAGACCGGACCGGATCTGGCAATCGCGGCGAACGGCTATGGAATCAGCGGCGTGCGCGGGCTTCTCGGGTATGAAGCGGCCGAACTGGTCTGGCCGAACGCCAATACGAACGTATTGCGCCCGCGCACGGTCATTCCTGCGCTTCGCGCTTCGCTGCAGCCGGGAGTCCGCTGGCTCGCGGCAGCCGTCGCCGGCGATCCTGCGCCTGCGGATTCGCTCGCCGCGCTTCCGGCCGAACGGCTGAACGTGACGATTGGCAAGCGCGATATCGCTATCGTCACCTGCCGGGGGGACGAGATGTTCATCGCCATGGATTAGCGTTGACGATTGGACTGCGGCCGAAGCGGATGGCCGGTTCGCGGTTTTTGGCCGTTTGGCGGAGTGGGCGCGATCTTTGCATGACTTGCGCGATAGGAGTAGGAGGCACACAGGCTTATGAAAGAGTCGAATGAGACGGTTTCTGGCCGTTTGACGGAATTGGTGCGCCGGCTGTCGCCGATCGGCCCGGATCTCTATTATCGGGACGGGAACGGAGCGGCGTTCTGGCGCGGCGTGCGCGACAATGCAGCATATGCGTTGGACATTGAGGAAATGCGGTCGGAGGGCGAGCGTCTGCTCAATGCTCCGTCGCCGGATTTGCCGTATTCGCTGTTTTCCCTGTTTGCGGGACAAGGCTCCAGACTGGAATACGAGCGGGCGTATTTCGAAAAAAGACGCAGGCTCAACACGTTCGTTCTGTTGTCGTTATTGGAGCCGGAGTCGCAGGACTATGAATCGGCCATGCTGGATGCGGTTTGGTCGATTTGCAGCGAACTGACCTGGTGTTTGCCAGCACATGTCCGGGCGGAACGGCCGCTTTCGGCGACAATCGACCTGTTCGCGGCGGAGACGGGCTTCGCGCTGGCGGAGATCCGCTTGCTGCTCGGTGAGCGGCTGCCCGGACTGTTGCGCACCCGAATCGCCGAACTGGTCGAGGAGCGATTGCTGCGGCCTTTTCTGGAGAAAGGGCCGCACGACTGGGAAGAAGCGGAGCATAATTGGTCGGCGGTCTGCGCCGGCTCGATCGGCTCCGCCGCTTTGCTGCTGCTGGGAGAAGAGCAAGACTGCGGCCGCCTGGCGCGGATTCTGGAGAAGACCGAGCGCAGCATGGGCTTTTACCTGCAAGGGTTCGGCGAGGATGGAGCCTGCCTGGAAGGGCTGGGGTACTGGAATTACGGGTTTGGCTATTTCGTCTATTACGCCGATCTGCTGCTTCGGCGCAGCCGGGGCAAGCTGAACTGGTTCCGCCTGGATAAAGTCCGGCGGATTGCCGCTTTCCAGCAGAAATGTTTCTTAGGCGGCAGCGCGGTCGTCAATTTCTCCGATGCGCTGCCTTATTCAAGCGTGCAGCTTGGGCTGTCGCGTTATCTCGCGGGCAGATTCGAGAACGTCCAGTCGCCGCCGCTTGCGCTGCGTGCGGATTTCCGCGACGATCATTGCAGCCGGTGGGCGCCGGCTTTGCGCAATTTGCTCTGGCGGGACCGCGCCGAACCTGCGGCGGATTGGGGAACGGGCGATGCGGTGCTGCAGGATGCCGAATGGCTCATTTCCCGCATCGCTTCCGAAGGCGGGACGTTTGGCTTTGCCGCGAAGGGCGGCCATAACGACGAGCCGCACAACCATAACGATCTCGGCCACTTTATCGTGGCCGGGGACGGGGCGTTTTTCCTGTGCGATCTCGGATGCGGCGAGTATACGAAGGATTACTTCGGCATAGGCCGCTATGCTTACGATTGCAACGGTTCCCAAGGGCATTCCGTTCCGATCGTGAACGGCTGTTTGCAGAGCGCAGGCCGGGATCGGGCGGCTAACGTGTTGGAGCAGTCGACAGACAGCGGTGGAGTTTGCCGGTTCGCCGTAGAGTTGTCCGGGGCTTACGACTACGCCGATCTGCAAAGCTTGACACGAACCTGGATTTGGGACAAAACCGGGCTGCCCTGTCTATCGCTGCAAGACGATTTTCGTTTTAGGGCTGCGCCGGATCGTCTGACGGAGCGGTTTGTCGCCTTGATCAAGCCGGATTATGCCGGTCCTGGCCGGTTGCTGCTGCGCCGAGGCGGGCTGATGCTGGAACTGCATTATGATGATGGGCAATTGCGGCCCGAAGTATCGGCCCGGACGTACCGCGATCATTTCGGACAAGAACAAGTATGGTATACGCTGGATTTTCATGTGCTGCGGTCGGAATTGCAATTCGGCATACGATTTCTTTTCAAATTTGTTCAACTGTAAGAGAAGGGGAGGAACATGAGACAGATGGCGAAGGAACAGACATGGGTTAACGAGGCTTGGGCCAAATCGCTCGACAAGACGCTGCGCAATGCCGCAAGAATCGGGGCGGGCTTCCCGCATGCGAGTAAAGGCGGCGTCTACGAACTGGCTGAGCCGTCCTGGTGGACGGCCGGTTTCTGGCCGGGCATGTTATGGTTGCTGTATAACGAGAGCGGGAGGGAAGAGCTTAGGTCATTGGCGGAAGAATGCGAATCCAAGCTCGACAGCGTGCTCGACGCTTATGTGCGCCTTGATCACGACCTCGGCTTTATGTGGACGCTGACGAGCGTGGCTTCCTATAAGTTGACGGGCAGCGAGGTTTCGCGGGTGCGGGCGATGAAGGCCGCTAACTATCTCGCGGCTCGATTCAATTTGAAGGGACGCTACATCCGCGCATGGAATCCTTGGCGCGATGGAGAGCGGAACGAGGGCCAGGCGATCATCGATTGCTGCATGAATATGCCGCTGCTGTTCTGGGCTTCCCGTACGAGCGGTGATCCCCGGTACGCTCATATTGCGGAGGCGCATATGGAGACCGTCCTCCGATATTTTATCCGCGCGGACGGATCGGTGTACCATATCGTCAATTTCGATCCGGCAACCGGCGAAATGCTCGAAGGGATGGGCGGGCAAGGGTATGCGGCGGAATCGGCCTGGTCGCGCGGCACCGCCTGGGCGATCTACGGCTTGGCGCTTGCCTATCGCCACACCGGCCAACTCGACTATTTGTCCGCTGCGCAGCGCGTGGCGAACTTCTTCCTGAGTCGTTTGCCGGAAGACAACGTGCCCGCCTGGGACTTCCGCGCCCCGGAGGAGCTGCGGAGCTTGCGCGACTCGTCCGCCGGCTCCTGCGCGGCCAGCGGCCTGCTGCTGCTGGCCGCGAAGAGCGAGGACGGGGACGCGGGCGTCTATCGGGCGGCGGGCGAGCGCATCCTGAAGTCGCTGTACGAGGCGTACGGCGCCTGGGATAACCCTGCGGAAGAGGGCCTGTTGCTGCACGGCACCAGCAACTACCCGCAGGGCACCAACATCGACGTTTCGCTCATCTACGGCGACTATTATTTTGTGGAAGGACTGGCGCGCCTTAAGGGCGGCGGGCCGTTCTATTGGGAATAACGGATTGTATTCTCGGGTTAACAAGTCACGGCGAGGCCGGAAACGGAAAATTAGCGGAGTGGACATTGCTAGATTTGCAATGGGCAATTTCCTAGCTAATTAGACGTCTCCGGCCTTTTGTCGAAATCCCCCTCGTTCAGAAAGCGGTAATTGCAAGCAATTACTTTTGCGGCCCTTTGTCGAAATCCCCTTCATTCAGAAAGCCGATAGCCCGTTTCCGCCTTTTGCCGAAATCCCTCTCTTTCAGGAAGCCGATTTTTCGTTCAGACTACGATCAAGAGTTGCTTAAAGTCCTATGCGATTACCGTCCCTCGGAAACGTCGGTTTTGGCGCAAATGGCCATTTTCACGATAATGTCCAATAAAACGTCCCTATTTGTCAATAGAGTTGTGATGTGGTGATATGAATTGGGTTGGCAACCATCCGATTCGTCCCTCTGCCCACTGAACGAGAGGGATCCCGACAGAAGGGGGCATAAGCAGATACCAGTACAGGCAGACAACAGAATCGACTCTAGTGGGATACCCAGAAATGCTTGAGGGCGAATCTCGGGTCCGATCGCAGCTAAAAAAGAGGAGCAAACAATTTGCTAATCAATACCCGATATTATAAAATGACTCAAGTCATTTTATAATATTGATGTCCATTCGGAGGGGGTACATGCTTGCCGGATTTATGGAGCATCAACGACGCAAGCAACGCTTGGACCAACGGCCGTCCGTGGAAGAATGAGCCGATCTTGAGCATTTTTTGAGATTTACGCATTATGATTGATTTATCTTCCGGGGAAGGAGGCCGTACCTATGCGCTCCAAAATCTTATTGGTTGACGATGAGCAAGGGATCGTTGCGATGATGAAACATTATTTTGAAATGACGGGATACTTGGTTTATACAGCATATGACGGAAACGAAGCTCTGAAACAAGTAGCCCGCCAGCCGGATATTATTCTATTGGACATCAATATGCCGGAGATGGATGGGCTGACCGTCTGCCGGCGTATTCGGGAATATGTGGCTTGTCCTATCTTGTTTTTGACTGCCCGTGTGGAAAGCAGCGATAAAATTAACGGCTTTCGTTTCGGAGCGGACGACTATATCGTTAAGCCTTTCGATATGGAGGAGCTGGGGGCGCGGGTCGAAGCCCATCTGCGCCGGGAACGGAGGGGGCGCGGGGCTTCGGCCGTCCGTTTCTTCGGCGATCTGGCGATCGATTACGCCAAACGGACGGTTTCGGTCGGGCAACAAGACATTGCATTATCGAAGCGTGAATTTGAGATTGTGGAGTTGCTCTCCATGAACGACGGACAAGTGTATGACCGGGAACGGATATATGAAGCCGTATGGGGAATGAATGGGGACGGGAGCAGCGATACGATTATGGAGCATATTAGAAAAATTCGGGCAAAGCTGGCAACTTGCACGCCGCATAACTATATCGAAACGGTTTGGGGAGTGGGATATAAATGGCGAGGTTAAGGAACATGAGCCTGAAACAATGCTTTTTCTTCCTGACGCTTCTATGCCTGCTGGGGGCGTTCGTTTTGAGCGCCGCCGCTTTCTTCGGTTGTATCGCCCTCCGCTCCGCGATTGCCCCAGGCGGCGTGCTGCTGCTTGAAATAGGCGGCGATCTGCCTGCAACAGTCATTTCGTCGCCGACCCTCTCCGGGACGTCAGCCTTTTGGTCTGGCGTACTGAGTCTCTTGCAGTTTGTTTTACCGGTCGTGTTCGTCGTAGCCGCGCTTTTCCTTGCAAATGCCCTATTCTATCGTATCAAATTAAAACAACCTTTAGCGGCGCTGCAATCGGGCGCACAGAAAATGATCCGCAGCGATTTGGATTTTCATATAGAATGCAAATCCGGCGACGAACTAGGGCAGCTTTGCAACGCATTTGAAACGATGCGGCAGGAACTTCTGAGAAACAACAAGGAGCTTTGGCGGCAAGCCGAGGAACGCAAACGTCTGAACGCGGCGTTTTCCCACGATTTGCGAAACCCGATCACCGTTCTGAAAGGATATATACAAGTTTTCCGGATGGGGATCCGAACGGGACAGATGACTCCGCAAGATATGGAGGAACACTTGACGCGGATGGGCGAATACACCGAACGGATGGAAACCTATGTGGAAGCTATGGGCAGCGTTTCACGGCTGGAGGAAGTCCAATGCGATCGCAAGCCGGAGGATTGGGCGAAGCTGGAAACGGAAATTCGCGGCAATATCGGGCTGTTTGCATTAGGAAAGCCGTACTCGATTGAATTCGATTTTGGAGATTTTGACAAAACGGTATGGATAGATAAAACCATTCTATTTACCGTACTAGAGAATTTGGTAGGCAATGCCTGCCGTTATGCGAGCGGAAAAATCGGACTTTCGGCTTGGGTACAGGATGATCATCTTACGTTTCAGATTTCCGACGACGGTCCCGGTTTTCCCGATTCTATTTTGCAAAAAGGGCCGCGGCCGTTTCTCCGTAACAGCGACGAACAAGATAGCCGGCATTTTGGCATGGGGCTCTACATTAGCCGTCTGCTCTGCGAAAAGCATTACGGCTCCATGAAGATATTAAATCATGATGCCGGGGCACGGGTCCAAGTCGTTTTATTCATCTCGCGGCTTTGAGCGATTTTTGAGAATTGCTTGTTACACTCTTCTTACTTTGGAAGGAGAGTGTTTTTGTACGAAAATAAACTATTTAACATTAAAGCGCTAAAGTCCCTTGGACCGAAAAGGTTTCCTAAGCAACATTAATATCCATAAAGTTACAGTTATGCTGGGACTATCTCACGTAGCTCTACTTCATAACCCATTTG
>NZ_JAHLPR010000077.1 GCF_018918005.1 Paenibacillus sp. MSJ-34 | reverse complement strand
ATTCCGGAAAGTCCAGTCCCAAATTTATTTTTCAAAGATCAACTGGAAATTTTGAAGGCGGCCGCCAGTCCCCTAGGGGACTGGAAGTAAACTCAAAACTGCCTTCAAGAAATACTATATGAGGAGGAATGAATAATGAAAAAAGTGTCCGTATTGATTGTAATTATCGTCGTACTTTGTACGACTATGGCAAGCGCTGCTTCGGCGGCTCAAAGCAATATTCAACGAGTTGGCAAAGCCGACATTGAAGTATTGATTGACGGCCGGAAAATTTCGTTCCCCGACGCGAGGCCTTTTGCGGATGCCAATAACCGAGTGCTGATTCCGATTCGTTTTATCGCCGAAGGATTGGGCGCGAAGGTCGATTGGGTTGGCGGCGGGGCTCAAACGGTTAAAATCTCGCTCGGCGACAAGTTCATACAGCTGACGGTAGGCCATGCGAAAGCGCTCGTCAACAACGCGGAAAAAACATTCGATACGAAAGCGATCACCAAAAGCGATCGTACCTTCGTGCCGCTGCGTTTTGTGAGCGAAGCGTTAGGGCAACCCGTAGAGTGGGACAGCGTAAGCAGTTGGGTCTGGGTTGGCGAGAAGAAGATTTATACGCCGGAAGAGTTGGGGTTGGAGCCGGAAAGTATTGAGAAGTATGAGGAGTTATATCGGGGACGGGATCATTTGTTAAAAGATATGTACGGTCAAAATTTCGAAACCTTTCAAGTGATTACAAAAGATCAATTGCCTATTAAAATTGGTGATGTCGTTATTTACGATATATGGCTTGCCAAGGACAACAAAAATAATTTGGGCGTTCAAATCAGACGCGCGAAACCCTCATTCAACATTTATTATGTTACTAACAATTCCAAGCCACGTTACAGAAACGCTATTAATAAAAGCCTAGAAGTTAAACATAACGACGAAACAATTACAAGTGATTATAAGCTGAAAAGTCAAGTCGATGAACTTGATATTAACGATCAATATTATAATGATTTTAAGGTAAGTGACATTGAATATATCTGCTTTAGACTTGATTTCAACTCGATTGTGGCGTTGAAAAATCCGTTTTAATAAGGGTGAGAATAAATGCAAAAGAGAATGTTAATTGCAGTGCTAACGATTCTAATCTTAGTCGCTAGTACCTTTATTCTCACCAATAAATCTTATGCAGGAGCGCTTCCTTCCACCCCAGACCCTACCGATGAAAACAAGCATTATTTCGTAGGTTTAGGTTATTATGATGTTTGGAAAGACAGTGGGGGAAAATGGACAAATGAAGTTGCGCCAGGTATGACGGTAGATTGGAATAACTATACCTATGCATTCGACTTTCCCAAGCGTAAAATTTTAGATGTAACTGTCGCAGCTTTCTATGTTGATATGCCGATCGGAAGTGACCCGGCCCATTTGATTTCGGGAAGGGAATTGTTTAAAAGTTCCCGATACGGCGAAGGATATGAAATCTATCAGGATTACATTACTGATAAAACATTTCAAGCAAGACTGGAAACGTTGAACGGAAAAAACACGGATTCCGTTTCCGGAAATGTATGGTTGAGTGGAACGTTATCTTCGCCTAGTAAATTAGATTTAACCGAAGGTGGTGACTTTTCCAAGGGAGTCGAAGGCTACCGTTACTATTTCCCGATCCTCTATACGATCACCCTAGAACCCCTCGAAGGACAAGCCATCATTAAACATTTCACTAAAGACGGGCGCAGCTTGGACGGTATAGACGGTTTTCGCGATTATACGAGAAAGTTAGTTAAAGGCGAGCCTTATTATTTCGAACACGCGCCCGAAACAAGCAAATATAAATACGTGGGATACAAAAAAAGCACGAAGGAGCCGCCAACGCCGGGGGGGACACCGCAAAAAGGCAATCCGGATCGGTTCCAATACGACGGATCGTTTAAAACATATTACGCTTATTTTTATTACGATCCGGTCAATGAAGGGGAATGCCCCGGAGGCAATTGCGAACCTCCGCCGCCTGCCGGAAGGTGCAGCGAATCGCCAAGCACTTCCATACCCGACTCAGTAATGGACCCGCAGTCAACCGGAACGATTAAAGCCGATAGTGTATTTGACGTTTTGCAAGGGATTCCTACTTCAGAATCGCTTAACGTACGTGTTCATGCGCTGGAGTACCTGTACATGAACAAATTTACTAAAATGGTCGGGCAATGCACATATCAGCTTACTGTTACGAAAACATATAATTTAGAGTGGGAGGAAGAGGTGGATGACGGAGTAGATGAAGAAGGCAGTCCGAAGACAAAATGGGAAACCAAGACCAGAGATGAAACGGTAACGAAGTCTTATACAATTAAACGCGATTTTTCATACTGGCAAATCGATAATCTGGAAGTCTATAAAATCGACAAGTCAATCGTTAATAACTACGCTCTACCAAGTGGAAGTGTCACGTTAACGCCTACCGGGTACCAACCTCCTACAGTAGAAACGAAACATTCCACCGGGTACGCAAACCATATCAAGCAGCCGACTGTTAATAATGTTGATTTGGGATCCGAGACGGTTTACGGTGACACTGCTCCGGACGAGGATTTTACCAGTGAGGCAGAATCCGCTGTTGAACCAATTCGAGTGAAAAACGACTACTTATGTTTTCGATCCGATGTGATAATGAGTGATACTGAAACGATCGAAAACGGGCCGGATCCGGGAAAAATTCCAGCTCCGCGGCCGATTGAACCAAACGTACTTTTCGGAAGCGGGTACATGATTGACAGCAACAAAGTGAATATGGATAAAACGCCAAGCGATGGGACGATATTCTATGTGATCCTGCCTGGAAATATCAATGGCGGCTCAAATCAAAATTTTCCGGTAAAAAACATTAATCCCGTCACCGTTCACACTCCTGTCGTCAATTACTCCAGCGCCTCCGACGACCGGGAGCATAATCAGAAGACGATTCCTAATTTTCAGCGAATGTCGTTTATTCTCGACAGGCCTTTTACCGTTACGATTCCGACAAGCGGCCGGCATGTCGACTACCCCGGCTACGGCAACCGCGATTACGCCAAATACGTTCGTACCAAGCAAGTAGCCTTTCCTTTCGATGTGTACCATGCGGACCGGACCGTATTGTATCCGAAGGGAACTTGGATCGACATCCCCGTGGTCCAATTGACGGCTGCATTTTATTTGCCGGTGTGGGTGGACGAGGGAAATTACGAAATTCGCTTCCGTACCATAGCCGAAAACGCGCCTTCGCCGTTTACATCCGAGACGAACGCCAACACGAATTTGCGGCATCATACGGCCGAAATGGAAATCCCGGTTGAAGTGATCGGCCGCGTGTACGATTTTCGCATTACGGATATTGCCGATTATCGTTGGGAAACGGTATTTCGAACGCAGCCGGGAAGCGTGCAACATACGGGCAACTATTATTGGGCCGGGGATCGAAATATCGACGGTTACCCCCGGGGCAACCGGACGCCGTTTACGCTCCCGATCCGTTTGGGAAGCCACCCGGATGCCGGGGCGAGGAATATATCCGTCAAAACGGGGTATCATTTCAAATTCGACCTCAAAACGAAGGGGAATATGTTCGGGCCGGCCGACGGCATCCGGATCAAGCCGGATTTCTACTTTGCGAGCAAGGACGGCAAACAAAGACAGGCGGTCGATTTGTACTACCATAGCAATGAGAAAAAGTTTATACGGATCGGGTCCCACGAGGATAAAGAAAAGCGATACGTTATTTTAAACGCAAGGTTGCGAAACGTGCCGGAGCGGGAGCTGACAGATACGGCGCAATTTCTTTACGATGCCGAGTACGCGCCGAACTCGCCGAATCCCGTCAGCCGCGAGCAATATGTGCGGGAATATATCAGCAACGCGTCGGACAAAACATGGGTCGGCACCTACGATTGGTTCATATTGCCGCAGTCGCTTCGCACCTTCGTCGGGAATCCGAATATACCCGGCAATGCGACGGCCACTCCGCAGCGCGCTCTAGCCGCCGATCAGAAATGGTACGGGGAATACAGCATCCCTGCCGCCGTGTATGTCGTGCCGAAAGGAACGAATTTGGCGGAATACGGCCGTACGAACCGGTTGAACGACAAATCGCCGATCTTTCTCAAAAACGGATACATCATCGTCAATTTCAATATCGAAACGATCCGCAATAAGGATGTCGCCAATCCGCATCTGCAATATATTCACGCGCCTGCAATGGCGCCTTATCCGCACCGGAACCAATGGGGATTGGAAGGCTTCCGCCGAACGATCGCCGATTCGTACGGTAATTCGTTTCAATTGACGGATGGGGATGTCATATTTTATCATGGGGATCAATCCAGTTACGACGATTTCGGTTCGATGGGAACCCATTGATGTGGAGGGTGTGAAATGACTTTATCCCGCGATGAAATACATAATAGAATAAAAATATTGCAAAAGAAATGCGCCGAAGCTTCGATGGACGGTTGCATCATTACGCAAAATGTGGATTTATACTATTTTACAGGTTCGATGCAAACCGGCTATTTATTCATTCCCGCCGAGGGCGAATCGGTTTATTATGTCCGCCGCAGCGTAGTGCGTGCGGAACAAGAATCCCATGTGGAGACGGCGCCGCTCGGATCGCTGCGCCAATTCGGCCAAACGCTGGCCGAACGTTTCCCGCAAGTGTTCGGGCGGCCCCAACCTACGGTGGCGGCGGAATTTGACGTCATGCCGGTGCAAATGTACCACAGGCTGCGCGATTTGCTGCCGGAAGTGAAGTGGGTGGACGGCTCCGCGATCATCCGCGAAACGCGCATGATCAAATCGGCTTATGAAGTTTCCGTATTGAAGGAAGCGGCGCGTATCGCCGATCTCGTCTTGCAGGATGCGGCCGCTTACGTGCGTCCCGGCATGACGGAGCTTGAACTGATGAGCCGCATCGAGTTTATGTTCCGCAACAACGGGCATCTTGGCATGATTCGTTTGCGGGGATACAACCAAGAGGTGATTACCGGCATGGTCGGCTCGGGTGCAGCCGCAGCCGAACCGACGTATTTCGACGGCCCGGCCGGCGGACGGGGGCTGAGCGCCGCGGGCCCGCAAAGCTCAAGCCGCAAAGCGATCGAGCGTGGTGAACCGATTCTCGTCGATATCGGCTGCTGCATCGACGGGTATGTGACCGATCAGACCAGAACGTTCGTAATCGGCGAACTAGAACCCGATCTGCGGCGGGCCTACGACGTTGCCGAATCGATTCTTCGCGCGACGGAAAAGCTGTTGCGGCCGGGTACGTCTTGCGAGCGGATCTACGCCCAAGCGCTCGAAATGGCGAAGGAAGCCGGACTTGCCGCGCACTTTATGGGATACGGGGCCGACCAAGTGAAGTTTCTCGGCCATGGCATCGGCCTCGAAATCGACGAACTGCCCGTGCTGGCCAAAGGATTTGCCTATCCGCTCGAGCCCGGCATGGCGATCGCGATCGAGCCGAAATTCACGTTCCCCGGCCGCGGCATCGTCGGGCTGGAAAACGTGTATTTGATAACGGAGCAAGGATACGATAAGCTTACCGTTTCCCGCGAGGGCGTTGTTCATGTGGAGTGGGACGGCTGAACCCGAAAGTCCTGATTTATCCCGGACTCGGAATACGCATTTCTGCCGGAGAAGGAAGGTCCGCCTGCAAGGGCCAAACGTTTGAAATCGGCTAACCGCCAAGGACGCGCCAGGCGTTTTCCTTGCCTCAATGCCTCGATGTGGCCGACCGACCGCCGACATGCAGCGAAACACCGCGCGCTGGGAGCTGCGCGCGATGCGAGACGGCAGGCTGCTCCTGGCGTTGGCCGATCCGCTGTTCCCGCCCGAATTGGACATTGCTATCATTTTTTAGTAGGATATAGGATAAAAGATAGACAGCTAGTCAGCTAGGGGGAATAAGCGATGCATCGTTTAGGGGAAAAAATTATTATCGTCGCTGACCGATTCGAACAAAATCTCCCCGTCGGGGAGTACGGGTATATTATTGCATACGACCGCAATGCGGATAATGCGTTTGACTATGTCGTCCGCGTTCCGAAGGCGAACCGCAATTTCGCCGTCCCGGCTTCGGATATCGCGCCGGAGGCGGAGTTGCTGCAGCAGGAAGTCGACCGGATTGAACGGGAAGCGTTGATCGATTATGCGCTTGCGACGCGTAACGAGAATCTTTTTATGCGAATTGTAAACGGACAATTGCATGCCGACGAACAACCGGAGGAAGAATCGGCGCAAGAGCCGATGACGACGAAAGAATTCATCAAACAAGTCAATCTGCGCGCCTGGATTTAATAGAACGCGCAGTGCCTGAACGAGCCCGGGGTGACGAAAGCCTCGGGTTTTTGCATGTTTTTCAACTTGATAATTGAGTAACAAAAACAACTAGGCTATACTTATAAAATGAGAATTGGACATTAAGGAGGAACGAGCGGATGAGCATTGCCGTACAAGATGTCGAGCACGTGGCCAAGCTGGCGCGGCTTGATTTGAGCGAGGAAGAGAAAACGAAATTTACGGAACAGCTGAATGCCATTTTAAAATATGCGGAAAAGTTGAACGAACTGGATACGGACGATGTGGCGCCAACGAGCCATGTATTGCCGATCGCAAACGTTATGCGCGAAGACGAGGTTCGTCCTTCTTTGCCGATAGAGAAAGTATTGCTGAATGCGCCGGATGAGGAAGACGGGCAAATCAAGGTGCCGGCCGTTTTGGAATAGTAAATGAAGCATCGCTTACAAAACTTTTAGGAGGAACGAACGTTGTCACTTTTCGATTTGCGATTACAAGAAATTCACGATAAGCTGAGCCGGAAAGAACTGTCCGTTTCCGATTTGGTCGATCAGGCGTATAAGCGGATCGGCGAAACGGAAGAGCGGGTTAAGGCTTATTTGACATTAGATGAAGAAGGAGCGCGCGCCCAAGCGAAGGCTTTGGACGAGCAATTGGCCAAAGGCGGAGAACGCGGCTTGCTGTTCGGGCTGCCCGCAGGCCTCAAAGACAATATTGTAACGGAAGGATTGCGCACGACTTGCGCGAGCCAATTTCTATCCAACTACGATCCGGTCTACGATGCGACCGTTGTGAAGAAATTAAAAGCGGCACAATCCGTGACGATCGGCAAATTGAACATGGACGAGTTCGCAATGGGGGGCTCCAACGAAAATTCGAGCTTCTATCCGACGCGGAATCCGTGGAATTTGGATTATGTCCCCGGCGGTTCCAGCGGCGGGTCGGCTGCGGCGGTCGCGGCGGGCGAAGCTTATTTCGCGCTCGGTTCCGATACGGGAGGATCGATCCGCCAGCCTGCGTCGTATTGCGGCGTTGTCGGGTTAAAACCGACGTACGGCCGCGTCTCGCGCTTCGGCTTAGTCGCGTTCGCCTCGTCGCTGGACCAAATCGGTCCGATTACGAAAAACGTCGAGGACTCCGCCTACGTGCTGCAAGCGATTGCCGGCTACGACGCCATGGATTCCACATCGGCGAATGTGGACGTGCCGGACTATATGGCCGCATTGACGGGCGATGTCAAAGGGTTGCGCATCGGCGTACCGAAGGAATATTTCGGAGATGGCATCGATCCGAAAGTGAAAGATTCGGTGCTTACCGCTTTGAAAGTGCTTGAAAGTTTCGGAGCGACGTGGGAAGAAGTATCTCTCCCTCATACCGATTATGCGATCGCAGCCTATTATTTGCTTGCGTCTTCGGAAGCTTCTTCCAATTTGGCGCGATTCGACGGCGTGCGGTACGGCGTACGCGCCGACGACCCGGACAATCTGATCGATCTGTACCATAAATCGAGAAGCCAAGGTTTCGGTCCGGAAGTGAAGCGCCGCATCATGCTCGGAACGTACGCGCTCAGTTCGGGATATTACGACGCTTATTACGTCAAGGCGCAAAAAGTGCGCACCCTCGTGAAACAGGATTTCGATAAAGTTTTTGCCGATTTCGACGTCATTATCGGTCCGACGGCGCCGACGACGGCATTTCCGATCGGTTCCCAGGTGAACGATCCGCTGGCGATGTATATGAATGACATTATTACCATTCCGGTCAGCTTGTCCGGCGTGCCGGCCATTAGCGTGCCGTGCGGATTCGCGGACGGATTGCCGGTCGGCATGCAAATTATCGGCAAAGCGTTTGACGAAGCGACGGTGCTGCGTGTGGCACACGCATTTGAACAGCATACGGATCATCACAAAGCGCGCCCGCGGTTATAGAACGTTAGCAACGTTGCACGTTAACGCTTATTTCATAAAGTTTGCAGGAGGTTATCCATGTCTACCCCAAAATACGAAACGGTAATCGGTTTGGAGGTCCACGTCGAGCTGCATACGAAATCGAAAATATTTTGCGGCTGCTCGACGGAGTTCGGCGCTCCCCCGAATACGCATACATGCCCGATTTGCTTGGGACATCCCGGCGTGCTGCCGGTACTGAACCGCCAAGCGGTGGATTACGCCATGAAAGCCGCGATGGCGCTTAATTGCACGATTGCGGACGAGAGCAAATTCGACCGTAAAAACTATTTCTATCCCGATTCGCCGAAAGCTTACCAAATTTCGCAGTACGATAAACCGATCGGCGAGAACGGTTGGATCGATATCGAAGTGAACGGCGAAACGAAACGGATCGGCATTACGCGTCTCCATTTGGAAGAAGACGCCGGCAAGCTGACCCATGTCGACGGCGGATACGCATCGCTCGTCGACTTTAACCGCGTCGGAACGCCGCTGGTGGAGATCGTCTCCGAACCGGATTTGCGTTCGCCGGAAGAAGCGCGCGCTTATCTTGAGAAATTAAAGGCGATCATGCAATATTGCGACGTATCGGACGTAAAGATGGAAGAAGGCAGTTTGCGTTGCGACGCCAATATTAGCTTGCGACCGTACGGACAACAGGAGTTCGGGACGAAGACGGAATTGAAGAACATGAACTCGTTCCGCGGCGTGCAAAAAGGACTTGAGTACGAAGAATGGCGCCAGGCGGAAGTGCTTGACGAAGGCGGCGTGATTGTACAGGAAACGAGACGCTGGGACGAGGCGCAAGGCAAGACGCTGACCATGCGCAGCAAGGAGGAAGCGCATGACTACCGATATTTTCCGGATCCGGACCTGGTCATGCTTCATATCGACGACGAATGGAAAGCACGGATCCGGGCGAGCATTCCGGAATTGCCGGATGCGCGCAAAGCGCGGTATACGTCGGATTACGGCTTGCCCAGCTACGACGCCGAAGTGATCACGTCCTCGATGGCTCTCGCCGACTTCTTCGAAGAAAGCTTGCAATATACGAAAGACGCGAAAGCCGTATCCAACTGGATTATGGGCGATTTGCTCGGATACTTGAACGCGAACAATTTGGAAATGGCGGACGTGAAAGTGACAGGCAAAGGTTTGGGCGAAATGATCGGATTAATCGAGAAGGGGACGATCAGCAGTAAAATCGCCAAGACCGTGTTTAAAGAAATGCTGGAAACCGGCAAAGCGCCGCAAGCGATCGTCGAGGAGAAGGGGCTTGTGCAAATCAGCGACGAAGGGGCGATTAAAGCGATCGTGGACAAAGTCGTCGACGCGAACCCGCAGTCGGTTGAAGATTACAAGGCCGGCAAAGAGAAAGCGATCGGCTTCCTGGTCGGACAAGTGATGAAAGAATCGAGAGGCAAAGCGAATCCGGCGCTCGTCAATCAGCTGCTGCTGGAACGTTTGAAGGGATAAAAGAATGACGCATACGCGAGATACGAACCAAGAGCTATTTCCGATCAAGCGGCTCGATTTATCGGATGAAGGCACGGTAGAGGAAATATGGAGACTGCAGCATGCATCCTACCCGATCGAGGCCGAATTGATCGGCTTCGACCGGATCCCGCCGTTGATGGATACGCTCCGCTCGCTGCGGGAATGCGGCGAACAATTTTACGGTTATTTCGTGGAAGATGAGCTGGCCGGCGCCATTTCCACCGAGTCCGAGCAGCCCGGCGAGCTCACGATATGCCGCATGATGGTGCATCCGCGTTTTTTCCGCAGAGGCATCGCCGGGAGTTTGGTAGACTATGTATTGAACGGCAATCCGGAGGTTAAGACGTTTATCGTATCGACAGGCTTGCGGAATACGCCCGCCGTCAATCTGTACGAGAAAAAAGGCTTTGTGCAGTCGAGCGTGCAAGAAGTGGCCCCTAACGTACCGCTCGCCACATTTCATAAAAAAGCGTAGAGGACTGTCAGCGGAAACGGAGGAATAGGATTGAGCAATCCTTGGTTCATTGACAATGTTCACATATTGATGCGCCTGCTCATTGCGATGCTGCTCGGCGGATTGATCGGGTTCGAACGGGAACATAACAATCACGCCGCCGGGCTGCGCACGCATATTCTGGTCTGTTTGGGCTCGGCGCTCATTATGCTCTTATCCATTTACGGTTTTTCGGCATTTGTTGATGAAATTAACGTTCGCGTCGATCCGGCCCGCTTGGCGACCGCGGTCATTACCGGGATCGGTTTTCTCGGCGCGGGAACGATTCTGTTTACCGGCAAATCGATCACAGGATTGACGACGGCGGCTTCGTTATGGGTTGTCGCCGCGATCGGCTTAGCCATCGGCGCTGGTTTTTATTTTGCGGCGGTCGTTTCGACCGTGCTCGTGCTATTGAACCTTTGGGTTCTTAACAAAATCGAACAGCGTTTTCTTGGAGGGAAAAAGGTGCAATTGCTGACGGTTCGCGCGTTCGGCAAGCACGATTTGCTCGATCATGTTTCCGCCAAGCTGACGGCCCAAGGAATCACGGTCAGAAAAATGACTTTGCTTGAAAACCGAAAACCGCTCGAGAACGAACTCGATTTGCATATGGAGCTTCAACTCCATATCGTCGTGCCGAAGCCGATCGAGCCGCCGGCCATCATGTCCGAGATCAAATCGATTGACGGCGTGTTCGGCGTCTCGATCGAGTGAGCGGATTTTTCGCCGATGTGCAAAACCTTCCTTACCTAGGGAGGTTTTTTTTGGTGTATTATAATTTTGAAGGGTTTATCCGAATATGAACGTCTAATCTTTATGAAATCCGATGGAGGCAGGTGAAACGATGGAGCAATTGACGGACGAACAATTAATAGAGAACATCCGTCAAGGCGAACATGAGGCATACCGATACATTATCGAACGTCATAAAAATTATGTTTTCACCTTGATCTATCGTGAAATCGGCCATCGGGAAACGGCGGAAGATTTGGCGCAGGACGTGTTTGTGAAAATGTATCGCGCATTATCCACGTTCCGCGGCGACGCCCAATTCAAAACCTGGCTCTACCGATTGACATTGAACTGCGTCATAGATTACCGCCGATCGCAAAAACGAAAGCCTTTGGAGTCGGTCATCGATACGATCCGTTCGTGGTTCGCCGATCGTACGGATGAACCGGAAAACCGGTTAATGACGAAAGAAGATCAGCATGAAGTGTGGGAAATTCTGGCCATGCTTCCGTATAAATACCGTATTGCGCTGGAACTGTTTCATTTGCGGCAATGCTCCTATCAAGAGATCGCCGCAATTTTGGATATTCCGCCGAAAACGGTGGAAACGCGGCTTTACCGGGCCAAGCAGAAGTTTAAACAAAAATGGCTGGAGGTGCATCCTCATGAGACGATCTCACAACGATCAATCCAAAGCGACGCCCATAAATCGTCGGTATGAACAAGATTCGTTCTCGCGGCAAATCGACCGGATGCTCGATCGGTTGCCGATAGCGGAGCCGTCCCCTTATTTTACGGACAACGTGATGCGGCGCGCAGCGCTGCAATCCGATGCAGAAGGACAACCGTCAGGACCGTTTCATTTCGCCCGGATACAGCGGAATGTATTGTTCCATTTCGCGATTGCCAGTGCGGCAACGTATTTCTTTATTTCCGTCGGAATCTTTAAGCCGTTGTTTTATCCGGATCCGTCGCATTGGGGCGTAGAATTGCAAACGACCGTGCACGATACGGTTCAGTATGTAATGAAATATTTAACGAAAGGATAGGGAATGCCAGATGATGAACAAAGACGACAAACAAAACAATTTCACGAACGACCCTTTTCTGGACGAAAGAATAAGAAATATGAGGCAAACGCCCCCTCCCCCGCCTCCGCCGGGTTTTAACGGTTACGGTCCCGGCCACTATCCGTATGCAAACAATGTATCCAAAAAAAGCAAATTTGTAGCGGGATTGTTCGCCTTTTTTTTCCCGGGCTTAGGTCACTTTTACTTAGGTTTGATGCAAAGAGGACTTTCCTTCATGCTGCTGCTTGCTCTGGATATTATGGCCATCGTATACTTTTCGTCCTCGGGACTTGAAGTGAATATTCCGCTGATCGTGCTCTTGTCGCTTCTTATTCCAGGCATCTATTTTTACAATTTGTTCGATGCGCTGCAATGTACGGACCGCATTAACGTCCGCCGAATGTACGGGTATATACCCGACGAACTGGGAGGAGCTTCGCCGACTTGGGACAAAGCGATCGGTTCTTCTTTTCTTAAGGGCAACGGTCTCGGATTGCTGCTCATCATGTTCGGCGTGTTCGTCATATTGTTCAGCATTAACCCGAGCTGGCTGCGAGCGTTGTTTCAATACGGAGGCTCGTATTTAGCGGCCATTATTTTAATTGTGGTAGGCGGAGCGATCCTGTTCCGGGAATCGAAAAAAAATAAGCCGCCCGGCCGATAAGTCGATAGATCGAAAGGATGGATGCGAATGGTCAAGGTCGGAAGATATACGGCGGCTTTGCTGCTGTTATCCGTAGGCGGATTGCTGATATGGGATCAGGCGACCGGAAGCGGGTCCATTCGGTTGTTATTGCAGTGGTGGCCGGTTCTCTTTATACTGTGGGGCTTGGAGTTCATCGTTCTGAACTTCCTCTATCGCGACGGGAAGAAGTTTCGTCTCGATTTCGCCGGCGTATTCGTCGCCGTCTTGATTTCGGGCATCGTATTCGGCGTCACTCAACCCTCTTATTTGAAGGAACTATGGCATACTATCGATTTTTCGGATGCGGGCAATTACAGCGAACAATCCGGAACGCGTATCGACAAGGATGCTGAGTTCGTGCAGCTTGACCCGGGGACGCAGCGGCTTGTCGTCAATAACCCGAATGGAAGCGTCGTCCTTCGGAAAGGGCCGGCCGTGGACCGCATTGCCGTTGATACGGTAATGTGGATCGACGCGGTAAGCGAGAAGGAAGCCCGGAATATCGCGGAACAATCCGAATTGAAGGTCAACCTGGGCCAGACCGTTTCGCTGACGGCAAACGGCCAAACATACGGCGCGAGCGGCAAAAGAAAGCCGAGGATGAATTTCGTCATTACGTTGCCGGAGCATCGCGAACTGGATGTGGAATTGAAACTGATCAACGGGGATATCGAGGCGGAAGACATTCCGATTCGGGATGAGCTCAAATTAAGTACGAGCAACGGGCAAGTGAAAGTCGCGAATGCCGACGGCGATGTCGTTGCCAATACGTTGAACGGCGCCATCGAAATTCGCCATACGGACGGGAATGTTCGAGCCGAGACGAAAAACGGGAATATTACGCTTGAGGGAGCCGAACGAAACGTCGATCTCGAAACGTTGAACGGAGACATCGAAGTTCGGTCCGTTCATGTCGGAGGGGATTGGAACCTTTATACCGCCATTGGCGATATTCTCGTTGCGCTGCCGGAGGAAGGCGATTATACCGTTGACGGTTCCAATACGTTCGGGTCGATCGCATCCGAGTTGCCGCTCGAGATCAACGAGAATAGGATTTCCGGAATGGTCGGAGCGGGCACGCATTCGATCCGGCTGGAGACTATCAAAGATATCCAGGTGAAAAAGAATTGAAATCGCGGACGGCGCACGTTACAATTGATGTATGGCATCGATGGATGCCAATCGAATGATTTTCTGATTTGTGCGGAAAAGAGAAGAGGCGGTGTACCATGAAATCGCGAGTCCAATATGCATTGGAACAGCTTAAAGATATGGGTGTTCGCGTCACGCCGCAGCGCCATGCGATTTTGACATATTTGCTGGATAGCCATACGCATCCCACTGCGGATGAGATCTACCGTGCACTTTCGCCGAAGTTTGTCAGCATGAGCGTTGCTACGGTATATAACAATTTAAAATTATTTATCGAAGCCGGCTTGGTTAGAGAATTGACTTATGGAGACGATTCCAGCCGGTTTGACGCGGATTTGTCCGATCACTATCATGCGATCTGCGAACAATGCGGCAAGATTGTCGATTTCGACTATCCGAAGCTGAGCGATGTCGAACAGACGGCAGCCCAAGCTTCAGGCTTTGTCGTACGCGGCCATCGCATGGAAGTTTACGGGATATGTAAGTCGTGTTCTTCGAAATAGCGGAAGGGGCCAGATTCGTTGGAGAGCAGAAGATACCGACACCATCATCGTAAGGGCATGCGTAGGCGATGGTGGTTTTTTATTTTTATGTTAACTTGTGTCGCAGTTATTGGTTCTTATATCATTGTGCAAAACGTATTGCCCAATTCCGAGCATGTGGAGCCCGATTTCGGCGGTTTGGCAAAACCTATCTTTATCAACGGGGAAATGTTCGAGTTGCCGGCCGAAGGGACGAAGGAAGGGCTGAAGCTTCCGCTGCCGTTCGTGCAGCAATATATCGATCCTAACGTCCGTTATGAGGAAACGTCCCAATCGATTATTTTAACAACGAAAGACAAATTAATTCATTTCAAAACCGATCAACTGACCGGCAGTGTGAACAGCAAGCCGATTCAACTGCATTTTGCCGCCGAGAAGGTGGACGGAGTTCTCTACTTGCCGATCGATCCTTTGAAAGAGCTGTATGGAGTGGAAATTCAAGAACATGCCGAGACAGGCGCCGTCATCTTGAATAAAGCCGGAGATACGGTGAGGATGGGCGAAGTTCCTTCAAATCCGAAGAAGCCGGACAAAACGGCGGCTTTGCGGACAGGACCGACAAAGCATGCCCCGATATTGGCGGATGTCGGCCAAGGTTCGAAGCTTCGAATTTGGCATGAAGTTGAAGATTGGTATGAAGCGCAATTGGATAACGGCGTCGTCGGTTTTATCCGGCAAAAAGATGTCGAGTTGAAAGGAACGATTACGCTTGCTCCTATGCAGGAAGCTTCCGAAACGATCGAGTTGCAGGAGCCTGTGCATATGATTTGGGAAGCCGTTTATAACAAAAATCCGGATCCCGGCAAATTCGCTCCGATGCCCGGCGTGAATGTCGTTAGCCCTACCTGGTTCAGCCTTCTGGACGGGGAAGGCAATGTGAAGAACAAGGCGGATCCGAGTTATGTGCGCTGGGCCCATAACAACAATATGCAAGTGTGGGCGTTGTTCAGCAACAGTTTCGAGCCGGAGATGACGACGTCCGCGCTCGCTTCGTTCGACAATCGATTTCGAATAATACAACAATTGCTGTCATTTGCGAAAATGTACAAGCTTGACGGCTTTAATATCGACTTTGAGAATGTGCATACGAAAGATAAAGACAATTTGACGCAATTTATGCGGGAATTGACGCCGATGATGCATGAGCAAGGCTTGGTCGTTTCGATCGACGTGACGCCGAAGTCGAACAGCGAGATGTGGTCCGTATTCTTAGATCGCAAGGCGCTAGGGGAAATCGTCGATTTTATGATGGTCATGGCTTACGACGAGCATTGGGCTTCAAGCCCTAAGGCGGGTTCGGTCGCATCATTGCCTTGGGTTGAGCGTTCGATTCGCCGCATCATCGACGAAGATCGCGTGCCGCCGAATAAACTGCTGCTGGGCATGCCCTTTTATACCCGTATTTGGACGGAAAAGGCGGAAAAAGGAAAGATGAAAGTGACTTCCAAAGCCGTCGGCATGAAAACTGTACAGGATTTAATTCAAAATAATAAACTGACGCCTGTCTTCGATTCAAAGTCAGGGCAAAATTACGTCGAATACAAAGAAAACGGAGCGACGATCAAAATATGGATCGAGGATGAAGTTTCGGTGAAAGCCCGTTTGGATTTGGCGAGAAAATTGAAATTGGCCGGTACGGCCATATGGACCCGAAGCTTTGCATCCGACGATATATGGGACATTATTGCGGCTCATTAATACAAGAAGACCTTTGCCAACTACGTATAGTTTCGGCAAAGGTCTTCTTCATTACCCGTATTGCAAATATGAAATGAATGGGAGCCGCCTTACGATTTGAGCGGAAGCGCGTCGTCCTGTCCAGTACCCCGGCCGTCGCCGTCGCCATCGCTTGTAGAATCTTCGCCGGTGTCTGTGGCAAGCGCCGGATCCAAAGTCAGTATCGTTTTGCAAAACATGCATCGGTCGGTCTTGCCCAGCATTTTGGTCGTTCGGTGACATTCGGGACATTGCAAAATGACGGCGCTCGTAGACAGCATGCCGGCCCAGAAGTAAATGCCGACACTGCCAAGCATGGATATCATGCCGATGACCATAAAAATGGCGGCGAACACTTTCCCGGACTGTCCCCATAAAATGATGCCCGCCGTCCCCAATATCATCAATCCCATTCCAATTAAGGTAAGCAGCAATCCCCACAATCGAAATTCGTTGATTTTGCTTGATTTAAAAAACATATCCGCGTTCTCCTTTGGCAATCTGTAATTTTCAACCATGATTAAGTTTGATGCATAATGCAGGAAGATGAGATAGTCGTGTAGAAATATATTATAGCGTACTAGCTTTGCAATCGCCAAGAGAGGTAAGGTGAAAAAGCGTGAAACTGATCCAAAAAACGTCGCTGTCGGAGTATCTTTCCGGATCGAACGCAATGAGCGCAATCGCAATCGAAGATACGGAAACGTTAGCGCACCGTGCGTTCATTGACGGCTTCGATCTGCTTGTTATGACCGTATGCGACGTTTCCGAACATTTCATTGAAACGGTTCATGTGATTGACGGCACGACGAACGTGCAGGTGCTGCGAGTCAGCCCAACCAGTTTGGAACGATGGATTATCGCCGGCGAGAATCGCAATATTATTCAATGGTTGATCCAAGGTGAAATATGGTGGGATCGCGACGGGTATTTGGCGCAGCTCCGCGAATCGGTCGTCCGGTTTGACAATCCGCTGCGGGAACAGAGAATGTTTGCGGAATTTGCCCTTTTCCTCCGTACCTATATGCATGCGAAACAATATTTGCAGGACGGGCACGCGCTTGACGCTTACCACCGCATTATGGAGGCGTTGCAACATTGGGCGGGCATTGCCGTCATCGAGCAAGGGGCCCATCCGGAGGTGACGGTTTGGAATCAGGTTCGCGATATTAATGTAGGCATATATAAATTATATGAAGAATTAACGGTTAGTCAGGAAACGGTGGAGCAACGAGTTCAGCTCGTTTTGCTCGCATGCGAATTTTCCGTCATGTCCAAAATGAAGGAATGCTGCTCGCTGCTGCTCCGGATTTTATCGAGCCGCCCGGACCCATGGAGCATTCGCGAATTGATGGAGCATCCCGAATTGTTCCATGTGCGGAACAATTTATCTTTAGTCTTGCAAATGCTGGTCAAGAAAGGCTGGGTCCATGAAGTTGCCGTGCTTCAAGATTCGAAGGACGGGTACGACGCGCTGCCATTTACGGAAATTCGATATATATAGGCGCCGGCGCAATGAACGGCGGGCTGCGCCGGTGCGCGTATTAGAATTGTAACATTTTGTATGGAAGAATATAACGTTTAGTTGTTGACTTCGTTTGCGGTTCTGTGATAAATTAGATTTCGCCGCTCAGATAGGAGCAATGGAAGTAGCGAATCAGAAGCGTTATGTAAGACGCTAAAATCTACTTCGAAAAAAATGCTTGACTTAAGTAATGGCGATATGATATATTATAAAAGTCGCCGCTGAAACGGCGGGGCGCAAAAGAAAGCAACAAATAAAGCACTAGATTTGTTCTTTGAAAACTGAACAACGAGCGAATTAAGCAACAATAAATGAGAACGACAAGTTCTCGTCAGCAACGAAAATTGAGCTATTCGGCTCTTTCATTTTGATTTTCTTATTCTTAAGAAAATCTTTCATGGAGAGTTTGATCCTGGCTCAGGACGAACGCTGGCGGCGTGCCTAATACATGCAAGTCGAGCGGAGTTCGTTTTGTAGCTTGCTACGAAGCGAACTTAGCGGCGGACGGGTGAGTAA
>NZ_JAHLPR010000076.1 GCF_018918005.1 Paenibacillus sp. MSJ-34 | reverse complement strand
ATTGATACACCAAAAAGCTTTCGACCTATGATCTGCCCATATTAATTACCCCAAAAACGGATACAGTTTGCAACTCTATTTTCATTTATGGCGATGGTCGTCAGGCCATGGGGGATTTGTTTGAAAAATACGGCTTGCAAGTTCCGAAAACGTACGACGAACTTATGAATGCGGCCAAGACGATTCACGAACAAACGAACGGGGAAATCGCCGGCATTACGCTGCGGGGCGAACAAGGAATTCAGAACGTATACGTATGGTCGACATTCCTATGGGGCTTCGGCGGCCAATGGCTGAACGAACAGGGCAAGTCGGATATCGCGTCGCCGGAAGCGGTCAAGGCGCTCGAATTTTACCGTGAACTGCTCACGAAATACGGGCCTACAGGCGTAGCGAACTTCGGTTGGCAGGAGAACAGGCTGCTGTTCCAGCAAGGAAAAGCGGCGATGACGATCGACGCGACGGTCAACGGCGCATTTAACGAAGACCCGAAGGAGTCCTCGATCGTCGGCAATGTCGGGTACGCTCCGGTGCCGACGCAGACGGACCAGCCGAAAGGCGGCGCTTCCACCTTAACGGTGCACGGCATCTTCCTGTCGAAGGACAGCAAGTATAAGGAAGCGGCTTGGCTGTTCATGAGCTGGGCGACTTCGAAAGAGCAGCAGGTCAAGTCGATGTCGATCGATCCGAACGCCGGCGTCACTTCGCTTAGCGCGATGAAAGAGCAAGTGTTTATCGATAAATTCGGCGCCTTCAAGGATGCGATGCTGGAAGCGATCGAGAATGGAAATACGGACTATTTGCCGCAAATCGCCCAAGCGAATGAAATGATCAACAATACGGGCGTGGCGATCTCCAAGGCGTTGACCGGACATACGCCTCCGGCGGAAGCGCTTAAGGAAGCGAACGATCTGAACAATCGGCTGCTGGAAGCGAACTAACGACGAATCAATGAGGGTCGAGCGCCGCAACCAGGCCTTGACCCTCATGTAAGGAAGTGAGATGAATGCATAGAAGCCAGCGTTATTGGTTGATGCCGAGCATACTGATTCTGATTCTATTCTCGGTCATGGTACTCGGATATTCCGTTTATTTAAGCCTTCATAATATCAGCATGATTAAACAAACCTTTTCGTTCGTAGGCCTGTCGAATTTATTCGATTTATTCCAAGACAAACGGGCTTGGGCTTCCGTCGGCAAAACGCTGCAATTTTCTTTCATCGCGACATTCGCGGAACTGGCGCTTGGTTTGGCGATCGCCCTCTATTTCAACCGCCAATTCCCGGGACGAAAGCTGGTCAGGGCGCTCATGCTCATTCCGATGATTATGACTCCGGTCGTCTCTGGCTTGATATGGCGGATCTTCTACGATCCGAACGCAGGGATCGTCAACTATTATTTGGGCGTCCTCGGCTTGGGGAATAAGCATGATTGGCTGGGCAGCGTCGATTTGGCGATGTTCTCCGTCATCATTGCCGACGTATGGCAGTGGACCCCGTTCGTGTTCCTGATTATGGCTTCCGCTCTAGATGCGATGCCGGGCGAGCCGCTGGAAGCGGCGAAGGTCGACGGGGCCAATGCTTGGCAGACGTTTCGGAGCGTCGTCCTGCCGCTGTTAAAGCCGGCATTAATGGTTGCGTTGCTGCTGCGCCTAATGGACAGCATCAAGACGTTCGATATCATCTATGTCATGACGCGGGGCGGTCCTTCGCTCGCGACGGAAACCGCCAATATGTACGCGTATATTCAAGGGTTTAACAATTTCAACTTGAGCTATGCGACCGTCATTAATTTATCGATTACCGTTTTGCTTACGTTCGTGTTCACCTTTTTATATAAATCGATGACAGCGAAGACAAGAGGATAGGAAGGGGGGATTCGAATGCGCGCTGCAAAAGGGTCGTTGTTTTACATCGGCACGATCGTGATTCTGCTGTTTTTCATGATGCCGTTCGTATGGCTGGTCTTGACGTCATTGAAAAATTATAAGGATGCCTTTGCCTTGCCTCCCGTTTTCATTTTTACGCCGACGTTTGACAATTTCGACAACGTCTTCAATCGATCGGATTTTTTCAAGGCGTTCGGAAGCAGCTTCTTTATATCGACCGTGTCCACCGTGCTATGCCTTATATTGGGAACGGTTACCGCTTATGCGCTGGCTTTCTTTCATTTTCGGCGCAAATCGAAATGGATTACGTTCATACTGAGCGCGAGAATCGCGCCGCCGATCTTAATGCTGCTGCCTGTCTATTTTATCGCGGTTATGGTCGGTTTAACGGATTCGTACTTGCTGCTTATTTTCGTCTATATGCTTATGAATTTGCCGTTTGTCGTATTAATGCTGCTTACCTTTTTCGAGGATATTCCGAATGAACTGCGCGAGGCGGCCTTTGTCGACGGCTGTACGGAGTTTCGCGCGTTTTATCGGGTCATCGTCCCGGTTGCCCGGGGCGGAATCGCCGCCACGTTTATATTGTCCATGCTGCTGGTGTGGAATGAATTTTTGGTCGCGCTTGTGTTGACCGGCCGGGAAACGCAAACATTGCCCGTCTTGATCACTTCGTTCATGACGTTCCAAGGCACCGAATGGGGGCCGTTAACGGCGGCGGGAACGCTGGTCATGCTGCCGATGCTCGTATTCGGCATTGCGGTGCAGAAGCATTTGGTCAAAGGAATGACGATGGGCGCGGTTAAATAATGCGGGATGAATGGCTATTAATGCGATAGGAGTGGATGGATAATGAGAACATCGGTAATGAAGTTAGGAGAACCGGGGTTGATCGTTTCTTGCCAGGCGTTGGAGAACGAACCGCTGTTCGGCGCGGAGGTCATGCCTAGAATGGCGCTGGCGGCCCGCCAATCGGGCGCGATCGGCATACGCACCAACGGCGTTGACGATATTCGCGGCATTAAGCGATACGTCGATTTGCCCGTCATCGGGTTGATCAAACGGGACATTCCGGGATCGGAAATTTATATTACGCCGACGATGGAAGAAGTGAAGGCGATCGTGGAAGCGGGAGCCGATATCATGGCCCTGGATGTGACGGATCGGGAAAACCGGCTGGAACGCGTAAGCGAAATGATCGCGTATGCCCGGCAAGCGGGCGTAGCCGTCATGGCGGATATTTCGACCTACGAGGAAGGGGTGGCCGCCGAACGTCTCGGAGCGGATTATATCAGTACGACGCTGTCCGGTTATACGCCATACAGCCGTCAACAGGAAGGGCCGGACTTGGACTTGGTCGCTCGGCTCAGCCGGGCGGTTCGTGTTCCGGTCGTTGCAGAGGGGCGCATTTGGAACCCGGACGATGCCGTGAAGGCAATGGACGCCGGCGCGGCGTACGTCGTCGTAGGCAGCGCCATCACCCGCCCTCAATTGATTACGAAACGTTTCGCGGATGCATTGCGGAAACGCGGGAGCTAAGGAGCGGTTCCGATGAATAAGCATGCTTTGCGCCGTGCGGACGAGGAAACGTTCTACGCGGTTGGCGTCGACTTGGGCGGGACGAAGATTAGCGCGGCGGTCATCGATCGCGGCGGACAAATATTGCAGCAGCATGTCATGCCGACGTTGGCCGGGCAAGCGGACGTTATGCCGCGGGTTGCGGAAGCGGTTGAAACGGTTTGGAGCCGGTTTGCGGCGGAATCGGGCGGCGCACGGATCCGGGGAATCGGTATCGGAACCGCAGGCCAAGTGGAGTGGGAAACGGGGACGATCCGCTACGCCAGCGATCTCATTCCCGGCTATACGGGAACGCGGGTCAAGTCGCTGCTAGAGGAGAGATTCGGCGTTCCCGTGTACGTCGATAATGACGTGAACGCGCTCGCGCTGACCGAGAAGTACTTGGGAGCCGGCCGCAACGCGAAGACGTTCGTCTGCCTGGCACTCGGCACCGGCGTAGGCGGCGCGGTGATGACGGGCGGACGGATCATGCATGGCGCCTGGGGAAGCGCGGGAGAAATCGGGCATTTATCGGTCGACTATAAAGGCCGTCCATGCATCTGCGGGAATGTCGGTTGCCTGGAACAGTATGCGTCCGGCACAAGCATCGCCAACTTGATGAACGAGCGGTTGCAAGCCGCCGGTCTTGCAGGGACGCGCGCGCCGCTCAGCGCCAAAGAAACGGCGGACTTATGGCTTGCGGGCGATCCGCTCGCGGGCGACGCGATGAATGAAGCCATTGCCGCGCTCGGATCCGCCGTGGCGAGCCTTATTCATCTGTTCAACCCGGAGGCCGTCGTCATCGGCGGCGGAGTCGCAGCCTGCGGCGAACCGCTCTTCCGCAGATTGCGCGAGGAAGTCCGCAGGCGCGCGATGCCTTCGATGTTCGCAGGCGTCACGATCGAGCCGGCATGCGGAGGCGGCATGAGCGGCGCCATCGGAGCGGCGTTGCAAGTGTGGGAGTACGCGCATGAGTAAACGACAGCGCTTAGCTTCATCGTAGTAACTGCGTGCATCCATTTATTTGATGGTTCAAACCGCGTTAAATTCCACCTAATCGGGGGCGCAGCTTCGTTTTTATGCCCGTGCCCCGCTCATCGACGGATTCGATGCATGCGCCGCACATTGTGTACGATTTTTCGTATACATTTACAGGATCGGGGCTCAAATCGCGTTATGTGTATGAAATATCGAATAAAATCGACGGATTCGATGCATGCGTCCAATGGAGCTGCATCGAGAATTGCTATCCGGACCGTACGACCGTTATTTTGCGTCAAAACCGCTTATTCGCTGTTTCGGCGGACATTGATTCCGTTATCCGTTCGTCGCAGGGCTTATTTTTACGCTTTTGCCGCGAATAAAAGATCGTCTGTCCGCTAACGGTCCGAAATCGGGTCGTTTGTCACAATTAGCGTCTCCTGTGTCCGAACTTGGGGAGCAGGGCGGTAGAAGTTAATGCAACGACAGTGCCGTGCGCCGCACATTGTGTATGATTTTTCGTATACAATTACAGGATGAGGGCTCAAATCACGTTATGTGTATGAAATATCGAATAAAATCGACGGATTCGATGCATGCGCCGCACATTGTGTACGATTTTTCGTATACAATTACAGAATCAGGGCTCAAATCGCGTTATGTGTATGAAATATCGAATAAAATCGCAGAAGTAACGGGCTATTTGCAGCTGCATGGGCAAAACAGACAGAAATCGACTCATATAGATCGATTATTGAAGTTACATGGCGCGGACACAGGGTGTTGAGCGTGGATACAACGTGGGCATGACGCGGACACGGCGAACACAACGTGGATACGGCGCGGGTCAACGCGAACAGAACACGCGCGAACACGCGCTGATCGGCGCGACACGGCGCATACACGCTGTCATGTTGGAACGCTGCAGACGTAAGGAACCGTCAGGACGATCCCTCCTGACGGTTTTTCTTGTCGCGGCATTCCGACGGATAGCAGCCGAATTGTTCCGTGAACAATTTGGTGAAATGGCGCGTGCTGTAATATCCGACGGCTTCGGCCACTTGCCTCACTTTGAGATCGGGCTCTTTCAGCAACAGTTCCTTCGCCTTCAGCATTCTCGTTTCGGTCAAATATTTAATAAACGTGCTGCCGTGCTTCTTATGAAACAGGGTGCTCAAATAATTGGGCGTGACATGGAGCAGTTCCGCAATTTGCTTGATTCCGATATCATGCATATAGTTTTGATCCACGTACGCAATCACGCATTGAACGATATCCTTCTGCTCGTTGTCGGACTGCGACGCGGCGGATGAGAGCATGGAATCGCCGTGATGCTGCAACGTCTTGAACCAATCGGCAAGTTCCCCGGACGGATAAGCGACTCCGAGAGAATAGGCGAGGAACTCTTGGATGCGGCAAAGCGCTTTGCGGTCCAGCGTACCGATTTCGTTCATTTCCTTCTCCAGCAAATCGACTTCCCGGGCATACGCCGGGTAGTTCCGATGCCTGTACGATCGGCATACATTTTCGAGACGGGCGCCGATTCGCAGCCACTCTTCATGGCTTGCCAGCGCGGTCAGCCCGCTTAAACGATATGTCGCATTGAGGGAAAGCATGGAACGCAAGGAAGCGACCGTTTGCAACCGGCCGATTTGTTCCGCCATCGATTCCAGTCCCGCACATTCCTCCAGTTCGATCGCGGTGACGGCAAATTGCGTCCCGGGAACTTGCTCCAACCATTGGCGGACGGCCTGTTCCAACTGCCGTTCCCGTTCTTCCGCCCTCCGGCGGCCGGAAGGATGCCAAGCCCATATTATCGCGGGATGGCCTTCGTTTAAAGCAATGGCAAAGGAATGAAATTCGCCCGATAAGAAGCGGTCCCGGATCATCGATTGCAACTCGTTGATCAGCCGGTGCTGAAAATCGGCGAGTTCCCGCTCCGGAAGGCAGCTGTCGATATAGAATGCCAGCCCTTTGCAATGCACGGAGGCCAGGAGATGATTCGCTTCGTGCAAAGGCGTTCGGCCTTGCATCCACGAAACAAGCGCATGCTCGAACCGGCCGTTTCGTTCGATCATATGTTGGCGCAGCGCTTCGTTCGCCTGTACGACGCTGTCCTTCAATTCTTGCAAACTGACAGGTTTTAATAAATAATTGCAAGCGCCGAGGCGCAGCGCTTCTTTCGCGTATTGAAACTCGGAATATCCGCTTAAAATGATCCATTTGGTGAGAGGCGAAACCGTTTTGCCATGGGCGATCACATCCAATCCGCTAAGTTTAGGCATGCGAATATCGACAAATGCGACGTCGGGACGCTGCTCCTCGATGAGGCGAACCGCCTCTTCGCCGTTCCTGGCTTCCCCGACGACTTGAAGCGGCATATTCAACTCGTTCAGCATACTTCTTAACCCGGCCCTGACCAAACTTTCGTCATCCGCTAATACGATGTTCATTGTTGTTCGTCCTCCTCTGGTATCGCAATCGTTACGCGCGTGCCGGACCCCGGAATGCTGTGTACGGTTAAAGACGCATTGGGATAAGCGAGCTGCAGCCGCGCCTGCACGTTGGAGATGCCGATGTGACGCGAAGGTTCGGCATCCTGCGTATGCGTATCGAATCCGACGCCGTCGTCGCAAATTTCGATGCAAATATGCGGCCGGCCGTTCGTTTCGGTTATAAACGCCGATACTTTAACCTCATTTTCTTTATCGTCAGGTTCAACCCCGTGAATAATCGCATTTTCCAATATCGGCTGAAACAGCAACTTCGGAATTTTGAAATCGGCCGCCGCTTCTTCGTATTCAATAACGATTTTCAACTTGTCTTCAAAGCGGATTTGCTGCAGCAAAGCGTATTTCGTCAAGAATGCAAACTCGTTCTCGATGCTGGTCCATTGGTTCTCGTCCAGCATGTACCGCAGCATGCCGCTCAGCGAAATGATGGCGGTCTCCAATTTTTTCGTCTCGCCGATACGGTTCAGGCCGATCAATCCGGCAAGCGTATTGTACAGGAAATGCGGCTGGATTTGCGATTGCAGCGCCCGGTATTCCGCGTTCCGCTGCGCCAGCGCCGCCTTGTACTCGCGGTTGATCAAATCGTCGAGCTGCGAGATCATTTTGTTCAACGACTGGCCCAAATACGACAATTCGTCCGACCCGGCGATCCCGTACCTCGCTTGCAAATTTCCTTTCTTGACTTTGTTCATCACCTCGATCATATGTTTGACCGGCTTGACGATCCATTGCGAGAAATAGAGAAATACGAAAAACGTAACGACAAGTCCGCCGACGGATAACAGCACGGCGGTCGTATAGATCCAGCGCACTTTATTTTTCAGTTCCTCGTTGGACAAAAAGACCGTCATGACCCAATTGGCCGGCTTGATCGTTTGCGACACCGTCACATAGCCGGTATCCTTCGCTTTCGCGTCGCCGCCGGACCGAAGCTGCTTGATCATATCCTCGGACAACGGCTTGTTGGCGAAGATCACGTTGCGATCTTCGTCCATGATCACAACAACCGAACTGACGTTAAACCGGATGTCCTTCGTAATTTTCTCCAGGACGTTCGTATCCGCATCGGCCAGAATGACGGCCAGCGGTTGGCCGGAATCCGGGTTTTTGATGAGCCGGGAAACGGAAAATACTTGCAGCTCTTTTTGATTCGTCAAGTAATCTTGCGGATGGGAGCTGATGAAAGCGACTTTCCCGTCTTTTTGGATCGCTTTTTTATACCATAATTCGTCTTGAAACGGAAAATCCGCCACAAGCTCGATATTGTTGTTTTTGGCCGTCAAATAAGCTTTGCCGTTCGTCGTAATCGTAATCGTGCTCAATATGTCTTTGCGGGTATTGATCAAATAATTGGGCAGCGTGCTCTTTAATGCCCGATCCGTTTGTAATTTTGTGTATGCGCTTGCATTTTCATATAAATTATCGGCCGTAATTTTAAGCGCCTGGATGACATTGTCGTTCAAGTACGGTGAAGCGGTCAGCCGCTCCAAATCGTCCAGATAGGTTTCGATATTGCCGGCCACTGCGCGCAGCGTGCCTTCCGTTAATTGCTCCGTATCGGACGTGAGCACATGTTGAGCGTAGAAGGGAAGGGCGAACGCCAGGATGACGAACGGGGTGACAATGGTCAGCGCATAAACGATAGTCAGCTTCGAACGCAACGATTTGAACATGTTCATGACCGCACCGGCCTCCTCGCCCCAACTCTTTGTATATAAGAATAGGTACAACCGGCAGACGAAGTCAATACGAAATTAAATAGTGTAGAAAAGAGCTGAGCGATTGTAGTTTTATGACATATGAAAGCGCAACCAGCCATGGTAACCTAATACCTGTGGGGCGAACCGGTCTCACAAAAATCGAACTGGCTTGGGGGATAGATATGAGAAAAACAAACTGGTTTAAAATGATCAGCGTTGTGATGGCGGCGGCGTTTCTACTGGCGGCTTGCGGCAACGCGGGTACGGGAGGCAATCCGGACGGGGAAGGCTCGGCCGGCGAAACGCCGAATGCGGCGGGCGGAAACGGCGGCAATTCGAAAGTGACGCTTACGGTCATGACCAATGTCGTCGGCGAACCGGCCAAAGTATTGCAGGACATTGCGAACAAATTTATGGACGAGAATCCGGATATTAAAGTAGATTTCAGCGCTCCGGGCGCCGAGTATGAGAACATTATGAAGATGAAAATGGCATCCAACGAGTTGCCGGATGTGTTCTCGACGCACGGTTGGGCGAAAGTCCGCTATGGGCAATATTTGGCCGATTTGAAAGACGAAGAGTGGGCGTCCAAGCTGGATGCGTCGATCAAGCCTTCCGTCACCGACGAAGAGGGCAAAGTATATGTGCTGCCGATGGATCAGGATAAGGGCGGCCCTGTGTATAACGCCAGCGTGCTGGAGGAGTACGGCGTCGAAGTTCCGGCGACATGGGACGAACTGCTGCAAGCGGCCGAAACGATTAAAACGAAAAGCGGCGGGAAGGTGGCTCCGATCCATATCGGCGGCGCGGATTCCTGGCCGATCGGACAGTTTTTCGATTTCTACGCGACATCGGTGTTCGTCAGCCCGGAACAAAACGATGCCGAGCAGCTGCTTGACGGAACGTTCGACTGGAACAAGTTTGACGTATTGCCGCAAATGTTCCTCGATTTGCAAGAGAAAGGCTATCTGAACAAGGATGTCCTAACGGCGAAATATAGCGATTCCGCCAAAGCCTTCGCCGAAGGGAAAGCGGCGTTCGGCGTATATGGCCCGTTCCTGATCGAAGAGGCGAAAGCGATCAACCCTGAACTGAAAGCGGGATTAATGCCGATTCAATCGGTCGTGGCAGGCGATACGCCTACGCTGGTAGGCGGAGAGAAAACGACATGGGGCGTATGGAAAGATTCGCCGAATAGCGAAGCGGCGCGCAAATTCGTCGCTTACTTTGCCAAACCGGAGAATGTCGCTCTAGTCGCCGCTTCGAACGCGCTGCCGCCGGGATTGGAAGGCGTCGCCATCGATGCGGGCAGTTTGACGGCGGATTACGAGAAATATAAAGATTTGCGCGTCTTCCCGTATTTCGACCGAGTGTATTTGCCGAACGGCATGTGGGACGTGATGTGCAAAAACGGCCAAGACATGCTGGCTGGCGCCATCACGCCGCGAGAATATTCGGAAAATATGAAGAAGGAATACGAGAGATTAAGAGCGGCTAGCCAATAAAGAGAATGAGATACGGCCCGTTGTTTGTTATTGAAACCGCGGGCCGTTGATATAAGAGATAGGAACTCGAGATAGGAGGAGAGGAGAAACCATGCCTAGAAGCTCATCATGGCCGGCCGATGCGAAGAAGCGATCCGGTTCCGTTGCCAAATGGTTCCGTTCCGCCGGAGTGCTCAATTTTATGTATTTGCCGGCGTTATTGTTATTCGCCGTGTTCATCTTCTATCCGCTGATTCAAGGGGTGAAAATTTCCTTCACCAATTGGGACGGGTACTCCCAGCATTATGTATGGGTCGGGTTGGAAAAATACAAGCTTATGTTCTCGGATAAAAAAATCGTACAAACGATCCAAAACACGTTTATTTACGGCTTGGGCAGCACCATCTTTCAAAATTTGCTCGGCTTGGCCTATGCCTTGTTTCTGGACCAGAAAATTCGGGGAAAAGGCCTGGTGCGCACGGTCGTTTATCTGCCGGTCATTATAAGCCCGCTCATTATGGGTTATATCAGTTATTTTTTCTTTCAATACGACGGCGGCGCGTTAAACGACGCCATGATGCTGTTCGGCAAAGAAACGGTCGATTGGCTCTCGAACGGTCCGCGCGCCGTATGGATTATCACTTTTGTCAACACGTACCAGTACATGGGGATTGCGATGATTATTTTTTTGGCCGGATTGCAGTCCATTTCGAAAGAATACTACGAAGCGGCGAGCATCGACGGGGCCGGATGGTGGTTCCGCTTTAAAAGCATCACGCTTCCGCTGCTCATGCCGGCCATTACGATCAATGTCGTGCTCAATGTCATCGGCGGATTGAAGCTGTTCGATGTGATCGTCGCCATGACGAACGGCGGACCGGGATATGCGTCGCAATCGTTGTCCACGATGATGTACAATCTGTATTTCGCCCGCCAGGACGCCGGGTACGCCGCGGCGCTGGGGAATCTCATGTTCGCGATCATATGCGTCATCAGCATTACCGCGCTCGTGCTGCTGCGCCGGAAGGAAGTGAAAATGTGAAGAAATCGCTCAAGTACATCATTGCCTTGCTTATTACGGTCATTCACATTGTTCCTTTTTATATTTTATTCAACATGTCCTTCAAATCGATCGAAGATTCGAGCAGCAAATGGCTGCTTCCCCAATCCATTTACATTGGAAATTTCACGAATGCGTGGAAGGATGCGCAGTTGGGGCAAGCCGTGTTGAATAACGCCATCATTACATTCTCTGCCGTCATTCTTGTCGTTCTAATCGGAGCGTGCGCCTCCTATCCGCTCGCGCGGCATCAAACGAAGTGGAATCAATTGGTGTACACGATCAGCATCTCGTGCTTAATCGTGCCGGCGCTGACGATTCTGGTTCCCCTCTATAAATTTATCGTTGATATCGGCGGAATCAACACCTATTGGGCCATCATCTTGACCCAGGTCGCTTTCTCGCTGCCGATGACGATTTTTTTATTTACCGGGTTCATGAATTCCGTGCCCAAGGAGCTGGACGAAGCGGGGCTTATCGACGGATGCAGCCGTTACGGCATCTTTTTGCGCATCATATTGCCCTTGTTGAAGCCGATTACGGCAACGGTCATTATTTTGATCGGGGTACAAGTATGGAACGACTATCAATTTTCCGTATTTTTCTTGCAGAAGAAAACGATGATGACGATTCCCGTCGCTCTGTCGGGATTCATTTCGCAATTTCACAGCAATATCAATTGGGTCGCCGCCGGATGTTTCATCGGCATGATGCCTTTGACCGCAATCTATCTTTTACTGCAAAAATATTTTGTAAAAGGGATGGTAGACGGGGCGATTAAAGGGTAATGCGAGTCAATGAACATAATAATGAGGTGAATACGTTGCCAAAAAATTACAAATGGTTAGCCGCCTTGATGGTAATCGTACTTCTGTTGACGGATTTCGCAATGTCTGCCGGGAGGGTTCACGCCGAGCAAACGGCGGCAAGCGTTGCCGCCGGAATTACGTCGATCCCCGCGCCGGAGAAAAACGCGACGAGATTGACGCTGCCGGCCGTTCCCGACGGCTTCGAGATTCGGGTGAAGAGCTCGAGCAACGAAGCGGTTATTCCGTCGATGGATGCGCAAATATTCCCGCTGGAGACGGACACGGAAGTGATCCTTGTGCTGGAAGTAACGAAGGTAGCGGATCAATCCAAGGCGGATACCGTTCCGATCAAGGTTATTGTGCCCGGCGTTTCCTCGGGAACGGTCGTAGACAAGACGGCCTTGATTGGGGCAATCTCGGTTGCGCAATCGGTATACGATGCGGCCGTCGAGGGGACGGAACCGGGCCAATACCCTTTCGGCTCGAAGGAAGTTTTGTTCGTTTCCATCCAAACCGCACAAGCTGTTGCGGATAACGACAACGCGGACCAGCCTGAGGTCGATGCGGCTGTTGCGGCATTGAATCAAGCGGTCCACGAGTTTACGGAATCGATGATTAAAGGAGACGGAGACTTCCTGGATTCCGTTGTATTGACGGCGGACCGGACGACGCTAAATTTGGACGGCTTGGCCGGATTGAGCCTGAGCGGAACGATGAAAGACGGAAGCCCGGCGGATCTTAGCCAAGCGACGGTCAACTATACTGTCAGCAATACGAACGTGATCGCCTCCGTGACGCCGACCGGTGCCACAAGCGCGGAACTGAGAGCGGGGACGAAGCTTAATTCCGCCGGCAAGGCCACGGTAACGGCCAATGTTACGCTGAACGGGGTGACGAAGACGGATACGGCGACGTTCGAGGTGAATTTTGCAGCAGACCGGCCTTCCTACCACGACTACCATCAGACGTTGACGATGAAAATGTTTATGGCCGCAAACGACGGCAAAGTCAGTCTGACCTTCGAACAAGCGCTGGAATCGATTCGAAAAATCGACCAGCTGACGCGCGGCATTCCGAAAATTATTTATTTGGTCGGCTGGCAGTTCGACGGGCATGATACGGGGTATCCGGCGCTGAACGTTGTTAACCCGAAGCTGAAACGGGCGCAAGACGCCAAAGCGGAGGACAGCCTGAAATGGCTGATGGACGAAGCGTTCAAATACAATACGACGGTCAGCCTGCACATCAATATGTTGGATGCCAGCGATCAAAGTCCTTTGTGGCAAACGTATCTGGATGCGGATGTGATCGCTAGAGAGAAGGACGGTTCGCTCAGGAAATACGTTTGGGGATATCCGATCAGCTATACGAAAGAATGGGAAGCGGGCCTGACGCAGCAAAGAATCGACGCTCTGCTGGAGCTGCTGCCGATCGGACGGGCGGGTACGATTCATATCGACGCCTTCCATCAAAATATTCCGAAGCTGGAAGCGGGTTATATCAGCCCGTATCACGGCATCACTTCCCAGGAGGAAGCGGAAACGCAGAAAAAAATCATTCGCTATTTTTACGATAAAGGTGTCGATGTTACTGCGGAATTCGATAAAAGCTACAGGGTCGACCCGTTCATCGGCTTGCAGCGAATGGCTTGGCATATTCGTTGGAGCGCATCGGAGCAGTTTCGTATCCCGGCATCGTTATATGTCGGAGGAGACGGGGGAGACGATCGTTTAGGCACAGGCATGCTCGGCGAAGGGACGATCAAAAGCGATCCGGTCAATCTGAAAGGTTTTCTGGAGGAATTCTCGTTAAAAACGGTGCCATGGTATTACTTGAACCGGCTGGATCGGATTTCCGACAGCAACGGCGTCGTCACATTCTCCAATAACGTTACCAGCGAAAAACAAGGCGGGAAATTGATTGTGAAGCAGGCCGGCCGCGTGATGCGGGACGGCGACGACATCTTCTTCCCGGCGCTGTGGAATGAGACGGCAAACAAGGAAATCATCGCGTACAGCAAAAGCGGATACGAGAACCGGCAGTGGACGCTTCCGGGCGATTGGTCCGACGTTCCGGCTGTGGATATTTATACGATCGGTTTGGACGGCCTGCAATTGCTGGAAAAAGGAAAGCGCCTATCCGGCGGTATGCTTGCCTTAACCTTATTGCCCGGCCAAGGCGTTTCGATTTTTCCATCCGACGGAGTGGAATCGCAGAAACCGGGTCCGTTCCGGTTGATCTCCCCGGAGAACGGCGCTGCCGGCCTGAATGCGGCGAATGTCGCTTTCGGTTGGGAAGCGGCGGATTTGGCGGATAGCTACCGGTTGACCGTAGCCGAAGATTCCGGTTTCCGCACGGTTGTATTCGATGAGACGGTTAAGGCAACCTCCTACGAACTGAAGGGTGTGCTGGCGAACGATAAGCAATATTATTGGAAAATAACGGCGCAGAATGAGGACTCCGGAGAATGGACCGACAATACAGATGGGCCTTCATCGTTCCATACGGCGATTACGAAGGCGCCGGCCGCTCCGGGCGGATTGAAAGCAATGCGGATTTCCGCCGAGATGGTGAAGCTGGCGTGGCAACCTTCCTATGCGGCAACGTCTTACTCCGTATACCGGAAGACAGCCGCGCCGGACGGCAGCGGAGAGTTTGTCCTTGCCGCCTCGGGCATCGACGGCTTAGAATATACGGACATGAACGCGCCGAAGGACGAAGGCCGCTACATTTACACGGTAACGGCGACCAATGCGATCGGGGAGAGTTTACAAGCCGAGCCGATTGAGGCGCAGGCGGTCGTTTACTTAAGCGATATGGATTGGACCGAGATCAAAAACGGCAAAGTGGCGACGAAAAAAGATACGAACGCTTCGGGACGCGAGCTGATCATGAACGGAACAACGTACGGCAAAGGAATCGGATCGCATCCCGACGCGACGATTACCTACCGTTTCGGAGGAAAGTACAGCCGCTTCTCCGCGATGATCGGCATTGACGATCAAGCTTTGGAAAACTCGAAGCTTCCGACGAACATCAAGTTTGCGGTTTATGCGGATGGCGAGAAGCTGTATGAAAGCCCTAATATCACAGCCAAGCCTTATGTTGAACCGATGCCGATCGATCTGGATATCGCCGGCGTGGATGAGTTCCAGTTAGTCTTAACCGGTCATGCCGCCGGTTCCAATCCGCAGACGACGGGATACGGCGACTGGGCCGACGCCAAGTTGGAGCTGGCTGAGACGACGGCGGCGATAGTGGCCGGAGAGATCAGATCGATCGCTTCCCCGGCGAAAGATGCGGTAACGTTGACGTTGCCGGAAGTGCCCGCAGGATTCACGGTAGCGGTTCATAGTACGGACCGGCCGGACGTCATCGCCGCCGACGGGCAAATCTTCCCGCATGATGAGGAGACGACGGTAACGTTGGTGTTGGAAGTAACGAAAACGGCCGACGGTTCGAGCGCTTTGACGAAGAGCATCCAGGTTGTCGTGCCGGCCAAAAGCGCTGCCGAAGACGGCGAAAAGCCGACATGGCCAAGCGGAAGCCGTGTTACCGCTTCGAACGTGACGAAGAACAGTCTTACCTTAACATGGACCGCCGCTGCGGATAATGTAGGCGTAACGGCGTACAAAGCGATGTTCGGCGGTCGCGAGATCATGTTGTCGGGCGAAGTCCATTCCGTCGATATGACCGGTTTGAGCGCCGGAACCCGCTATACCTTTACGATCGAAGCCGGAGATGCGGCGGGCAACTGGAGCAACGACGGCCCGAGCGTGACCGTATGGACGAAATCGAACGAAGGCGGTTCCGGAGGCAGCGGCTCCGGAGGCAGTACGGAAGGCGGTACGTCGGGAAGCGGCGGATCGGGAGGCGACGCTTCGAAGGATAAAGCCGAAGAGAATAAGCCGGACAACCGTGAAAGCGGAGGCGAAGGGACTGCGGATAACGGCGGAACGACCGGTTCGAACGAAGGCGAAGGTTCGTCCAACGTTGTTCTGACGGATGTATCCGCTCATTGGGCGGCGGCATCGATCGCCGAAGCGGTCAAGCGCGGCATCGTCACCGGCTACGGCGACGGCACGTTCCGTCCGGACGGTCAAGTGACGCGCGCCGAATTCGCGGCGATGCTGAGCCGGGCCTTGAATCTGGAAGGCGTGGGAGAGGGCTTGACGTTCGCCGATTCCGACCGGATTCCGGCATGGGCTAAGCCTTTCGTGGCACAAGCAGTCCGCGCGGGCATCATTAAAGGCTATGATGATCATAAGTTCCGTCCGGAGCGAAATATGTCCCGCGCGGAAGTAGCCGTTATGATCGTTCGCGCGCTGGAGCTTCCGACCGATCCGAACGCGGCGCTTACTTTCGCCGATGCGGACCAGATTCCGGCATGGGCTCGCCCGCAAGTTGCGGCGGCGTACGAAGCCGGACTCATGCAAGGCAGAGGAGGCAACCGGTTCGCGCCGCAAGCGAATGCGACACGGGCCGAAGCGGTCGCTCTTATTCTAGCGATGTTGAACTATAAAGCGTAACTATTGTTAAGGGCTGCCCCGGTTCGTTCGGGGCAGCCCTCTTGCTTGGTGATGCGGCATGCAGGCTGCGTTTTCGATTCTTGGTACCGCAGCAACTGTAGAAATCCGGTAATTTTTCTTAAAACAACCATTTCTGCATCGATTATAAGTCTTCGGCCTTTTGTCGAAATCCCTTTCGTTCAGAAGTCGGCAGTTGCGAATTCCTGCAATGAGTCAATTTCATTAAACCGCTGGGCCGGCCGATGGCCGCAACAGGCCTATCTTTGCGCCGCATGCTTTTGGCGGTACGCAAACCCAAGCAGCGTAAACAGGAGAAACAGCCCCCCAAGCGCCCAGAACATGCTTTGCGCGGACACGTAATGAATGCCGAGCCCGCCGAGGTTCGGTCCTATAATACTGGCGATGCTGAACAAATAAGTCGCGATGACGTTGGCGGTCGGCAGCAATTCCTTAGGCAGAATATCGGCCACATATGCCAGTCCGAGCGAATAGAAGGAGCCGAGCATTCCGCCCGCCACGGCGAACAACAAAGCGATCCCCCAGACGCTCGCGCCTGCGGCGGGGATGGCCAGGAAGGCGATTCCGCCGATAAAGCCGGCGGCCATTAATACGTTTTTGCGTTCGTAGCGGTCGCTTAGAATGCCGAGCGGCAGCTGCAGCAGCAACCCGCCGATTCCGAAGAAGGGAAGCATAAACGAAATCCAATGCGCATCAATGCCGATTTTAAGCGCATATAGCGGAAAGCTGGTGTTCATGGAAGCTTCCGTATAACCGTACAGAAACGCCGGCATGAGCGCGAACCAGGCCCAGCGAAACGCCTTGGCGTAGCGCCGCTCCGCGGTCGCGCCTGTTGCCGGTTTCTCCGCCCGGCGATTCGGCAGAAAGGTTACGACGAGCCATAAGACGATCAGGAAACAAAAGGCGATGGCCGCGAACGGCACCCATTCCCCGTACGGTTTCAAAGTCATGCCCAGCGGGCCGAGACTGAAACCAAGCCCGTACGACATGCCGTACAAAGAAATGTTGCGGCCGCGTTGATCCGCGGGACTCGACGTAATGACCCAAAGCTGCGTCGCGTAATGAAGCGCGCTGTCGCCCATGCCGACGGCAAACCGGAGCAGGAACCAAACCCAAAGATTAGGAAACAGCGGAAACAGCACAAGCGCAATCAATACGACGATTAAGCCCGAACTGAGCAATTTTTTATAGCCGAGGCGGCCCAGTAAAGGCTCCACGAACAGCATCATGGCAAATGTGCCGATATAGAGCATGCCCGCGTTAAGCCCGTTCAAATGGGACGGGATCCCCATTTCCTCCAAAATTACCGTTAATAGCGGCAGGAGCAAGCCTTGGCTTAATCCCGCCGCGACGATGGTAGCGATCAATATGGCGAATTGGAGCCGAGACGATCCTGAAGATGATGTATTCATGCTGCACCCCTTGAAAATAACTATAATTTTTCCGAAAATTTCAAAAAGAACATATAAAAAGACGCCGAATTGCCGGCGCCTTCCAACTCTTTCTTATATGCGGGTTCATTCGTCATCCTAACGGCACGAAATTGAGTACCACCATAAACACCACATAGGTTGCGATTGCCGAAAAAATGTATGTGAGTCCGGAACGTTTGCGCGATTGGAACAGGCGCAGCACGCCAATGCTTACTAATGGGCCGATGACGATAAGGAAAAATAGAATCGTAAGAAACATAGGAAGACCGATATCGCTCGTATCAACATAGGTCACGCGAAACACCTCGCTATAAATAGGTACTGGTGAAGCCATATCCTCCATTATATACAAATATTTAATATTTTACCGCATATTTTTGTACGAAAATAAACTATTTAACATTAAAGCGCTAAAGTCCCTTGGACCGAAAAGGTTTCCTAAGCAACATTAATATCCATAAAGTTACAGTTATGCTGGGACTATCTCACGTAGCTCTACTTCATAACCCATTTG
>NZ_JAHLPR010000075.1 GCF_018918005.1 Paenibacillus sp. MSJ-34 | reverse complement strand
TCATTCAGGGAGAATTATCATAATTCCCCCTCTCGTATATCCGGATGCGGTCAGATTAACCGTCAATAGCAGGATAACTTACACCATCAATCTCCGGACATTATGCGTTAGCAATAACACTATATGGATTATTTAATGGAAGAGTTATTTTGAAGGGAGTATTCATATTTTGCCATTAAGTCGATATTTTGCTTTTATTATTGGAGTTAATGTATGTCTTCTCTCTATACTTAGATTTTTTAACTGGATACAGATTGATAGTAAGTTTATTTCAAGTTACTCTATAGCGGCTTTATTTTTAGTTTTAGCGGATGCGGGAGAATATTTAAATAATGTAGAAAAAACCGATCAAAGAAAAAAAATAAATTCAAAAGTTAAACGGTTAATTACTGTTGCATGTTATTTTCTGGGCGGATTTTCGATAATGATACTTCCTCACATGCCTAATGTTTGGGAAGCTGCATTTAATGATTTTGTGGTTTTGGCTAGTATTGGGATGTCAATAATGATAATAGGATATAGGGGATTAAGATAAACTTTTTTTAAACTTGACCCAGATCCAGGACAGCGATAATCCGTAATCTGAGGTTATTCTGATGCTATTACCTATTTGACCGAGAGATATTATTGATTTTAGAAGGTTAATGTTGTAAACAAATTGTTGAAGTAAGGGGGAGGGAAACCAACACCCCTTACTTGGCAGTATGACGTTCTTAGCTTGGAGAATATTTACTTTCCAAATCTTTCTAGATATCCTGATTTAATTGTATTTATTTATGAAATAAGCTATGCAAGCTATAGGCGTCATTATAAGCGATGTTTAGGTAATCTTAATCAGTATTATGACCGGGAATCGTTTTTCATTGTAAAAAGATGTTTTTATCAAAAATTAATATCATTTAAACCAATATCTTGAATCAACCACTCACGAATAAAGTTTACTAAAGCAGAATACCCTAGAACCAATCCTTGATCCATAGCCTGGTCTTGTATAGGACAGAGGCGAATAAAAGTAACAGAATGTACTTTTCTTATTTCTTTATCGTCCTCTCCCCCTGCAAATAAACAACAAACACGGTCTACTACTGAACGCAAGCTATCCAAATGCTGAATCGCAGTATAGGAGTTTAATTGTGTAAATGCTTTGTTGGGAATATCAGCACGGTATAAGTATTTGAATTTGGAGAGTTTTGCGTCAAATACCATGCTGTGCAAACTATATTCAACTCCCCCAGTACTAGTTCTTTTATAAAAATCCAATCGTAAATCAGGCCAACGGTGACTGCTTTGTGAATAAAATCTATCTGTACTCGTTGCATCCTCGGGGGAAAATGGTAGGAGTGTACCATAATAGATATGAATTTCTCCAACTTCATGAGAGAAAATATACTTAGTCCCCTGTTTAATTCCTTGTTTTTGCAAATCAGAAATGTCGTCCGGCAATCCATATAATGGAAGGAAACCGATCTTTCTTAATCCATTAAGGACCTGAAATAAGCAAAAATACTCATAAATTTGCCAAGTAGGTTTAAGTATGGACTTATATTGACGTATGTCTCCATCTGTCCTTTTAATTTGATTTCCTTGTTCAAATAATTCATTAAACAGAAAATAGTATCGATTTTTAAGAAAAGGTTTTCTATTATTTGTGTCAATCCTCCTGAAAATTTGAGAATGCAGTACATAAGCAAAAAGTCCATTTAAAAGTAAAACAGCTTGATTCCAATTGAATAATGTGGATCTCCATTTTTTTAACTTTGTAATTTGGTTGTTGATTGAGTGTAATACAGTTTTTTGATCATTTTTAAAACCCTCAGGCACATCGTTCTTTTTGTTGATTCCTTCCAACCTTTGAATAACTAAATTCTTCTGCTCTTCATTTTTGCGAATTTCTTTTTCTACTAGTTCAATATCATTTTCCACTAATTCATGGATAGTGAATAGCATCGCTTTCCATCGTGTTAAAATGTTTTTAATCCACTGATTTTGTGGATTATTTTTTTCAAGTTTTTTCTTTTTAATTAACTCATACTCTACTGGCTGGATCCCTTTATTATACGAAATACCACTATAAGATTGGGACCACTTTTCTGTTCGAGTATCTTGCTTTCCACCTCTATTTGAAACAATGTATTGAGTACTTATCTCTTCATGCCAGTGCAGACGTATATACTCTATACAAGCTAACAAATTTTGTTTCTCACTTAAAATCCAGCGAATATAGTCATAGTACCATTTGTCAGGGGTATCTGTAAGGTTATCATCTGAATACCCTTTTTGACTTAAGATTAATTCATAACAAATACCAGAAGTTATCTCCTCCAGAGCTTGATGTATCCACCGTACTTGTTGAAGTGACAAATTGTTGGGAGTGACTTGAATACCGGAATAATAAAGTTTTCCGTTGTATTGTACATTCAGCATGTAATACCCCATTCTCCAGGGGAAATCAGAATTTTCGGTATTTTGAAACTCCCGTACAAATAAGGGGACTGGCTCTAATGTATTTGATGAAATTACTATGTTATTTATTTCTCCATCTTCATTGAAGCGGGAGGTCTCAATAATCAGTTGGCTCAGCTCTGTTGTTTCAGTAGTATAAAAATTTATATAAAGTGGTACCATTTCACGAATCTCTATTAATTCGTTCTTGTCAATTTCTTGTTCAGTTTCCCAAAATACTGGAATAAATCTTCTCCCATCGTTTGAATAAGGAGAGTATAAAAGCTCAATATTGAATGGTAGGTTATCTTTAATATGCATAGCCATTGCGAGTCAACTCTTTCGCTTTTTGTATCAAAAACTCACGAGAATAAGGGAAGTCCCAACCTTCATCACGGAAAAGCAAAGATAAGTCACCTTCGTTGTAAACATCTTTCTGAAAATCATAATAACCCACAAGTGATTCAATTTGTTCTCGATGTCCTCTTATTTTTGTTAGTATTCTTTGTCGAATTTGGTAATCCAATGCGAGCGATCTTGATAACATCGGGGTCCCATTTTCATCTTCAGGAATATTACCAAGATAGTCCCCGACGCCTTTGAAAATGCGAAAGGATACACCGGTTTGAGCGTCCGCATTACGAAGTTTTTCATGAAGTCTATCCAGTAATTCTACTTCTTCATATTCTAGCCCATTCAATCCTTGTGATTCACAAGTCCATTTTTTATTAAAAATCTCACTACTTATTTGTTGATTGACGTTTGGCTTATCACCAATGAATTCTTTATTCTTAGCATCCTGAAAGTTATATTTTTGTAAATGAATAACATTAGCGCGATCTAGTAGACGTTTACTGAAATCCTTAGTAGTTTCGTCAAAATTTGCAGTCCCAACAAATAATATGTTTCTTCCGATTCTGATTTTACTTTTGATTGTTTTATCTCTACATATTGCATTGTCGCTAAATAAAGATAACTTTCGATCCTCATCGTCCATTTCAAGTAAAGAGATAAAAGGACTAAAGTAGTGTTCTACTTGTCCGAGATTCATCTCATCGAAAATCACCATGAACATTTTTTCTGGTTGTAATTCAGCTCTTTGAAGGAATGAGACTAAACCAGTTTCGCTTTCTATATAAATCCCTAGTTGTTGATTCAGATAGCCCAAAATATCTGAGGGTTCAGAGTACGAAGGACTAACCGGAATAACTAAAAGATTGTCACCATTTACAAGTCCTAAAGCCTTAGCATACAACAAGGCCAATTTTGTCTTTCCAGTGCCAGACATACCTCCTAGTATAGTTACAAAATTTGTCTTTAAAGCGACGTGAAAATTATATAGATCGGCTTCCTCATATACAAGTCGTTCCTCATGGGCAAGATAGCGTAATTTATTAATAAACTCGTATTCCTTAATGACACGTTCCTTTGTGACTGACAATACATCACCCTCAGATGAACGATCATTTAGTTTCGTTAATTTTTGAGTAGAAGTCACATCCGGCAGATCTTTAATTGTAATTGGAAAACCGTTTTTATCAAAAATGGAACGAAGCTCTCCGGCATAAACGTCTGGTATAAAAACAAAATCAGGGTGTGCTGCTCTCGTTTTTTCGTCCCAATCATGAGGTATTTCAATTTTTTTAACGATATTGGGGTCTTGACAATAATATGTTGTTCGTATATTTACCGATGTAATTATATCTGGCTTCGGAATATAGTATAAATACTTTTCACATAGTAAAAATTCAGGTGTTTCCATCAAATTAGGGTACGATGGAATTCTGAAAGGCTTCTTATCTTTTAAGAATGTATCAAATCGTTGGGAGGATAAATCTCTTTCAACTCTCGGAACCGGTACATAAAAGTCGGCATCTACTTGATCTCCTACCCAAACGATATCGAAATTATAATGATATTGCTCAGGGCCCTCAGACTTACGTTCACGTAATTTCGGTTTAAACAAGATTAACTTATTATCTAGGTATTCCCGTAAGTACTGTAATTTATCGGATGCATCGTAGTATTTGATTGATCTTAAAAATGCTTGGTTATTATCATCAAATGTAATATAAACAGTTTTAGGATCTTTATGTAATTGTTCGCTAAATAGTTTTGGCTCCCGAGAAATGGCTTGAACATATAAAATTAAGTTATTATTAGAGATATGTTTGGTAATCGAATCTCTTGTCTCTCCAAGACCTGGAATGACCGAATCTATAGGGTTTGCTAGTTTTCCTAAAACTAAGCAGTGATTAATATCTCTAAGATCTTTTAAATCAATAGGTGATTTCGTCAACATGTACATCGACTCCTAACATAGAATTAATGATTTGTGTTAAATGACCAATTTCATCATAACCAACTATCTCCGCATATCTAATAGAGTGTTTTCTTAAAGTTTTTTCGAGCGCAATCCATTCAGAGCTATTAGAGAATGAGTTTCTATTAATATATACAATGTGGTTAGAATATTTACCCCATTTTGTTTTTCCCCACGTTATTACGTCATGGGCAGATGCACTATCGATCATCAGTAAATTAGAAATAAAATCCGGGTCATCAGATACAAACAAGACTTTTAATTCACCCTTTATTCCCTCAATATATTGTATTAACTCTTGAAAAATCATCAGTTGTTGTTGTAGCTCTCCTACCTCATGCATCAAGTTATTATTATTTGCTAATTGTATTTGAGATGTATTACGCAATACTGAAAGTTCCATTTTTAAATCTTTTAATTCGATTAAAGAATCGTGATAACTGTTATTGAGTTGCTCATACTCTATAGTTGTTTTATTATAATGATCTGTAAGCTCCTCTATTTTTTCATTCATTGATTTTAGAAGCCTCCCCTGTTCAATATATTGCTTCTCCTCTTCTTCCAAAAGAATTCGATAGTAAGCATCAATCACATATTGAACTAGGGAAGAGTATACGTCATTCTTATATCGATTCTCCGCTAATAAGTAATTAAATACTAGGGCTAGTCTTCCAAGAGAGTTTTCTTTTTGTAATCCGGAGAATAATTCATTATCGTTAGTACATTCGTTGCAAGAATAGTCTGGAATCAATCGAGTAATAAGATCTTGTATATTTGGGCTCAAAGTTTCAAATATATCACCTTTTCCATTCCTTAATAAGATTTTGACACGATCTAATGGTGATGATGAAATTGAAAAGCACTCTAATATACTTTTATATTCTTTTGAACCTGCAATAATCTTCTCTAAGAGAATATCGAAATCATCTTTATATAGTGTGTAAATAAGCGAGATTTGCTGATATGGTTCAATTCTAGGTTCATTTGCTAAGAGAACAATAAGTTCATCTATATTATTTCGGATTTCGAGATGTGACTTTTTTTTCAGTAGATCACTACCAATTTTAATATAAAGGTCTCGAATATGTATTTGGGGAGATTTTACTCGCCTCCGAGATGTGGTCCGCTTAAAAAATCCCCTTGATAAAGCTGCTTCAAAATGTTTTTTTAAATCTCCTGGGCTCCTCATGTCATTTGGAAAGCCAGGAATTAGTCTCACCAGTTTGTGATAATCATTATTACTCAAGATAGAGATAAACCATCGTAATTCCTCCAAATTTAGTCCTCCTGTCTCAAGTTGATAAAAAAGTCCTATATGAATTTCGACAATTTATTAAAAACCCCTTTTAAAACAATAAATTAGCCAAGGAAAAACTACTTGATTTTGTAGGTTTCGATTCCTTGTGTCCCATTCGATATTTGATCATTAATCCTGTATCCTTTCTTGGTGGTCATTAAAAAGCTGATTCAAAAGAAAAAATTTAAAATATATCCCGAACAATGACATTTTAAAAATGATAAGAGAAATGAACGTGATTTATTTCTTTCATAAAAAACAAATATTGTAGTAATTTACGTTATGAACTACATTGCAGCGATTATTTTCATGGAGATCATAATGGGGAGTAGTTGCTAAAACCTTCAGCAAATTTAGGTTGTAGTTACCTTACTCTCTCCCTCTTACGTTTTTCTTTCAAAGCCCTGTACATCTCAAGATGCTCCTTCAATTTTAACGCTTCATCCTCCGTTAAATCTTCTCTATTTCCGCCAAAATAAGTGAAATTGTCACTGGGTTGGTTAGTTTTATTGGCATCACTTGTTGTGGTTGGATCGTTTGTACGGCCCAGGAGAAAATCAGTTGTGGTATTCAGGATATCGGCAATTTTTTGAAGCGTTTTCAGGTCGGGTTCTCTTGTTCCTTTTTCGTAGTATCCATAACCTTGTCGTGAGATACCCAAACGTTCGGCCATGTTTTGCTGCGTTAGTTTTCTTTTCTTACGCATTTTTTCTAATCTATCTGGAAACAAGGCAATCATCCTTTGAAAATAGTTTTCTTTATTATAACGCAACTCTTTGTTGCATAATAATGCGTGCAACAGAAAGTTACGAAAACACTTGACGGAAACAAACGGTTGCGTATAAAATGGGGTATGGGCAACGAATTGTTACAGATGTTGATTAGACCCACATATCCAGTATCCAAAGATGATTTATTAATTTTCTTCCTCAATCTCGACCAAATCAATAATTTCACGAATATCGCTAATATTCAAAGCCTCGGCAATCTTCACAATATGATTAAAATTAATATTTTCCCTTTTTCCATTGGAAAGCTCACTAAGAGCAGCATGTCTTACGTCTGCCATTCGCGATAACTCTCTGAGCGAGATATTATGTTTCTTAATTAAAGCCGGAATATGAATCACTATTTTTTTGGCCATAATAAATTCTCCATTAATTATTTAAAAACACTTGATTATACGCAATAGCGTATCATATAATAATAATGAAGTCGGTACGTAAAAGCGTATAAATAATCAAAAATGTTATGAAAGGAGTCCACCCATGACACCCACATGGTTAACCGACGCACTCCAAAAAAGGTTCGACGAGCTTACGCAGCAGGCGAATGGAGATCCGAAGATCAAAAGGACAAACGAGCAGACCCGGCAAGCGTTAGAGCACATTGAAGCTCAAATTGAGCAAGAAGGAAGAAATGCATTTCTGCAATGGGAGGAACAGTGGTTCTATGCCCAGACGGTGGAAAAGGAATGGTATTATGCGAAGGGGGTGAGGGATGGGGTACAGTTGATTTTGTCGTTGACGAAAGACGCCCCCGTATAATTTAGCATGAGATACCGCAAGGACAAGCCTGAGGAATAAGTTTGCGATAAAACATATAGATATTCATAATCATTGTTCTGGCTTCCAACGTTCTTCCATTCTACCGAACATCGCCAAACTTTCCTGCGAGTACCTTAGCATCGGTATCGTTTTCTTTGTTAACCTTCCAAGACCGCATCATTTCACAGCCGAAGCATTTCCGCAAAATCGAGCGGTTGATCATTCATTCTTCCTGTCAAATCATCAGCACTCGGCCGGAATAAAACCCATTAATACTGAATTCCAAAAATCGAAGTGTCTAGTTTATATTTTTTCAAGGCTCTCTTGAGGTTCCATTGCTAGCTATTGTAGGAAATTTGTTGCCATGTAGGACACGAATGGTTTCATAAACGCTTGACAGGGACACAATATGTGGTTATATTATTGTTCGTAGACACGATAAGTGTCTGTGAACAACGATAGAAGACATCGATCCACAAAAAAACAAAGAGGAGGTCACTATGAAAAGCACAATGCGTCTTTTCGTCATCGTATTCGCTAGTCTAGCACTGGCCGTGGCCGGATGCTCGGCAGGTTCGAACACGAAGCCCAATCCTTCGACAAACGATGAAGACTTATCGCCGGCGGTAAAGCCGGTCGAAAGCGCGGGCATGCAAGAGTTCACTTATTGGTATCCGTGGGGCGGGGATTCCGAAACATGGGACAAATGGCGGATCGCCGAGTTTGAGAAGGATCATCCCGGTTACAAGGTCAATGCCGTCTACGTGCCGCCGGATAGCGGGATTTCCAACGGGAAATTGCTTGCCGCGATTGCGGGAGGAACTCCGCCGGATGTGATCCAGACCAACGACGGAGGGTACTTCTTAGCTTCGCAAGGTGCGCTGGAGCCTATCGACACGTATTTGGAAGAAATGGGTTTCGATAAGGACGAATTAATCGAAACGTTCCATCCCATTATGAAATATAAGGATCATTCGTATTTCTACCCGATGGACTCCAATGTGAGCTTATTGTATTACAACGTTCAAATGTTCAGGGAAGCGGGCCTCGACCCCGATCGGCCGCCGACAACGATCGAGGAGCTGGATCAAGCAGCGCAAGCATTGTCCAAAGTGGAGGGCAATAAAATCGAAAGGCTCGGGTTTATTCCATGGGTGGATGGCGGAGACGACGCTTTCCTGCTGGGTTGGATTTTCGGAGCGACGTTCTACGATACCGAAACCGACAAAGTCACGATTCATAACCAGCCGCTAATCGACATGTATAACTGGATGAAAACCTATGCCCAGAAATATAATCCGGAAAAAATCAAATCGTTTACATCTGGTTTTGGAGGCGCTTTTTCTCCGGATCATCCGTTCTTCTCGGGGAAGGTCGCGATGACGGTGAACGGCAACTGGTTCGCCAATGCCCTGAAGCTATACGCGCCGGATGTGGAATATCGGGTAGCTCCGATTCCGGCTCCGGAAGGCGGCCGCAAGAACGCGACAACGTTGGCGACCAATTTGTTAGCGATTCCGAAAGGGGCGAAAAATCCCGCAGCGGCCATGAAATTCATTGTTTACGCCACACAGCCGCGAATTAATGCCGACAATATCAATATGTGGCGGTCGTTGTCCGTATACAAAAACACGGGCGACGAAATCGTATGGAATACGCAGGAAGACCAGGTGTACGAAGTTGTGCGCAAAGTCGCTTCCAATCCGGAATCGGGCCATCCCGTCTTGTCTTCCGTGGCTAATGAAATGTCCAATACGTTGAAGCTGATCCGCGACAGCGTGATCTATAACAACAGCGATCCTGCCGAACTGCTCAAGAAGGCTCAGGCGGATTTGCAAGAAACGGCGGATAGATCGAAAAAATAACGAATGGCCCGACCATGAACCGATAAGGGGTGATCGAATGGAAGCATCCTGCGAACGCAATGGGGCCAACTCCCCTCGGAACAGGACGCGACAATTCAAATCGTGGAAAACGTATGAATCTATGCAGACGGCAGTCGTGTATGTATTGCTCATCGCTTTTTCGTTAGCGTTTATTGTACCCTTCCTATGGCTGGTGTCGGGTTCGCTGAAGAGCAGTTCCGAATTGTTCGCCAATCCGCCGATCTGGATTCCGGAGACCATCCGCTGGGACAATTTTATCGCCGCATTCACCGCGTTTCCGTTCTGGCTTTATTTAAAGAATACGTTGTTCATCGCTGGGTTCAACATCGTTGGCGCCGTCTTGTCGAATACGCTCATCGCATACGGCTTCGCGCGTATCGAATGGAAATACCGCGAAACGGTATTCGTCATTGTACTCGCAACGATGATGATGCCTTTTCAAGTGACGATGATTCCCCTGTTTATTCTGTTTCAGAAGATGGGGTGGATCGGCACGTTTCTACCGATGATCGTACCGGCTTTTTTCGGGAATCCGTTTTTCATCTTCTTGTTGCGGCAGTTCTTCTTGACGATCCCGAAAGATTTGACGGAGGCGGCAAAGGTGGACGGCGCCAGCGAATTCCGCAACTATTGGAGAATGATCGTGCCGCTATCCATGCCGGTGGTGACGACCGTGATCATTTTCACGTTTATTCGAGCATGGGGCGATTTTATCGGACCGCTCATCTTCCTTGGAGATAATAAGCTCTATACGCTCTCCTTAGGCGTCCAGCAGATCATGTCGGTCAACGATCCGCGCTGGCCGCTGCTTATGGCGGTAGGGGTGAGCATGACTCTTCCGGTGTTGTTCATTTTCTTTCTTATGCAAAAATATTTTATCCAAGGCGTCGTTTTTTCCGGGATTAAAGGATAGGGGGAGCGGATGTGAGATTGAGCAAAGAACGTAAAGATTTGCGAAACGCCCTGTTTTTTATTTCTCCCTGGATCGTCGGCTTCTTTCTGTTCACCGCTTACCCGTTGTTGATGTCGCTGTATTATTCTTTTATGGACTATAACATCATTCGCTCGCCCGAGTTTATCGGTCTCGAGAATTACATCAAGCTGTTTACCGGCGACAGCATGTTCTATAAGACGCTTTCGAATACGTTCTATATGATTTTCGTCGGAATCACGGCGATGACGGCGGTTGCCATTTTCGTGTCCATTTTATTGAACAACAAAAGAATTAAAGGAATGGCTTTTTTTCGGGTCGTATTTTTCTTGCCGACGCTTGTGCCGCTTGTGATCTTGGCGATTCTCTGGATCTGGATCCTGCAATCGGATTCCGGGGTGGTGAATTCGTTTCTAGGCTTCTTCGGCATTGAGGGGCCGGGTTGGTTCGCGAGTCCGACATGGTCGAAACCTTCCTTTATCTTGATGGGCATATGGGGATCGGGCAATATGATCATCATTTATTTAGCCGGACTGCAAGGGATATCCGATTCGTTATATGAGGCCGCTTCGATTGACGGCGCCGGTTCGGTACAGAAAGTGTTCTATGTGACGCTGCCGATGTTAAAGCCTATGATTTTGTTTAACGTGATTACAGGGATCATCAACATGTTTCAATCGTTTGCGGAAGCGTTTATTATTACCAACGGCGGCCCTGACGGCTCCACGATGTTTTACTCGCTCTATCTGTACCAGAACGCTTTTCAATACCAGAAGATGGGCTACGCTTCGGCGATGGCCTGGGTGCTGCTCTTGATTGCTTTGGCGTTTACGTTGCTATTGTTTAAATTGAGCAAAAGATGGGGTTACGAAGAATAACATAGAATGAAGTTGAAGCGGGGAGATGAACGCGATGGGGGATAACAGGCTAGGAACAAACGTCGTGGCTCAAATCGGAATTTTGGTGCGCGACATTGAACGAACGAGCGCGGCTTACGCTGATTTTCTGGGTGTGGAGACGCCTCAATGGTTTTGGACCGGGGATTACGATGCGGCCAAGACGGAGTACGAGGGGAAACCTTCGGATGCCAGGGCCAAACTCGCTTTTTTCGAGATGGGCAATGTGCAAATCGAATTGATCGAACCCGACGAGACGCCTAGCGTATGGAGGGATCATCTGGACCGGAACGGCGAAGGTCCGCATCATATCGCGTTCGTCGTGGACGGCATGCGGCACAAGCTGGAATGGTTGGACCGGAATCGGATGCCTCTATTGCAGAAAGGCGAGTATACTGGGGGACGGTACGCTTATGTGGATACAGCCGACTCTTTAAAAGTACTCGTCGAATTATTGGAGAACGATTAAAATGAAGATATTGGTGACAGGCGCGAATCGGGGGTTGGGGCTGGCTTTGGCGGCGAATGCGGTTCAAAGGGGCCATGTCGTATTGGCGGGAGTCCGCAACCCTGCGCAAAATACGGAAAAATTGACAATGCTGTGCGAGCGATATCCGCAACAGGTAGCATTGGTCCCGCTGGATGTCGCCAGCGATGAAAGCGTTAGGTTTACGGCCGAGAAGGCAGACGATCGCTATCAAGTATTGGATGCGATTGTCAACAATGCCGGAGTGTTGTCGGAGCGTTATCATACGATTGAAGAGCTCAGCATGGAGGAGACCGTTCGGACCTTCCAGATCAATGTGTTCGGACCGATGCGCGTCGTGAAATACTTCCTCCCGTTATTGCGGCAAGGAACGAGGGCGTCGATTGTAAATATCTCGTCCGAAGCAGGCAGCATTACTAATGCGATTGGCGGGAATTACGCTTACTCGATGTCCAAGACGGCGCTAAACATGTTTTCCGAACAGTTGTCCGTTGCTTTGCGCGAAGCGGGCATTCCGGTCTATGCCGTTCATCCCGGCTGGATGCAGACGGATATGGGCGGACAAGACGCCGCGATCGATCCGTACGTAACGGCCAATGGGATACTGGATTTGATCGAAGGAAAGAAAGTTGTTACATCGCGTTTCGTGTTTATCGATTATCGAGGAACGCCGATGGTGATTTGATTCGGTGCAGATTGTAACGGAGGTGGGCCGTTGAAAAAGATCATAGCTTTATTGGGGGACTATTATCATCCTGCGGAGCCGATCAAGGAAGCTTTGGAAAAGGCGGCGGCTATGCTTGTTGCTCAGGACGCGGCGGTTACGATTTCTTATATCTCTTGTCCCGAGCTTCTGGAAGCGCTTCGTACGCAGCCGGATGCGGTCGTATTGTTTAAAGAAAACAGAATCGACCCGCATGCCGATCCTTCGAACATGTGGATGGACGCGGAGACGGAGGAAGCGATCGTCCGATATGTCCGGCAGGGCGGAGGTTGGCTCGCATGGCATGCGGGATTGGCCTCCTATGAAATAGGATCCGGCTATATCGAGATGTTGAAAGGCTACTTTCGCTATCATCCGGACGAACATAGCATCGTGACCTATGCAGGAGTCGATCAGGGAATGATCCCGCTTGCAGCGCCGTTCGATATTGTGGACGAGCATTATTTCGTCGCTTGCGAAGAAGCGCAAACGAATGTGTTTCTGCGATCCGCTTCCCGGGACGGAGAATCGATTGCGGGTTGGGCGCACGCTTACGGCCACGGCAAAGTATGTTGCCTTGCGCCGGCGCATCTGCAGGAGGGATTGTTTCACGAGAGCACGCTTCATTTACTAAAAGAATGTTTGCAATGGTGTTGCCAGTCCGTTCGCTTGTAGAGGATAGTACTAATACGAAAAGCCGGCGGTTTTTCGCCGGCTTTTTGGAGTTGATAGGATCATAATGTTTTAAGAAAGAGGTTGACGATCTTTGATATGTTCTTGCATATGTAATTACGATCTCCGTTCTGACCCCCACTTCGTTTCCAGCCTGCGGAACATCGCCAAGCTTTCTTGCAGAAATTCCGCTTCTTTGCTTGTAAGTTGTTCCTTCTGGCCGCTGAAGATGACAATATCACCTACATCGGAAGCCATGCCGCCCAAGGAAGCTATGGGATCGTCGGTTCTTCCCAGCAAATAGTCTACGCTAACATCGAAAAAATCCGCAAATGTTATCAAGGTTTGGAAATCGGGTTCTCTTGTGCCTTGCTCGTAGTTGCCGATCTGCGCTCTTGAAAATTGCAAACGGTCCGCAAGCTCGTATTGAGTTAAATGTCTGCGATTTCGTAATTCCGCTAATCTTCTGGCGAACATGGCGATCCCCCCTTGCTTGATATTATAGGAAACGCGGACAACCTATTACTATAATAGACACAAAAAGTTTCTAAAATACCTATTGAGGACACGAATTGTAGATGTAATAAGACAACCACGTTAAGAGCGAGTAGTTATGCGATCGCTGTACAATAGGGTTCACATCGCACGAAGGCTGAATAGAATCGAAATGTTTCCAAAAATTCCGTCTGCTTGAAAAATCAGTAGAAGGGCTCCAATAAAACGTTTGTTACAATTCATTGCGATAGGAAAGTTGAAATCCGCTTTCGTTGGGAGGTTCGGCGGGCGGAGAGCAAGATGCCACACAAAAAGAGACTAGTGGCGCGACCACCGAGATTGCGATGATTACACGAATTCGGTTTGGGAGAAGGCAGGTCTGAAAGCGGTAATCGCCGGGTTCGAACAAGAGAATCCTGGCATTAAAGTCATGCTGGATGAGTATCCGTTTAGTCAATTAGTTGAGACGATCGAGTTATCTCTCGAATGGAAGTCGAATTGAATCGAATCTTCGATTCTGACAGCTTGCATGACAGCAAGTTGCCATCACGTTGATGAATACGTTCACTTAAGTTTTATTTTACAACAAACATCTGCTGATGGAAAAAGGAATCGAGCCTGTGGCTATGGTATTAAACAATGAAAGACATGCAAGTATCGATGGGGGCGTTTGCGTTTGCGAAGTTTCATTTCCCGGGAAAGAATGCGCTGTTCGGCTTCGTGCTGCTGTCCTTCATGATACCGTTTGAAGTGATCGCCATTCCTTTATACGGTTTGGTGGATGGGCTCGGCTGGATCGACACGTATTATGGCTTGATCGTGCCGGCTGTGGCGAACGGGCTAGTGATCTTTTTGTATCGACAATTTTTTCTGGATCTGCCCGATGCGTTGATCGAATCCGCGCGAATGGACGGGGCCGGCTGGTTGAGAATTTATACCGGCATCATCATGCCGCTCTGCAAACCGGTTACGGTCAGCGCCGGACTGATGCTGTTCATTTCCCAATGGGAGTCGTTCATGTGGCCGCTCATCGCCACCCGGTCGAAGGAATATAGGGTGATACAGGTTGCTTTGAGCGATTTTACGACCGAACATGCCACGTTATGGAACGAGATGTTCGCGCTAGCGGTTATCGCGGTGATCATCCCGACGGTTTTGCTGCTGCCGTTGCAGCGGTTCTTCATTCAGGGCGTTTCGAGTACAGGTATTAAAGAATAGAGATAAGGAGATGTTCGACCATGATCGTACCTCAATTATCAACGGAAACATTAGTGCAAAGACTGCGTTACCCTCAGGGGAAAATAAGGGTGGTCATCGATACCGACACGTATAACGAAATCGACGATCAGTTTGCGGTGATCTATGCTTTGCAATCTCCCGAACGGATGCAGGTGGAAGCCTTCTATGCGGCGCCGTTCCATAATGGGCTTTCCGACGGGCCGCTCGACGGGATGGAGAAAAGCTTAGACGAATTGCACCGGATCATGAAAGTGCTGGGCAGGGAAGGGGACGTGCCGATTTATCGGGGATCGGGGATGTATTTAACAGGCACGAATATGCCTGTCGAAAGCGAGGCCGCCCACGATCTGGTGGAACGAGCCATGCAGGCGGAGGATGACGATCCCTTGTACGTCGTGGCGATCGGGGCGATTACGAATGTCGCTTCGGCGATTTTGCTGGAACCGCGGATTATCGAGAAAATCGTCGTCGTCTGGCTGGGCGGTCACGGGCTGCATTGGCCGGATACGCGGGAATTCAACCTATTCCAGGACTTGAAAGCCTCGCGGATCGTCCTCAACAGCGGCGTGCCGTTGGTGCTGATTCCTTGCATGGGGGTGGCTTCGCACTTATTAACTTCCTTGTCGGAAATTCGCGATTATGTCAAAGACAAAGGGCCGGTCGGCAACTATTTATATGAAACCTACCGGCGCTGCCATGACAACCACTTCGGCTATACGCGCGCCATCTGGGACATCGCCACGATCGGATATCTGAACCATGAAAGCATGACCCAAAGCGCGCTGATCAGCAGCCCGGCGCTCTCCGACGATTTCCGCTGGAGCGTAGACCCTAACAGGCACTTGATCCGTTACGTGTGGAACGTGCGGCGGGATGTGATTTTTCAGGATTTGTTCCGGCGGTTGGGAGAGGGATAGACGGTTCGAATGAACTGAAAGTTATGGGAGCTTATGGAGTTCGAAAGAACTTTGTAGGCTCCTTATTGTATACTCAAATCAAATAACTAATTATTACAATAAGGTAGTAGCACTAATCCAAGAGCGGGTAAAATACTGTGCAAGTTACACGAGAAGCCATGGACATTAGAAATGCGAACCAATTTTTTACCCTATGCCCAATTCGCTAAATTCCAAAAAAATCCCACCATCACCCCACTCCGCGTTTGTCGTTTTTGTTTCGCATACTTTGGTTTTCTTATCCAAGAGAATCAGGTGCTTAAAGTTTATGCGCAGAAAAAGCTAACCTAATTTTTTACGAGATATACCCGGCTCATAGAAGAGCATAAAATACATTAATTGGTCAGCCAAAGTTTTGATTTCTTTAGTAACAACAATTGTTCAAAACAATCTAGAATTCCAAGATCTTTTAAAAACAATTTCGGTATCGAATTTTTTCATTAGGATGAACAGCATTGGGTTCAGAGTAATCTTCAGGATGCAGAAGTACCTTTGTTCTCTACCCTTAGACTATCAAAACTCGCTTAGGGTAGGAACAAAGTAAGAGATGGATGTAGAGGTGATTTATTTAATAATCAATAATAGAATTCCCAAAAGTGAGGAATTACATGATCACTAGTGCCAGCATCTAAGCTGAAATCATAAAAACAAAACTAAAGAAGCTCTTCACTAATTCGACAGTGAAGGGCTTCTTAATTGGGGTAGGTCTTAAGAACTGAAAAAATATAGTATCTCACGGGAAATTCTGGTATATTACTGGTAAGGAAGCTCTTCATATTCCATGTTAACATAGGGGATTTCATCCTCTGTAAAAGAATACTGGTTTATAAGTTCTTTCTTTGAGGATCGTGCAAGTTCTAATGCCATCTCACCATCATTGGCCTTGAATATTCCAAAAAGTTTCCACGTATCTTCATGTTCAATGAACACCTTAAACTGTCTCATGAATAGCATCACCATCCTAGGTAATTATTTTCTATTGTACTACAAGGACTTATATTTATTCGCGGCACGAGTTGATCAATAAGGGGAGAACGAACAAAAATGTTGAAAATTGAACAGTTTCAGCTACATTCGGCAATAATCCATCGACTTGACAACCAGCAAGATAATAACGTTGGACTTGATTTATCTGATCTTCCTTTACAAATGGACACTGAATTAAAAGCGGTTCTTGAAACGCATACTATTAGTGGTATTGAAGACGGAAGGATACGTTATGCAAACTTCTTAGATAAAGACATTAATCAAGTAATGACTGCATGCCATAACATCCTTGATGATCCGAGAAATAAGTTTGTTGATGGTTCAAAAGTAGTGGCAAGGCTTTTATTTTCAGCAATGGTTAATAAAACAATCTCTGCAGCCGATGTTGCGATATGCCTTGCAAATTGTAACAGTACCGAGTATCTTTGCTTACTCAAGCTCGACTACAAAGCTAATTACATATCCGAAGCCAGAGATACCCCGCATGGAAGATATATCGGTATCAAAAAATTAGGTAGCGGCTGGCCTCAATTGGGAACTAAGCTTCAAAAAGCTGCGTTTATTAAACGTTCAAGCGATGATTTTGAATTGATCATTTTGGATAGACAAAAGAATAAGACTGATGAAACTGACATTTCCCTGTTCTTTCAAAAGAAATTCCTAAATGTTGAATTAATAGATGACTCCAAAAGAAATACGACAGGTTTTATCAAGGGTGTAAGAAATTTTGTCGAGTCTGCCGCGATTACTCCAGAAAAGAAGAAGGCAATTTTTGATAATGCAATTAATTTGGTGGTCAATACAGAAAACATAAACGTCAGGCAATTTGTTGAATCACAATTCAGTGAGTACTTGCCCGAAGCCGAGCGGAAGTCGTATATGGATTCATTAATTGCTGAATTTGAACGTCACGGAGTCAAAAGAGCCGAGTTCGTTAAATCACAGGATGTAGCTCAAGTGTATGCTAAAAAGCGTCAAATTACTCTTGAAGGAGCTAAGTTAGAGGTCGATCCTGCAATTTATACCGACCCTGATAAATTCAATTTTGTCCGCAGGAAGGATACAACAACAGGTGAGGAAGTAGCTGATATTACAATCAAGGGATTGAAAATAAAAAAATTGGACTGATCTATATGAAGTGGATGGACTTATTAAAAACAATGGGATTTGCTTATCGGAGTGAAACTCTCAGTAATGTTGTTTATTCAAACCAGCTACCACAGCAACAGATCGAACAATTTATTTTTGAATTCGCATCTGTATGGGGAAGCGTTTTTTCTGTTCATCTTGATGATCACATACTATCATTACCGACCGAGAATCCATTACTAACAAGCACTGTTGATTTGTTGAATGAAAATATAGAAATAAAAATAGAGATCAAGAAGTCAGGAATGGTTCCACCTCATATTTTATGTAATTATAATGTTCATATTTTTTCTCAAGCAAATCTGTTAATAAATAATCTAAAAGGTTTGAATTTTGCAGAATTAGAACATTTTATTTTTAACAAACGCGATCAGCAATCCTATATTATAATTTATGATGATACAAGTTACTCTTCAGTGATTTCAAATAACTTTATTGCCATTGGTAACATTGATGTTTTTGGGGTTTTGCCCAAAGAACCAGAGAAGTACTTTAAGGAATCTCAAGACAAGATTAAAGAACGTAATGATAATATTCGCTGGAACCAGGAAATATGTTTACTTCCTCCCGAAGTTTTTTATTTTGATGATGACAATTCAAATGAAATAAGCGAATTCTTAAATAAACAGGCAGCGGCGATGTGCGTAGCATTTACTGCGTCCAATACTGACTACTTAGAAGGTGGGAAATTGTACCAATCGACATACTTTGGTCTTAAACAAACTAAATTCCAATTAGTAGTTGCAGACTCGTGCACAAAAGAACAGATTAATAAAATTTTCTCCCTCTACTCGTGGGCATACAGTGTCAAACCATCAGACAAAATCGGATTGATTCAAAATATAATTAACCTTCACATTAAGGAAGACAATAATTCGAATCTGGAATTACTTTTTCAAAACGCTGCTGAGATTGTAGAAATGGTAAGAGAGAATTATCGGGTGTATATTCAGAAGAGCGTTAAATCATACTTAGATGAAAGAAAGCAGGTTGAAGATTTCATTAGAACGACATCAAATGAAATAAGTAAACAAATATCTGGCTTAACTGATATTGTAACTAAAAACCTATTTGGATTACTTGCGACAGCTATCACTGCGACCATCGGCTTTAATAAGCCAGAGAATTGTGTTTTGCAAGTAGAAAATGCTTAGATTTGCAGCCAAAAGTGCCAAGCCCACTTGCCAGCATCGAGGCTACATCGGAATTCGTTCCATAGCTTGCTTGAAACGGAAACTCTCGCCT
>NZ_JAHLPR010000074.1 GCF_018918005.1 Paenibacillus sp. MSJ-34 | reverse complement strand
GTAGACTTCACCTAAAAGGTGCTCCTCTCTTTGGGTGTAGTGTTCTCGACAAACACCATTCTACCAAAGATTTGGGCACTTTTTTATGTTTTCAATGAACGGTACTTTCGAAATTTAGGATAATGTCTAAATGGAGACGGATTCGGTGGTGATCAATGATGGATCGTGTTCAAGATTTGCAAAAACTGATCAAACTTACGGGCGAGCGCGCGAAACTGGATGCAAAAGCGAACGGGACTTACATTGTCTATCAAACGGAAAAAGGCCAGATTGTCAAAGAATATTCAAACGGTGTGATCGAGCCAATCGACAATCCTGGGGTTCATCATGAATGAGTACTCCACAGTGATGGTTGTATTCGCCGGCAATAACGGCAGCGGCAAAAGCACCATTCGCAATTTGATAGTGGACAGGCTTGGTATCAGTGTCAATATAGATCCCGACGCTTTAGCTCGCGGCATTGATTCTGACCATCCGGATCGCCGCAAAGTATCCGCGGGCAAAGAAGCGATTAAGCTTGCGAGAGAATGTATTCAGCATAAACGAGATTTTTCGTTAGAAACGACTTTGGCCGGCGGTAATGCGATAAGACTGATACGGGAAGCCAAGGCGAACGGCTTTGAAGTGACGATGTTTTATGTGGGTCTAAATGATGTTCGGCTCAATATCGAACGTGTTGCCGCCAGAGTTCGAAACGGCGGACATCATATACCGACTGAAGACATCATTCGGAGACAAACCACATCCATGCAAAATCTGCTAACTCATATCCATCTCATTGATCATTTGATTGTGATTGATAATAGCGAAGTTTCCGGTAAAATCGTTATGCAAGCTGAACATAGTATTTTAAAATATCAGGCCGAATCTCTTCCAAAATGGGTGCATAAGATCAAGGATCAGTTACATTGATTATGGAGAATCATATGAAGTTTGAAATTAGCAAATCTATGGAAAACAAAATTAATAATTGGGATAAATGTGAACCCAAAGATGTAACGGGAGCAAAGTTTGCGTACATATTTATACCAACAAGTCTAGGATTGGTTATCAAGGTCCAGTGTGATGTTTGTAAAAGGGAATTACTACTAACCGAAGATGATTAAATCTTGAATTTTACATTTCTCCCAATGTGAATAAGGAATTCTACGCGACCGGATTAGATCTGGTCGTTTTTTTTGTGCAGAACATATATTCGCTGACAAAGTGTTGTCATGACTTAACTATAAAATAAAAATATACTAGGTGATTCTTAATCCATTACCGGTGGTGTTGAAATGCAAATTGATAAGAATGATGTGAGGGATTGTTTGTTAAACTTAATCGCAGGTTTGTCACAGTGGGGAGAAGACTTCAGCGAGCCGCCGGCTCTATTGCGTCAAGGACATATGCAGTTTGTTCGACTCCTGATGTTGGAGGGAAAAAAAGCTCCAATTGATTTGCATTCACTTATTCAATTGTTGCAAAAACCGGCAGAAGAATGGGGAATTGTAGTAGCCGGTATCTATCCGGAGGAAGCGCCGCTCTTGATTCCGGATCTGGGCTTGTCACCAGACGCACGTGAATTTAAAATCATGTACGATTCGCCTGAAGAAGCTCAGACACAAGAAATAGTAGAGATATTGCGCTACTGCCGAGGGACAATGCCGATGCTAGAGGAGAAGTACCGAAAACTTCGAGAGTTCCTTATTACCAATCCGGTTGTATCTGCTTACCGTTTAATGGAGTTTGGGCTGGAGCTTAAGGATACAGAACTGATGAAAAAGCTTAGTCGCTGTTATGAAGAAATTTCGGACGATGTAGAACGATATCGCAAATGTCCACGATGCGGATGGACGCTGGAATTTCGTAACGATCACTGGCAATGCGGGGCAGAAGATCTTTGTGGGAAACTGGCCAGTCGCGGAGAGCTTAAGAAATGGGAAATCCATGAGCCCATGCATCGATTGCGTTATGGAATTTATCGGTACACGATGTTGCCAGGGTTGGCTGAACTTACAGCTAAAGATTGGCTAACGAAGAAAGGTTACAAAGTTGAACTCTTTCCGCAAGTAGACCGGTTTGATTTAGCCGTCGAATTGGATACGCATATCGTCTATCTGGATATGAAGGATTTTAAGCACCCCCTACACCTGGCTAACTTCTTCAATAAAATGCAACCCCACCAACTAGAGAAATATCGAGACCCACATGTATATATTGTCATTCCGCAATACCGAACGAAAATATACCCCGGTTACTCGAAGCTTGTTAAACAAGCACTTATGGCTCATGCGAGTCATCTGAAAGTCATAAATGAGCGGGATGTGCAGAAGCATCTGGCTGGGGAGGCAACGGAGAGATGAGAGTATCGTATTGGACCTATTTTGAGCAGTTCCTTCCGCGTCTCTTGCCATCTGGATTGCCGCGGCAAAACATTGAAACCATTTATACTGTGGAATTGTTCGTTACAGGATGTTTGATGGTTGATTCTTCTATGCATATCAGCGAAGGTTATACGATTTTATCAGGTTACGACTCACCTATTCTTCCCAAGCCTGCTCGGAAGGAGATTGCACACCGTTTAAGAGTTTTATATAGTGCTTTGCGCTCAAGGATGACATGGGACAACTTATTCGAACGATATGAAGAAGTTTCGGTTGAATATAGATTATATGAAAACGACGGTAGGCATTGGAGACTCCGGACTCCTGCCTTGTTCGCCGATCGCAGGAAATGGTACGAGCAATTATTTGAACAAGCTGTTGCCCATCAGTCTAAAGATATACACTTTGCTACATCGGGCAAGTTCCACTATTACAAATATAATCAGGAACAAGAGTCCATTCGTTATGTCGGAGAAATCCCACCGCCGTTGGTTAATACGTCAACATTTCCGAGATATAGACCGAAGGGGAGATTTACACTTCATCTTGGAGACGAGCATACCTATCAGACAGAGGGGATGCGAGAAGCTTCGGCAGCCTTGGAATGGAAGGAACGGGCCGGAATTGGACTTAAACTAAAATCATTGACAAACCCCAGTATCCGACAGTTTGAGTATAAGGGCTTACAGCATATCGTAGGGGGACTGGGGTCGGGAAAATCCACATTTATGGTGTTGGAAACGGATCGATTAGTCCGAGCAGGAGCTCGTGTCGGATTCATTGAGAGCAGTGTCCCTCAAGTATTAAATCGAGTTAAGGAACTTCGTTTATTGGGAATTAACGCTGTTCCTGTAATTGGAAGAACGGGTCGCCGTAAACATCAGAAAGATTATATATCCGCCCGTCGCCATCAGATTCGGGATGTAACGGATTGGGGGCAGGATTCTTATCTGGAACTCCGACATGTATCCGATTTTTGCATCATCCATGCCCTTGCCAATGACCATGAAAATACGACAGATTATCCATGTCGTCAGTTAATACAGCAGGAGAAAAAGTGCGTATGCCCCTATGCAGCCAGTTGCGGAATCTATCGCGATTTCGCAGCCCTGATCCATGCGGAAGTATGGGTTACAACCTCAGCAAGCATATTGAAAACAAAACTACCTGTTATGCTGGACCCTTATGAGAGAACAGTCTATGAAGCGATGTATGACTTGTTAGACATCATTTTCGTTGATGAAGCCGATGCGGTTCAGAAGCAATTCGACGATTCCTTCGTCTCCGAGATTGCATTGTTTGGTAACTCTCAGCATCTCTTTGAGAAGACCCTGTTAGAATCATTTCGAAAAACGATAGGTTATTATGGTAAGTATGCACATGACGAGGTTGTACAAGACTGGATGGATGTTCTGAATCGCCTTGAAAGCACCATCCGCCGCGGTGTATATCGTACATTGAATTTATCGCCTGAATTCGCTCAGTTTTTGTACCGGAAGCTATTACGGCTCTCTACCGAAGCTTATCGCATCAGTGGCGCTTTCGCCAAGGACGAACAGAATCGGGAGAGAATTGAACAGGAATTACGCAACTATGCGGATCATCCGCTGGACCACCCTATCTATGCAGATGTAACGAAAATGCTGCAAGCTCGAACGAAGAAGGAGCGGGAACAAGCTCTAACTACCATTCTCCATAAGTTGGGCGGTGAGACAAACCCTGTTGGAAGATTGAAATTCCCGGTTCATTCGTTGGAATTATATTTATGTCTGGCACTTATCGATCATGATATACAAGTGTTCATGGATCTTTATCCGCTAGTTCAAGCCAAATTAGGAAAATTATCTGAATTCGAGGGACTCTACACGATTCAACGTGAGTTTTCAGCAATTATGAAAGATGCGATGACAGGACGTATGACGGGGTATCTGTATGAAGTAAAACCTGGGAATGACACAGGTACATTCAAAGCCGTTCAGTATTCAGGTGTCGGTCGACTTCTCCTTGAAGACTGGCAATCGATCTACGCTGGAATAGATGGATATGAAGGTCCTGCGGTTGTTCTGCTTTCAGGTACAAGTCTGGCTCCAGGATCAGCCCATTATCATATTGCATCGTTGCCTGGATGGCTGTTGGAATCCAATCTGGGTGTTCCAGTCATTCACCAGGAATATTATCCGATCTATGAGCACGGGAAGGAAACCCCTATCCAAATATCCGGTGAGATTGAGGATAGGAGAGAACGAAATCTACGTGCGCTAACCGCCAAGTTAATGTCCAAGATTGAACAAGAATTGCTGGAGTGGCGTTACTCGGGTGCAAATCGTAAAGTGCTGTTGATTGTCAACTCTTATGAAGACGTTGCTGATGTCGGAGCCGTATTTGCATCACATTCTTCTTGGAAAAATAGATACCGCCAGTTAACGAGGGACCCGGATCATTTTCATGAAGCCGAGTTTTCAAGAGCAGAATTAGAGCGGTTTGCTAACGAAAACGCTGATGTGCTGATCGCCCCGTTACTTGCGATAAGTCGCGGTTATAACATTCTGGATGATACGAAAGGTTCATTATTCGGATCTGTGTTTTTTATGATACGGCCATATCCGATACCGCAGGACATGACCTATCTCATCCAACTTTTGCATGCCAAACTGCCTGACTTCATTGAACGTGCCGATTTTGAAGGCAAGCTTTATAGGCAGGCACTGGACCTCATTCGCAGCGAAAGTAATAGCTTGCTCCACCGGATGTACCGTAAACCAGACTATTGGTCCGTATTAAATCCTGCGGAGAGAAAGACCATAGCCTGGTATACGTTTATCCCAGTCTGGCAAACGATTGGAAGGCTTCTTCGCAAAGGCACACCGGCGAGAGTGTTCTACTGTGATGGTAAATTTCTAGCTCAGCCCATGCGCACGGATGTTGGGGAATCGATGTTGGATTACTGGCTGAAGATCATGGTGGATCATGAATCAAATCCAGCATTTCGCAGTTTATATGGACCATTTATAGACAGTATGAAAGTCATGATGGAAAGGAATGAGGCCCATGAGTCGGACTGGTAAATTGCTGCAGCTGTATGCTTTCGAGAGCGACCAAAATGCTTGGAATAATAAGCAGATCTATCTACTGGATATACCAACGGTTTGGAGAGAATTTATTCGTCAATTTTATAATGGCGTTAAGCTGCCCTTTGCGATTAAGCCATTAGGTAAAAAACTGCAAAGTATATTTCCACAGATCGTCTCGGTCAATAACCAATTTTATCTGGATGAAAACCGTCCGTGGCTCATTGCAACGCAGCCAGTCCCGGTTGGAATGATCCTATTACTGGCTAAGGGATGGATGAACCAAATAGCAACGAGGCAAGGCGTAGCTGCACCGGATGATTTGGATACGAGTACAATGGACTGGCGAAGCGAGGCGGTAGATTCCATTTTGCATCGTGATTCAAGGTTAAAATATGAATTGCTTCCTGCTCTAGTTGCACATCAATTTTGCTTGAGTCCGAAACAACTACTGCTTGATAACCGGGATGAGCCTGTTGAGCTTATGTTCTCGCAGGTATATGCCACGCAAAAGGCAGAGTGCATGTCTGAGCCCATAACCACTAGATCTGGTACTTTTTCTTATGTCGTCCGATTTCGGTTACAATATAGGGCCGGTGAGCCGGAACGACTATTATTGATGGTTTCGGCTGGAATAAGACGGTTTATTACGAAACCACAGGAGACCAAATATCTGAAAGGCGGCATTAATAGCACGTTATTGGTTTCCATGGACAATCCTCTGATCAAAGATCAGGGAATGGGATTACGTTCGTACGCGAGTTTATCTTTTCGCAGAGAAGGTGGAACTGAGCCTTATACACGTTGGTCTGAAGGGCTCGACGAATTGTTTTGTGATGTCTTATGGGGCAATCCGTTATCGACTGAGGATATCTTAACAAATCCAGTCAAGTATCACTCAGATCGTTCCCCTAAGATATGGGTCGTTCATAATAACAGAGTCTTTAACCCCCTATATGTTGAAGCGGGAATCAGCATTCAGGAGAAAATGAGATTTTACGAGATGGTACGGGAGAATGTATCCGACTGGAGATCGCTTACGCCGTTGCCACTTGTGCCGAAGCCTAAGCTAGAAGGGACAAGGAGGCGAGTGAGAGAACCGATCCCACCCGTATACTGCGGTCATGATAAAGATTTTGTTCTTGAAGTGTGGGGACCGGACTCTCTTTATCAATGTGTCGTCGAAGCATTGAAGGCTAAAAAATATAAAGGAAAGTTGCTGGCTGAACATGTTGACGGAGAAGTTTTTAGGTTGAACTCTTCCTCTCGAAACCGCATCATTGTGGTCAAGTGTGACAGGAAGGACTATGTAGATGGCTTGGATCGCGGAGCACTTAAGGACCTGGCGGATGAACATCGAACCAACAAAATCCTCCGAAGCATCGAACATGTTAAAGGGAATCAAGCCATAACTTGCTCATTGATTGAAATATTGCCTAAAGACGACTGGAAGAAGCTTGGCGAAGGAATAGATCCCAAGCAAGCCGTACGCAAAGGGTTTCAATTAACGGGGAGGATCACTCAATTCGTCTATCCCGAAAACGGGGCAAAGAAGTCTAAACGTAAGAAAGATAAACCGGAGTCAAGCTATATTCACAAAGTCTTCAACTGTATTTTGGATTTATTGGGGGATGCGGGAGTTATCGATTACAAGGCACATATGGATGTAAATGAACAACGCCCAATCATAGCCTATGATCTGGTTTCAGGTGATAAAGGAACTTATGCGATTCTTACGAAATTGGAAGACGGTGTATTAATGGTAAAAAGCCGGGGCAGTGAGGAATGGTTGAGTTTATCAGAAGCTGTGTTGAAAACAGATCAATTTGATCCGCTTCCCAAAGCCCCGGATGCGCTAAAGAAAGAGGTCGCTCGCTGGTTCGGTGAGCAGTTAAGAATGGAACGAATGAGTGGCAAGGAGCCGATCGTATTAGTTGAAGCGGAGCTTCGATATAAAGGGTTGGACGGCATTCAAAACAACAAAATTGGCCGTGGTAAGATTCCTGACTTACCTGGATGGATACAGAACGATCAGGGGATGACCGTTATTCGTGTTAATTCCAATGATGACGTTCCAGCCTATGGTTTTCGCCCCATGTCATTCTCTATAGGTGTCTATTCTGATAACGAGTCCGGACTGTATTACGGTGTAGGAACCAAACCCAAGACCCAGAGGAACATTGCCAAATCTATGACCAAGTACGATAACCCTGAAACGGCATTTCAGCAACCCCGAGTTGTGGAATATATGCCATTAGGTCCGATGGATAGGCAAGACCGAGAGCGCTTAGCTTGGATGGTGCATCGCTTACGTGAAGTGTGCGTCACCTTTGAATCGACTACGGCACAACCTTATCCCTTGAAAATGACGGGTACGTTAAAGAAATACTTACAATTCAAGGAATATGAGATTACCGAGGCAGAGGCAGAGTTTTTGGAGTTGTAATTGGGGGTGAACAGAATGACATTGATTAAAGATCTGAGTACGAATGATGAATTCGTCGGCTTCTATTTGCTGAAAGAGCTGGAGCTGAAGCAGACCAACACATCCCCGGCAAAGGATTACTTCGATTTGGTGCTGTGTGATGCCAGCGGCCAGCTTCCTGCCAAGTATTGGGATGTGAAGGAAACGGAAAAAGACGACTTTACTCCGATGACGCTTGTCAAGGTTCAGGGAATCGTTCAATTGTATCGGGAAAAGCCGCAGGTTAAGATCACCCGGATTCGCAATGTAAGCAATGAAGACGGTGTGTCTCTAACCGATTTTATTCGGGCGGCTCCAATTGAATCTGCGGAATTATTAGAGGTCATATACAGAGTAATCGAGAGTATTTCGGACCCGGTCATTCGTGATATTATAAGCTTTTGCGTCGATAAGGTGAGTGAGAAACTGGCTCATTATCCGGCAGCCAAAATGCACCATCATGCATACTTTGCCGGACTGGCTTATCATATCGTTCGTATGCTGGAAATTGGTGAGTTCCTATGCAAGCAGCGGCCATTTCTGAATGCAGACATGATCAAAGCCGGGATTATCCTGCACGATATTGCAAAGCCAGAGGAGATGATCGCTCAGCTTGGGGTCGTGACAGATTATAGCACTCAGGGAAAGTTGATCGGTCATATTGCAATGGCAGCTGGTTGGATCACAGAAGCTGCATTGCGGCTGGAACTTCCGCTTGATTCGGAACAAGTAATCGGATTGCAGCACCTTATTCTCTCTCACCATAACCTCGGAGAATGGGGGAGCCCGGTACAGCCGCAAACGGCAGAAGCGGTAGCATTGCACTATATTGACGCACTGGATGCCAAACTCCAGATGGCGGAGGACGCACTAAGCGCCACTTCGGACAAGGAGTTGTGGACACAGCCGGTCCGAGGGCTGGAGAATAAAGCGTTGTACAGGATGTCATTGTAGAAATTAAAATATACGAAGAAAATGCAATGAAACAAAAATACTTTGCGGCAAAATAGCGGCAATGGTACAATGTTATTGAGGAAGGTGATGTTATGTTTACACCCAAATATTCAATAACGGACACCATAGCCCGCAGACTAATGGATATACAACGAGCCAGTGTTGTGGTGGATTTGCTTCCATTGCCCGCATCTATTCTGGATATGCTTAAGAAAGAATCGATGGAAAAGACGGTCATTCTTTCAACGAAAATTGAAGGAAACACGCTTGACGAGGCGACGAAGCGAAAAGTCTTGTACCAAACCAGCAATGACAATGAAGAGCAGGAAGTTTATAACTTAATGAAAGCTTTGGAATACCTGGATGAAGCCGAAAAAAGACAGCTCCCGGTCACAGAGGAATTTATTAAAAAGCTGCATGCCATTATCCGAATATCGCACGGACGAAGACCGCGTGTTAGCGAGTATCGCGAAGAACAGAATCAAGTAGGCAGCCGCAATGCCTCCGGTTTTTATTTGCCGCCGGAATGGAAAGATGTCCCGATATTAATGGAGGATTTGGTTGCCTGGGTGAACTCGCCGGAAACCTATTCGGTTCCGGTTCCTATCAAGGCTGGCATATTCATGTGGCAGTTCCTAACGATTCATCCGTATTTGGACGGGAATGGCCGAACGGCTCGGATGATCACGACATATCTTTTACGACGCGGCGGATATGGCTTAAAGGGGTTATTTGTACTCGAGAATTTCTATGACCGCAACTTGGCTGAATATTATCGCCGACTCCAGTTGGGTCTCCATCACAATTATTATTTTGGGCGGAATGAAGCTGATTTGACGCCTTGGCTGGAATTCTTTATCGATGGTTTGGCGGAGGTTTTTCAAGAAGCCGCTGCCATCGTAACGGAGAAATCTGCTCAAATGACGAAAATCGAACCGGATCTAATTCGCAAGTTAGATCCCCAGCAAAGAATGGTGTTTGCTCAATTAACCTTTAAACAAGATACCCTAACGACAAGCGAAATGAGGGACCTGCTGCGTTTGTCGGACCGTTCAATAAGGGAAAAGGTAAGTCATTGGAGAGAAGAAGGATTCATTGAGCCGCGCGATCAAGACGCCAAAAGAGTTCGTTCGGTCAAATTATCCGCGGAATACGAGAAGTTGGCACAAGACATTCGGAATGCGCCGGATCAGTTTGCCCATTTTCTAAAATGAATGCAGCACTGCGATCTCAAGTTGAGATGCCGCAGTGCTTTTTTTGTGCGCAGAACATATATTCGCTGACAATCTATGGTCGTTGCGATCCGTCATAATGAAGGAAAGACATGCGGGAGTGAGTACAGTGGATCAACCGATCTATATCGCCGTCACAGGCACGCAGCATTACTACGGAGCAGCATTTCTAAAGCCGGGTCAGGTCGTTCACTTGATCAAAGACCCGGATAATCCGCATGACCATGAAGCGATAAAGGTGGATATGATCCCATTGGGCAAAATCGGTTATGTCGCCAACAGTCCGCATACCGTACCGAAAGGATGCCGCAGCGCCGGCCGGATTTATGATATGTTTGAGCATCATGTTTGCGGCATGGTGCGATTTGTCGTTAAGGATACGGCAATTGTTGAACTTACGCCGGGTCTAGAGGAAGTGTACATCATCAAAACGACAGAGAACGTTTCGTTTTCTCCTTATAGGCAGGAAGAACCAGGTAAAGCGTAGAATCCCAATGATGATAAGGATTTACATTCTATATGCCACGATAGGAGATATAGCATGACGGATAAAGTGATTCGGCTCTTTAAAATACTTCTCGCCATTCAATCCAATCCGGGGATTTCGGCCAAGGAGCTGGCGGACAAATGCGAGACAACGGATCGTACGATTTATAGGGACATGCGGATTTTGGACTTGATCGCACCGATTACAAACGAGGGTTACGGAAAAGGGTACCGTTTTGTCGGTAATTTCGCCATGTACCCGCTGAATTTCACGGAGCAGGAAGCGTTGGTGTTCTCTGTCCTGCCCTCCGTGTTGGACACCAGCAAATTGCCTCCAGGCTTTGAATCCGCCTACGACAAGGTGATGGCTACCCATGTGAAAGAAACCCGGAAGCGGTACGATACACTGGAAAATGTCGCAGACATGATCCAAATGGGCACCCCGGCTTATCGGGAGAACAGTGCCAACTTCTTGCTGTCCATCATGGAAGCGATTATCGCCAGTAAGACGATCAGGGCTGTTTACCATACCCAGAGCCGGAATGAATTGACGGAGCGCCAAATTGATCCGTACTATTTGGTCCCGCGGGATCAACGGTTTTACTTGATCGGCTATTGTCATTCCAAGCAGGACATTCGCACGTTTCGTATAAGCCGTTTCCGCCATGTAGAGTTGACAAGTAATCGATTCGACAAGGGTGATTTTAACATTGCTCAGTATATGAAGCATACCTGGTCGATTGAACGCGGGGATTCTTTAATCACTTTTAAGATTAAATTCCATCCGGATGTCGCCCGCTATGTGAAGGAAGAAGAATTGTTCGTGAGATCGAAGATGACCGATCTGCCGGACGGCAGCTTATTATTCGAGGTCACCGTCAACCACGAGCGGGAGTTTATGAATTGGGTGGTTCAGTACGGACCTTCAGCGGAGATTTTAGAGCCTGCATCTGTCCGGGAAAAGTTTAAGGAACAGCTACAGCGTTGGGGACAGTTGTATGGGCAGTAAGTTGCTGTTGTTGAAAGATAGACGAAAGGAAGGTATCCCTTTTGAAAATAGTAGGCACGTTTCTAGAACGTTTATATGATGCAATCCGTAGAGAGCCATTTCGCCGCAAAATTGTTATTGCTCCTTCCTACATCGAAGGACAGTCCTGGTTGATGCGAATATGCCGGGAATTAGGGCCGGTTATGAATGTGGAGGTCCAAACGGTTCAATCCTTTGTAAGAAGTCAGGTTCAGTTCTCCCTGTATCAACAAGGGCTGACTTTAATCGGGGAACAGCGGTCCTTTTGGATTATCCATCATGTCATGGAACAAATGGCTTCCAAGCCGGATTCCTACATCGCGGTGGATCAAGTAAAGCCTGGTATTGCCATGCATGTTCACCAAGCCATTATGGATCTGCGCCGTGCCGGAGTGAGTGCGGGGGAGCTTCGAGACGACCACTTTATGAGCCAGCAAAAAGGCAGCTATGTCAGAAAGGTGTTGTCAGCGTATGAGCGCTTTCTGAATCAGCGGAGCTGGATCGATTTCCCCGGCCTTTTGTCGCATATACCAACCCAATTGCCGGAAAACGTGGAGCTTATTCTGCCAGACCCTATGCCGCTTTCACCGGTTTCCGCTCGAATGCTGGAGCGGTTGTCAAACGGACGGATGACGAGGATTATAGCGGTTTCTTCCTTCACTGACGTCCAATCCACAATGCCGTTCGGAAAGGTTCAGTTCTATCATGCGACCGGAAGGCTGGCGGAGGTTCGCGAAGCATTGAGACGCATTATTCAGGGCCGGATGCCATTGGATGAAGTGGAGATGATCGTACCGGATGAAGAATATGCGTTGGTTATTTCGACCATGTGTGCTTCTTTCGGTATTCCCTGTTCCTATGCAGACGGGCTGCCTGTGATTACATCCGGAATGGGAAGAGCCGCACATTTTCTGCTGAACTGGTTGGAGTCCGGTTATCAGGTGCGGCAGCTCGTATTGATGCTGCAGCAGCAATTGATCACGTTCTCCGATCGTGACCAAGGAATAACGAATGCGGATTGTATTCGAGCCCTGGAGAAAAGCGGAATCGGCTGGGGGAAAGAACGGTATATCAAGTTGCTGGGGTCGGGGCATGTTCGGTTCCAAGGGGATGCAGATGAAAGACCCGAAGAACGGGAGCGGACGGAACAACAACAGCGGGATGACGACATCAAGAAGCATCTGACAAACCTCCTGGGAGAATTGTTTCCAGACGAAGCGGCGCTCTCCTCTCCTAAGGGAATCTGGGGATGGCTCGTTAACATCTTGGATAGATTTGGTGTATGCGGAACGGAAGAGGATGCGATCGTCCTGCAAGAAATGAAAGGTATCGCTAAAGAACTGCAGGAATGTCCTGTTCCGGACTCGATGCCGTTTCAGCAAATGTTCTTGTATGCCCGAGACATGCTGCAGGAACTTCGAGTCGGGGTGCAACGGTTACCCAAGCCCGGATTCCTGTACATATCGAGTTTGTCGAACGGGGGGATCAGCGGGAGAAAACATACGTTTCTTCTCGGGATGGATGAACAGTCGTGGTCCGGGAATATCAGGCAAAATCCCATGCTTCTCGATGAAGAGTGCAGACGGATCGGTGCCGGGCTTCATACAGCCGTGCAGAGACAAAGAGATCGGCAACGCCTTCGTGATGGTCGGCTTGGGATGATAAGCGGCAATATCACATTTAGCTTCTCGTCGTATGACTTGGCAGAAGGAGCGACAGCAAGCCCGGCTTTTCAACTTCTACAGGTATTCCGAAAAGTATCCGGAGAAACGAATGCGGACTATGAGATGTTGCACCGAAGCTTAGGCGAACCTGTCGGGTATTTGGATGTAGAGCAGCCATCCTCTACTGAGCTAAATGGACTGCCATTGGACGGCTCTCATTATGTCTTCCGACAAATCCATGCGAATGTAAACCTTATGAGGGACCGGCAATCCTTCATCGAATCGGTCTATCCGTCGCTTCGTCAAGGCAGACTTGCACTCGAGGCGCGTGGCAGCTCGCAAGTGACGGAGCATGACGGATATATAGCGGGGGATGAATGGACTGATTATTGGAAAGACCGGGACGAACGGACGCTTAGCGCAAGTCAATTGGAGAAGTACGCGGAATGTCCGATGCGGTACTTTTTCCAATATGTGCTCAGGATTCGCGTGAAAGATCAGGTGACTTTTGACCGTACCTCCTGGCTGAAGCCGAATGAAAGAGGCTCGCTGCTGCACGAGGTTTATCGTCGTTATATGACGGAAGTCAACGCAAGTAAAGTCATGCCTATTACACACGATCATGCCCGTTTGCTTCGTATTGCGGAGGAGACGATTCTCTTGTATGCCGAGCGGATTCCGGCACCGAGCCCTCATGTGTTTGAGAGGGAACGGCAAGCGATGCTCCGGGATGTGGACGTGTTCTATCGCATGGAATTGCAGGCTAAGACGGCTCCCCGGTTTTTCGAACAAGAGCTCATCGTGGACGGCCAGCCGTTGCACCTTGAGCTTGGCGAGGACATGGCGATTACGCTGCGCGGGATCGTCGACCGGATCGATCAAGTTGCGCCGCATCAATATCGGATTATCGACTATAAGACCGGCAGTCCTCGGCCTTACAAGGAAAATGGCATGTTCGCAGGCGGTACGCAGCTGCAACACGCGCTTTACGCAATGGGGACGGAGCTATGGATGCGGCAAACGGGTGTGGATTCTGATGCAAAAGTGCTTGAAGCGTCTTACGTCTTTCCAAGCGAACGGGGGCACGGGCAAGTGATTGCACGCCCGCAAACCGAACGGAATCGAGTCACCGCGGTGATCCGGGGAATCCTTTTGTCGATGGAACAGGGATTGTTTATTCCCGCTTCAAATCCTGCGGTCTGCCGATATTGCGACTATGCGGCTGTATGCGGAGAGCACGCAGAGATGATGGCCCATAAGCGAAAGGATGAAGCAAATTCGGAACTGTTGCACACGCTGCTGGAGGTGGAGAACATTGAATGAACCATCCGATCAACAAGCTAGAAAGAGGATATTGGAGGAGATGAACACGACCTTTCTGGTAGAAGCCGGTGCAGGCTCGGGAAAGACAACCAGCTTGGTCGGCAGATTGCTGGCACTCATCGAGTCCGGAACGGCGAAGATGGAGCATATTGCGGCGATCACCTTTACGAATAAAGCGGCGGATGAGATGAAGGAGCGTTTCCGCATTGCTTTAGAGCGGAAAACGGCTGATATTGAAGGCGAAACTAGAGAACGAATGGAAGAAGCTTTGGCCAATCTAGACCAAATCTTTATTGGAACGATCCATGCGTTCTGTTCCTCCATGCTTCGCGAGCGACCGATTGAGGCCGGATTGGACCCTTCTTTCGAAGAAATGGATGATGAAATGAATCGTGCGTTCCACGATCAATGCTGGGATGAATATCTGATTCAGCTGCAGGAGGAAGATAGTGAAGCACTTGCCTCCTTTACCGAGGTGGGAATCGACGTCAGCATCCTGAAGAATGTCTATGATCGGGTATCTATTTTTACGGATCTCCAAATCCCTTGCGAACCGGTTCATCGTCCTGATTTCAACCTCATCCGACTCTCCTTGCTTCCCATGATTGAAGAAGCCAACAGGTTTCTACCGACAGCTGAACCGGAAAAAGGGTGGGATAATCTTCAGGCAAAACTGCGTACTGCTAATCGTATGCTGCGGTTGTCGGATGAGCAGGACGATATGTTGATGCTAACGCTTGCGAAGATGTTTGACTTCAAACTGGATGTGAAGCAGTACAAATGGACGGATAAGAAGCAAGCCAAAGCCATCTCCGAACGATTTCACGATTGGCAGATCACGGTCCTGTACCCCTTTCTTCAATCGTGGCGGGAATATCTGTATCCCAATGTCATTCAATTTGTCCTGCCTGCATTGGAGTATTGCAGAGAACGGCGATTGCAGGCAGGGAAGCTGAACTTTCAGGATCTGCTGATGTATGCCTGCCGTCTTCTGCGTGATTACCCGGAGGTTCGAGCGTTTTTCGCCGGCCGATATCAACGGCTTTTGGTCGACGAGTTTCAGGACACCGATCCGGTCCAAGCGGAAATGATGTTTCTCTTAACCGGAGCTGACGATGACCTGAATGAACGGAATTGGCGGAAGCTTACGCCAAAGCCCGGCTCCTTGTTCGTCGTGGGAGACCCGAAACAGTCCATCTATCGTTTCCGCCGCGCGGATATTTCCATCTATAACGAGGTGAAATCGCGGATTCAAGCATGTGGAGATGTGCTTCACTTGACCAGCAATTTCCGGTCCGTCGATGCGATCGGCGCTTTTGTGAACGGGCAATTTGTCGGCAAGCTTCCCGTCCGGGAAACCGATGTTCAAGCGGCGTATGTCCGGATGGAAACGAATATACCGAATCCAAAGGGGAATAAGCGCGCGGGTCACGGGGTTTATGCACTCACTTACCCGAAAATTCCCGGAGGCAAGGATGAAGTAGCGGCGGTTGACGCACAGCGTATTGCCGCATACATCGCGTGGGCTTGCCGCGACGGAAATTTGCTTATTCAGGAGCGGGATGGCGCATCCTGGGTGTTCAGAGAGGCACGGCCCAATGATTTTCTTATATTGACAAGGACAAGGCATTATTTGCATCTCTACGCAGAAGAATTGGAGAAGCGGGGCGTTGCTGCGGAAACTGTAGGAAGCTCCGCTCTATACCCCGAGCTTCATACGCTGGGACAATTGGCCCTCTACCTGGCCGATCCGTCCGATCAAGTGGCGATGCTGAGCGTATTGCGCGGACCTCTATTCGGCATTAGCGACAAGGAGCTGATGGAGTATCGTGCTCAAGGGAATGCATGGTCCATCTATCGGCTGCCAGAGGAGTCAAAAGAACAGGAAAGTCGAGTTGTTGCTGTATGCCGTAAATTGCGGGAATATGCCAGCTGGGTGAAAGAATTGCCTGCATGGACAGCTTTGTACCGTATTATGGAGGATACCGGTCTCTTGCTTTATTCCACGGTGCTAGAAGCAGGGGCAAATCGGTCGGGAACACTGCTTAAGATGTTGGAGCGATTGCAGCGTGACGCCATGCTCGCATCGGATTGGCATGAACTGGCGCATGCGATTTCGGCCATTCGGGAGAGCCAAGGTATGGAAACCGCCAGTCTCTACACAGGCAAAGGGCAAGCGGTACGGATCATGAACGTGCATAAGGCAAAAGGGCTTGAAGCGCCTATCGTGTTTCTCGCTTGTCCTTGCGGGGAGAAGGATCATGACGCTGACCAGTTTGTTGATCGCTCGGAGTCCGAGGCTCAGGGCTATTTCTTGATCCAGCAATCGAAAGGGTTTCAGAAAGAAACGATTGCCCAGCCGGTCGGCTGGGAAGCGATGAGCGTGCGGGAACGAGCATTCATGCATGCGGAGCGGGATCGGCTTCTTTACGTCGCGGCGACGCGGGCCAAGCAAATGCTAGTTGTCAGTCTCTACCCCGAGCAGCCGGCGAAGTGCCCGTGGAGTTCACTCATGGATGGGATGGAGCTAATCCGGGAGTTGGATGTTCCGGAATCGGATGTTCAAACAGATGAGTATGATCGGGAACTTGACGGAGATATTGTAATTGGGACAACTTCATCTGGTTTATCCGGGTCCGAAGCCTCATCCATTGATCTAGGTGCTTACTTGGATCTGAGAGATCAAGTATTTCAGCAGCTTCGCCGACCGACTTATGCCGAAGCAACTGTTACTGGGCTGACGAAGAGCGTTGGCGACACACCGGAATGGTCAGCCACGGGAAGAGGCCAATCCTTCGGCAGTGTGATCCACAAGGGACTTGAAGCAGTTGGAAAAGGTCTTCCGATGAGCGAATTGCCTGTATACGTTCAATACCTCTGCCAGACCGAAGGAGTATCAGAGAAGGACGCGGGGGATGCTCTGTCAACACTCCGGGAAGTACTCGAAAGCGAACTCTGGCAGCGCAGTATTCAAGCGAAGCAGCGATTGTTTGAAATCCCGATTATGATGGTTCAGAGCAATGGGGAGACAATGTCTTATCCCGCAACCGAGCAAACGATGTCGGAAACAGCTGCCGCGGCATTGAAATATCAGACTGATAACGGTGGCCATATCTTGGTGAAGGGTGTAATAGATTTCGCTTTCGAAGAGGAAGATGGCTGGGTGATCGTTGACTTCAAAACGGATCAATTGGATGAGAGCAAATTGGAGCAGTTTGTTCGGTTTTATGCGCCGCAAGTGCAGGCTTATGCTAAGGCCTGGTCTGAGACGTTCGGTTATCGGATGAATGAAGCTGGATTGTATTTTGTTAGTTTGCGGAAACATGTCATATTAGGACAGTCCGTAGTATAATTAGACAAGAATCTACATGCAGAGGGGATCGTTATGATTACAGGTGAGTTAAGGCAAAAAGTAGACCGGATTTGGGAGACATTTTGGACCGGCGGAATCACCAATCCATTAAGTGTGATCGAACAATTTACATATTTATTGTTCATTAAAGGGCTGGACGAAGCGGAAACGCGCAAAGAGAATGAATCCTTGCTGCTGTCGTTGCCTTTTACCGGATTATTTCCAAGTGACAAGCAGCACTTGCGCTGGAGTCAATTTAAATCGTTTGATCCTCAGCGGATGTATGATGTTGTCTCGAACGAAGTATTTCCTTTCATCAAGACACTTCATGGAGATAAGGATTCAGCCTATGCCAAATACATGGGTGATGCCATCTTTATGATCCCGACTCCGAATATGCTTGTACGCATTGTCGAAGGCATCGATACGATTGACATGAAGGATAGGGATACCAACGGGGATTTGTATGAATATCTGCTATCCAAAGTAGCTACGGCTGGAACGAACGGGCAGTTCCGTACTCCGAGACACATTATCGAAATGATGGTCGCTTTGATGAAACCGACGCCTGAAGATATCATATGTGACCCGGCTGCAGGTTCGGCGGGTTTTCTAGTTGCCGCAGGTGAATATTTGCGGAAACATCATGCAGATCTATTCCTGGTTCAGGGCTTGAAGGAGCACTTCAACAATCATATGTTCTACGGTTTCGATATGGACCGTACGATGTTACGCATCGGGGCCATGAATATGCTGCTTCATGGAGTGGATAACCCGAATATCGAATATCGCGATTCCTTGAATGAAATCAATACAGACAAAGACAAATATACGTTAATCCTAGCCAATCCGCCGTTTAAAGGATCGCTTGATGCAGATTCAGTAGCAGCAGATCTGCTGCGTGTGACTCGCACGAAGAAAACGGAGCTATTGTTCCTTGCCCTGTTCCTGCGGATGCTCAAGGTGGGCGGGCGCTGCGCCTCCATCGTACCAGATGGTGTTCTATTCGGTAACAGCAAAGCCCATAAAGACATTCGTAAGGAAATCGTTGAGAATCACAAGCTGGAAGCGATTATTTCGATGCCAAGCGGAGTATTCAAGCCGTATGCTGGGGTATCGACAGCCATTATAATCTTCACCAAGACAGGTGCAGGCGGAACGGATCACGTTTGGTTCTATGACATGAAGGCGGATGGTTACTCGCTAGATGATAAGCGGAATCCGATTGAGGCGAATGATATCCCCGATATTGTTGGTCGTTTTGGTAATTGGGATGCAGAGAAAGAGCGTAAACGCACTGAGAAGTCTTTTCTGGTTCCGGTTGATGAGATTCGGAACAATGCCTATGACCTCAGCATTAATCGCTATAAGGAAACAGAGTATGAGGAAATTCAGTACGAGGACCCGAAGGTCATACTCGCTTCGATCAAGCAACTCGAGAAGGAAATAGTTGAAGGTCTTGAGGAACTGGAGGAGTTGTTGGGGTGAAGGAATATCTGATAATCGATCTTCTGGAAAGTGTAATAAGTGGTGAATGGGGTAATGAACCTAATGGTGAGCAAGATGTCTTTGTTCTGCGGACAACAAATTTCTCAAATAATGGAAAGATAGATTTTAGCAAGGAAGTTGTTAAACGAAATATCGATGAAAAAAAAGTAGACGCTAAAAAGTTAAATTATGGTGATATTATTATTGAGAAATCAGGCGGAAGTATTGATCAACCTGTTGGCAGAGTTGTTTTTTACGATCTTCGTGACGATACTACTGCTTATCTTTGTAACAACTTCACATCGGTGTTGCGTCCAAATACCAAACTTGTAAATCCAAAATTTCTTTTCTATTTTTTATTTTATCCTAAATTTCGAAAGTACCGTTCATTGAAAACATAAAAAAGTGCCCAAATCTTTGGTAGAATGGTGTTTGTCGAGAACACTACACCCAAAGAGAGGAGCACCTTTTAGGTGAAGTCTAC
>NZ_JAHLPR010000073.1 GCF_018918005.1 Paenibacillus sp. MSJ-34 | reverse complement strand
CGCGAAGTGAAGTCTTTGTCTATTCAATATGGACTTAAAACGCTCTTGTAATCTGCATGCTCATGATGACGAACATCGGAAAGCCGTATGAGGGAAAACCTCACGTACGGTTTGATGAGGAGGGGCTGGGCCCCGCCCAGCCTTTCACTCTAGCACTAACATATGAAAGTTCAATTTTTATAAAAAAGGATAATTCATTGTAAATACGGAAACGGGATGCGGTTGTTATACTCAAGCTGATCAAAAGCATAAGGGGGAAGGTAGGATGAAAAGAACGTTAACGGTGGCGTTATTGCTGGCGATGGTATGGGCATTGGCGGCATGCGCCGGCAATGGCGGGGGAGGCGGCAACGAAGCCGGAGATGGCTCCGGCGGAGGAGGCAGCCAAGGGAAAGTAGGCATCTCCATGCCGACGAAATCGTCGGAACGGTGGGTGAACGACGGCGCGAATATGGTGAAGGAATTCGAGAAACTGGGCTATCAAGCCGATTTGCAATACGCCGAGGACGTCATCGAGAACCAGGTATCCCAAATCGAAAATATGATCACGAAAGGAGTCGACATCCTCGTCATTGCGTCGATCAACGGCGAATCGCTCACGGAAGTGCTGCAAAAAGCGCATGACCAAAATATCGACGTCATCGCTTACGACCGGTTGATTCGCAATACGGACCATGTAAGCTACTATGCCACGTTCGACAATTTCAAGGTCGGGGTGCAGCAAGGAACGTACATCGAAGACAAGCTGGGGCTGAAAGACGGCAAAGGACCGTTCAATATCGAAATATTCGGCGGTTCCCCGGACGACAACAACGCTTACTTCTTCTTCGACGGCGCGATGTCCGTGCTGCAGCCTTATATCGATTCCGGGAAACTCGTCATCCGCAGCGGCCAAACGAAATTCGAGCAAGTCGCGACATTGCGTTGGGACGGCGCGCTGGCGCAAGCGCGGATGGACAATCTGCTTAGCGCGAACTATTCGACGGAAACATTGGATGCGGTATTGTCGCCTTATGACGGCATCAGCATCGGGGTCATCTCTTCCTTGAAAGGCGTTGGATACGGAAACAGCAAGCCGATGCCGGTCGTCACCGGGCAAGACGCCGAACTGGCTTCGATCAAGTCGATTCTTGCCGGCGAGCAAACGCACACCGTCTTTAAAGATACGAGAGAACTCGCGAAAATCGCCGTTTCGATGGCGGACAGCTTGCTGAAAGGCAAGGAAGTGGAAGTCAACGACACGGAAACGTACGACAATGGCGTGAAGGTCGTTCCTTCCTACCTGCTTGAGCCTGTGTCGGTCGATGCGACGAACGTCGAGCCGGCTCTCGTAGATACCGGATATTATACGAAAGACCAGTTGGGTCTATAACTAGCGGCACGCAGGCGATCTGCGCGATTCCGCCCGGACATGCGGAAGCTTCGTCCGGGCGGACTTCCCGCTTGACGGCGGCGGAAGGCTAGCGCGCGAGCGTCCGCAAGTCGACTATTACGATATGGAAGGTTGTGGCCGCATGTCGGAATTCATATTGGAAATGAGAAACATCACGAAGACGTTCCCTGGGGTCAAGGCGCTCGAAGATGTGAATCTGCGGGTCAAAACGGGCGAAATCCATGCGCTTTGCGGCGAGAACGGCGCGGGAAAATCGACGCTGATGAAGGTGCTCAGCGGGGTATACCCGTTCGGATCGTACAGCGGCGAAATTCGTTTTCAAGGGATGGCGTGCGAATGCAAGGACATTAAACAAAGCGAGCAAATGGGCATCGTCATCATCCATCAGGAATTAGCTTTGATTCCGTATTTATCGATCGCGGAAAACATATTCCTCGGCAACGAGCAAGCCCGCGGCGGCATCATCGATTGGAACGGCACGATAACGAAAACGACGGAACTGCTTGCCAAGGTTGGGCTGGCGGAATCGCCGACGACGCTCGTGTCGAATCTGGGCGTTGGCAAGCAGCAGTTGGTCGAGATTGCCAAGGCGCTGTCCAAAAAGGTGAAGCTGTTGATACTGGACGAACCTACGGCCGCGCTGAACGAAGACGACAGCGAAAATTTGCTGCAATTGTTGTTGGAATTTAAAAAGCAGGGGTTGTCCTCGATCCTGATCTCCCATAAATTAAACGAAATTTCCAAAGTAGCGGATTCCATCACGATTTTGCGCGACGGCCGGACGATCGAAACGTTGGATACGAAGGAAGATCGCGTGACCGAGGATCGCATTATTAAAGGGATGGTGGGCAGAGATTTAACGCATCGTTATCCGCAGCGGGAACCGCAGATTGGGGACGTTATTTTCGAAGTTCGCGATTGGAACGTATATCATGAATCGCATCCCGACCGCAAAGTGATCGACGATGTTTCCCTCTATATCCGCCGGGGAGAAATCGTAGGCATCGCCGGGTTGATGGGAGCGGGCAGAACGGAGCTGGCGATGAGCATATTCGGCAAATCGTACGGCAAAAAAATTAGCGGCCGCGCCTTCATGAACGGGAAGGAGATCCGGCTGGACAACATCAATCAGGCGATCGAACAAGGCATCGCTTACGTCACCGAAGACCGTAAAACTTACGGTTTGATTCTCATCGACGATATCAAACGCAATATTTCGCTGGCAAGTTTGAACAAAATCGCGAGCAAAACCGTCATCGACGAAAATCGGGAAATCGCGGAGGCGGAGTCGTTCCGGCGCAAGATGAATATTAAAACGCCGAGCATTTTGCAGAAAACGATGAATTTAAGCGGCGGCAATCAGCAAAAGGTCGTCCTAAGCAAATGGATTTTCGCCGAACCCGAAATTTTAATACTGGACGAACCGACCCGCGGCATCGATGTCGGCGCCAAATACGAGATTTATACGATTATTCATCAATTGGCGGCGGAGGGGAAGGGAATTCTCGTCATTTCGTCGGAGCTGCCGGAAATACTCGGCATATGCGACCGCATTTACGCCATGAACGAAGGGAAAATAACCGGCGAATTGCCGCGGACGGAAGCGACGCAGGAGAAAATGATGAAATATATGACCAAATCGGGGGGGACCGGACATGGAAGAGCTGACCAGATTGTTTAAGAGCAATATCCGCCAATACGGGATGATCGTTGCGCTGGTCTTAATTATGATTCTATTCCAAATCTTGAGCGGCGGCATTTTGCTGAAGCCCTTAAACATTACGAACTTGATTTTGCAGAACAGTTATATTCTCGTACTCGCGATCGGCATGGTGCTGGTCATTATTACCGGCCATATCGATTTGTCGGTCGGTTCGGTCGCCGCGTTCGTGGGGGCCGTCTCGGCCATTCTCATGGTCGATATGCAAGTTCCGTTTGCGGCGGCCGTCGTCATTTCATTGATTATCGGCGCGCTGATCGGGGCTTGGCAAGGATTCTGGGTCGCCTATGTGAGAATCCCTTCCTTCATCGTCACGCTAGCGGGCATGCTGCTGTTCCGGGGCTTGACGATGATCGTGCTGAAAGGCCAATCGATCGCGCCGTTTCCGAACGGCTTCCGCAATATAAGCACCGGATTTATTCCGGATTGGTTCGGCGGCGGCACGCTTCATTTGTTAAGTATCGCAGCAGGCGCCGTCTTGTCCGTTGTTTTTATTGCGATTGAGTGGAGGAAACGGCTGAACCAGCGGAAGTACCTGTTCGATGTCCTTCCCGCCGGTTTGTTCGTCGCCAAACTTGTAGCGATGGTCGCGATTATCAACGTTTTCACGTATGTTCTGGCCAGCTATGAAGGAATACCGAACATCTTGATCTTGCTGTTTATTCTTGTCGCCGTTTATTCCTTCGTAACGAATAAAACGGTCATGGGACGGCATGTATACGCCCTCGGCGGCAATGAAAAAGCGGCTAAGCTGTCCGGCGTCAAGACGAAGCGGGTAACGTTCTGGGTGTTTGTGAATATGGGAGCGCTTGCGGCGCTTTCCGGCCTGATCTTTGCCGCCCGCTTGAACGCGGCGACGCCCAAGGCAGGCGTCAACTTCGAGCTCGACGCGATCGCTGCGTGCTTTATCGGCGGAGCGTCGGCCACCGGCGGCGTCGGCACCGTCATCGGCGCGATTGTCGGCGGGCTGGTCATGGGCGTCATGAATAACGGCATGTCGCTCGTCGGGCTCGGGATCGATTGGCAGCAAGGGATTAAAGGCTTGGTATTGCTGCTCGCGGTCGCTTTCGATATTTACAATAAAAATAAAAGCGCATAGGCAATTGTGGCCTATTGTGCCTGGGCTGCCCGGCGGATTATACGATCTGCTCGAAGGCGGCCCTATTTCGTTCGTTCGCAAATACAGGACTTGCCGCAATCCTCGTCGAAATGGTAAACGCTGCGGGTTTGCCGCGCAAATACGAGTCGAGGTGATTTTCAATGAAGTTTCGCACCGTGTTATTCGATTTTGACGGGACGCTTGCCGACACCCTGCCGATTTGCTTTTACGCGTTTCAACAGGTATTCCGTACCTATGACGGCAGGGATATCGGAGAGGAGGACATCGTCTCGATGTTCGGACCGTCGGAAGTGGGGATTATCAAAGAAAACTTGCTGCAACAGGAGCGGGTGGATGCGGCGATTGAAGATTACTACCGTTATTACGATCAAGAACATCGCAACGCAGTGGGCGTGCGGGCGGAAATGATCGACATGGTGAATCGGCTGAAACGGGAAGGAATCGCCGTTGGAATCGTGACGGGAAAAGCGAGAAGGAGTTACGAGATATCCGTAAACTATCTTTTTCCAAGCGGCATGTTTCAAGCGGCCATTACCGGGGACGATGTCGTCAAGCCGAAGCCCGATCCGGAAGGAATCGTAAAAGCGATGAACATGCTTGGCGCGTCGGTCCGGGAAACGCTCTATGTAGGCGACAGCGACGCGGACATCGAGGCCGGCATTAGAGCGAATGTGAAGACGGCCGGCGTGACATGGCTCGAACATTCCCACGGCAAGCCGTTCTCGGTACGGCCCGATTACGAGTTTGCGAGCGTCTCGGATTTACTGCATGCCGTGCTGGATCGGGAATAGGAAGAAAGCATATGGAAATGGAGAACCGGCTCATAGCCTACTTATTCGAATACGATGCGCTGATGAATGACTTGCTGATCGTCCAAGAGTTGAACTTGCCTCAATGCTTCATCGCTGCGGGGTATATCCGGAATTACGTATGGGATCGGCTGCATGGATGGGGTCCTCGGGAAACGCATGACGATATCGATGTCGTATTTTATGACGCGGACGAGCCGTTCGAAGAGCGGGACCGGCGGTTAACGCAAACGCTCATCGCCGCGACCGGAAACCGGAAATGGTCCGTCAAAAATCAGGCGAGGATGCATATTCGCAATAACGCGGAGCCTTATCGGTCAACAGCAGACGCTATGAGCAGATGGCCGGAAACCGTTACGGCGATCGGCGCGAGGCGAACCGGGGACGGGCGAATCGAATTATGCGCTCCCCACGGGCTGGAAGACTTGTTCGGGATGGTCGTGAGAAGAAGCCCATTCTTTACGGACAAGGATGATTACTTGGAACGGGTAAGGAAGAAGGGGTGGAAAGCGAAGTGGCCGCGGATCGACATTATCGAGGATTAGCCGTTCCCCCGCATGCGATCCGCGCGTACCTGCGCTGCTCGTTTGGCGTTAATGAAACTGACAATCCTTATTGGGCTTAAAATGAAGACATCCTCATTCTAGCGAAAGTACGCACCGTTATTCATTGGAAATCGGCGGTTTTACCGCCTTTTTCCCACTGGCGTTGCATTAACTTTTTTCAGCAATATTAAAACAACTGTGTGATTACCTGCTATTCCTTCGCATTTATTCTGCGGCCCTACTCCCCAAATTCGCGAACACAGGATCCGTTAATGATGACAAACGGCCCGATTTCGGACCGTTTGCGGACAGACGATCCTTTATTCGCGGCAAAAGTGCAAAAACAAGCCCTACGACGAACGAATAACGGAACCAATGTCTGCCTAAACAGCGAATAAGCGATATGGAGGCATCATAACGGCCGTACGGTCCGGATAGCAATTTCTCGATGCGACGCTATTGCACAAACCCGACATTTGTATGAAATTTCGAACATAACGGAAGGATTCAATGCATGCGCCGCTCGTTTAGTATGATATTTCGTCTCACCTTTGCAGGATCAGGGGCCAAATCGTGATTTGAGTATGAAATTTCGAACATAATCGACGGACTGAACTCATGCGCCGCTCGTTTAGTATGATACTTCGGCTATATTTTGTGATCCCAATCCTGAGTCATCATCCCAACCCGGTTTAAAATTAATGCAACGCCATTGCTCCTGAACAAGCGGGATTTCGACCAAAGGCGGACTGAACGGATACCTGCGAAGAGAAGCGATCCCGCCTCGTATCCGCGCAGCTTGCCAACCTTCGTCGGAAATGAAGTTGATCTCAAGCGGCCATTTTGAGCAACCGATAAATCTATTTACATACAAACAGTATGTATGTTAACATAGGATCAACAATCGAAAAGGAGAGATTTTCTATGAGAACAAACAGCTTTTATCCGGTCATTTTGACGGAAAAGGTCGCATTGAGCGCCGCGTTTTACAAAGAACATTTCGGCTTTGAGGCGGTATACGAAGCCGATTGGTACGTAAGCATGAAATTGGCGCAAGGCGAAATTCCTTACGAATTGGCTATTTTGGACGCGACGCATCATACCGTACCGGCCGCTTACCGTCAAAAAGCGCAAGGGTTGATTCTGAATTTTGAAGTGGAGGATGTCGATGCGGAATATCGCAGACTGATCGTGGATCGGCGTTTGCCGCTGCAGCTCGATCTTCGGGATGAAGAGTTCGGCCAACGGCATTTCATCACTTCGGACCCGAACGGCGTGTTGATCGATGTGATCAAGATCATCCCTCCGTCGGAATCGGAAAGCGCGCAATATATAGAAGCTGTCTGGTCAAACGACGAGGACGGCAATCAATGAGCAACGCGACAGCTTTGAAGCATTATTTCGGGGTCGAACCGCGGACTTCTAGGAAGGCGATTCCGAAATCAATTGTCATTGCTGGAACCGCTAGCAGATGACCCGTCCTTCTATGTCTGAAAGTTGGCGGCCAATTTGGAACTATTGAAAAAATGACAGTAGAGTGGCAAGATAATTACAGAGTATGTAGCGGGAGAAAAATCCACTTATGAGAAGAAACCAGGAAGAAACGAATGAAACGATACGTAAACTGATCGAAGTGGGGAGGACGCATTTCACGGAACGCGGTTATGCGGATACGGCTCTGGAGGATATCGTCAACGAGGCCGAAATGACGCGCGGGGCGCTTTACCACCATTTCGGAAACAAGAAGGGATTGTTCCGCGTCGTATTCGAATCCGTGCAAAAGGAAATTGCCGAGCGGATCGAAACGGAAGCGGCCGCAAGCGAGGACCTGTGGCAACAGCTGCTGCTGGGCTGCCGCGCGTTCGTCGCCTCCGCTGTCGAGCCCCGAAATAAGCGGATATTGTTACTGGACGGTCCCGCCGTATTGGGATGGGAAATGTGGCGCATGACGGACGAGCAAAATTCGATGCGGTTGTTGCATGAACAATTGCAGTTTATGCAGCGGCAAGGATGCTTTAAACCGGTAACGATTGAAGCGATGACGCATTTTATTTCCGGCGCCCTGAACGAATCGGCGCTTTGGATCGCGCATCATCCGGAGCAACGGCACGCTTTGGACGACACGATGAAAGTGATCTCTTTGTTTATGGAAGGTTTTAAACGCTAGACGAAATTTAATAAGATATTATGGACCTCAAAAAGAAAATAACAGAGGTGGACTTTAAGTGACACAGCTTGCCGACGATACGAAACCGCTCCTGCCCTATCCGGTACTAACGACAAAGCTGCATATCCCCCGGACGATCGCCGATACGCTCGCCCGACCGAGGCTCATTAGCCGTCTGCGGCAAGCGCGCAATGCAGCCCTTATTTATATTTCCGCTCCGGCCGGATTCGGCAAGTCGACCTTGCTTGCCGAATTGGCGGGCACCTTGGACGCCCGGCCGGGTTGGGTTTCGCTTGATCAAGGCGATAACGACTTGACGATGTTTTGGCTCTATATGATCGCAGCGATCGATACGATAAGCCCCGGCTTCATGGCAAGAACGAATGCCGTTCTTACCTTGCTGGAACCGTCCAAGCCGGAACCCGGCATTGCCATGCTGCTCAACGAATTGCAGCGTTTGGAAGGGCCGATTGTCCTCTTTTTGGACGACTTTCACGTCGTTACCGATTCGAATGTCGTCTCGTCGTTTTCCTATTTTATCGAGCATTTGCCCCGGCATGTCCAACTTGTGCTGGCAGGCAGAACGGAGCCTCCGTTTCCCGCAGCCAAGCTTCATAGCCGGGATATGATGGTTCGTTTGGATGCGCGCGATTTGCGTTTCACCGAGACGGAGGGAGCCGATTTCTATCGGCATTGCATGAAGCTCGAATTGTCCGCCCAAGATGCGGAGGAATTGGTTAAGCGGACGGAAGGCTGGGTTACGGCAATGAAATTGGCGGCGATGTCTGTGCGCGATTCGCATGATCCGGCAGCGTTGATTCGCAATTTTAGCGGCGATTATCATGTTTTGGAGCAATATTTGCTGGAAGAAGTATTTCATGGGATGGACGAACGGCTGCAATTTTTTATTATGGAATGTTCCGTCTTGCAACGAATGAACGCCGCCTTATGCAAGGCGGTAACCGGTTGCCGGGACAGCCAGTCGATGCTGGATGATTTAGAGCGTATGCAGCTGTTTGTCATACCGCTTGACGAACGAAAGATTTGGTACCGCTTCCATCATTTGTTTTCCGAATTCGCATTTCGCCGCTTGCAGAGAGCAGATCCGGAACGGCTGCCGGCATTGTACGCGGCGGCGGGAGCGTGGTGCGAAGACGAAGGCTTGCACGAGGAGGCGCTGGATTATTATTTATCCGGCAAGCACTATAACCGCGCCGTTCGATTGCTCGAGGAAATGACCGCCACAATGATCCGAATGAATTGGACTTCCTTGTATATGAGACTGTCCGAAGTGCCGGAATCTTTGCTTTTGCAATCTCCGTCCCTTTATTTTTCCAAGGCGCTTACTTTGCTGTTCGGCGACCGTAAATATTCGTTGGTGGAAAGAATGCTGCTCCGGGCGGAAGAGAGGTTTGAAGCTTCCGGCGGGGAGTGGACGGAGGAGGAGAAGAACGACTTTCTGGGAAGCCTTTATTTTGTACGGGCGTTTTACGCATCGCAAGCTTTGGACGATATGAATCTTGTCATTCATAATATGAAGCAGTCCAGACTCTATAAGCCAACGGGGACGAAATTGGTATTCGCCCAGTCGGTCGTCCGCGCGAAGCATTCGATCGTCAAGGAGCATGCCAGCAGCCATGAAGGCTACCCAAGCATGGATATCGTCATTCCGTTTTTGAATCAGTTGATCGAAACGGTAGAAGCTTTGGGACTGGCCGGATCGGCGCTCGTATCCGTCAGCGAGCACATGTATGAGCTAAACGAGTTGGAGGCGTCCGAATCGTATGCCCGGCGGGCGATCGAATCCACCGATTTCAACAACCCGCTCGCATCGGAAGCATTGGTTCCCGCTTGGCTTCTGTTGTCCCGGATTCGCAAAGCGCAAGGTCTGCGCAGCGAGGCGGAGGACATGCTGCGGGAGGCGAAGACGAGTGTCATTCGTTTAGGCATCCCGTCCGCCCTGATCTATTGCGACGCGGAATTGGCCCGGCTCGCTCTGGACGCCGGCGACTTGGAACCGGCGGAAGCGTGGATCGGCCTGTACCGGATTTCGGCCGCCGACAGCTTCACGGCGCAGCAATTATACGAGTATCAGTTTCTAGCGCGGATTCTGCTGGCTCAAGATCGCCTGGCGGAGGCGCGGGAACTTGCGGAACGATTGCTTGCCGTCGCGGTGCAGGCCGGACGGAACTATCATCGGGATGAAATTCACGTACTGCAATCGCTTATCTTGTCTAAGATGGGAGAGACCGAGGCGGCTTTAAACATCGTGAAACGTACGCTGCATATTACCGGGACGGATTTCGTCCGCCTATATGTCGACGAAGGACGGCCGATGGCCGAGATGCTGGCGATGCTTAACGAATCCCTCTCGCTGCCGCGCGATGCCGAATCGCCGCCGGCGACCAATATTCGCCGCTTGCTCGCATGCTTGGGGAACGCGGGGGGCAAGGAAGATTCGCCGAGCCCGTTCGCCTTGCTTCTTACCAAGAAGGAACAGGAAGTATTCCGGCTGATCGTGCAAGGATTAACGAATAAGGAGATCGCGGAAAAGCTCGGAATCGGCTACGGGACGGTCAGATCGCATATTAATCGTATTTACGGCAAGCTCCAAGTCGAAAGCCGGGACGAAGCGATACGCAAAGGTTACGGCATGGGGTTGTAAACCGTCATGATGGTTGCTTACGTTGTAAAAAATACAACATTTGAGGAGGGGCTAGGCGGTTTTGAGCCTTTATGTTGCACATTATGCAACATAATCGTAGATGAAAGGACAGAATGCGCTGTTATACCCGGAGAATGTTGTACATTGTACAACAAAGTTATCTTTGCAGACGAATAAGATAGCGAAATGTTGTATTTTTTACATCATGGATTTCAACCATAGCAACAGTAACAGGAGATCCCCTCTGTCAATGCAAAGGGGATCTTGTTGTTTGCCCTGCTGCCTCATTCCCGTCTTTTTGTAGTCACGTTAATCTGTTCGGAAATTTCCGATTCGAAATCGTTGCGAAGCGCAATGACCGTATAATAATACGGTGTATTGGGAGCAAGATCCGGATCGGTATAGGACGTTCCTCCCACACGGAATTCCTTGTTGTCAAATCCGTTCCTGTACACGATATATTCCGTCGCTCCGTCTACGGCATCCCAAGACAGCGTCACGCTTCGATCCGAAACGCCGGTAGCTGCAAGGCCGCCCGGCTGAGGAACGATTTCCGCCGCGGCGATGAGAAAATTGTCATCGACGAAGGTAGGCGTACCTTTGATCATATGGTCTGCTCCCGTATACCCGCCTCGATATTTCCATGTGTCGCTCCAACGTTCATATAGCACGGTATTCTCGGCCGCCAATCCAGCCGGTATCGGGAGGGAGATCCGGGCGATTCTTTGATGCAAGCCGGAAATTCGCAGGACGGCGTAAGGTTCATCCGAATCTATGCCGACTTTCTCGATCGTAAACGAAATGAAATCGCCCTCCTCGTCCCTTATAGAATCGGACTCGATTTCTATCCGATACGGCATACCGTATAATTTGCCGGCAGCGATCGCTATCAACCGGTCCTCCACAGTGTGAAACACGGAGGTCACGGTAACCGGCCCGCCCGTTTCGACCGGCTCCAGCGCAATCTCATAGACGCGGGACAATGCAGATTTGGACGAATTTGCTCCGGAGGCGGCAACGATCCAGATTCGATCCGTATCATGGTATGTATCGAACGTGACGGAAGATACGCCGTTGCGTACGATACCGACCCCGGCTTGCAGTGCGGGCCCCCAGCCTGTATCGGCATCGTAATCCAATCCGTTGCGGATATGCTCAGGCCTTGGATTGGCCCCGCTGCCACTTGGAGATTGCGGAACAACCCAATATACGGAATCCGCTTGGCTCGTATATACGGCGAGCGTCACGGCTGATCCATTCCGTCCTTCCACCAGATGTTTTGTCACAGCCGGGTGAGGAGGAGAAGACGGCGAACCGGGCGAACCGGAATCGGGCGATCCGGAATTGCCGGGGGGCGGACTTGCCTTGGTCTCTTTATCGGGCTTTTCAACGGCTTCTTCCGATTCGCTCGCCTTCTCTTGCTCCTCGCCTGATCCATTCGAACGGCTTCCGATAATTTTCTGGGCGGATTCCAAGTAATGTTCTTTTTCTGCTCGAAATTCGTAGGCTAAACGGGCTACCGCCTGACGATCCGCATTTCCTGCCGGATCGAAATTGCCATTCGGCAAGCCCTTTATAAATCCGATTTCTTGAGCTAATGCAATACTGGCTCTCGCATATTCGGCAATCGAATCCGCATCATGGAAGCGAAGGGTTAAATTTGTGCCTTTGGCCGCTTCTTCCATATTCAAGGCGCGCACGAAGAAAGTCGCCAATTCTTGCCTGGTAAGATTGTGATCGGATCCGAATTTACCCGATCCGATCCCGTTCGTTATGTTGGCATTGACCAAAGCCCCGACATAACCGACCGCCCAGTCCGGGACATCCTTGAATGTGGCTGCGGCTGCGGCATCCTCTGTCAAATTTGTTGCCAATGCGAGAATTTTGGCAAACTCTGCGCGGCTAATGGCCTGATCCGGTTTGAACGTGCCGTCCGAATAGCCGTTAATGATTCCGGCTTCTATTAATCTTTCGATTTGTTCCTTCGCGTAAGAGTTGTCGATGTCGGTCAATGGGCTCGCGCCGACTGCCGAAGCGGAGAAGGCGAGCATCAAGACGAGCAGCAGCAATGGAACTGTTTTTTTGTACATTTTGACAAATTTCTCTCCTTTCTTTCAATTTACTGCATCGCTTGCTAAACAATATACCATTGTCTTCCTGGTTGTAAATCGACCTTTGCAAAAGAAAGACGCTAAGGGTGGAGATGGAGGGTGGAGAGAAGAAAAGAATGTTATCTTAAAATCAACGAAATTGTCAAAAATTAGCGTTGTTTTGGTAATATAGAGGAAACAGTCGCCATCATTTCCTTCACGGTAGCCGTATTAGAATGGAGGGCTAAAACGATGATCATATCGACAAAGCTGCATATTCCTCGGACGCGAGCCGCTCTCGTGGAAAGAACCCGCTTATTTGCAAGATTGGACGAAGGCCTTCAATGTCCGTTAACATTGGTTGCCGCGCCGCCAGGTTACGGGAAAACGACTTTGCTTAGCGAATGGTCCGCAACGATAGATTCTGCGGCTTGGGTCTCGCTGGATAAGGGGGATAACGAACCTGCCCGATTTTGGATGCTGTCCATTTCGGCTTTGGCGAACGTCTTCCCTGCCTTTGACGGGCAGGCCGCGCTTCGTTACGCCGAGATCGACCTATCCGGATATTCGACGGTTGCGGCGCTGCTTAACGAATTAAACCGCATGCAAAAAAGAGCAGTTTTGATATGGGACGATTTTCATGAAATTTTTCAGGTTTCGATGATAGAGCAAATTTCTTATTTCATAGACCGGCTTCCTCCCTGCGTTCATCTTTATATTGCCAGTCGTACCTTGCCGCCTTTGGCGCTTTCCCGACTGCGTATGAAAGGCGGTTTAGTTCAATTGGGAACGGACGATTTGCGATTCTCGAGAGAAGAAACAGCCGAATTTTTCGGTTCTACAAGTCACGGTCCGGAACTGTCGCCGTCCGAAACAGAAGAAATATTGGAGCGGGCCGAAGGCTGGGTGGCCGGAATGCAGTTAGCCTGCATGTCTTGGGGCGGAGCGGGAAGGCGTCCCGGAGTGACGCTGCAACTTACCGGCAGCCATCGCTTGATTTCGGATTATTTCTTCGAGGAAGTATTGTCGAGGCAAACGGAAACGATGAAGCATTTTCTGCTTCGCACGTCGCTCCTGGATCGCATGAACGGGCCGTTATGCGAAGCGGTAACCGGTATGAAGGATAGTTCCTTGTGCTTGCAAGAACTGGAGCGGGCGAACTTATTCCTGATCCCTTTGGACGAGCGAAGGGAATGGTACCGGTATCATCATTTATTTCAGCAATTTTTACAGATGCAATGGAAAAGAGAAGGCGAGGATCGTTTTCGCGTTGCACATATGGCGGCAGCCGGTTGGTTTGAGCGCCATTGCATGCCGCAAGAAGCGATCGAGCATTATTTGGCGGGAGCTTATTATGAAGAGGCTCTTCGCATCGTAGAGGGGATCGTTCCGACGCTGAAAAGCTCCGAATGGATGCAACTGCATCTTTGGTTGAATGCGATACCAGATTCGACGCTCTTTGAGAAACCAAAGTTGTTCATAGCGAATGCCGCCTCCTTGTTTTTATCCGGCGAAGTTGAGCCGGCTACGGAGAAATATTGGTGGGCGGCGAACAGGCTGGAACAAGCGGAAGCCTTGCCCTCCAATGTCAGGAAGGAATACGAAGCGGGATTGGCTTTTCTCGTCGCCTTTCGCTATTTTTTGGAACAAGATTTTGAAACATCGATCCAATATGCCGCACGATATGTACGCATTCATCCGGAAGGAGACTTCTTCGTAGGATTTGGTTCCGGGCAAGACGGATATCATCCGATCTGGGACGTTCATGCATCCGCAGGAGGGTTGGTCCAGGCCGAACAAGCGCTGAGCGCTTTGCTGGCGATTTGGTCGGAAACTCGAAACGTATATTTTATCGCGCATTTATGCATCGATTTCGGGAGGCTGCAATATGAGCGAAACCGGCTGGACGAGGCGGAACGATACTTTCGCAGATCGCTCGAACTAGGAAGGACGCATGAGAATTTGAGTCTTACGGTTCTGTCCTCCCTTTGGATCGCGCGCGTATATACGGCGGACGGACGATGGGAACTGGCGGAATCCGTCGTTCGGTTATTGAACGAACAGGTGCAGGAGAGCGGCTCGAATCGGATGCTCGCCGGTAAAATTCGATGGTTTGAGGCGCAGCGGATGCGGATGCAAGGCGATGGAGAGCGTGCGGCGGCATGGGTATTGGAAGGCGGCATGCATGCCGGCGATGAAATCTCCGGTTCGATGATTGAGGAATACGACTTGCTCGTTTGCTCGCTTGCCGCATATGGCAGGGCGACGGAGGCGGAAGCGTTGACGGATCGTTTGCTGGATATCGTCGACCGGGTAAGAAGTCAAGGCGCTTATCTTCGCTTATTGATCCGCAAAAGTTTGCTCTTGGCGCAGAAGCAAAATATGGCGCAAAGCTTGCATATGCTGGAGCGAGCGCTGGCGTTGGCAGAGCCTGAAGGTTATATCCGGTCGTTCGTCGATGAGGGCAAGCCGCTTCGCAAATTGCTCGCTTCCTATTTGAAATCCCGCCAAAACAATCATCGCCGCGGCAACCGCAACGTCTCGTTGAGTTATGTAAAAAGGTTGCTTCGTTCGATGTACAACAGCCGGCTGCTAACCGAACTTGCGGAAATGAAGGAATACCATTTCGATTCGCTTACCGCGCAAGAGACGAACGTGTTACAACTTATCCATGCGGGACTTACGAATCAGGAGATTGCCTCCCGGCTGCAAGTATCCCTATCAACCGTCAAGACGCATATTAACAATTTATACAGGAAACTGCATGTCGACAATCGGATCTTGGCCGTCCAGCGCGCCAAGCAGTTGGAACTGCTTTAAATTCGGATGCCGATGGCATATAATTTTGATGTAAGCCCAATCGTCGGTGAACGGAGGGAAATTCGGTTATGGAAAACTATGCGCATCTCGTCGCCAAGCAAAGGGAGTTTTTTCAAACCCATCAAACGAAAGCGTTGTCTTACCGCCTTGAAGCGTTGAAAAAACTGCAGGCGGGCGTCAACCAATACGAGAGAGAGATTATGAACGCGTTGAAATCCGATTTGAACAAATCGCCGTTCGAATCGTATTCAACGGAAATCGGCATCGTCTTGCATGAAATTCGCCATGCGATCAAACATGCCGCCTCTTGGGCGAAGCCGAAGCGGGTGAAGACGCCGCTCACGCATTTCGGCTCGACGAGCAAGATGTACCCCGAGCCGTACGGCGTCGCCCTGCTGATCTCGCCATGGAACTATCCGTTTCAATTGCTGATTGCGCCCTTAATCGCCGCGATCTCTGCAGGGAATTGCGCCGTCTTGAAGCCTTCGGAATGGTCCCCAGCCACGTCCGGCATCATCGCCGACATCGTCCGGGAGATTTATCCGCCCGAATATATAAGCGTCGTCCAAGGCGGAGTCGAGACGAGTCAGGCGCTGTTGCGGGAGAAGTTCGACTATATCTTCTTTACGGGAAGCGTAGCGATCGGCCGGGCCGTCATGCAGGAAGCGGCCAAGCATTTGACGCCGGTAACGTTGGAGCTTGGAGGCAAAAGCCCGTGCATCGTCCATCGGGACGCCGATTTGAAGTTGGCGGCCAAACGAATCGCATGGGGCAAGCTGATCAATGCCGGGCAAACCTGTGTAGCGCCGGATTATCTTTACGTTCATCAAGAGGCGAAGGAGCCGTTCCTTGCGCGGTTGCAAGAAGCGATCGCGGAAATGTTCGGCGCCGATCCGTTGCAAGCGGAGCATTATGTCCGCATCGTCAACGCCAAACATTTCGACAGGCTCGTTTCTTTGATCGATCCGGCCAAAGTCCGGTTCGGAGGCGGGATAGATCGGGCGAAACTGGCGATCGAACCGACATTGTTGGATAGGGTCGCTTGGGACGACCCGGTCATGCAAGACGAAATATTCGGCCCGATCTTGCCGGTGCTCGAATACGACGATTTATCCGATATCATTCCTACGATCAATGCGCGCCCAAAGCCGCTGGCTCTTTATATATTCTCCGAATCGAAGCAAGTGCAGAAACGAATCTTGCGGGAAGTGTCCTTTGGGGGCGGATGCGTCAACGACACGGTTATGCATGTCGGCTCCCCGTATTTGCCGTTCGGAGGCGTCGGGGAGAGCGGAATCGGCGCTTATCACGGCAAAGCCGGATTCAACGCGTTCACCCACTATAAAAGCATCGTTCGATATACGACGAAATTCGATGTCCCCTTTCGCTATCCTCATGTGACAAACGGGCTTAAAAAGATCAAATTGTTTCTAAAATAACATCCCGTCCCGGAATCGCCGCCTTCATAAAAAATTCATAATTTCCTTTATTTTTTCCGCAAATTTGTACGCTATGATGTGAGGCATCGATCTGCGCAAAGGGGGAAATCAAGGATGTTATATGATACGTTCATCTATGCGATCGAGCAATTCGGATATATTATTTATAATGACGTATGGAAATTGTTATGGCTGACGTTCGTTCTAATTGCCGTCGCGGCCATTCTTCGCTTTACTTATACCTAAAACAACGCACGGGAGCGATGCCGTTTGACCAAAAACATATTAATCGTCGACGATGAAGCGGAAATTCGGGATGTTGTCCATATCTATTTGCGTAACGAGGGCTACCGCGTGCTGGAAGCGGAAGACGGGATTCAAGCGCTGGAACTGCTCAGGCGGGAAAAGATCGACTTGATGATCTTGGATATTATGATGCCGCGTATGGACGGAATACAAGCTTGCCTGAAAATAAGAGAGGAATCGAACATCCCGATTATTATGCTGTCGGCCAAAGGCGAAGACTTGGATAAAATTATGGGGCTATCGACGGGGGCCGACGATTATGTCACGAAACCGTTCAACCCGCTGGAGCTGGCCGCCAGAGTGAAAGCCCAGTTTCGAAGGCAGCATTTCAACTCGGAGATGGAAAGCGACGCTTCCGTTATACGCATCGGCGACTTGACGATCGACCGAAGCCGTCATTTCGTCGCCGCGGGCGGCAAGGAAGTGTCGTTGACGCCGACCGAATTTGCCATCCTGGAGCTATTGGCGTCGCATCGGGGCCATGTTTTCAATACGGATAAAATTTATCGGAGCGTATGGAAAGACCCATCGATTTATTATTCGGAAAATACGGTCATGGCGCACATTAGAAATATCCGCGAGAAGATCGAAGCGAATCCGAAAGAACCTCAATATATTAAAACGGTGTGGGGAGTGGGATATAAAATTGAAAAATAATATATTCCATTGGATCGGCGCGAGAAGAAGCTTGCGCGGGCAAATTTTATGGTCGATTGCGTTTAGCTTTACGCTCGCTTTGCTGCTGATGGCCGTCGTCGCCAGTATCCTGAATCAAACCCCGATTGCCGCTCGGCTCTTTTTTGTGCCTCTGATCGTCTTTGTCGCTTCCTTTCTGTTCTTTTTTATGTTATTCACCCGCAAGATCGTTGCCTATACGCGGCTCTTGGCGGACGGCCTCATGCTGATCGCGGAAGGCGATCTGCGTTATCGGGTTCCTATATCGAGGCAAGACGAGCTTGGTAATATGGCGCAATGCATTAATCATATGGCGGCGCAAATCGAGCGGCATATGGAGCGGGAAAGGCAGGCGGAGCGGTCCAAGCTCGAGTTGATTACGGGATTGTCACATGACTTGCGAACGCCGCTGACGAGCGTGATCGGCTATTTGAATCTGATTCAAAACGAAACGTTTCAAAATCGAGAGGAGTACAACCGCTTCGTCGACAACGCGGTTCAGAAAACGCAGCAGTTGAAACATCTGATCGACGATTTGTTCGAATATACCCGGTTGAACAACAGGGATGTCGGGTTGTCGATGCGGGAAGTCGATTTGAAACATTTGCTGAAGCAAATGTTGTACGAATTCGAGCCGATTGCCGAGGAACAAGGGCTAACCGTCGCGACGGTTTGGGATGCCGACGACATCGCGGTAGTCATGGATCCGGAGAAGATGGCGAGGGCCGTCGATAACTTGTTGATGAATGCTTTGAAGTTCTCGACCAAACCGGGAGAGGTGAAGGTACGGCTTCGCGCCGAACGGGGACGGGCTTTGCTGGCGATCGAGAATGCCGGTGCGCCGATCGATAAGGAAGCGGAGGCCAGGCTGTTCGATCGCTTCTATAAAGGCGAACCGTCGCGGAAAGACAATCGTTCTCCTTCCGGTTCAGGGTTGGGCCTTTCGATCGCCAAACAGATTGTGGAACTGCATCACGGTCGCATCTGGCTCGAACATCGAGACGGGAGCTATACATTCTATATTGAATTGCCTTTGGCCGCCTAACGGTCGGACGTTAACGGAATCGGCCGCATTCGAGTGTTTAATAATTTTTATATTGACAAATAAAAATTTTTGCGGTATAATATAAAATTTTACCATTTACTTTCTGCGGAAACTCCAGTAGTATATTGTTCTGTAAAAAAACGATGCGACTAAGGGAGGATGATCGTATGAAAGTAGCCGATGGATTGGTTATGCTGGAAATTGCGGCGATCGTGATGGGAAAAGAAGATGTTATTCATCCTGCGTTCCTATGGGACGATCGTTCGGCCGTTCTGGTCGATACCGGTTACCCGGGTCAATGGCCGCTTATTCGCGATGCGATTCTAAAAGCGAACGTTCCGTTGGAGAAGCTCAGCCATATTATTGTGACGCATCAAGATTTGGATCATATCGGTTCGCTTCCCGTCATCCTGCAAGATGCGAAGCAACGGATCGAAGTATTGGCCTCTTCGGCGGAAAAGCCGTTCATCGAAGGCGAGCGGAAACTGCTCAAAATATCCGAGGAGGCGATCGAGAAAGCCGTCGCGGCGTTGCCGGCCTCGGTGCCGGAGCAAATGCGCAGCGCATTTCGGGCGGTGCTGACGAATCCGCCGAAAGCCGGCGTCGATCGCGCGATCGGCGACGGGGAACATTTGCCGTTTTGCGGCGGCATCGCCGTCATCGGCACGCCCGGCCATACGCCGGGGCATACGAGCCTGTATCATATGCGAAGCAAGACGTTGATCGCCGCGGACGCGTTGACCGTAGAGAACGGACAATTGCTCGGGCCCAACCCGGCTACCACGCTTGATATGGAAGAGGCGCTCGAATCGCTGCGCAGACTAGCCCGCTTCGAGATCGAGAACGTCATCTGTTATCACGGGGGGCTGTACCGGGGCGATGCCAACCGGCGTATTGCGGAGTTGGCTCTGTAATTGCGGGTTGCAATACGGAAGGAGCGGCCGATCGATTCGGCCGCTCCTTCAAGTTGATTATTGTTCTGCTATGAGTCAATTTCATCATTCGCCACCGTTGATGCAACTGGCTTTATTGCGCATATCGGAGGGGACCTCCCTATTTCGAAGGCGATCCGCGCGGACCTGCGCTTTTTGTTGGGCGCCAACGAAACGAATAATCCTTACTCGGCTCAAAATGACGACGTTCCAATCCTGACGAAAGCAGGTACCGTTATTCCTCGGGAATGGGCTGCTTTACCGCCTTTTTCCCCTCATTAACGTGTTTCAGTTTCGTTGCGCCGGCGACAAGGTGTTTTAGCAGGCATTAGCGTGTTAACGTTTCGTTAGCTCTCCCGATGGGCCGTCAGCCGCGCAGCTATTATAAAATTGACTCCTATAGTACTTTTTTCAACTTTGTAATATAATTGGCGCGGATGAACAGGAAGTAAACGACTTGAATGAGCGCGAAAGATCCGAGCACGATCGCCGATTCCAGCATCAAGTTCGCGCCGAACGTATTTTGCAGCGTGTTCAGTGCGACCGCTCCGTGGACGACGGCCACGATAATCGGCACGAAGAACAATAACCCGATTTGCGTCGATACGATCTTCGACAGCTCGGCTTCCGTCAACCCCAGCTTGCTGATGGCGCGGTACTGGATCCGGTCGCTGTCCAAATCCGCATAGAGGCGGAAGTACAAGAAGCTCCCGGCAGCGACGAAGAAAACGGCGCCGATGAATAGTCCGGCCAGGAAAATTTGTCCGAACGTTTGATTGGTATCGTTCAAATTATACGCCCGCGCGGAGAAACTGTAATGTTCGCCGCCACCCCCCAATTCTTGTTGCAGCTGCTTCGAGACAGATAGCGTTTGCCGCCATTCCCCTATATCGTAGATATATGAAGTGGAGTCTTGCTCCGAATCCGGCAATGCCCCGAATACTTCCGCAGAAACGACGGCGGTTTCCGCATAATCGATTTGCAGCAGCGACGGCGGTTTCACCTCGCGTTTGGCCACGGCGAGCGAGCGGCCTTCCTTGACCGAAATTTGTTGTACTTGCTCGGCGGCCGCATTTCCGAATCCCATATCGTCGGGATAGAACAGGAACGCTTCCCCGCTGCCCACCGAAATGTTCTCCTTCGTCAATCGCTTGTAATCGTCCGCCGATATGAAGCTGTACCGCTTCTTCGTGGCGGTATCGATGACGGCCTTTTTCTTCACAACGATCGGCTCGTATTCGAATCCGGCATCCGCAAGGGCTTGCTCGATCCGCGCGGTATGCCGTTCTTGCTGCTCGTTCCCGGCATAGGATTCGTATTTCATCGGCGCGGTCGATCCGATAATCGTTCCGGTAAACATCGACTTCATTCCGACTAGGGTGCCGATCGCGCAGAAAGCGACGGTCGAGATGATGGCGACCAGGAAGAACATGCGGGCATTGTCTTTCATCCGGTAAGCCAGATCCGACAAGGTAATCATATTCGTTTTGCTGCGGTATAACGATTGTTTCTTTTTCAGCTTATGGATCATATAGACGCTTAATTGCGTGAACAGGAGGTAGGTTCCTGCGCTGACGAGCGCGACGACGGGCAGCAGCGCCAGCAGAACGAGTATTCCTTTCACTATGAATGCGATGGCGTATCCGATCGCTATGAGCACAGCCGCCAGAATGGCAAGTCCGGTGGAAGCCTTCGGCTCAGGCTTCGGTTTCGCCGATCCTTTCAGCAGATCGATCAGCGAACTGCTGCGCAATATGATGGCCGTAAACATCGAAATGAAAATGAACAGCAGCGCAAACGCCGCGAATGTAAGCCAAGCGGCTTTGAGCGGCCAATAGAACGCCAGCGGCTCCTCCAACGACAGGATGGAAGACCCGAGCATCAGCATGCCTTTCGACAACAGCAGCCCGACGGCGATGCCCGATACGGTTGCGGCCAGCCCGATAATGACATTTTCCAGAAAGACGAGCTTCCGTAATTGATAATCGGACATCCCTTGCATGATTACAATGCCGAATTCCTTCTTGCGCGATTTCAGAAAGACGCTCATCGAATACAAAATAAAGAAAAACGTAAATACGTAAATGATATATTGCGAAGCGTCCATGCCCGCTTGTGCGCCTCTTCCGTAACTGCCCGTACCGTCGAACGAAAGATACGGATGGAACGCGAGCATCGTATAGACGAAGAAAATCATGACCGAGAAGGCGCAGCTGAAGAAATAACCGGCGTACAGCCGTTTATTGCGAAAGACGTTTCTAAATGCGAATTGACGAAAATTCATCTTCCGTGCCCCCAATCGAAGACAATACGCCCATAATTTCCTGGAAAAACATTTGACGGCTGTCCGTCCGGCGCAGCTCCCGATACAACGAGCCGTCCTTGATGAATATGACGCGGTCGCAGTAACTGGCCGCTTGGGAATCATGCGTTACCATCATCATCGTCGCGCCGTCATCCTTATTCAATTTCTCCAACGTCTCCAGCACGTCCTTCGCCGCCTTCGAATCGAGGTTCCCGGTCGGCTCGTCCGCGAGAATCAGCTTCGGATCGTGAATAATGGCTCTGGCAATCGCCGTGCGCTGGCATTGCCCTCCCGATATTTCATACGTCCGTTTGTTCAAAATATCCGCGATCCCGAGCTTGTCCGCGATCCGGTTGACCCGTTCGTCCTGTTCCCGAACGCTGACGTTCTCGAGCGTAAGCGGGAAAACGATATTCTCCTTCACCGTCAGCGTCTGCAGCAGGTTGAAATCTTGAAACACGAAACCGAGCTCCCTGCGGCGAAACAGCGCCAATTGCCGTTTGTTCAATTGGTGCGTATTCTTCCCGTCGATCATGACTTCGCCGGAGGACGGCTTGTCGATCGTGGAGACGACATGGAGCAGCGTCGTCTTTCCGCTTCCGGAAGGTCCCATGACGCCGACGAACTCTCCTTTTTGCACCGTTAAATTCAAATTCGATAGCGCTTGATAAGCTACTTTGCCTTCATATACTTTGGATACGTTTCTAACGTCCAGCATGGCGATTCGCACACTCCTTCATCATATAACTTCTATGCTATTAACTATAGTCGCTTCGATGAAAAGCAGCCATTGATCTTCCTTACGGAACCTTTCATTTTTGTCATGTTGCTGTGTGCTATAATGGATGGAAAAGTCCAGCGGTAAGATGTCAAGCCCCTGATTCATGAGAATTGGAAATTTACTTTAAGGAACAGGTCAATGAGTCAGGAAAAAAGACAACACCAAACTAAACCCAGTTCAAAAATCGAGT
>NZ_JAHLPR010000072.1 GCF_018918005.1 Paenibacillus sp. MSJ-34 | reverse complement strand
AAGATGAGATTTCCCAATTCGTAAGACCCCTTGTAGACGACGAGGTTGATAGGTTGGAGGTGGAAGCGCAGCAATGCGTGCAGCTGACCAATACTAATCGGTCGAGGGCTTATCCTAAAACATACCCCAAAAAGTGACGATATGCTTCGAAGCGTATTCCGTCCGCATTGAGTGTATACTCAATCGGCGTCTAATCTGACCACTATTCGCGGTCGCTCAACATGTGCCACTTCGATAAAAAGATTAGACATTACTTTTCGGGGGACCCCGAATAAAGGATAACACATGAGTTCGCGTTTGTTTCGCATCTAGTTTTCAGGGAGCAACTCCTTGAATAAGCAATCCGTTTGGTGGCGATGGCGGAGGGGTTCCACGCGTACCCATCCCGAACACGACCGTTAAGCCCTCCAGCGCCGATGGTACTTGGACCGAAGGGTCCTGGGAGAGTAGGACGTTGCCAAGCGGAAAGCTTCCAAATAAATCACATATTCCCTGATAGCTCAGTCGGTAGAGCACTCGGCTGTTAACCGAGTTGTCACAGGTTCGAGTCCTGTTCGGGGAGCCATTTGCTCTCATAGCTCAGTCGGTAGAGTGCATCCATGGTAAGGATGAGGTCACCGGTTCGATCCCGGTTGAGAGCTCCATACTTACTTTTTTCAATGACATCATATGGCCCGTTGGTCAAGGGGTTAAGACACCTCCCTTTCACGGAGGTAACAGGGGTTCGAATCCCCTACGGGTCACCACTTTTCCCCAAAAAGTGACGCTAAGCGTTGAAGTATATTCCGATTACCTTTCGGAAGCCCCGCTTAACTTGGAGGCTTAGCTCAGCTGGGAGAGCATCTGCCTTACAAGCAGAGGGTCGGCGGTTCGATCCCGTCAGCCTCCACCATGAACCGTAACAAAGTGAATATGCCGGTGTAGCTCAATTGGTAGAGCAACTGACTTGTAATCAGTAGGTTGGGGGTTCAAGTCCTCTCGCCGGCACCATTGCAAAGCTGCCCGATTGGACATGCTTTTTTCTACTCATTAATGGGGATTAGCCAAGCGGTAAGGCAACGGACTTTGACTCCGTCATGCATAGGTTCGAATCCTATATCCCCAGCCATTTGCTTACTTGTTAAGCGACATGCGAGCCATTAGCTCAGTCGGTAGAGCACCTGACTTTTAATCAGGGTGTCGGAGGTTCGAGTCCTCCATGGCTCACCAGTTTTTCACATAACATATGCGCGTATGGCGGAATTGGCAGACGCACTAGACTTAGGATCTAGCGGGCGACCGTGGGGGTTCAAGTCCCTCTACGCGCACCACCTAAGAAGATGAGACCTTTGGATCAACAGCGATCTAAAGGTTTTTTGTATTCGAGCAGAAATATCAAGGCGAATGAACATGCATTTGGTTATTTTGGCGAAGAATCGAACATCCTCATGAAGCAGTGCGAGGCTGCGGTTGGAAATACAAGCTATGAAATGGCTAAGGCATATATTGAAAAGTATAAGCAAGTGGCTAACCATGCAAGGCAATCGATCTCATTCACTGGGGAGCAGGAACAATTTTATTTGCAGTGGTGCATGGATGAGGTCAGGCGCAGGGTCCCCGGCACTCCGCCTTCAGAAGCGAGCTTGCGGCATCCATGCAGGCATCCAATTTTCTTCAATGCAATCACAGAGAAATGAATCATAAAATATATATGGAGTTTTTACGTTCCATCGATTTTTGGGGCAAAGGAGATGTCGGTCAAAGTGATTCCTTATATCAATCGATAAATACGTGGCATACTATATGAAAAACAATCTTAAGGACGCATGCATTTACGTATTTGTTTATGGACTTCGAGCCTGTGTATTTGTTAAACTACAATTTGAGGTGAGGAGAAATGAGCCAAGTGGAAGAAGTGCTGCAACACGTCTCAGAATTGTCCAAGACTGAGCAATTGCGTGTCTATCTTGATCTGCATCGTCGTCTTCAGGAGGATGTCGACCAGTTGGGCTTTCTAAAACTAAGCGAAGATGCGCTTAAAGATTGGGACAATGAAGAGGACGACGTGTACAATGGCATTTAAACAAGGTACAGTGGTTCTGATTCCATTTCCATTTTCGGATTTAACCGGATTGAAGCAGCGCCCGGCGCTTGTTATGTCTTCAGAGGAGAGTCAGCAGGAAACCTGTCAGGTTATCTGCATGATGATTACTTCGACAGCAGCTACGCTCTCCACTGGCTATAGTTTGACAGCATGGAAGCAAAGCGGGTTGCTGAAACCATCAGTCGTTAAAGTGAGTCGGATATTTACGATTAATTCTGACTTGGTCAAGCGAGCAATGGGGGAGCTGCCGGGTCATGATGTCGAGCAGATAAAATTACGATTGTTTCAAATTCTTGGATTTCAAAAAGAGAAAGACTGAGAGCGCTCATTTCTTGAAATGCTCCAGTCTTTTGCTTTTACTAAGTTAATTCAAGCTTCATATGCTCCACCTGACTGTAAAGCTGGTGTTGCTCTTTAACTTCTTTGCTAAAGAGCCTGGCGCAGGCATGCACCATTTCGAGCGATGAGGTGGCCCGGTATTTGTTGGAGCGAAAACGGGTCGCCGCCGTTGCGGATGTACATTTATCCAGACTAGGATCTAGCGGGCGACCGTGGGGGTTCAAGTCCCTCTACGCGCACCATACTTGAATGCGGAAACTCTTTGAATGACAGTGTATTCGAAAGTTTTTTTGTTTGCCTATAATCAAGCTTGCCGAATCTACGCTCAGAAGGGGGAAAAAGCGAAATAATGCCCCCGGTACACTGGGTTCCAAGACGCTATTAGAGTATATTCCGGACCGTTTATGTGAAACCTAATTACTAGAGTTGAAATCATAGAGCGGAAATAGGGTGCTGCCAATGAGAGAGAAGTATGCGGAATTTGCGAAGGAAGTGCTCAAGTTAAACCCCGTGTTCATCGTAGGAAGCGGCTCTTCGGCGGGAGCGGGCATTTCCGCGATGGGCGATCTGGCCAAATTTCTTGTACGACATATCGACGATCGCAAGTTCGAAACGGAGGAGCGGAAGCAATGGGCGTTCGTCAAAGAGCGGTTAACGGCGGACCGGATGGGATTGGAAGAAGCGTTGCAACTGGCGGGCAATCCGCTCGGCAAACGGTTAATGGGCGAAATTGTCCGCCATACTTGGCGATGCATATCGAGAGACGAACAAGAAGTATTGCCGCAATTCGTGAGCGGAGGAGATCCTGCCGGTTTCGTCAGGTTGTTCAGAGCCTTTAAACATTCCACGCATCATACGGTTCATATCGTTACAACGAATTACGATCATCTGATCGAATGGTCGGCGGCAGCGATGCAGTGGCATGTCTGGGACGGTTTCCACGAAGGTCCGATCGGCGTAATGGCGAACTCGATGGACTTGAACGAACGCATGCAGCGGATTTACCGGACAGGCAGAGGCAGAAACTATGCGGTGAAGACGATCCAGCATTTGCGGATCTATAAGCCGCACGGCTCGTTGAGCTGGTTCAAACTGCCGAACGGTACCGTTAAAAAAGTGGCGGGCATCGGGGAAGGCCAAATACGATCGCTTGGAAGAGCGGGGATCGAGCCTGTTATCGTGACGCCGGGCATGGGCAAATATTTGGAAACCCATTTTGAGCCTTATTACAGCGTTCTGGCGGAAATGAAGCATGCGATAGATCATGCGAAAGCAATGATATTTATTGGGTTCGGGTTCAACGATATCCATATTCAAGGAAGCTGGCAGCGTTTGTTGCGGAATTCCGCCGTTCCTGCGATCGTTCTGGCGCGGAGTTTGAGCGGGTCGTTCCGATCGATGGTCGAAAGAAATGATATCGCCAATTTTATCGCAATCCAGGCTGACGGGGCCGGCAGCGAGCTCATCAGCGACAAATTCCAATCGGCCAAGATCGACGAACCGGCTTTGTGGACGCTAAAAGGATTGCTATCTTTGGCATGGGGGGAGGAACGATCCGATGAGCTCTCTAGATCTGTTTAGTATGCCTTATGAATATCACATCGGCACGGTATACAGAACGGACAGCTATCGCGTAAGCGTATTTTGCCCCGAGGAAGCCCAACTTCGAAAAATACATGTAAACGGGTATGCATTGTTGCATACTTCCGACCCGAATACGAGACTCGTCGGCAGAATCGATCGCGTGCAACGGTTGGAACCGGAAACCGTTGCAATGATGCGCGAAGTAAGGCCGGATGGGGACGGAGGCGTTCATGCCGAAGTAAACAACGAAATTACCGTAACGGCTCTCGGTACGTTGCAAGGGTCCGGGGGGAAACGGGATAGGCCGTTTTATACGAGAGCGGTCGAGACGTTGCCGGAGATCGGTGCGCAATGTTATTTGCTGACAGGTTCATTCTTAACGCTTTTTACCGGCTTGGTCTCATGGGGTACGGCAACGACGGGCGCGGCTTTAACCCTTGGCAGCTACACGGTAAGCCCGGAGGCGAAAGCCGTCTTGGACGGAAACGCGTTGTTCCAGCGTCATGCGCTGATCGTCGGTTCGACCGGCTCAGGCAAATCGTGGACGGCCGCGACCATTATCGAACAGGCGGCGAAATTGCCGGGCGCCAATATGATCGTGTTCGACGTTCACGGCGAATATGCGCCGCTGCAAGCCCACGGCAATATTGCCCGTTTCCGCATGGCCGGACCGGGAGATTTGGAGGAGCCCGCGGAGAATGTCCTATTTTTACCTTATTGGCTGCTCGGATACGAAGATATGCTTTCGCTCATGCTAGATAGAAGCGATGAGAATGCGCCGAATCAGGCGATGGCATTGACGAACGCCGTGATCCGGGCGAAGCAAAAAGCGTTGGCTGAAGCTGGCATGCAAGAAGAATGGCGGGCGCTTACGATCGACAGTCCCGTTCCTTACGATCTGGACGAAGTGATGTCCGAATTGAGCGCACTAAATAAAGAACGAGTGCTCAATCCGGCTACGAATAAAGAAAACAACGGTCCGTTTCACGGCAAATTCAACCGTTTCTTGCCGAGGATCGCCGCCAAACGGAGCGATAGAAGACAAGGATTCCTGTTTCAGCCGGGAGAACGGCAGATGAATCCAGGGTATTTGGACGAGTTGGCCCATGCATTGATGCAGGCGGGCGGGGGCGGAACGCCAGGAATTAAACTGGTCGATTTCAGCGACGTGCCTTCGGATCTATTGCCGATCGCGGTCGGTCTTATGGCTAAGCTCGTCTTTCAAGTGCAGCAATGGTCGGAGGAAGAGACAAGGCATCCGATCGCTCTCGTTTGCGACGAGGCGCATTTGTATTTGCCCGGCCGCTCGTCGGCCGACGCCGCGGAAACGAGATCGCTTGCCCATTTCGAACGGATCGCGAAGGAAGGGCGGAAATACGGAATCAGCCTGGTCATTGTCAGCCAAAGACCTTCCGAGTTGAATAAAACGGTGGCAAGCCAGTGCAATAACGTGATAGCGCTACGATTGTCCAATCCGCTGGACAAGGCCGCCGTTTCGGATATGCTTCCCGAACATTTGGGAGGTGTGAAAGATGTACTGCCCTCCCTAGGCATCGGGGAAGCGATCGTCGTCGGGGATGCTTGTTTGCTGCCCAGCAGGATCAAGGTGGACGAACCGGAATGCAAACCGGGATCGAAGTCGGTCCAATATTGGGACGTTTGGAGCAAGGGCGGCAATCGGCAAAGGCTGTCTTTGGCCGTTCGAAACATAAGAAGACAGAGAAGCGGCATAAAAACCCATTAATTCCATAATTAATTTTGAGAAATGTACTTGAAAAATTGGACGGTCCAATGTATTATGAAATCAAGAAACCGATTTCATTTTTTTTAATGAAATTTGGAACCGGTTTCACGTATACTTATCGAAGGTCGAGAAAAGTTGAAGGTGGAAGAGATGAAGGCGACGATTGTTGATGTTGCAAGAGCTGCAAACGTTTCCAAAGCGACCGTGTCACGCGTCATTAACAATAAGACGAATGTGAGCGAAGAAGTGAGGAAGCGCGTTCTTGCGGCGATAGAAGAGCTTCAGTTCCGTCCGAGTGCGGTGGCAAGAAACTTATCCAACAGTATGACGAATATGATCGGCCTCATTATGCCGGACATTACGAACCCGTTCTTTCCGGTTTTGGCCCGGGGAATCGAGGACGCCGCACATACGATGGGATACACGCTATTTCTTTCCAACACGGATAACGATCCCGACGTAGAACTCGAATATGTGCGGAAAATGGCCGAACAACAGGTGGCCGGCATCATTCTCATATCTTCCAGCTTTACGGAACAGCGGGCGTCCGAACTATTGGATTTCAACATTCCGATTGTGTTGTGCGACCGTTCGGGGGAGGAAACGCCGTTCGATACGGTAACGATCGATCACTACAAAGCTGCGTATGAGGCGGTCGCTTATTTAATCGGCAAAGGACACCGCAATATTTGTCACTTGTCGGGTCCTGTCAGCGCACAGACGGCGGATTTTCGGAAAAAGGGCTATGTCGACGCGATGAACGACGCGAACTTGACGCCTGTCGTAAGCTATGGCATGTTCAGCTACGAATCCGGCTATCAGCAAATGAACGAAGTGTTGGAGAAGGGGACAGGGGACATACCGACGGCCGTATTCGGCGGGAACGATTTGATCGCGCTCGGCGCGATTCACGCGATTGAGAAGAGCGGGCGTTCCGTGCCGGGAGACATTGCGGTCATCGGTTTCGACGATATTTTATTCGCGCAAATGAGCAAACCGTTGCTCAGTACGGTCAATATCCCGGCATACCAGCTAGGGGTTACGGCCATGAAAACGATGAACGATCGAATTAAGGGGGTGAGGGCCAAGAAGAAGAGCATCGTATTGGACCATAAACTCATCATCAGAGAATCGTGCGGAAGGGAGGAATAGGGTTTGAGTTCAGATATCGTTATTGTAGGCAGCTTGAATATGGACATGGTCGTAAAAGTGGAACGAAGACCCGAACAAGGTGAGACGGTTTTAGGCGGAGACTTCTTTATGAGCCCTGGAGGGAAAGGCGCGAACCAAGCGTATGCCGCCGGCAAACTGGGAGCGTCTGTAGCGATGATCGGCAAAGTCGGCAACGATATTTTTGCGGAGAAGCTGCTATCGAATTTAAACGAAGCCGGAGTAAACACGCAGTACATTGACAACATCACGGAGCAAGCGAGCGGCATTGCGCTAATTTCCGTCGATCCGGAAGGCGATAACAGCATTATCGTCGCTCCTGGAGCGAACCGGGTATTGGATGCGGAATTTGTCCGCAAACAAGAGGATGCGATCCGAAACGCCAAGCTGCTCATGGTGCAGTTGGAAATACCTTTGGAAAGCGTTATGGAAGCGGTCTCCATTGCGAAACGCCATAACGTGCCCGTGCTGCTTGATCCGGCGCCGGCCCAGCCTTTGCCGGACGAATTGCTCGCCATGGTCGATTATATCGTTCCTAACGAGAGCGAGATCGCGCAATTAACCGGCATTAAGGTTACGGATCCGCGATCTGCCAAGATAGCGGCCGTCGAGCTGCTTCGCAAAGGGGTGACAACCGTATTCGCCAAGCTGGGCGAACAGGGCGTCGTTGTCGTCAACTCGAACCGGACTTTCACCCTCAAGGGATACAAAGTCGATGCCGTCGATACGACAGCGGCGGGCGACGCTTTTGCCGGCGCTCTCGGTACGGCGCTTGTCGCCGGGAAAGATCTATGGGCGGCAACGCAATTTGCCAACGCTGTCGGCGCGTTAACAGTAACCCGATCCGGAGCACAATCATCTATGCCTGATTTGCAAGAGACGGAATCGTTTATGAAGCAAGCAACGCAAGACGAACTAACAAACCACTTCAATTAACAGGGGGATTCATCTATGAAAAAATTAGGATTTATGAAAATCGGAGTGTTGTTGTTGTCTTTGATGATCTTACTTGCCGCATGCGGAGGCAAACCTGCGGACAATAATCCAGGCGCAAGCGGCGGCGAAGGCGGCGACAATGCCGGGGGCGAGAAGCTAAGCGTCGGCTACTATATTAACGGAACGCTCGGGGACAAATCGTTCTTTGACTCCGTGCAAAGAGGTTTGGACAAAGCTGTGAAAGAATTGGGCTTTGAAGCGAAAACGGTAGAAGGCGGATTGAACCAAGCGGACTGGGCTGCAGGCATCGAGTCGATGGTTGCAAGCAAAAAGTACGACGTCATTCTGGTAGGATCCAGCCAAACGATTGAAATTGTAAAAGAAATGGCTGAGAAGTATCCGGATCAAAAATTCATTTTCTTCGACGATGCGATCGACGGTATGCCTAACGTATACTCCATGACGTATTCGCAAAGCGAAGGCTCCTTCTTGGCCGGCGCGTTCGCGGGACTGGTAACGACGAGCACGGATCTGAAAGGTACGAATCCGGATAAAGTGGTCGGCTTCGTCGGCGGGATGGACATTCCGATCATTAACGACTTCCGCGTAGGATTCGAACAAGGCGCGAAATATATCGACCCTGATATGCAAATCGTATCTTCCTTCATCGGCGACTTCGCGGACGCTCCGAAAGGAAAAGAATTGGCTCTAGCGCAATATAAATCGCAGAAAGTCGATATTCTCTACACTGCTGCGGGCGGAGCGGGACTTGGCGCGTTGGAAGCAGGAAACGAAGTAGGCATGTATTCGATCGGCGTTGACAGCAACCAAAACCCGCTGTACCCGGGCAGTGTGCTCACTTCGATGTTGAAAAACTTGGATACGACGACGTATCGCGCGCTTGAAATGTTTAAAGAAGGTACATTGCCGTTTGGCACGATGGAAGTATTAGGCGTAAAAGAAGGCGGCGTCGGCTTGGCGAAGGACGACCTTTACGAAGAGCATGTGCCGCAAGCGATTAAAGACAAAATGTTGGAAGTTGAAAAAGCCGTAGCGGACGGCGAAGTGAAAGTGGAATCGATCTTGAAATAAAGGGAACGCGAACGGGATTGGATAAGTACAAATCGACATCAATGTCCGGCATATTATGACTTATCCAATCCGTTTTATTTCTTGGCCGGCTTGAGAAGCGGCCTGAAAAAATGAAAAGGCATTCATCTTACTCCAATTGGCGGGGGTGTTATCGATTATGGCAGTTTTGCTGGAAATGAAGGATATTCACAAAATTTATCCCAATGGAACAGTTGCCAATAAAGGGGTCGATTTGCAAGTTAACGAAGGCGAAATTCACGCGTTGGTAGGAGAAAACGGCGCGGGTAAATCAACATTGATGAAAATATTGTTCGGACTTGAAGCCCCGACAAGCGGAACGATTGAATATAAAGGCCAAAAAATTCAGTTTAACGGACCGAGGGACGCAATCGGACAAGGAATGGGCATGGTGCATCAGCACTTCATGCTGGCTCCTTCGCTTACGGTATCCGAAAATATCGTGCTTGGCGACGAGCCGCGCAAAGGTCTGTTCTCGATGTTCCGCGACCGCAAAAAAGAACTGGACGACATCAATGAACTCATTCGCAAATTTGGCTTGAAGCTTGATCCTCAAGCTGTTGTCGAGGCGATTTCCGTCGGGCAAAAGCAGCGTGTGGAAATTTTGAAAGTATTGTATCGGGGAGCGAAGTTAATCATTCTCGACGAGCCGACGGCGGTTCTGACGCCGCAAGAGACGGACGAGCTGTTCGATTCGATCAAATCGCTCGTCGCGCAAGGGTATACGATTATCTTTATTACGCATAAGCTGCGCGAGGTCATGGAAATCTCCGACCGGATCACCGTCTTGCGCGCCGGAAAGACGATCGCCACGCTCGTAACCAAAGACACGAACCAAGAGGAAATTTCCCGTCTGATGGTCGGCCGCGACGTTTTGTTCCGGGTACAGAAGAACGAACCCGACTTGAAAGATGTCGTGCTTGAAATCGATCGATTGAGCGCGCTGGACGATAAAGGATCGCCCGCATTGAAGGAAGTGTCGTTCTCGGTACGCGGAGGGGAAGTTTTCGGCATCGCCGGCGTGGAAGGAAACGGACAGACCGAATTGATCGAGGTCATTACCGGCTTGCGCAATGCGACCGGCGGCAAGGTGCTGTATTTTAACGAGAATATTGTCGGAAAAAGCATCGGTGAGATCCGCAACATGAAGATCGGGCATATTCCCGAAGACCGGCAGACGACAGGCGCCTGCTTGACGTCGAGCATTGCGGAGAACATTATTTTGGATGTATACGACAATAAAGAGTTCCGCACGGGACCGTTCATGAATTATAAGAAGCTGAGAGAATTCGCCAAAGTGCTGATGGCTACGTTCGACGTACGGGCGCAAAGCCCGGAAACGATGGCTGGATCGCTCTCCGGCGGGAATTTGCAGAAGGTCGTCATCGCGCGCGAGATCGCGAAAAATCCGAAGCTGCTGATCGCATCCCAGCCGACCCGCGGGGTCGACATCGGCGCCATCGAATTCATTCACCGCGAGATTATTAAAAAACGGGATCAAGGAACGGCCGTCTTGCTCGTGTCGGCGGAGCTATCCGAAATTATGAGCCTAAGCGACCGGATCGGCGTGCTCTACAATGGCGAACTCGTTGCCATTCTCGATAATACGGACGATTTGACGGAACAGGAAATCGGATACTACATGCTAGGCATTAAAAACCAACAGAAGGAGGCGGCGGTTCAATGAATCAAAAAAGATTCCTGTACTTGGACTTCGCCGGCATTATAGGCGCGGCAGTGTTGGCGATTCTATGCGGATTTGTCATCATTATGTTCGTCAGCAGCGAGCCGCTCCACGCCATTTCTTCATTTCTGCTCGGACCGTTGTCCAGCCCGTTTAATATCAGTACGATATTGAACAAAGCGGTGCCGCTTATTTTTACGGGTCTGGCGCTTGCGGTTGTGTTTCAAACCAACGTATTCAGCATGGGAGCCGAAGGCCAATTGTATGTGGGCGGCTTTGCCGGCGCATTGGCCGCGGTCTATATCGGGGGCATATCGCCATGGATTCACTTGCCGATCATCTTGATCTGCGCGATTGTCGGCGGCGCATTGTTCGGCGCGGTACCCGGCTTGCTGAAGGCAAGATTGAACGCGAACGAAGTCGTCACAACGCTGATGTTAAACTATATCGCGATTATCGGGACATCCTATCTGGTCAATAACGTGTTTAAGGACCCGGCGAGCGGCGGTTACGCGCGGATGCCATTCTTTGATAAAAGTATACTGCTGGGCAAAATTTCGCCTGCGTTCCCGGCACATTACGGCATTCTGATTGCCGTTGTCGCGGTCATCGTCATCTATTTGCTGTTGTTCAAAACGCGGATCGGTTACGAATTGCGGCTCGTCGGCAAAAACGATAAATTCGCGCGGTACGGCGGAATTAAGACGAAACGCGTCATCGTCGTCAGCGTCATGATCAGCGGCGCCTTGGCCGGTCTTGCGGGGATCGTCGAATTGCTGGGCGTGCACGGCACGTATAAAGACAATTTCTCCGCCAAGCTGGGCTTTGACGGCATTATTATCGCCCTGCTGGCGCGGAACCATCCGATCGGCGTATTGTTCGCCGCCGTCTTCTATGCGTATTTGCAAGTCGGCGGACAAGTGATGCAGGCGGAGAGCGACGTTTCGCGGGAGTTGTCGGTTATCATTCAAGTTCTGCTCGTTCTGTTCGTATCGGCGCAAGCTGTGTTTAATTACTTGAAACAAAGACAATTGATGAAGCAAAAAAAGGTAACGACGAACGATAAGGCGGTGAAGACGGATGTGGCATAATCTATGGATGCAAGTTGTCGATTTGACGATCATAGCCATTTTACTGCGCTCTTTAACTCCGATTTTGCTCGCCGCGCTCGGCGGTCTTATCTCCGACGTTACCGGCGTTATTAATATCGGGCTTGAAGGACTTATGTTAATGTCGGCTTTCACTTCGATTGCCGTCGGGTCGACAACGGGCAATTGGGCGCTCGGCGTCGTAGCGGGCGTTTTGTCGGCCGTCATTATATCATACGGGATGGGCTTCTTCTCGCTCAAGCTGAAGGTGGATATCATCATATCGGGCTTTGCGGTCAATATGTTCGGCTCCAGCTTTACGATTTTCCTGATGAGCAAGCTGTTTGACGTTACAGGCAGCTTCAGCCCGGGCAATTTGAGCAAAATTCCGACGGTTAACATTCCGTTCATCGAGAATATTCCGGTGCTCGGCAAACTGCTTAGCGGCCATAATTTGATGGTATGGATCGCCATCCTATCCGTCGTCTTCGTCTTCTACATGTTGTACCGCACGCCATACGGCGTACATTTGCGGGCGATCGGCGAAACGCCGGATGCGGCGAGATCGCTGGGGATTCCGGTAGAACGCTTGCAATATTCGGCATTGGCATGGAGCGGCGTGTTTGCCGGTCTGGCAGGTGCGTTCCTCTCCATGGGGATGACAAGCATGTTCGTTAAAGATATGACCGCAGGAACAGGGTTTCTGGCGCTTGCCGTCGTCTTGCTCGGCAACCGCAATCCGATCGGCATTCTGATCGGTTCCGTCATCTTCGGATTGGCGAAGGCGATTGAAACCTTGATCCAGACGATTCCGAACAGCCCGATTCCGAGCCAATTCGTGCAAATGATTCCTTATATCGTGACGATTCTGGCACTGGTTTATTTCGCGATTCGGAAGAGAAGAAAGCTGGCTGCGCTGACTTTAAAATACGAAGGCAAATAAGGATGTGAAGCAAGTGAAACCGATCTTTATCGATTGCGACACGGGCGTCGACGACGCCCTCGCGATATTGGCCGCGCTTCAATCTCCGCAAGTCGAGGTGCTCGGCATTTCGACCGTTGCCGGCAATGTGGAAGCGGACGCGGCATTCCGCAATACGCTTGCCGTGCTGGAGCTTGTCTCTGCCGATTCGATTCCGGTAGCGAAAGGCATGGAAGCGCCGTTGACCCGCACATTGACGACGGCGAAGGAAGTTCACGGCGAGAGCGGGCTGGGCAACTTGACGTTGCCGGATGTTGCGGGGAAAGGCATGACCGAACACGGCGTCGACTTCTTGATCCGCACCGTGAAACAGTCGGACCGGCCGGTAACGCTCGTTCTGTTAGGGCCGCTTACGAATATGGCCGTTGCGCTGAAGAAAGATCCTTCGATTGCGAATAACATTGCCGAACTGGTCATTATGGGGGGCGCGGATGCCGCGGGAGGCAACGTAACGCCGGTAGCCGAGTTCAACATTTACGTCGACCCGGAAGCGGCCCGAATCGTGCTCGAGAGCGGTTTGCCAACTAGGCTCGTCACTTGGGACGTTTGTTTGGACGCCTGGCTGACAGAGGCGGAATTGAAGGAACTGGAACAATCGGCGGAGCCTGCGGCGAACGTTGCGCATGAACTGATTCAATTTTTACGTACGCTGTATAACAAGGATCATTCGGCGCTCAGCGATCCGGCCGCCATGTGCGCGCTGCTGGACGAGAGCGTGATCGAAAGCGAAAGCCTGCCGATCGAAGTGGAGACGGCCGGAACCGTAACGCGGGGCATGACCGTTATCGATACCCGTCCGTTTGCAACGATCCCGGTCACAAACGATGCGAGACCGCGGGTGCAAGTGGCGAGAAAGCTGTATCGCGAGCGGTTTGCCGCCGTATTTATGAATGCATTGATGCGAAAATAACCATAGAGGTGAACAGCATGAGCATGGAAACGAAACGGAAAATCATTATCGATTGCGATCCTGGGCATGACGATGCCATTGCCATACTTCTGGCCGCAGCCAATCCGAAGATCGATTTAGTAGCGATTACAACGGTAGCAGGCAATGCCGAAGTCGAGAAGACGACGCTGAACGCGCTCAAGGTCGTGGAGATTGCCGGCATTACGGACGTTCCGGTTGCCAGAGGCGCCGGACAACCTCTCATTCGCGTTCGCGAAACGGCGCCGGATATTCATGGCGATTCGGGCATGGACGGCCCGGAGCTCCCGCTGCCAACGATAGCACCTGTCAACGAGCATGCGGTGGATCTCATTATACGCAAATTGCTCGAATCGGACGGCGACATTACGCTCGTTCCGACCGGTCCGCTGACGAATATTGCAATGGCGATGCGCCGCGAGCCGGCGATATTGCCGAAGATACAGGAAATTGTCATTATGGGCGGCGGCACGTTCGGCAACTGGACGCCTGCCGCGGAGTTCAACATCTTCGTCGACGCCGAAGCGGCGAAGGTCGTATTCGAATCCGGCGTGCCGATTACGATGATGGGACTCGATCTGACGCATCAGGCTCTCGCGACGCAAGACGTCAGCGACCGGATTGCGGAGATCGACAATCCGGTGGCCGGATTTATCGGCGAACTGCTCGTCTTTTTCCGCCAAACGTACCGCGACGTATTCGGCTTTGAGGACCCGCCGGTACATGACGCTTGCTGCGTCGCATATTGCATCGATCCGTCCGTATTCGAATGCAAGAAGCTGCATGTGGACGTTGAGACGAAAGGCGAGTATGCGTACGGCATGACTTTGGTCGATATTCACGGCGTAACGAAGAAAGAGCCGAACGTCAATGTGGCCCTTACGCTGGACCGCGAGAAATTTTGGTCGATGATTATCGATGCCTGCAAATATTACGGCTAATTCGGATCCGCATCCTTTGGACGGTTATAAATTTAGCAAATCTTGAAGGAGGTGCGTCCATTTGCAAAATCAAAAACGGTTGTTGCTGGACGTAGATACAGGCGTGGACGACGCACTGGCCATTTTATACGCTTTGAAATCCCCCGCCGCGGTCATCGAAGGAATTACGACGGTTTGCGGCAATGTCGCCGTCGAGCAAGCGACGGTCAATACGCTGAAAGTCGTGGAATTATCCGGCGCAGGCGATATCCCTGTCGCTCAGGGCGCGGCAAAGCCGCTGATGCGGGAATGGGGCGGCACCGTAACGGCCTATCATGGGGAGAACGGACTCGGCAACTACGACCGTTTGCCCGAACCGAAGCTGCAGCCGCTCGAGGAGCATGCCGCCGATTTTATCGTGCGGAAGGTCAACGAGCGTCCGCATGAACTCACCTTGGTATTCGTCGGCCGATTGACGAATTTGGCCCTCGCGCTCGCGAAGGACCCTGCCATCGCAACCAAAGTCGACCGGCTCGTCCTGATGGGCGGCGCGCTGCGCGCCCCGGGCAATGTGACGACGGTGGCGGAGGCGAACATCCACGGCGACCCGGAAGCGGCGCATCGCGTATTCCAATCCGGCATGCCGATTACGATGGTCGGTTTGGACGTGACGATGAAGGCGATTTTCAAAGAGAAGCATCTGGAGGAATTGAAACGGCGCATGCCTTCGCAATTGGCCGATCTGGAGGCATTCGCCGAGCATGTGCTGAAATTCCGGTTTAACGCTTACGACAGCTCGGACGGGCTGTACGGAACGGCGCTGCACGATCCGCTCGCGGTCGCCGTCGCGCTCGATCCAAACTTGGTCGAAACGGAAGATCATTATATTACGGTGGAGACGAAGGGCAAGGTCAGCGAGGGAGCGACATTGGCGGATTTGCGCCGGCCGACGGACCGCAGCAATGCGTCGGTATGCGTGCAGGTGGACGAGGAACGATTTATTGAACAGTTCATCGAAGTATTATGTTCCGGCAAAGGAGGGGCTTAAGCAATGAAAGAAGCGACGAAACAGCCGATCATTCTAGATGTGGATACCGGAATCGACGACGCGATGGCGATCGCATACGCTGTTCGTTCCCCCGAGCTGGAACTGCTCGGCTTGACGACATGCTTCGGCAATGTGACGGTGGAGGAAGCGTCCCGCAATTCGCTGCAAGTGCTCGAACAACTGGACCGGGATGATATTCCGGTTATTCCCGGAGCGGCCGAGCCGTTATTCCGCCCGCCGCTCAAAGGGAAGACCGTGTCCGTTCACGGGCATAACGGTTTGGGAGACGCCGAGCTGTCGGAACCTAAGGGGGCGGCGCTCGATATGCATGCTGCCGAGTTTATTGTGGAACAGGCGCGGAAACGTCCGCATGAAGTGACCGTCATTGCGGTCGGCACGATGACCAATATGGCGCTCGCGATTATGAAAGATCCGGAAATCGTTCATTTATTGAAGCGGGTCGTTATTATGGGCGGCGCGGTAACCGTGCCCGGCAACGTAACGCCGCATGCGGAAGCGAATATATATGCCGATCCGGAAGCGGCGGAATTTCTGTTCCGTTCCGGCGTGCCGATTACGCTCGTCGGGTTGGACGTAACGATGAAGACGCTTCTTCCGCGTGCGGAGCTTGCGAATTGGCGGGAGAAAAATACGAAGCTAAGCCGCTTTATGGCCGATATTACGGACTATTACATGGATTCTTATACGAGCTTCTATCCCGGCATTCTCGGTTGCGCGCTTCACGATCCGCTGGCCGTCGGCGTCGTCATCGATCCGACTTTCGTCAAGACGAAGCCGATTCATGTGCAAGTCGATACGGAAGGGATTTATTCCATCGGCAGAACGGTGGGCGACTTGCGCGCCAGAGCGGAACAAGAACCGAATATGGACGTTTGTCTGGAAGTGGATGCGGATCGGTTTTTGCAGCACTTCCTGAAACGCATCGTTTAATTACAGTAGAGCTTGTACTTATAATTGCAAGCAGACCATCCCGTTCAAGGGCGAAATCATCTTTTGCCTTTCGGACGGGTTTTTGTATTGTCATCGTTTATCCCATGCTTTCATTTTCCCGACATTGATCATCGATATGACGACGACGGTGCAAACAACAACCACACTTGATACGACGATAGCAACGGCTCGCAGTTGCTCTATGCCCATAGCATTCCTCCCCTTTATTTTTGCTCTACATATAGGACGCGGCAAATCTTTCTCTGTTAACGAAAAATTTATAAAAATTTCGATAAAAATCGTCAACTTTTTCCATTTTGAAACGTTATTAATTATGTAGTCATACATAAATATGGAAAGTGAGGAATTTTACATGGAGAAAAGGTCGATCAAAGCGAAGTTCAAGAGAAGTTTTGCAGGAGGAACGGCAGTTTTGCTTATTTTGTTGGCGCTTCTCCCGGTCCGGCTTGCGAATGCCGAAGGCTCGTCCGTTGAAGGCGCCAAAACGCCTCCTCCGCCGATCGAAGCGGGCCTTGTTCAACCTTTCGGCGTCTTCGACCCGAACCATAAGTATTTGGATTCAGGCAGCGCCACACTGTCGAATGATGGGGACGGAAAAGTGGTCGTAAGCGGCAGAACGACCGCCAAGCAGACGGTAGATACAGTAGGCGTATCAACGCTTGTGCAGAGATGGACAGGTTCCACTTGGGTCGATGTAGGCTCCACAAGCACGTCTACCGCAACCAACAGATCGACCGTATACGGGTCGGAATCGAGGGAACTGTCAACCGGGTATTATTACCGCATCAAATCGACTCACTGGGCCAAAAAAGGGGACACAACCGAGCAAGGGGTTAAATACACCGGTTCGATCCTTGTCAATTAATCGCATTTAAACGGAAGGGGCCGCCCACGATTTCCATGTGGACATGGCCCCTTATCTAACTCATTGCAACGATCTGGCGAACTTCATCAGTTCTTGCTCATCCAATGAACCGGTTAGCGTGATTCTCGTGTCGCCCGCGATCCATTCCAAATTCGCTCCTCCGTCGGCGTACAAGACGAGCACTGCCTGATTGCCGTGAATATTCACGTCTTTAATTTCGCCGGACGCTTGATTGATGCTAACCGACGCTTCGCCGCCTTGTTCGATTTTTTGCTGAATTAACAGCAACCTTTGTTCTCCGTCGTAGGAATATATCGCATCCATACTGCGATAGGCACCGTCGGCATCGCGATAAATATTAACGGATTCAAGCGTCAGTCCATCCGGCGTATTCGTGGGAACGAGCATGGCGAAATTTACTTTTTTTCCTGCTGTTTCAAAGCTTGACGTTTCCGGCGTGACCGCGTTGCCCGCATAGCTATGATCCGGTTGATTGCCTTGTGCGCCGCTTTGATCCGCATACGGCTTGCCGGTATTCAAGTCGTAATCCGGCGGCGGAGCGGTCTTGGCTCCGTTTTTGTGCGCCGGGCTAGTGTCGAACATAATGCTTACGAACCCGTTCTGAACTTTTTTGAAGATGGTCGAGAAGCCGGAGAACGCATAGGTTTGATCCATGGCGCCGAAGGAAAGCCCGATTAGTATGGAGAAACAAGCGATTGCCGCCCCGATCGCCGAGACGCGGAATACCCGCCGCCGCTTTCTTGCCGCCTGCAATGTAGAGCGCATTTGCAACCAAGCCTGCTCTCCGTCTGGAATTTCTATGCTGGCATGATATTGTTTAACCATGTCGGCGATACGTTGTTCATCGGATGTTTGCAACGTTTCTCTGTCGTTACTCATAATTCCTCACCCATTTTTTCTGAAATTTGTCCGCCAGTTTTTTGCGGGCTCTCGCCATACGCTGCGTTAATACGCTATGGGAAATGCCAAGCTCCTGTTCGATTTCGCGATAGGGCATGCCCACAATATAATGCAGGAAGAGGACGATTTTGTACTCGTATTTAAGCTCGCTTAACGTGGCGTACAAGGTTTCGTTACGAATAAGCGTTTCGACCGCATGGTCGACCTGAGAAGACAATTCGTTTTCGCTTGAAAACTCTTCTATAGTATTGACGAGTTCAGGGTCGGAAATATGATGATATTTTTTATTTTTTCTTATTAAATCGTAAGCCGAATTTCTCGCGACTTTTTTCAGCCATGCTCTAATGTTCGAATCTTCGCGTATTTTGCTGCCGCTCTGCATCGCTTTAATAAAAGAATCTTGAATCACATCTTCCGTTAGCGAATGATCGTTAAGCATAAAGTAAATGTCGCGATATACAAGTTCCCGGAACAGTTGAAACAACATTCGCTGCGTTTGGTCGTCCAACGAATGAATGTTATTGCGGAACAAGCTGAACCATTGGTCCGTCAATTGTATTCTCTCCTTAGCAGGTGATGAAGCGGAAAAGGGAAGTATGATTGCTTTTTAGCTATTCATATCGTAGCCCAGCAGGTTAAAACTGTAAAGAAGTTACGTGTTAAAAAAAGTGGGGGATGGAAAAAACGACATATATTGGAGGCGATTTGTTGACATAACATATGCGATCCGCTACAATAAGTATACGCTTAATTTTCAATATGCAATGTTGAAAAGCGGGGGAACCAATCAATGGGGGCGAGTCGTTTGCCATGCAAACGTAGGGAACCATCTTTCCCGAGTCCGTCAGCTAACCTCGTCAGCGTTGGATGGGTCAAATTCCAAATCTAATAGCACAACTTCTTTGACCCTCATTTTGTCGGGGTCATTTTGCGTTTTTTTTTGGCCCTGAACGGCGCAGGATTATCCTTGCGCATTGTTGGGGTCTTTTTTATTTGTGCATTGGGGGAGGGGATCGAAGCCAGTCTTATCAAATCATGCAGCACATTCAAAATTTGAATACGGGAGGAATTAGAAATGCCGCAACCGAAGTACATTATCGATATTGACAAAATTACTCAAATACCGGAGAAGGAAAGGGAACGGCTAAAGCAAATAACGGATAAATTCGTTTTTCGAGTGAACGATTATTACTTGAATTTAATCGATTGGAGCGATCCGAACGACCCGATCAAGAAGTTGGTCATTCCCAATGAAGGGGAACTGCAGGAATACGGACGTTGGGATGCCTCGGACGAGGATACGAATTACGTCGTGCCAGGCTGTCAGCACAAGTACGACACGACGGCTCTTCTGATCGTATCGGAAGTATGCGGCGCATATTGCCGGTATTGCTTCCGTAAACGGTTGTTTCGCAATGACGTCAAAGAGGCGATGTCTGACGTCGAACCGGGATTGGACTACATTGCGAAGCATCCGGAAATTAACAATGTGCTGTTAACCGGGGGCGACAGCCTCATTTTGGCTACGGCCAAGCTGAAAATGATTTTACAGCGGCTCCGGGAAATCGATCATGTCAAAATCATTCGGCTCGGGTCCAAAATACCGGTGTTCAACCCGATGCGCATCTATGAGGACGAGGAACTGCTCGAGACGATCCGCGAGCATTCGACTTCCGATCAGCGGATTTACGTGATGGCTCATATTAACCATCCGCGCGAAATTACGCCGGAAGCGCGGAAGGGATTCGAAGCGCTGCATAACGCGGGCGCGATCGTCGTCAATCAAACGCCGGTTCTTCGCGGCATTAACGACGACCCGGTCGTTCTGGGAGAACTGCTTGACAAATTGTCATGGGCCGGCGTAACCCCGTATTATTTCTTTATCAATCGTCCGGTGGCCGGAAACCGCGATTTCGTCTTGCCGCTTGAGCGCGTATACCGGATCGTCGAAGAAGCCAAGGCGAGAACGTCGGGTCTCGGCAAGCGCGTTCGCTTATCGATGAGCCATACGTCGGGCAAAATCGAAATATTGGCGATCGAGGACGGCAAGGCCTATTTGAAGTATCACCAGTCGCGGGACGGACAATACGGGAAATTTATGATATTGGACTGTCCGGAAGACGCGGCTTGGTTCGACGATTTGCCGGGAAGCGAGCGGTATTGGACGAAGCCGAAGAAAAAGACGGATAAAGTCGTTTCGGTGAATAAGCTTCCCGATATGCCGCAGAAGCGGACGGGGAAAAATGCCGTTTAAACGAACGTAAACGGGCAAATCGGCCGCTAAATAGAATAAGCCTCCGTTGCACGCGTATGGCGGAAACGGAGGCTTTATTGCGTTTATGGCCCAGGATTCCAGACGCGCACGCATTCTTCGGAATCGTTCTTAACGCTGCCAACTAGGGGAGAAACGGGATAGGCCGTCATCTCTTCCTCCGGATAAGGGACAAGCAGCGGCTGAAGATCGGCCGGATCCTGAATGGCCCGGTTCAGCCATATTTTCTCGTCTTCCGGCCGTAAAATAACGGGCATCCGGTCATGAATATCGGACATCAATCGATTCGGCGTCGTTGTAACGACCGTGCATGTGCTGATTTTCGTGCCGTCTTCCCGCGTCCATGTGTCGTACAGGCCGGCCAGCGCGAAAATCGCTTTATTTTTCAGCATAATCCGCATCGGCTGTTTCCCCGTATCGGTCGCTTTCCACTCATAGAACGAATCCGCGGGAATGATGCATCGTTTGCGGCGAAATGGCGTTCGAAACGCCGCTTTATCCGCAATCGTCTCGGCACGGGCGTTGAAAGTCGGAAATTTCAATTTCTCTTCTTTCGACCATTCGGGAATCAGCCCCCATTTCAACCCGCCGAGGCGGTTGTTTTTGCCGTCATGCACGATGGCCGGAACGAATTGTCCCGGAGCGACATTATATCTGGGCTGATAATCGATCAATGTATTGCCTTCAATAAAGAAGCGAAGCAGCAATTCCTCCATCGTTACCGTTATCGTATAACGCCCGCACATAAGCTATGCCCCCTAACGCTTGCAAATGATATCTTCATTATAACGTTCTAATATTTGGAGTTGAACAATTTTACATTGGTTGATATTGTAAAAATATAATAATTTGTTGTCGATAAGGGGAGGGAATACGCATGCGGCCCGAAGTAATGCAGACGATGATCGATATGGTGGACAAATACGTTCGCATCGAAGAGTTTAACAAGCTGTTGAAGGAATGCGTTTATGAAAAAGGATCGGAACAAACCGGGTGGGGTGAAATAACGAGATACGCCCATCTCATGCTCGGCGGTTCGTCTCCCCATCTGGATCGAACGGCGGCGATTACCGAGATGATCATGCTGGCGGCCGACATCGCCGACGACCTTCAGGATCAAGACAACAAGGACAAGCTTTGGATGCAATACCGGCAGGAATACGTCATCAACGGCGTATTGGCGCTGTTAATGGGGGCGGTAGCCGAGAGCGCCGAGCTGACGAACGGCAAGGGGGGACCCGTCACGCTGACGAGGGAGATCAGCCGCATCTTATTGGAATCGTTGAACGGCCAATTTGCCGATTTGGAACAAAATGTGACGACCGAACAACAATATATCGCCATGGTATATCAAAAATCGGGCTCCCTGATCCATTTGGCCTGCTATATGGGGTACGCCGAGTTGGGGCTCGATTCGAAGGCTGCCGGCACGATGAAAGAAATCGCCTATTACAGCGGAATTATAGCGCAACTTGAGAACGATCTGAAAGATCTGTTGCGCTTTGATATGAAAAACGATATTTTGCGGAAAAAACGCACGCTTCCAATTCTTTATTTGCTGTCGGCCGAGGAGTCGTTCCCTTACATGAAACAATATTATGAGGGAAAACTGACGCAATCGGACCTATTGGCGAAAAAACAAGAGTGCATCGATTACATCAATGATTCGGGCTGCATGGAATATTCGAAAATTATTCAAACGTTGCATCGGCAAAAAGCGGCGGAACTGCTGGAATCGCTGACCACGGTATCCCCATGGAGAGAAAAGTTTCAGCAAGTTACGCTAATTACGGCATAACTGGCGAGGAAATATTTACTATAAAAATAATTTAAAAAATCGATTGCATTCTGCGGAGATTTTTGATATATTATTACTTGTCGCTGATGAAACCGATCGATAAATCGATCCGAAGATTGCGATAAGATGCGGACGTGGCTCAGCGGTAGAGCATCGCCTTGCCAAGGCGAGGGTCGCGGGTTCGATTCCCGTCGTCCGCTCCATCTCCAATGAACAACACAATGTTTGTGCCCTTAGCTCAGCCGGATAGAGCGTTTGACTACGAATCAAAAGGTCGGGAGTTCGAATCTCTCAGGGCACGCCATTTTTACTCTTGCAAGCTAATATTAGCTTCTTGATGACGGGACGTAGCTCAGCTTGGTAGAGCACCTGGTTTGGGACCAGGGGGTCGCATGTTCAAATCGTGTCGTCCCGACCATTTCAGTATTTGCGGGTGTAGTTCAATGGTAGAACTCCAGCCTTCCAAGCTGGTAGCGTGGGTTCGATTCCCATCACCCGCTCCATACATAAAGCATGCCACCTTCGGGTGGCTTTTTTAACATTATAGAATTTATAAAATTTTGGGGTGGGCAGGGCTTCCGCCTCGTTTTTGTTTTTGGTAAGGTTAGGATATGGAGACGAACGTGCTAAAACGAATCTTCTTTGATGAACATGGAC
>NZ_JAHLPR010000071.1 GCF_018918005.1 Paenibacillus sp. MSJ-34 | reverse complement strand
GTCCATGTTCATCAAAGAAGATTCGTTTTAGCACGTTCGTCTCCATATCCTAACCTTACCAAAAACAAAAACGAGGCGGAAGCCCTGCCCACCCCAAAATTTTATAAATTCTATAATGTTAAAAAAACGCCAACCCTGCATAAATGATCCAGAAGTAGGCGTCTTTTTCTAACTTATTTTTTCTTTTTGCGCACAAAATCCGCAATTCCTTTGTTCTTCTTGCCTTTCTTGGCGCGGCCGCCATTCTCTTTGCTTTGGCCGTTCGCACTGCTTGTCGGGCCTCCGTACCCGCCTTTGCCCGAGCCGAACCCAAACACACGCCCGGCGCTCGCGGAGGCGTCGCCGCCTTCAGGCGCTCCGGCTTCGCTGCGTCCTCTGCCGGCTTGCTTTCCGCCTTTCCCGGCTTTGCCGCCTTTGCCGCCGCGCTTCCCGCCGAATCCGCCGTCGAAGCCTGCTCCGCGTTCGCCGCGTCCCTTGCGCTTGCCGAATCCGTCAACGACGTTCATGCTCTGCCGGCGCGGCTTCATATCGACCATTTCGAAGTCGATCGTATGCTCGTCCATATTGACGCCGGCCACGCGAATTTTCACCTCGTCGCCGATGCGGTATATTTTCGACGTCCGCTCGCCGATTAACGACATATGCTGCTCGTGAAAATGGTAATAATCGTCGGTCATTCCGCTTAACCGGATTAACCCCTCTACCGTATTGTCCAGTTCGACGAACATGCCGAAGCTGGTTACGCTGCTAATAATGCCGTCGAATTCCTCGCCGATCTTATCGAGCATGAACTCCGCTTTCTTCAGCTTCTCCGTGTCCCGCTCCGCTTCGACCGCCACCCGTTCGCGTTCCGACGATTGCTGCGCGATATCCTGCATGCGCGAAGCCAAGTATTCTTCGCGGCCGGGCGGCAGTTGTCCGCCGTTCTCCGCCACCTCGCGGATAATGCGATGAATGACCAAATCGGGGTAACGCCGGATCGGCGATGTGAAATGCGTATAAAACTCGGCCGCCAGACCGAAATGCCCCAAGCTCTCGGCATCGTACTTGGCCTGTTTCATCGACCGCAGCATCATCGTGCTGATGACCGTCTGCTCCTTGGTCCCCTGAATTTCCTCCAGCAGCGTCTGCAAAGCCCGCGGGTGCACTTTATTGCCTTTGCCGCGGACGACATAGCCGAAATTGGCGGCGAACTGCATGAAGTTGAGCAGCTTCTCGTCATCCGGATTTTCATGGATCCGGTAGACAAACGGTACTTTCAGCCAGTGGAAATGCTCGGCCACCGTTTCATTCGCCGCAAGCATAAATTCCTCGATAATCATCTCGGCGATCGAACGCTCTCTTTTGACGATATCGACCGGCTTCCCGTTCTCATCCACAATGACCTTCGACTCTTGAAAATCGAAATCGATCGCGCCGCGCGCCATCCGCTTTTTCCGCAGCCGCATCGCCATCTCGCGCATGAGCTTGAAATCGTCGACCAACCCGGCGTAACGGTCCATCAATTCCGGATGTTCGTCGGGCTCGGTCAATATTTTCCGCACATTGCTATAAGTCATCCGCTCCGCAGTCCGAATCACGCTCGTAAAAATATCGTGGCGAACCACTTTCATATGCTCGTCAAACTCCATTTCGCACGAGAGCGTCAGCCGGTCCACCTGCGGATTCAAGCTGCAAATGCCGTTGGACAAACGATGCGGCAGCATCGGAATGACGCGGTCTACCAAATAAACGCTGCAGCCGCGCTGGTACGCCTCTTGATCCAGGCTCGATTTCTCGCGCACATAATAACCGACATCGGCGATATGCACGCCCAGTTTATAATGGCCGTTCGGCAGGCGCTCGACATTGACCGCATCGTCCAAATCCTTCGCGTCTTCGCCGTCGATCGTGACGATCCGCTGCCCGCGCAAATCGCGGCGGCCTTGCTGCGCAATTTCATCTTCCGTAATCGAATCGGGAACGGCCAACGCCTCTTCCAGCACTTCGTCCGGAAACGCCTCAGGCAACTGATGCTTGCGAATAATCGATAAGATGTCGACGCCCGGATCGTCCTTATGGCCGAGTATTTCGATAATTTCCCCTTCCGCCGCCGCGCGGCCCTCCGGATAGTTCACGATCTTGGCGACGACCTTCTGGCCGGTCACCGCGCCGTTGAAGCCTTCCTGACGGACGAACAGATCCCGGTTGATCCGCTTGTCGTCCGGCACGACAAACCCGTACGATTCGTGGTTCTCGAATACGCCGACCACCTGCGTGATCGCCCGGCTCACGATGCGCGCGACCTCTCCTTCAAGCCGGCCGCCGGCCGTCCCCTTCGACGTAATGCGCACCAATACCGTATCGCCGTTCATTGCGCTCTTCAAATCGTTCGCATGAATATAGACATCGGGATGATCCCGATCCTCCGGGATCAGGAAGGCGAACCCTTTCGGATGAGCTTGCAGCCGGCCCCGCAGCAAATTCATCCGCTCCGGAATGCCGTAACGCTGGGAACGCGTCAGAATGATTTTCCCTTCCTGTTCCAAATTGTTGAGCAGCTTCAGAAATTGTTTAAATTGCTCGGAGTCGGCAATGCCGAAATGCTGTTCCAACTCCTGATACGTCATCGGCTTATAGGCCGTTTCTCTCATAAAATCAAGCAGTTCCTGCTCTGTCAAATCATACACCTCGTTTCGTATGCCATCCCGTCAACCGTTATGTACGGAACAAACCAATGCCAAATATATACTCTAGTATACACGAAATCGCCGCATTCCATCCGAAATACAAAAAAACAGCGGGAAACCCGTTTCCCGCTGCGTTCGTCTATCACATTATTAAACTTTTACAAGATAAGCCACGACCATCGCCAGAATAAAAAATCCGGCAGCCAATGTGATGGTTAAACGTTGTAAAAACAAATCCAAGCCGCGCGCTTTCTGTTTGCCGAATAGATGTTCCGCACCCCCGGAAATGGCACCCGATAGGCCGGCGCTTTTCCCTTTTTGCAGAAGCACAACGGCAATCAAGCCTAATGAGAAAATTACGAGCAACACTTTGAACAATATTTCCACAGATTTTCCTCCTCAAAATTTTCCGTAGGAAAAGTACGTACATATAAAAACAGCATTCTTATTATATCATGTACGCTGCGTATTGACAAGGTGTGCTTGCGCGTTGGTTCGTTACGTTTGCCGTTAGTCCGTTAACCTACTTGCACGGCGTCAAGAACGAACGATTTCGCCGCCGCCTCGGCCCGTTTCTTCGCTTCGGCCAGAAATTCGCCGGCTTTGTCCGGGAAAGCGTTCATTCCTTCGACATAGAGGCTTGTATAATCGGTAATCCCCGTATAAATCGCCAACGCGGTTTTCAAATAATTGTCGCCGAAATTTCTTCCTTGTGCCGCTTCTTCCGAATAGAAGCCGCCGCGTGCTTGAATATGCACCGCTTTACGGTCTTTCAACAGCCCTTCAGGCCCGTTGCCGGTATAGCGGAACGTCTTTCTCGCAACCATCACGTTGTTCAGATAAGCCGACAGATGCGGAGGGAACGTCAGGTTCCACATCGGCGACACGAAAATATAGCCGTCCGCAGACACGAATTGATCCGACAGCTCGTTCATCCGGCCGATCACCGCTTGCTCCTCATCGTTCAACGCTTCATTGCTCGCCAGCTTGCCCCATGCGCTCATGACCGTATAATCGATCATCGGCATATTCCCGTCAAACAGATCGATGCGCTCGATTTCGATCGAAGGCTTCGCTTCTTTCGCCGCTTGCAGGAAATGCTCGCCCAATTGGAGGCTGTAAGAAGCTTCTACCGCTTTCGGGTTTGCCGTAATATAAAGAATTTTGTTCATCTTGCTGCCACTCCTTATCCTATATGTTTATCTTTGTTTGTGTTGTTCACAAATCCAATATTATTACAATAACATACTTACTAACAAAAATAAAGTTTTATTATAAATTAGAGGTACATACAAAAAGTGGAAAAAGAATATAGCGCGTCGCCCTATGCCTTTGTTTTCGTATTCTAATTACGCTCAGTTCGGCAGACACGTTGCCTTCTGTGCAAACCCTTGACTCTATACTCCTGCCTCCTGAGGGAAGGGGATTTCGACAGAAGGGGAACCAGAAGAGGTAAGACTGGCCGGGAATTCCACGCAACGGACACGAACTCCTGCAAAACGAGTCAATTTCATCATTCGCCACCGTACAGAAAAAGCCTGCCGGACAATTTCCGACAGGCTGACAGAGCTTAGAAACAAAGGCTCAAATTATTTTTTCAAATTGTAGAAAGCTTTTTGGCCGGCATATTGCGCGAGATCGCCCAATTGATCTTCGATGCGAAGCAATTGATTGTATTTCGCCACACGGTCCGTACGCGAAGGAGCGCCGGTTTTGATTTGGCCAGCGTTCGTCGCAACGGCGATGTCCGCAATCGTGCTGTCTTCGGATTCGCCGGAACGGTGGGAGATAACCGCCGTATAGCCGGCGCGTTTCGCCATTTCGATCGCGTCGAACGTTTCGGTGAGCGTACCAATTTGGTTGACTTTCACGAGGATCGAGTTGCCGATGCCTTTCTCGATGCCTTGGGACAAACGCTCGGTATTCGTTACGAACAAGTCGTCGCCGACAAGTTGAACTTTGCCGCCCAATTTTTCGGTAAGCAGCTTCCAGCCTTCCCAATCGTCCTCGGAGCATCCGTCTTCGATCGTGATGATCGGGTATTTGTCCACCCAGGATGCGAGCAAATCGACGAATTCAGCCGAAGTGTAGGATTTGCCTTCGCCTTCGAGATGGTATTTGCCGTCTTTGTAGAACTCGGTGGAAGCGACGTCCATACCCAGGAATACGTCCACGCCCGGTTTGTAGCCCGCTTTTTCGATCGCTTCGATAATCGTTTGGATCGCTTCTTCGTTGGAACCGAGGTTCGGCGCAAAGCCGCCTTCGTCGCCGACAGCCGTATTCAGGCCTTTCGCTTTCAGTACCGATTTCAAGTTATGGAAAATTTCCGCGCCTGCGCGAAGCGCCTCTTTGAACGTAGGAGCGCCTACCGGCAGAACCATGAACTCTTGCACGTCGACGTTGTTGTCCGCATGCGCGCCGCCGTTGATGATGTTCATCATCGGAACCGGAAGCTGTTTCGCATTGAATCCGCCAAGGTATACGTACAGCGGAATTTCCAGCGCTTCGGCAGCCGCGCGAGCGACAGCCATCGAAACGGCCAGAATCGCGTTGGCGCCCAGCTTGCCTTTGTTCGGCGTGCCGTCAAGCTCGATCATCACTTTATCGATTCCAAGCTGGTCAAGCGCGTCCATGCCGATAATTTCGGGCGCGATGACTTCATTGACGTTCTCAACCGCTTTTAACACGCCTTTGCCAAGGTAACGGTCTTTGTCGCCGTCGCGAAGCTCAACCGCTTCATGCGCGCCCGTGGATGCGCCGGAAGGTACGATCGCGCGTCCCATTGCGCCGGATTCCAAATAAACTTCTACTTCTACCGTAGGATTGCCGCGAGAGTCCAATACTTCGCGCGCGAATACATCAGAAATGATTGTCATTGATAAGCACTCCTTTTCATCGTTGGTCGATAATCAATTCATTTTCATTACTACTTGATTACTGAAGTCCCGGTCATTTCCGCCGGTTGGCTCAATTGCATCAAATCGAGGATCGTCGGGGCGATATCGGCCAGAATGCCGCCTTCCCGCAGCGAAACGTTCTTGTCGGTAACGATAAACGGAACCGGATTCGTCGTATGCGCCGTATGCGGTCTTCCGTTCTCGTCGATTTCCGTCTCCGCATTCCCGTGGTCCGCCGTAATGATCGCAACGCCGCCTTTCGCCAGAACGGCTTCCACGACTTTGCCCATGCACTCGTCGGTCGCTTCCACCGCCTTGATCGTCGGCTCCAGCATGCCGGAATGTCCGACCATGTCCGGATTCGCGAAGTTCAAGATGATGCAGTCGTGTTTGTCCGCTTCGATCTCTTTCACGGCCGCTTCCGCCACTTCGTAAGCGCTCATCTCCGGTTTCAAATCGTACGTCGCCACCTTCGGCGAATTGATGAGAATCCGGGTTTCGCCCGGCAGTTCAACATCGCGTCCGCCGCTGAAGAAGAACGTTACATGCGGGTATTTCTCCGTTTCGGCGATGCGAAGCTGTTTCTTGTTGTTTTGCACCAGCACTTCGCCGAGCGTATTGTCGAGATTTTTCGGTTTGTACGCGACATACCCTTTCACCGTCTCGCTGAAGAGCGTCAAGCAGACGTAATACAGGTTCTTCGGCAGTTTGTCGCCGCGGTCGAAACCTTGGAAATCTTCGTTCGTGAATACGTTGGACAACTGAATCGCCCGGTCCGGACGGAAGTTCAGGAAGACGACGGCGTCGTTCGATTCCACCAAGCCGACCGGTTGTCCGCCTGCGTCCGTCATGACGGTCGGCATCACGAATTCGTCGAAGACCGATTTCTCGTATGATTCCACAATCGCTTGCATAGGATCTTCGTATTTCGGTCCTTCGCCGTAGACCATGGCGCGGTACGATTTCTCGACACGCTCCCACCGTTTGTCGCGGTCCATGGCATAATAACGGCCTTGCACGGTCGCGATTTTGCCGATGCCGACTTCTTCAATCTTCGCAAGAAGCTGCTGCATATATGTTTTGGCGCTGTCCGGAGCGACGTCGCGGCCGTCCAGAAACGCGTGAATGTATACGTCTTGCAAATTTTCCTTCTTCGCGAGTTCCAACATGGCGAATAAGTGGCTGATATGGCTGTGCACGCCGCCGTCGGACAACAAGCTGTACAAATGCAGTTTCGTATGATTGTCCTTGGCGTGGCGCACGGCGCCGATCAACACTTCATTGTCGAAAAATTCGCCTTCGCGAATCGATTTGGAAATGCGCGTCAAATCTTGATACACGATTCGGCCTGCGCCGATGTTCAAATGGCCTACCTCCGAGTTGCCCATTTGACCTTCAGGCAGTCCGACCGCTTCGCCGCATGCCGTTAACGTCGTATGCGGGTATTCGCTCATATAGCGGTCGTAGTTCGGCTTGTTCGCTTGCGCGACCGCGTTGCCGACTACATCGTCGCGCAATCCGAATCCGTCCATGATGATCAGCGCTACTGGTTTCGGTGCGGACATTTACTTTGCCCCCTCGACCAATTGAATGTAGGAGGCAGGCTGCAAGCTCGCGCCGCCGACGAGGGCGCCGTCAATATCGCTTTGGCTCATATATTCGCGCACATTTTCCGGCTTCACGCTGCCGCCGTATTGGATGCGGACCGCATTCGCCGTCGCTTCGCCGTACATTCCTTTGACCAACTCGCGGATATAAGCGATAACTTCGTTCGCGTCTTCCGCCGTCGAGGATTTGCCCGTTCCGATCGCCCAGATCGGCTCGTAAGCAATGACGACTTGCGCCGCCTGTTCCGCGGACAAGCCTTGGAAAGCCCCTTCCGTTTGCACTTTGCAAACGTCTTTCGTCTGACCGGCTTCGCGCTCTTCCAATTTCTCGCCGACGCAGACGATCGGCGTCAAGCCGTGCTTGAACGCGGCGCGAACCTTCTTGTTGACGATGTCGTCGGTTTCCGCAAAATAAGCGCGGCGCTCGGAATGCCCGATAATGACGTAGGAGACGCCGAGATCTTTCAGCATAACGCCGCTAATTTCGCCGGTAAACGCGCCGCTGTCTTCGAAGTGCATGTTCTGGGCGCCGATTTGGATCGCTGTGCCTTTCGCCGCTTCGACCAATGCCGGCAAATTCGTATAAGGCGCGCAAATGACGCTCTCAACGCCGTCAACTTCCGCTTTGCCTTTCACTTCTTGAATGAAGGCGGTCGCCTCGCTTACCGTCTTGAACATTTTCCAGTTGCCTGCGATAATCGGTTTTCTCACTTACGTTCACTTCCTTTACTTGTCGTTAAGCGCTACAACGCCCGGGAGCGCTTTGCCTTCCATAAATTCGAGGGAAGCGCCGCCGCCCGTGGAGATGTGGTCCATTTTGTCGGCAAGTTTGAATTTCTCCGCCGCCGCCGCCGAATCGCCGCCGCCGATGATCGTATAACCGGCCGTGTCGGCGCAAGCCTGCGCTACCGCGCGCGTCCCATGCGAGAACGGTTCGATTTCGAATACGCCCATCGGGCCGTTCCATACGATCAGCTTGGAGTTTTTAATCACTTCCGCATATTGCTCGCGCGTTTTCGGTCCGATATCGATGCCTTCCCAATCGGCCGGAATATCGTCGATATCAACGATCTTCGTATTCGCGTCCGCGCTGAAATCGTCGGAAATGACAATATCGACCGGAAGCATGAAGTTTTTGCCGAGCTGTTTCGCCTTCTCGATAAAGCCGAGCGCCATATCCAGCTTCTCGTTGTCGCACAACGATTGGCCGATTTCATAGCCTTGCGCCTTCATAAACGTATAGGACAATCCTCCGCCGATCAATACGTTGTCGGCAATCTCCAACATCTTGTTGATCACGTCGATTTTGTCCTTCACTTTCGAACCGCCGATAATCGCCGTGAACGGACGTTCCGGATCGGACAGCGCCTTGCCGAGTACGGAAAGCTCTTTCTCCATCAACAGACCGGATACGGCCGGCAAGTGATGCGCGATGCCTTCCGTCGAAGCATGGGCCCGGTGCGCGGCGCCGAAGGCGTCGTTCACGAACAAATCGGCAAGTTCAGCGAACGATTTCGCCAATTCCGGATCGTTCTTCTCTTCGCCGGGATAGAAACGTACGTTTTCGAGCAGCAATACGTCCCCGTCTTTCATGTCCGCGATTTTCGCTTTCACCGCGTCGCCGACCGCTTCATCCGCTTTCGCAACCGGTTTGCCGAGCAGTTCGGACAAACGTTCCGCCGCCGGCGTAAGGCGCATCGACTCGACCACCTGTCCTTTCGGACGTCCCAAGTGGCTTGCCAGAATGACTTTCGCGCCTTTTTCAATCAAATATCGAACGGTCGGCAGCGTCTCGCGAATCCGCGTATCGTCGGTAATTTTTCCGTCTTCCAACGGCACGTTAAAATCGACGCGCACAAATACCCGTTTGCCTGCTACATCTACGTCACGTACACTTTTTTTATTCATGTCCGTCTTCCTCCCGCTTTTGTTCTAGGAAACTAATGATGGCTTGGAACCGACGGAAGAGGAGAGCAAACCGCTTCTCCCCTTCGATCGGAACGATATTCGATTACAGACCTTTTTTCGCGATGTAAATAGCCAGGTCTACGACGCGGTTGGAATAGCCCCACTCGTTGTCGTACCAGGAAACGACTTTCACCATGTTGTCGCCGACAACCATCGTCGACAACGCGTCGATCGTCGAGGAAGCAGGATCTCCGTTGTAGTCGCTCGATACGAGCGGCTGTTCGGAATAGTTCAAGATGCCTTTCAAAGGACCGTTGGCAGCTTCTTTCAAAGCGCTGTTTACCGATTCAACCGTTACGTTTTGGCTCAACTCGACAACGAGATCCGTTACGGAAACGTTCGGCGTAGGTACGCGCATTGCCATACCGTTCAATTTGCCTTTCAATTGCGGAAGGACCAAGCTGACCGCTTTCGCAGCGCCCGTAGTGGACGGAATAATGTTCTCCGCAGCGGCGCGCGCACGGCGAAGGTCTTTATGCGGCAGGTCAAGCACGCTTTGGTCGTTCGTGTAGGAGTGAACCGTCGTCATCATGCCTTTCACGATGCCGAATTTCTCATCCAATACTTTCGCGAACGGAGCCAAGCAGTTTGTCGTACAAGAAGCGTTGGAAATGACCGTATGGCTTGCAGGATCGTATTTGTCTTCGTTGACGCCCATAACGATCGTAATGTCTTCGTTCGTAGCAGGGGCGGAGATGATCACTTTTTTCGCGCCGCCTTTCAAGTGAAGCTCGGCTTTTTCTTTCGCCGTGAAAATACCTGTCGATTCAACGACGATTTCAACGCCGTTCGCGCCCCAAGGCAAGTTCTCAGGATTGCGCTCCGCGAATACTTTAACCTCTTTGCCGTTTACGATCAGCTTGCCTTCAGCGGCTTCGACAGTCGCGTTGAGCTTGCCATGAGTCGTATCATATCTCAACAGATGAGCCAGCGTGTTAACGTCGGTCAAATCGTTGATTGCCACGATTTCCAATTCAGGGTTGTTTAACGCCGCGCGGAATACGTTGCGGCCGATGCGTCCAAAACCGTTAATGCCTACTTTAACCATTGATAATTCCTCCTAGAAAAGTATTTTTATATATTCAAGACGAGCCATAGGCACGTCAAGACCACATTGTTACGTTGGTTCAGGGCAGTTATCGCTCGTCTGCGGCTTACGCGTCGCCGCGTTCCGCCCCATCCATATATTTAAGTATTTCATGCGCTGCCGCCTCGTCGGTCACCAAAATATCTTCATGCCCGAACCGCAATACGGCGGCGATCGATCTGCCTTTGCTCTTTCCTCCGGCGATCGCGATCACGACTTCCGTCTTCATGACGTCTTCCAGCCTGAGGCCAAGCGTCGGAGTCCGATGAACGACCCTTCCTTGCGTGTCGAAGTAATATCCGAGCGCTTCCGCGAGCGCCCCTCGCTGCCGGATCGCTTCGACCGTCTTATCGTCCACGCGCCTTCGCCGCGCCATGACGAACGCGTCTCCGATCCCGTGCACCACAATGCGCGCCTGGCGAATCGCCTTCACCACTTCCTGAATGTTCGGCTCTTGGCTAAGAGACTGGTAGGCTTCTTCGCTCATCTGATCGGGCACGTGCAGCAGCCGGTATTGCGCGCCTGTCCGCTTCGCCATTGTAGATGCGATCGTATTGGCTTGGTAATCCAAGCTCTCGCCCAACCCGCCGCGGGCCGGCACGAACCAGTTGCCTTTGAGCGGCGTCGATGTCGTAAGTTGCTCCGCCATTTGCGCGAGCGTCGAACCGCCGGTTACGGCGATGACATCGTCCTTCGTCATCACTTTGCGCAGCGCCCTGCAGCCTGCCCGTCCCAATTCGCGTTTCGTATGGGGTGACGTATCCCAATCGCCGGGAACGATAATGACCTGCTTCAGCCCGAAGTAGTTCCGGATTCTCTCTTCCAGATTCGTGAGTCCGAACAGTTCGCCTACGACCGGTTCGATCTGCTCCAGCAGCCTTCTGCCTGCGTCGCTGATGCGCATGCCGACACTCTCGATTTCGATCAAGCCTTGCGCCTTGAGCAAATCGGTCTCGGCCCGCAGCACCCGCTCGGTCATATCGAGCGAGGCTGCCAGCGTCCGGCGTCCGATGACATCGGACAGCATGATTTGATGCAAGATCGTATACCGTTTCTTCAAAATTTCCATGAGATCAGGAAGAAGTTGCTTTTGTATCTCTAATATTTCCCGCATTTCTCTCACTCCTGCAACTAGTCTTGGCCTGAAAATGTCCCATGTAAACTTTTTAAGTCCCACCTTCATTTTAACCAAAAATCGACTAACTTGCAAGTACGCTATTCATCAGATTTCACTTTAAACCGCCTTTTTATGCACTCTATGTATAAAACGGCAATTTTTCCGATTTGGGAAAAATTATGTGCTTGATTTTCCGCCGTCCATGCCATATAATAGCGATTGTATCGCTTTTTGAACAATATTGAATATGCGCCCGTGGTCCAATGGATATGACGTAGGCCTCCGGAGCCTGAGATCGAGGTTCGATTCCTCGCGGGCGCGCCACTTAACGAATTCGATCAGCTTGCCGCTGATTTTTTTATTTCAATAGTTTGACTATCTTTGACCTTTCGGTTTAAATCCGTTATGATATGGGTAATCTGCTTCACATAACAACTTTTTAAAGGAGGGTTTTCCGTGAGTTTTATACCTATGGTCGTAGAACAAAGCAATCGTGGGGAACGCGCTTATGACATTTATTCCAGATTGTTGAAAGATCGCATCATCTTCCTCGGTACGCAGGTCAACGATGTCGTTGCCAATTCCATTATCGCACAAATGTTGTTTTTGGCGGCGGAGGACCCGGACAAGGATATCCATCTATATATCAACAGCCCGGGCGGGTCGATTACGGCCGGCATGGCCATTTACGACACGATGCAGCATATTAAGCCGGACGTGTCTACCATTTGCGTAGGGATGGCCGCTTCGATGGGAGCGTTTCTGCTGGCGGGCGGAGCGATCGGCAAACGATTGGCGCTGCCGAACAGCGAAGTGATGATTCATCAGCCGCTAGGCGGCGCGGAAGGTCAAGCGACCGATATCGAAATTCGCGCCAAACGCATTATCGCCTTGCGCGACAAGCTGAACCGCATTTTGGCGGAGCGCAGCGGGCAGCCGCTTGAGCGGATCGAGAAGGACACCGACCGCGATTATTTCATGAGCGCTTATGAAGCGAAGGAATACGGCTTGATCGATAAAGTGGTGGAAAAAGTATAAAGCGTTCATAGCAAAACGAAACCTGGGGCGAATCGCTCCAGGTTTTTTTCGGTCGATTTTTCAGCACTAGCTGGAAATGATACCGTTATTTTTGCCGAATGAACGGCATCGCAACATTTAACGGTATTAGCCGGAGCTAATCTCGAACAGGATTGGCGAATCGGTTGATTCCGGAGAATTAGCGGTAGTTTCTCCAGCTAAAATGGCTTTGGATAGGATTGCATCGCAAATAACGGTAGAAATCGAAGCTAAAAAAGAGCCCGCATCGCATGCGAACTCCTCACTTCTAGAACGGAAGCTCCCCCTCCGGCAACTCGGGCAGCAGTGCCGAGAACCGGAAATAAAATTCCGGGAAGCCCGCGGCATAGGGCGTATACTCGTACACGTCGAAATATACGACCACTCCTTCGTCCTTCACGTAGAAGGACGGATTGTCGGATATCGTCCGGAAGGCGAATTCATGCCCTTCCTCGTACAAGGCGATCTCTTGCAAGCCCTTCTTCACTACCGCATTGATCGGATCCTTGTAATTCGGGTTCGATTGCAGCAAATCGTTCAGCGTATATACCTTGCCCGTATTCAGATTGATCGTGTAATCGGTCCGTGCCGGGATGCCGTGCGCCCCGCCCTGATAAACGTATGATTGGAACTGTACGCTGACGACGTCATTCCGGTTGTATTTCATACTGTAATCCAGATAGTAGTCGTATTGAAAACCGATATCGTTGAAAGCGCCCTTCGACTCTGCCAGCGCCGCATCGACGAACCGTTCGGCCTCCTTGGCGAACAATTCGTTGATCTGCACCTCGACGTCCCCGCTCTTCAACCCCTTAAGCTGCGGATATTGCACCGTAACGGTAACGTCCTGCGTCTCCTTGTTAATCGAAACATTCGTCCACAGAATATCGTTCTCTCGAATTTTGCTTAGTACGACCGTTTTCGTGTCCGCAATCCAATGGGCCTCATAGCCCATATGCCCTGTCAGCAGCGGAAGCGGCACATACCACTCCCCGCCGATTTGCCGTACCGTGTACCCTTTCGAGAGTTCGTGGCCGTTTACCGTCACATCCGAGCCATCGGCAATCGCGACAACTTCCCGATTCGGCGCTTTGACGGCAATCGCTTTCGCTTGTGCATCGTAAGACGCCGTTAGACCGAGATCTTCGTTCAAGAAGGATAGCGGAAGCATCGTGACCTGCTCGACCGATAAAGCTTTATGCTTCGAGGCCTCGCCGTCGACATTCAGCCGGAACGATGGGGAAGCCGCTTGTCCCGCCTGCTCCGATTGCTTCGTTGCCGTTGCCGCCGCCAATGCCGGCGCCGGAGCGGCGATGCCGCCCCAAACCATCAAACAGACTGCTGCCGCCGTACCAACTCGAACTAACGTTTTCATGTCTCTACACCTCTGGATTTGTCATTATTCTCTGCCGCTTTTAATTTCCGTCCAGTAACGGTCGTACACTTGCAACGTTTTGCCTACATCCAACAGCCATTCCGTCCGCTCCAACTCCTCGTCGGACAAGAAGATCATCGGGTTCGATCGATATTCTTCGCTATGCAAATCTTTGGCCTTCTCGTTCGGATCGCTGTATCCGATCGATTCGTAGTTTTTCACGCTTACTTCGGGCTCCAGCATGTAATTGATGAATTTCTCGGCCAATTCTTTGTTTTTCGCGCCTTTCGGAATCGCGTAGTTGTCGGACCAGATCGTGCCGCCTTCCTTCGGAACGACGTAAGCTACATCCGGGTTCTCCGCCTCGATCACGGCCGTATCCCCGGACCATACCATCCCGATCCATCCTTCTTCCGCGATCATTTTCTGCTTAATATTGTCCGTATCGAAGGCAAGCACGCTCGGGAGCAGCGATTTAATATCGCCGACCGCCTTTTCGATCTCGCCTTCGTCGGTTGTGCTGTTGGAGAATCCGTTCTTGATCAAGCCCATGCCGATCACTTCGCGGGAATCGTCGAGCAGCAGCACTTTATCTTTATAAGCCGGGTTCCACAAGTCTTCCCAGCTGTCGATTTCTTCTTTGACATACTTCTTGTTGTACGCAATGCCCGATACGCCCCAAGTGTATATGATCGAATACTTGTTGTCAGGGTCGTAATCCGGGTTTTTGAAACGATCCGTAATGTTCACCCAGTTTGGAATGTTGTTTTTGTCGAGCGGTTCCAACAAGTCCTGCTGAATCATCGATGCCACCATATAATCGGACGGCTGGATCAGATCGTAGTTCGCACCGCCCGCTTTAATTTTGGCAAGCAGTTCCTCGTTATTGGCGAATACATCGTAATTGACTCGTACGTTGTATTTTTCCTCGAAATCTTTCAACACCTGCTCGTCAAAATTATCCGCCCAGCTGTAAATATTGAGCGTCTCCTGCTTGGATGAAGAACATCCCGCCACTGCCACCAGCGATATGGAGAGCAGTCCGGCCAGCGCAATGCCGGCAAATCGTTTCACTTTGTTCAACCTTATTACCCCTCTCTTATATCAAAAAATAAAACTTCTATCGAAATAAGCTCCTGTAAGGAGCGTGTTCAAAAAGTCAACTTTTTGAACGTCCTCTCAAAACGGGAATGTGGTGCTCTTTTTTTTGTTGCCGGAACCTTTGCTCTGCAAGATTTGAGCCGACAGGATCAAAATGATGCTGACCAGAATCATCAGCGTACAAAGCGCATTGATTTCCGGCGAAATGCCCCGCTTAACCAATCCGTATATATAAATCGGCAGCGTCGTCGAATTCGGACCGGCGACGAAAAAGCTGATCATGAAATCGTCGATCGACAGCGTAAAAGCGATTAACGCTCCCGCAATCACGCCAGGCCAAATCGAAGGCAGCGTAATATAACGGAACGTCTGCCAAGGAGTCGCGCCCAAATCTTGAGCGGCTTCCTCCAATTGTTTGCCCATGCCGGACAGCCGGGACGACACGATAACGTATACGTAAGAAATGCTGAACGTTATGTGCGCGATAATAATCGTCCATTTCCCGAGCGGAATATGGAACTGGCTAAACAGCAATAAAAGCGACAAACCCATTATAATATCCGGAACGACGATCGGCAAATACAACATGCCGACGATGCCTTTGCTTTTCTTCGACGACCGGCGCCGCAAAGCGAGCGCCGCCGCCGTTCCGAGCACGGTGGAAACGACGGTCGAGACAAACGCAATCGACAAGCTGTTCATGAGCGCTTCCATCACATGGCGGTTATCGAACAGCGAAACGTACCAGTTCCAGGTGAAACCTTGCCAAGTCGCGCTTATTCGCGAATCGTTAAACGAGAACACGACAATAAAGACGATCGGAAGGTAAATAAACACCAGCATTAACAGCGAGTGCAGCGATAAAAGCGGGTGCTGTTTAACTGTGCCGCTTTTCATGCGCTCCCCTCCTTTACCCGTTCATGCCGGGACTTCAGCGCCCGGTTGAATAGACCGATCAGCACGAGCGAAGTGATCGCGAAGATGACCGACAGCGCCGATCCGAACGGCCAATCGCGCGCTCCGAGAAACTGATTTTGAATAATATTGCTGATCATTGACGACTTCGCGCCGCCCAATATGTCGGTAACGACAAACATCCCCGCCGTCGACACGAACACAAGCACCGAACCGGTCATAATGCCGGACTTGGTCTGCGGCAGCGTAATATGCCAGAACGCCCGCCATTTCGTTGCGCCGAGATCCCCCGCCGCCTCCAGCAATTTGCGGTCCATCTGCTCCAAAGCGACATAAATCGGCAGCACCATAAACGGTATGAACGTATAAACCATACCGAGCAGGACCGCCCCTTGCGTATATAGAAGCTTTAACGGCTCCTCAACGAGACCGATATTCATTAATAACGAGTTGACAACGCCCTGCGACCGCAACAGCAGCACCCAAGCGTACGTCCGGACGAGAAAGTTGATCCAGAACGGCAGCGTAATCATAATAAGCAGCCATTTTTGCTTGGCGGGACTGCAGTGGGCGATATAATAGGCGAGCGGATAGCTGAGAATAAGGCACAGCACGGTCGTCAGCACCGACAAAACCAGCGTATCCCAATACACGCCGAGATAGAGCGAGTCGAAGAAACGCGCGTAATTATTCAAGCTGAACTGGTAGACGAGGTTGCCGAATTCGTCCCGCTGCAAAACCGAAATGACGACGACGAACAACATCGGCACAATTAAAAAAAGAACGAGCCAAAGGACGACAGGCGCAATCAACCATCTCGACTTGTTCATGGCCCGACGTTCACCTCGTCCGCCCGGTCCCAATCAAGGCCGATGCGTTGTCCGATCCGCCACGGCCTGTTGTCTTTGAAATCGAGATAGACCGAAACGTTCGTTTGCTCGTCATCCAGATGAACGACCAGCTTATGAATATTGCCCAGAAAGACGATATCTTGTATGACGCCTGTTTTCTTCGCGCCGGATTCCGCATTCTCGATCGCCTGCAGCTTCTCCGGCCGAATGGCGAACATCCGGTCCTTCGCCATAAAAATATTATTCTCGCCCACGAACGTAGCCGCAAACAACGTTTCCGGACGGCGGTATATTTGCTGCGGAGTGCCGATCTGCTCCACCCTGCCGTTGTTCATAATGACGATGCGATCCGACATCATCATCGCCTCTTCCTGGTCATGCGTCACGTACACGAACGTAATGCCAAGATTGCGCTGCAATTGTTTCAACTCCGCCTGCAAGTTTTTGCGAAGCTGCAAGTCAAGCGCCCCGAGCGGCTCGTCTAGCAGAAGCACGCGCGGTTTGTTGGCAATGGCCCGCGCGATCGCAACGCGCTGCTGCTGTCCCCCGGACAGCTGATGCGGATAGCGCCGGACGAGCGGCGTCAACTGCGTCAAGCGAACCGCTTCGGCGATGCGCTCCTTCTGTTCCGCGGCTGCGATTTTTTTCATTTTCAGGCCGAACTGTATATTTTGCTCTACCGTCATATGCGGAAATAAAGCGTAATGTTGAAATACGAGATTCAAATCCCGCTTATTCGGCGGCAATTGCGTGACGTTCCGGCCGTCCAGCATAATGTCGCCGCGGGTCGGTACCTCGAAGCCGGCGATCATGCGCAAAATCGTCGTCTTCCCGCAGCCGCTCGGGCCAAGCAAAGTGAGAAACTCTCCTTCGTCGATCGTAAGCGAGAGCGGGTGGACGACTGTCTGATCGGCAAATTTTTTCTCAATGTTTACGAGCTGTATCATCGACATCAACCCCTTATCGTCAGTTCCGGGCAGGACGAACCTCGTCGCCCTCGCATGGCCGGTTCAGCGCTGCCAATTTTAAGTAAAAAAAGCCATATCCATTGGTATGGCTTTCATTAAAGGTGGTCGTATTCATTTTTTAGCATCTTCACTATACAGTTTTTTTGTCGATGATACAACTATTTTCTCGAATTTTCATTTATTTCATAGCGTACTGCACGTTTAACGTCGCTTGAAGCTTCACTTCGCCCGATTCGAACGACGTCGATGCCTTCGATTCCGCCGCCGCACTTGCCAAATCCATCACGCGCGTATAGACCGGTCTGAACTCGCTGCCTACCTCGGAGACGCCGATCACCGCACCCACTTCGCGGTTCGCCGCCTTTGCGATCGCTTCCGCTTTTTTCTTCGCGTTCAGCATCGCCTTCTCCAATACTTGCGCCTCGTATTCTTCCGCTTTCTCCGTATCGAAGCGGACTTGGTTGACCCGGTTCACGCCGGCCGCCGCCGCATCGTCAACCAGCGTGCCGAGTTGATCCAACTGGCGGTAAGTCACTTCAACCGTATGCTCCGCCACATAACCTTTCACCTTTGGGCTTTCGTTATCTTTATAAGTATATTCGGGGTTCACCGAGAATCCGACCGTTTTCAAATCTTTGCCGTCTATTTTATATTTGTCGGTCAGCACCTTCTTCAGCTTCGCGAACAGATCGGCGTTCTGCTGCTGCGCATCCTTCGCCGTCGCCGCGCGCGTCTGAATCGCTAGCGCTATGTATGCAACGTCCGGCGCGATCGTCAGTTCGCCTTTCCCTGTTACCAGGATCACGTCGCTCGTCTCTCCCGCACTCGCCGCAGCAGCTTTGGGCATGGTGCCGAACGCGCCGCCGGACGGGGCGAACGCCATTCCCGCGGCCAGTACGCATACCGACATGATGAGCACAAACGGTTTCTTCCATCGATTCATTGTTATATCCCTCCATACAAATGAATTTTCATTGTTCGCATACCAGACGGATAAGCGCTTTCAAAGGTTTCACCCATAAGACAAAAAGCTCCTCTACATGTGCAGGAGCTTTTCTTCGCATCGAAAATGTTCGGTTAAAAAAGTTATTGGTTCTCCAGTTCTTCCTTGCTGACCAAGCTAACTAAAGCGGCTATAGCCTGTTCGGCATCGGAGCCTTCCGCACTGATATTGACTTCTGTACCAGAGCTGATCGCCAAGCTCATAATTCCCATGATGCTTTTTGCGTTCACTTTTTTGTCGTCCTTCTCCACGAAAATTTCAGACGAGTATTTGTTCGCCTCTTGAACGAACAATGCTGCCGGTCTTGCATGGAGACCCGTTTTTAACCGCACAATTACCGGTTGCTTTGTCATGGAAAAATTTACCCCCTATTACATATGGTATCTGGCGATATATGTTCAGTGTCACGTTTATAAACATTATACCATTATAGCATGAAGTAAACTAGGAAAAAAGCGATCATCCTTTCCTAATTTTCTCCGCTATTTCGTCGATCTTTCGCAAGCGGTGATTTACGCCGGATTTGCTCACCTTACCCTTCAGCAATTCCCCGACTTCCTTCAAGTTAATATCCGGATGCGCCAACCGGATTTCCGCCACTTCCCGCAGTTTCTCCGGCAAATTTTCCAAGCCGATTTCCTTCTGCAGCAGCTTAATGTTATCGATTTGGCGAACCGCCGCGCCGATCGTCTTGTTCAAGTTGGCCGTTTCGCAGTTGACGATCCGGTTGACCGAATTCCGCATATCGCGCATAATCCGCACATCCTCGAATTTGAAGAGCGCTTGATGCGCGCCGATAATATTCAGCATTTCGATAATTTTCTCGCCTTCCTTAATGTAGAAAATAAACCCTTTCTTGCGTTCGATACAGCGGGCGTTCAAATCGAAATGATTGGCCAGATCGACGAGCGCCTTGCAATGTTCTTCATACATGGAGGCGATTTCCAAATGATACGAGGAGCCTTCGGGATTGTTCACCGAGCCGCCGGCCAGGAATGCGCCGCGCAAATAAGCGCGCTTGCAGCAGTTTTTGGCGACGATGTCCGGAGCGATGCCGGACGTAAACATAAACCCTTCGGAAACGATATGCAGTTCTTTTAATATTTCCTGAACATGCGTTGGAATACGCACGATATATACATTATTTTTTTTCAAACGCATTTTTTTGCGCACAAGCAATTCGGTATGCACCTGGAAATTTTTTTTAATCAAGGAATAGATTCTCCTTGCAATCGCGGCGTTCTCGGTGGATATATCCAAAACAACCTTACGGTTCGTAAGCTGAACGGTGCCGTTCATCCGCAGCAGCGCGGACAATTCCGCCTTCTCGCAGCAAGCGTCGGACTCGATTAAGGTTAATTCTTTTTTCGTTTGCGCCGCAAAAGACAAGGGACTCACCTCTTTCGTATCATCCAATTTTCGACCAGCTGGTAAATATGGTGGCTAAGCCGGGAAGCGTCATGGCGCAAATACGTTCGAAAGAGCACCAGACGATCGGCAATCACTTTGTATCCCCTCCGCTCGACTTCCTCCAGATCCAGATGGACGGCTTTCGCTCCCTTTTCCGCATACTTGTCTTGTACTTGGGGAGGGATTTCGCCGTTATTCACGATAACATAGTCGAACAGATGCCGGTCGATATGCCGGTAGATCGCTTCCAAATGATCGCCGACCGTATAATTGTCGGTTTCCCCCGGCTGCGTCATGACATTGCACACGAATATTTTCAACGCGTCGGATTCGACGACCGCTTCCGCCAGCTTCGGTACGAGCAAATTCGGGATGATGCTTGTATACAAGCTTCCGGGACCGATCAGAATGGCATCGGCTTCGCGGATCGCCTCCACGGCCTCCGGCAGCGGCTCCACCTGTTTCGGTTCGAGGAATACCCGTTTAATGCGCTGGCCCGAAGTCGGAATGGTCGATTCGCCGACGACGATCGAACCGTCTTCCATCTCCGCCTTCAAAATAACGGCCTGATTCGCCGCCGGCAGCACCCGCCCCCGAACGGCAAGCACTCTGCTCAGTTCGCGAATGCCTGTGACGAAATCGCCGGAAATATCCGTCATCGCCGCTAAGATTAGGTTGCCTAAACTATGCCCGGCTAAACCGGTTCCATTCTTGAAACGGTATTGCAGCATATCGGACAATAACGGCTCGACATCGGCCAGCGAGCTGAGCACGTTGCGAATATCGCCCGGCGGCGGCATCTGCAGCTCGCTGCGCAGAATGCCCGAACTTCCCCCATCGTCGGCAACCGTTACGATGGCCGTAATATCAAGCGGCTTCTCTTTCAGACCGCGCAGCATGACGGATAACCCCGTACCGCCTCCCATGACGACGATGCGCGGGCGTCCGTTCTTGTTATGCTCCAGATCCAATTCCCCTCACCCCTTCATTGACAGACCGTAACACCGGACAGTCGCGCGACGACTCGCCCCGGCTAATGCCGGTCACGCTCCGCATCGCGATGGCTGACGCGAACGGCTTCCGTTTCGCTCGCCCCGATAATGCGGCCCAAATATTCGGCGATCGCCACCGAACGGTGCTTGCCGCCGGTGCAGCCGATTCCGATGACAACCTGGCTCTTTCCTTCTTTCCGATATTGGGGCATAAGGAATTGCAGCATATCCACCAGCTTGGTTAGAAACGCCTGCGTCTCCGGCCACTTCATCACATAGTCGTACACGTCGGCATCTTGCCCGGTATGCGGACGCAGCGCTTCAACATAATGAGGGTTCGGCAAAAAACGAACGTCGAATATTAAATCCGCGTCGATCGGAATTCCGTATTTGAAGCCGAACGAAGTTACGTTAATGGATAGCGTTTGTTGGTCCAAATTTGTAAACCGGGCGACAATTCTCTCCTTCAATTGAGCGGGCTTGATATTGCTTGTATCGAGCACCTGGGTCGCCCAGCCTTTCAAATCTTCCAACAGCTTGCGCTCCAGTTGAATGCCGGTAAGCGGCATTCCGTCGGGAGCAAGCGGATGGCGGCGCCTGCTTTCTTTATAACGCTGGACAAGCACCGCATCGGTCGCATCCAGAAATACGATCTCGTAATCGATCGTAAAATGATCCTTAATATAATTCAACGATTCGGATAGGGCGGTAAAAAACTCTCGGCCCCGCAGGTCGATTACCAAGGCGACTTTGCCTATTTTCCCGTTCGATTGTTCGATCAGCTCCGCAAACTTCGGAATAAGAACCGGAGGCAAATTATCGACGCAGAAAAAACCGAGATCTTCCAAACTTTGCACCGCAATCGTTTTTCCCGCTCCCGACATTCCCGTAATGATAACCAGCTTCGCCATCGATGTCGTTTCCATCCGCAATTCCTCCTAGGATCGAATAAACAAGCCTGCCGCTCCGATCATGCCGGCATCGTTGCCCAGCGTCGCCGGAACGATTTCCACTCCTTTTTGCAGCGTTTCCGGCGTCAGCTCGCGGAACACTTCCCGAATCTGATCGAATAGGAAGTCTCCCGCTTTCGAGACGCCGCCGCCGATAATGTACCGCTCCGGGTTCAAAATCGTCGTAACGGCAGCCATCGACTTGCCGAGATAATAAGCCGCGCGGCTTACAATACGTTCCGCTGCTTCGTCTCCCGCTTTAGCCGCGTCGAATACGTCCTTCGCCGTAATGCTGTCCAGAAGCGACAGCGATGTGCGGTCTCCCCGGCTCACGGCGTCCTTCGCCATACGGATAATTCCCGTCGCGGACGATACCGTCTCCAGGCATCCCATTTTGCCGCAGCCGCATTGGATCGCCTCCAAGTCGGGCACAACGGCGATATGACCCAGTTCGCCCGCCAAGCCCGAGAATCCTTCGTAGATTTTGCCGTTAATAATGATTCCGCCGCCGACGCCCGTTCCAAGCGTATAGCAGACGCAATTGCCGACCCCTTTGCCGGCGCCGCTCCACGCTTCGCCCAAGGCCGCCACATTCGCGTCATTATTTATTTTCACAGGTTTCCCTAATCTTTCCACTAATATATCCCGAATCGGCACATCGCGAAAATCTACGTTCGGCGCGAGCAGGACGATCCCGTTCTCGATATCGATAAAGCCCGCCATCCCGGCGCCGATGCCTTCCACTTGATCCCACGAGTAGGGGGATTGATCAACAAGCTCCCGAATATATTTCACGATATTGTCGATGATCGCAGGGGTTCCGCTCCCTGTTCCGGTCGGGCCTTCGTAAGACTGCAGCAAATGCCCCTGCTCGTTGCAAAGGCCAACCTTGATGGCTGTTCCGCCCAGATCCAAGCCTACGTAGATTTTTTCAGACATGCTTTCACACCTTCTTAAAGTAATAGATACTCAGTACCAACTATAAGCTATGCCGAACGGATTGGTCAAGATAACAGACTGTGACAGAACCGGGCTCCGTGACGGTGACCGTCTCGAGGGAGGATCCCAGCCGCCGCTAAACAACGTCTAAATCCGATCTGCCGGCTTCGGCCGCCACCCAACATTTCCCATGAACGAGCCGGGGGCATGGTGCTTCGGGTGGCACAGTGCCATTGTCCGTTTCAGGCATAAGAAAAACGCCTGACGGCGTCCTTTAAGTTCGTGCATCTCCGTTCATACGTACCAAAGTAAGCTGGGGTATGGGGATCTTCTTCCCCTGTCCCCAGTCTACTTTTTCACATCATTTATCCTGTATTCATAGCCATGAACTCCTTTGTAATAATC
>NZ_JAHLPR010000070.1 GCF_018918005.1 Paenibacillus sp. MSJ-34 | reverse complement strand
AGGGCTTATCCTAAATGAATCCATAAGGATAACACATGAATTCGCGTTTGTTTCGCATCTAGTTTTCAGGGAGCAACTCCTTGAATAAGCAATCCGTTTGGTGGCGATGGCGGAGGGGTCCCACGCGTACCCATCCCGAACACGACCGTTAAGCCCTCCAGCGCCGATGGTACTTGGACCGAAGGGTCCTGGGAGAGTAGGACGTTGCCAAGCGATCAAATACCGTTATCGAGTCAACTCGATGGCGGTATTTTTTATGAGCATGGGACCGTGTAGTCGAGTCCCGAGGGAGTCGAACGCTGCCAAGCGATCGAATACCGTTGTCGAGTCAACTCGATGGCGGTATTTTGATATGCGGGGACTACTCAGGTCAAGTCTTGCGAGAGTCGAACGAACAATGCAACTGGCGAGAACAACTCACTGGTGGCATTTTTCATGCGATTCCCCTCATACTTCTTCATTCCCTTCCACCGACCTATTGCTTTCCACGCCCTTCTGTCGAAATCCCCTTGGTTCAGATGTCGCTTTTTCAGTTCGCTTCCGGTCTCGGCTCGCAATCTCGCTGCAGAATGAATATTCCTACTTTACTATTACAGAGTAATTTTTCCTAGCCCTGAGTGAAGGGGATTTCGACAAAAGGTGCAAAAAAGAAACAAGGAAGGAACTGCCGCAGACCGCATTTCCTCTATACTGAGCGAACGGGATTTCGGCAAAAGGTGCAAAAAAAGAAACGGGGAATGAACTGCCGTAGACCGCATTTCCTCTATACTGAGCGAACGGGATTTCGGCAAAAGGTGCAAAAAAAGAAACGGGGAATGAACTGCCGTAGACCGCATTTCCTCTATACTGAGCGAACGGGATTTCGACAAAGGGTGCAAAAAAAGAGAAGCAGGGAATGAGTCACTTCAACAGGCGCATTTCACCTAGACTGAGGGAAGGGGATTTCGACAGAAGGGCACTGGCGTTGCATTAACTTCTACCGCCCTGCTCCCCAAGTTCGCGGACACAGGAGACGATAATTGTGACAAACGACCCGATTCGACCAGTTTGCGGACAGACGATCCTTTATTTGCGGCAAAAGCGTAAAAATAAGCCCTGCGAGGAACGGATAACGGAATCAATGTCCGTCGAAACAGCGAATAAGCGGTTTTGACGCAAAATAACGGTCGTACGGTCCGGATCGCAATTTCTCAATGCAACGCCATTGGATATTGTTGGCACCAACAAAGGAATCTGCTGGCAAAGATCAGCGGGAAAAAGCTATGCCCACTTTAGCGCAGTATGTCGAAAAAGAGCTCAATAATCGGCAACTGGTATTTTTTTCTGACAAGCAGAACAATTTGTTTTACACTAAGGTGTATCGGCAGGCAGACAGTAGGAGCGCGAAGCGAGTCGAAGCGGAGAAACGCTCACGATGTGCGTAGAAACGCGCATATTTGCCGGTTTTCATAATTGATATAGTTAAAGTGCCGGGGGTGTGAGGCGATTGTGAACCGCATACTGAAAAATCCGCTCAACAAAATGAATGTGAAGCAGCAGCTTATTTTGCTGTTTCTTGTCATGGTCATACCGATCATTATATTAAACGCCTACGGCAACAACAAAGCCGGGCAAATATTGAAGCGGCATGTCACCAATGCTTATATCGAGCTGAACAAGCAAAATTTCAGGCTGATCAACCGCGATATCGAGGCCATCAACAAGGTGACTTCCACCGTGTTCAAGAACACGCTGATTCAACAATTGAATCCGCTTTCTACGGAGGAAACGGTGCTCGAACGGGTGAAAAATTACGAGGAATTGGAAAACCTGCTGATCGTTTATTCCCAGGAAACCGATGAACGCGAGCCGCTATATTATTCTCTGTACATATACGATCCCTTGAATACCTATTTTTTTGCGCCGTTTTATCCGTCTCCGAAGAAATCGGGCGTTTATTTTTTCGCGGACGATGAAAAACCGGAGTGGTTCGATGAGGCCGTCGATAAAAAGGGAAAAGGCTATCTGAGACAAGTCGAGCGTTTATCGCCTCCTTCCAAAGGCCAGGGCAATCAAAAAACATTGGCCTACATCCGGGCCATTAACAGTATTTACAATAACGGAACGATCGGCGTGCTTGTCGTCACGAATTTGGACGCCCGCATTAACGAGTCGCTGCAAACGGTATCGCTTCCGGAAGGAGAGCTATATTTTACCGATTGGGACAACCGCATATTGACCGCAAGTTCGCCCGATCATGGCGCTGTGCTGCAATTGCCGCCGGAGGCGGACCCCGGCGCTTCGGCGATCGGAGTGAAGGACCTCATTACCGACGAATTCATCTATGTTATCAATTACAATGAGGTTCTTCAGCAGAAGCTAGTTTACAAAGTTCCGGTGCAAGCGCTGCTTCAACAGCAAAACGAAATCAAGCAAGTCATTCAGCTTATTTCGATCGCCTATTTGATCATCGGCCTTTTTATCATGCTTTATTTTTGGCGTTCGTTAATGACGCCGCTGCAGAAGCTTGTATATTTCGTCAGAAGGTATGAGCCGGGGAAGGTCGTCCCGGAGACGCCGCGCCGCGATCGGTACGACGAGATCAGCGTTTTGATTAATACGATTTATGATATGGCACGCCGTTTGAATGCGATGGTTCATTATAAGTACACAATGGATTTGAAACAAAAGGAAAGCCAATTGCAACTGCTCTACCAGCAAATCAATCCGCATTTGCTATACAACACGCTAGAGAGCATTTATTGGAAAAGCGAGATGGAGGGTAAGACCGCTTCCGCCGAGATGATCAAGGAATTGTCCAAGTTGATGAAAATCAGCCTGAGCCGGGGCAGGGAGCTAATTACGCTGCAGGAAGAGCTGGAACATGCGTCGGCTTATATCAAATTGCAGCAGCACAGATATGATTACTTGTTTCAAGTTTCCATCGATATACCGGAGGAACTCCTATCGGTCGCTATTCCCAAGATTACGCTGCAGCCGCTTATTGAAAACGCGATTATTCACGGAGTGAAACATATGGGGGAAGACGGCCGAATTTCGATCAGCGCAGCCGGAGACGATGCCAATATATTGATCTTCATCGAGGACAACGGATATAAAGCGGTGGATTACGAAACGATCAATCGGCTGCTGCGCGATGAAAGCCCTAACACGGATTTCGGCTATGGGATCCGCAATATTCAACAACGCATCAGGCTCCACTTCGGACCGGAATACGGGCTGGCGTACGAGAGACGTACGGAAGGCGGGACCAAGGCGACGCTTCATCTGCCTAAATCCGTTCAATTGCCTGAATAAGCTTACAGGGGGAGTTCTTATGTACAATATTTTGATCGTTGACGATGAACCGTTGATTTGCAAAGGGCTGGAAGGATTGCTTACGAAGTCGGGGCTGGAGATCGGCGGCATCTTTACCGCCTATAGCGGACACGAAGCGTTGGATTATATTCGGATGGAAGAGATCGATCTGCTCGTGACGGATATTCAGATGGGAGAAATGAGCGGGATCGAACTGATGCATCAGGCGAAATTGGTCAAGCCTTGGATGCAGACGATTATCATCTCGGCGCATGAAACGTTCCAATATGCGCAAATGGCGCTGCGGCTCGGGGCGAAGGATTATTTGATCAAGCCGCTGAACAGCGAACAATTTCTTGATTCGGTTCGCAACGCCTTGCTCAAAATGGATAAGCCGGTACCGCAAATCGATATGGTGCAGATGCGGGATAATGAGCGCTTTTATATGGAGGAACCGATGCCGGAACATAACGAGCGTCTGAACCGGCTCCTGATCGGAGCCGCGGATGCCATGTCGGAAGAAGCCGAGCGGGAATTGAAGCTTCTGGGGCCTTATTTTTCCGTTCTAAAAATGAAGCTGGATCCCGGCAAAGACGGCGAAGCCGCCGCTACGACCGACAAGGATAGCCGATTGTACCGATATGCGGCGCTTAATATCGCCCAGGAGCTCTTGTTCGGGGAATGGAACGCGCTGCCCTGCTATTCCGCAAAGCGGGAAATCAGTATCGTGCTGCAATGGAACGAGGAGGAATACGCCGAGCTGAGCGCCAACAAGATCAATCAATTGGAGATGATCGGCCGCAGCCTCCATCACCATGTCCATCAATATGTGGGAATTAACGCGACGATCGGAATCAGCCAAATTTTGAAGGGGACGGAATTCGTGCCCGTGCTAAGCCGGCAAGCGGATAAAGCGATCCAATGGGGCGAGAAGCAGGGGGATTATCATGTGTTTTATTACGGCGATTTCAATTGGCATAACTACGCTCACGATCCTTCCGCGGAGGAATTGACGACGCAGGGCAACCGGATTGTTGCCAACGCGAAACGATATATCGAGGAGAACTACAGGCAGAAGGGGCTTACCATTCACGAAGTGGCGAGAAAAAACCACGTCAGTCCCAACTACCTCAGCTATCTGTTCAAAAAGATCACCGGCTTCAATTTATGGGAATACGTCATTCAATTAAGAATGGAAGAAAGCAAATCCTTGCTGCTAAACACCGATATGCGCCGCTACGAAATCGCCGAGCGCGTCGGTTACGAATCCCCGGAACATTTCAGCAAAATATTCAAAAAATATTTCGGCGTCAGCCCAAGCGATTGGAAGAAGTAAAAACGGTTATCATTCACATAGTTTTGCACATGTTCGGAAGCGCCGCCTTTTTTTACAATGGAGGATAGACATTGGAGAGGAATGAGGGGGTCTTATGGAAGAAACGATGATTTCTCCAGGCAACATGGTGCAGGAAACGGCGAAGGGAAGGCGGAACAAATCGAAGAAGATATCGAACTGGAAGAAGTATATATGGGGTTATCTGTTTCTTGTTCCGGCGATCGCTATTTTTATCGTTTTTTTATGGGTACCAATTATTAAAGGAATCGTCTACAGCTTTTACAATATCGATTTTGTAAAAGGAAATACGTTCGTCGGATTTGCCAACTATATTACTATTTTCAAAAATCCCGATGTTTTGCTATCCGTTCGAAACACCTTGTATTTTATGCTGCTGACATTAATTATCGGCTTTTGGGTGCCGATCGCGGCGTCCATTGCCATATCGGAACTGAAGTTTTTCCAGGGCTTTGCGCGGATTGCCGCTTACTTGCCCTTTGTCGTGCCGGGCGTCGTCCTCTACGGCATGTGGAGATGGATGTACGATCCCGTCGGGCCGATCAATGCGCTGCTCGGTTTGTTCGGGGCGGAGCCGATCTCGTTCATTTCGGACGGAAGATGGTCCATGGTGTCGCTCGTCGTCATGGAAACATGGCAGCAGTTCGGTTCCGCGATGCTGATCTACCTGGCCGGCGTCCTCAGCATTCCGAAAGATTGGTACGAGGCGGCGGAAATTGACGGAGCGGGCGTCTGGGCCCGGATCAAACATATTACGCTTCCTTCGATGCGGAATTTAATCGTATTGATGCTTATCTTGCAACTGATCGGCACCTCTCAGGCTTATCAATCCCAGCTTGCCATGCTCGACGGCGGGCCGAACAAGGCCACGTTAACTTACGCCCTTCTCACGGTGAAATATGCGTTCACCAAACTGGATTACGGGGCGGGCACGGCGCTTGGCGTACTGATGTTCCTCGTGCTGAGCGTCCTTGGGATCATTCAATACAAGCTGAACAGGGAGGACTACTAAAATGCAAGAGAGAGGCATATTGTCGGCAGCCGATTTGCGGAAGCCGTTTCATAAAGTCGTATACGGGTTTATGGTGCTGTGCATCGCCGTCATGGCTTTCACGATGTTGTATCCGATCGCGATGACGATGTTCAACGGCTTGAAAAGCAATCAGGAGATTAATACGTTCCCGCCGCGCTTTTTCCCGACGGAATGGCATTGGGACAACTTCCCGAAAGGCTGGAATTATATCGATCTGCCGATGTTTCTTAAAAATACGTTGCTCATCTTCGCGGGCAATCTGCTGATGACGATATTGGTGCTTGGGCTGGCCGCCTTCAGCATATCGCGGATTCGCGTACCGTACAGCCGGGCGATTTATTTTTTCATTCTAATGACGTTGTTCATTCCGGCGTCGAGTTATATGATTCCGAATTTCGTCAACTTGAAGGAATTGGGGCTGTTGAATACGTACTGGGCTTTCTGGCTGCCGGCGGGCGCGAGCGCATATTATTTCCTGCTGATCAAAAACTTCTTCGACGGCATTCATCCGGAAATTTTCGAATCGGCGCGCATCGACGGCGCTTCGGAGTTTACCAGCTATATACGCATTGCGCTGCCGCTGTCCGTCCCGATATTCGCCACATTGGCCATCTTCATTTTTTCCACCGCTTGGAACGATTGGTTTTGGCCGTCGCTCGTCATGCATACGGAAGATAAATATACGCTTGCCACCGCGATTTATAAGTATGTCATCGGCGCCAGATCGCTCGACAGCAGCGTCAAATTCGCCATTTTGTTCATGGTTATGGTTCCGCCGATTTTCGTGTTTCTCGCTTTCCAGAAGTTTATTATACGCAGCGTCAGCTTAACGGCGGTCAAAGGATAACGCAGTTCTTTTGCGTAGCCTTGCACATGATCGCCATACGAATGCACATCGTCTGTTTATCGTCTCTCTTTTAAGATAGATATGTAAGTCATTAACTATACATGGAAAAGGGGAGTATCAATGCGAAAGTTCTCACTATTATTGACTTGCCTTCTGCTATTGGGTTCGCTGCTTGCGGCTTGCGGCGGCAAGAACGAGCCGGAAGTCAAAAGCAATGAAGGGGCTCCGAGCGACAATGGCGGAAACAACCAGACGCAGGCTCAGGGTTCGGCGGACGATATTACGCAGAAAAAAATAACGATCAAGGTTCATTACCCGCTGCCCGACGAGACTACGCTTAGACAGCAGGAAGACGATAAAATCGCCCGCTTTCAGGCGAAGTATCCGAACGTGACCATTATTAAGGACGATTGGGATTACGACGTGAACGAGATCGGCGTGAAGATGGCTTCCAACGAAGCTCCGACGTTCTACAATACTTGGGCCACCGAGGCGAATTTTCTCGTAGAACGCGGATGGGTCGCCGATATTACGGATCTGTGGAACAACTGGGAGTATAAAGATCAAATGAATCCTGTCCTGCAAGAACAATTTATCGTGGACGGCAAAGTCTATGGAATTACCCAGAACGGGTACGTGACATCGACGGTTGTGAACAAAAAACTGGCCGAAGCCAAAGGCGTCACGCTTCCCGGCCTCGATTGGACCTGGGATGACATGTACAATGCGGCGAAAGACATCGCGGATCCGAAAAAAGGCATTTCCGGCATTGCGCCGATGGGCAAAGGGAACGAAGCGGGTTGGAACTGGACCAACTTCTTGTTTGAAGCCGGCGGCGATATCGAGACCGTCGATAACGGTAAAATAACGGCCGTCTTCAATTCCGAAGCGGGCGTCAAAGCGCTGGATTTCTACAAGAAGCTAAGATGGGAAGCGAACGCAATTCCGCAGGACTGGGCGCTCGGATGGGGCGATGCGGTCAACTCGTTCCAGCAAGGCCGGACGGGGATGGTGATCGCCGGAGCGTTCGACGTGCTGCATGCGGCTTTGAATGAAGGCGGCATGAAGCCGGAAGATGTGGTTGCTTATCCGATGCCGGCCGCGGAGAAGGGCGGCAAGCATTACGGTATTCTGGGCGGCAACTATCTCGTCATTAACCCGAACGCGACGAAAGAAGAGCAGGAAATGGCGTTCCGCTATATTACTTTCGATTATTTTACCGACGAAGCGCTGAAATCGGTGGAAGACACCATCCAGGCGCGTAAAGCCGAAGGAAAATATTACGTCCCGACTCCGCTTGAATATTTCAGCGACGATTCGGAATATGCGACCAAAGTAAAAGCGATTTACGAGAAATACGATAATGTGTACCAATACGATCCGCAGCTCTTCGATTTGTTGGAGGGCAAGCCGGAGGCGCAATCCGGCACGCAAGACTATTATGCGGCTATGTCTAACGTCGTACAGGAAACGTTCTCGAAGAAAGATACGGATTCCAAAAAGCTATTGGACGAGGCTGCGAAATTTGTGCAGGAAAATGTATTCGATAAAATCGGTCAGCAATAATCAATCGATAAGCAAGGCGGTTCCGTGCATACGGGGCCGCCTCTTTGACGTGCAAGCGAATGATCTTTGTTCCGTTTGAGGGAAAAAATGGTTGGCGCATTGCTGTAGCGATCTCTATAATAAAGTTCAAAGACTGATAGCCGCGCATAGAGGTGATCCATGGAATTTCCAGTATATATTCATTTGTTCGGGCTTAATATTCATCCGCATTTTCTATTCGAGGCGCTTTCGTATTTTATAGGGTTCCGGTTGTATCTATACCAACGGAAGCGGTACCGTACCGCGAACCCGATCCCGCTGGAGAAGGGGCTTGGGGTTCTGTCCGGCGCCATTGCCGGGGCCGCCGCAGGCTCCAAAATTCTGTACTGGTTTGAAGATCCGCTGCAAACGTTGCAGAAATGGAACGATCTCACCTATCTCATGGAAGGGAAAACGATCGTCGGGGGATTGCTTGGTGGACTGATCGGCGTAGAGATCGCAAAGAAAATCGTAAAGTGGCCTCATTCGACCGGAGACGATTTTGCCATCCCTCTCTGTATCGGCATCGGGATCGGACGCATCGGCTGTTTCCTGACAGGCTTGTCCGACCATACGTACGGCATCGAGACGACCTGGATCACAGGGGTCGATTTCGGCGACGGAGTGCTGCGTCATCCTACGCAAATCTATGAAATCGCCTTTCTCATCGCCTTGCTGCCCGTCTTGGTCCGGCTTAGACGAAACTATCCATTTTCAGGCCTTTCCTTCCAATGCTTTATGTTTATGTATTTGCTGTTTCGTTTCTGGATCGATTTTATCAAACCGACTCCGCATCCGTACATCATGCTGAACAATGTTCAAGTCGCGGCGTTGCTGGGTATAATCTATTACGGATTGTTATTTTGGCGCAACAAACCATCCCTACTGCAAAAGGAGATCTAATGATGCCGAACCGCCCTTACCTGTTTCACGATCTTACGCTTAGCATTTGTTCCACATGTTTGGAAAAAGTAGAGGCAAAAGTGATATTCGAGAACGGCCGCGTTTATCTTCTCAAGACCTGCATGAAGCACGGACGCGAAAAAGTGCTCATCTCCGACGATATCGAATATTACAAAAAATGCCGCGACTTTACGAAACCGTCCGAAATGCCGCTCGTTTGGAACACGCCGATCAAGTACGGCTGCCCTTACGATTGCGGGCTTTGCCCCGACCATGAGCAGCATAGCTGCCTGACGCTTGTCGAGGTGACGGACCAATGCAATTTGCAATGCCCCATTTGTTACGCCGAATCTTCGCCTCACCGCAAATCGTGGCGCAGCCTGGAACAGATCGAAGCCATGCTCGACGCGGTCGTCCGCAACGAAGGGACGCCGGATATCGTGCAGATTAGCGGGGGAGAACCGACGATTCACCCGCAATTTTTCGAAATTCTGGATCTGGCCAAGAGGAAGCCGATTCGTCATCTCATGATTAATACGAACGGAATCCGAATCGCGCGCGACAAGGAATTTGCGCGCCGTCTCGCGGCTTACATGCCGGGAATCGAGCTGTACTTGCAATTCGATTCGTTCGAGCAGGAAGCGCTGTTGGAATTGCGCGGCCAAGATTTGAGAAACATCCGGGAACAGGCGATTGCGCATTTGAACGAATTGAATTTATCCACGACGCTCGTCGTCACGTTGAAAAAGGGCTTGAACGACCATGAAATCGGCAAAATCATTCAATACGCTCTGAAGCAAAGAGCGGTGCGCGGCGTGACGTTCCAACCGATCCAGGCGGCGGGCCGCACCGAGCAATTCGATCCGGCGACCGATCGGCTGACCTTGTCGGAGGTTCGGCGCGGCATTATCGAGCAGTCCGAACTGTTCGCGGCGGAAGACATCATTCCCGTGCCCTGCCATTCGGATTGCCTGGCTATGGGATATGCCCTCAAGCTCGGGGGACGGACGGTGCCCCTGACAAGGCTGATCGATCCGCAGGTGCTGCTCGAGTCAGGCGGCAATACGATCGTGTACGAGCAGGACGAAGTGCTGCGGGGCAAAGTGTTCGAGCTGTTCTCGTTAAACCAGACACCGCTTACCTCCGGATTCAAGCTGCGGGAATTGCTGTGCTGCTTGCCGTTCGTCAAAGTACCGGAACATATCGGTTACGACAATATTTTCCGCGTGATCATTATGCAGTTTCTCGATCCTTACAATTTCGACGTGCGTTCCGTCAAAAAGTCATGCGTACATATCGTTCATCCCGACTTGAGAATCATCCCGTTCGATACGTACAATATATTTTACCGCGACGGGAAGGAAGAGCGATTGCAGGAAATCCGCAGCAAGGCGCTGCGATAAGCCGGTCTGCCGACCGGGAATGGAGGTAGCCTGTGGAGTTATCGAAAAACAAACAAATCGCGTACGCATTGCTTCTATTGATCGGATGCCATATCGTGGCGGCATCGATTACTTCGTTGTGGGGGCTGTTATTTATTGGAGCCGTTCAGCTTGTATACGTCATTCCCTTATGTATCGTATATTATATAAAGAAACTGAAAATTATGATGCATACGACAATCATCGCCGCGGCGATCGTTTTCTTGCTTAATGCGGCGTGTTTCGGTTTGGTTCTCGTAAGCTTTTAGCTTACCGTTAAGGGAACCGGCATCATAGGAGGACCGGCAATATGTATCGAGTACTTATCGTCGAAGACGACGGCAAAATCGCCGCGATTTTAGCCCAAACGTTGGAGAAATACGGTTATGAAGTCGTGCGGGCCGACAATTTTGCCGACATTAAAAAGGAAGTGGAGATGAAAAATCCGCACATTGTGCTGCTAGACATTAATTTGCCCTATTTCGACGGGTATTATTGGTGCAGGCAAATTCGGACCTTCTCGAATGTCCCGATCATTTTCGTATCGGCGCGGGTCGGCAACATGGACCAAGTGATGGCGATCGAGAACGGCGGCGACGATTATATTACGAAGCCGTTTCATCTGGATGTGATTGTAGCGAAAGTGAAAAGCGCGCTGCGCAGAGCTTACGGAGAATATGCGGCGCCGGCGGCGGAACAGGCGGACCAGACGGGCGTGCCCGGCTTGAAGCTGGATCCGTCCCGCAATACGCTGCAATGGCAGGGGCATAAGACGGAATTGACGAAGAACGAATGTTTATTGCTCCAATGCCTCGTCATGAAGCCGGGCGTCATTGTGCCGCGCGAGGAATTGCTGGAACTGCTGTGGGACGACGTTCAATTCGTCGATGACAATACGTTGTCCGTCAATATTACGCGGGTCCGCAAAAAGCTGGAGGAGATCGGCCTTGTCAAGGCGATTGAAACGGTGCGCGGGCAAGGCTACCGCTTCTTGGCGCCGGAGGGGGGAAGCGGCAATGGATGAATGGAGAGCGCCGCGGATCGGTACGTTTTTGAAGGATCGATTGATTTACATCGTTATCTTTTATATCGCGATTCTGCTCGTCTTGCTCGTCGTTTGGCTCGATCTGCTCGGGCTCGGCAAAGTTACCGCGATCAGCGGCAACAGTACGATCTATTTGATTGTGCTGGCTACCGCCGTGCTGGCGGCAGGACTCGCGTTCGACTATATGCGGCAACGGATGTATTATATCAGTTTGCGGCGCTTCGAGGATCATAAGCTCGGGCTTTATACGTTTGTCGGGATGCATCCGGGCGTCACCGACGAGCAGAAATTTATGCATAGCGTCATGGAGAAGCAATTCCGCACGTATTCCGATCAATTGACGGCATATCAGTTGCAGCAGGAGCAGCATCATCATTTTACGAATCAATGGGTGCATCATATGAAGACGCCGGTTTCGGTCATCGATCTCCTGAATCAGCAAGCGAAAGATCTACGGGGCGTCGACGAAGCGCGCGAACTGCTGAACAGCATTCAGGAGGAAAACGAACGGCTGGCGCAAGGGCTGGAAATGATGCTTCATACGGCCAGATTGGACAAGTTCGAGTTCGATCTGCATGTTCGCAAGACCGATCTGCTGAAAGTCGCGCGCCAAGTCGTCAATCAGCATAAAAAAGCATGCATCCGCTGGTCGATCTTTCCGAAGATCCAATGCGACGAGCCGGACATGATCGCGGAGACGGACGAGAAGTGGATCTCATTCGTCGTCAATCAACTGGTGACCAATGCCATTAAATATTCCAAAGAAAAGCCTGGCGATAAATCGCTAACGATTACGCTGCAGCGCGATCCGTTGGACAAGAAGGTGCGCCTCTCGGTGGCGGACGAAGGAATCGGCATCGCGGAGCATGATTTGCCGCGCGTGTTCGACCCGTTCTTTACCGGCGAGAACGGCCGCATTACGGCGGAGTCGACGGGGATGGGGCTATTCCTGTCGAAACAAGTCGTCTCCAGGCTCGGCCACCGCATCGAGATCGAATCGGCGTACAAGAAAGGAACCGTCGTTCATATCATGTTTCATACGGATACGCTGTTCGCCGTGAGTGGCCGGTAGAATAAGGCGTTTGTGACAGAAATGAAAGATTCGAGCCGCGCAATGAAAGACAATTCGATACGTTGGCCATGACGGTCCGGGATATAATATAGGAAAGTATTCAATCGCGGAGGGAAGACATGACTGTATTAAAAACGGAACAGTTATGCAAAATATACGGTTCGAAAAGCAATATGTACTATAAAGCGCTCGACAACATCGGGCTGACGATCGAGGCGGGAGAATTCGTCGGCGTCATGGGCCCGTCGGGCAGCGGCAAAACGACTTTGCTCAATCTACTCGCGACGATCGACAAGCCGACGTCCGGCTATGTGGAAATTAACGGCACGAACCCGGCTCAATTGAACAATAAGCAGCTCGCCTTGTTTCGGCGGCGGAAGCTCGGATTTATTTTCCAGGATTTCAACCTGCTTGATTCCCTTACCTTGAAAGACAATATTATATTGCCGCTTGTTCTGGAAGGAATGGCCGTGAGCGAAATCGAACAACGTTTGCTGAAAACGGCGGAATTGCTCGGCATTCGGGACATTCTCCATAAACGGACGTACGAAGTGTCGGGCGGGCAGAAACAGCGGACGGCGATCGCGCGGGCGATCATTCATGATCCCGCCATTTTGTTCGCCGACGAATTAACGGGCAATCTGGACTCCAAAGCGGCCAAAGACGTGATGGAAGCGTTGCGAAATTTGAACGAGCATATGCATGCCACGATAATGATGGTGACGCATGATCCGTTTGCGGCAAGCTATTGCCGGCGGATTATTTTTATTAAAGACGGCAAATTTTTTGCGGAAATTCGGCGGGGCTCGAACCGGCAAGCCTTTTTCCAGCAAATTTTGGATGCGCTAAGCTTGTTGGGAGGCAATTTCGATGACCTTTCGTCGGCTGGCATTCAATAATATGCGGGGGAACTGGCATCAGTACGGCGCCTTTTTCCTGAGCAGCGTCTTTTCGGTCATGATCTTCTACATCTATGCGGCGTTCATTTTCCATCCGGATATTATCAACGGGCATATCGAAGCGGGGGACGGGGTTCGCATGGGCCTTATCGCTTGCGAATTTATCATCCTTATTTTCTCGTTCCTGTTCATTTGGTATTCCACCTCCGCTTTTATTAATTCCCGCAAAAAAGAGTTCGGCCTGCTGACTTTGTTCGGGATGACGAGAGGCCAAATGAAGCGAATGGTATTTTATGAAAATATGATCGTATCCGTTGTGGCGATCGGGGTAGGCATCGGCTGCGGCCTTCTGTTCAGCAAGCTGTTCTTTATGGCGATCGGTGCGATCTTGCGGCTGCAGCGGCCGATTCCGTTTCACATATCGAGCCAGGCGCTGCTGCTGACAGCGGTCGGGTTTTTCGCATTGTTCCTGTTCATTACGCTGCTCGCCGTATTCCGGATCCGCCGGGTCGAAATCGTCGATTTGCTGAAAGCGTCCAAAGAGCCGAAACGTTGGCCGCTCCATTCGAAATGGCTGGTCGTATTAACGGCGGTTTGTTTGGCTTTATGTTATTACATGGCTTATACCATGACGATGTACAGTTTCGTTCTCTTTTTCTTTCCCATATTGGGAACGGTCATCGTCGGAACGTATTTTTTGTTTACTCAGGCAAGCGTCGCGATTTTGAAAGCATTGCAGCGCAACAAAGGGATCTATTACAAGCGGACCAACCTGATTACGGTGTCGCAGCTCGTCTTCAAAATGAAGGATAACGCGCGAATATTGTTTATGGTGTCGATTTTAAGCGCGGTCATTTTGACGGCTTCCGGCACGTTCTATGTGTTCGATCAGAGCACGAAACAGCAAATGCGTTTGAACTTTCCGCAGACGATCAACGTCATGGAGAAGGGGCTTCATGCCCATCGCGTCATCGATCCCGAATGGATGAAAGAAGTGTTGCGCCGGGACGGCTTGCAAATTCAATATGAGATCGCGATCGTCGGCGTGCCGATGGTTGTGCAGGAGAAGTTCCGCGAGCGGAAGTTTCTGATCGTTTCGATCAACGACTATAACGATGCATTGGCGAAAATAGGGCAGCCGAAGCTGGAGGTCGAGCCGGGACATGCGATACAAATATACCCTTATATCGCAGGAGGCGGAGGATCGACTCCTCTTGAGAAGACGGTGCAAGGTTTCGTTAACGGAAGGCCGATCGAAATGATCGTCGATCGCGAAATTAGCGGCACTGCGATCGGTCCCCGTTTCGAATGGTCCTTCCTGATGCTCGTAAGCGAAGGGAAGTACGAGGAAACGATCCGCTCCGTGCCCGACGAGAACAAAATCGTCATCTACGGTTATGAAGTGAAGCATTGGGAGAACATGGCTCCAACGATCGAAAAATTAAAGGCTAAGGTGCCCGAAGACGAACAGGTCAACTTCAGCTCCCGCGTCGAGCCGTATATCGAACTGAAACAGTTTAGCTCGCTTACGCTTTTTATCGGCATTTTCGTCAGCGTCCTGTTTTTCATCGCATCCGGAAGCATGATCTACTTCAAGCTGTTTACGGAAATCGAGGGAGACCGGGAGCAGTTCAAAGCGTTGACGCGCATCGGCATGACGTCTAAGGAGATCAGGCGGGTCGTCACGGCGCAGATCGGCATCATTTTCTTTGTTCCTTGCATTGTTGGCATTATTCATACGATTTTTTCTATGAAATCGCTTAGCAATTTGCTGGCGATCGATGTCAGAAATTATGCGATCGTCGTCTTCGTCGCTTTTCTGGCCATGCAAACTTTATACTTTTGGACGGCGCGCAAAACGTATTTGCGGCGCATAATGCGGGAAACGGTGTAACGGTTGCAATTGTTGAATCTCCGCAAATGAACTATAATAAGAGAAAGTCGATTCACGATGCTTGGGGGAAGAAATGGGCGCATTGCAAATCGTATTGGTCGTCATCTTTTTGGTCATGAATGTCATTAGCTATGTTGCGATGTCCGTCGATAAGCGCAGAGCCGTCCGCCGCGGGCGAAGGGTGCCGGAGCGAACTCTGTTCATCCTGGCGGCGCTCGGAGGGGCGCTTGGCTCGATTGCGGCGATGGTGCGCAAGAGGCATAAGACGAAGCATTGGAGTTTTCGGCTTGGAATGCCGCTTCTTCTCGTGGTAAACGTACTGGTTTACGGTTATTTTATGTGAAGAGAGGGATGTACATGTTGTTCTCAAGAATTTTGGTAGCTTACGACGGTTCGAATCAATCGAAGAAAGCGTTGGACAAAGCGATTCAGTTAACGAAAGCGAATCCGTTCGCTTCGCTCGAAGTGCTGCATGTATTCGATTTCCCGCGTTATTATTTTGCGGATGCGCTCGTCACAGCGCCGGTGAGGCCGGATAACCACCTGTTCGAATTAGCCGACAAGACGGTCGAAGAGGCAAAAGAAGCCGTCGCCTCGCTCGCCAACAAGCATCATGTCGAAATGAAGCAAGGCCCGCCGGCCAAGACGATTTTGGAGTATGCGGCGGAAATGAACAGCGATCTGATCGTGCTCGGCAGCCGGGGACTTGGCGCGATCCGCGAATTTGTGCTCGGCAGCGTCAGCCATAACGTTGTGCAGCACGCCAAAGTGCCGGTGCTTGTGATTAAGTAGGGAATAAAGGGAGAGGACCTGGAGGCGTTTGTTTGGAAGAGCCTTCGGGTCTTTTTGTGATGGAACGGATCGGGAAGGCCGAGTCGGGTGGAGTTTTTCCGATGCCGACCGTACCGTTGTCGAGAGCGAGAGCGTTTGATGACGGTATTGGTGCGGGTGCGGTGGAAACGGCGTCGTGCGGGGGGGCGGGCAGGGAGGCAGGCGGGCAGGCAGGCGGGCGGGCCAATTAGCGGTAAAACCTGGAGCTAGTTTTTCTTGTGAAGCGGAAAATGGGATTTTAGCGGTATTTTGCGGAGTTAATTTTGAGGCGGACAGACGAATACGTTGAATTTCCATAAATTAGCAGTAGTTTTTACCGGTAGTGAGCGCAAACGGCGACAACGCCGAAAATTAACGCCAGATTTTACCGTTAGTGAGCGCAAACGGCGATGACATTGCAAATTAACGCTAGATTTCACTGGCAGTATTGCAAATGACGAAAACGCCGCAAATTAAACGCCAGATTTTGGAGGATGCTCGGTGAACCGATCTCCTGAGCTGCCTTGGTATTTGGGAGGGCAAAGTTCCTCATAAGGCACATTCGTATCGAACAAGGGAAGTATGCCGAGGCCAAGCGCCTTCTGAGCATTGTACATATAGTTAAGCTCGTGAAATCAAAGTGATATGTTACAATTGGCATTGACTGAACGCAGCCTCAAGTCCCTTCAAGTGAACTGCCAGGAAATGTGAAGGAATAGCGGTCTATCCGAGCAATCATGGCTCTGGGAAGTTCCCGGAATTGCCTGTCGGCAATCCCGGGGACTCAGGAGTTTCACTTAAGGGTTCGAGACGCCGTTCAACAACTCTAAACGCTGCAGCAAGTTGTAGACGGCTTGCGCGCTCTCGGCGCGAGTGGTCAAACTTTGCGGATCGAAACGGTTGTCGCTTTTGCCTGCAATGAGGCCGTTCGCTCGGGCAAGGTTGACCGATGGTTTCGCCCAGCCGCTAATGGCCGATTCGTCGGCAAAAATGTTTTCCTCGCCGCGATGCGTGTTGCCGTTGTCACGCTCGCCCTCCCCCGCCGCTTGCATCGCGCGAACGAGCATTAGCGCCATTTGCTCGCGGGTGATCGGCTCGTTCGGAGCGAACGTGCCGTCTTCGAATCCGAGTGCGACGCCGTTAGCCGCAGCCGCGGCAACCGGCTCCGCATACCAGGCATTCGAAGGCACGTCGGAGAAGCCAGTCCGATCATTCCCTTCCAGATGGAGCGCGCGAACGAGCAATGCGGCGAACTCCGCACGGGTTATGTTGCGAGCCGGAGCGAATTCCTCCGCGGATAGGCCGGTTGCAATTTGTTTCGCGCTCAAGACTTGCACGGCATGTGTGCTCCAATGATGAGCGGGCATATCCCCGAATGTTTTCTTATATTCCAGCAGGATGTATTGGCCCGGGCGGCCGATTTCCGCCGTCATGGAGCTGCCGTCCCATTTCCCGCCGACATAAGCGAGCGTTCCGTCGTCCCGGACGGCATACAAGCCGACCAGCTCCGGATTCGCCGCCGGACTCGCCGGAAGCGAAACGGCAATGGGCGGATCGAATGCGGCAAACGCGCGCGTGCCGCTCGCCGTCGTGACGGCAAGACCGAGCTCGAACATTTCGCTTGCCGCGCTCAGATTGGCGCGCTCGTTACGGGCAGCGCCCGCGAGCAGCGCTTTTTGCCGTTCCCCCGACACCGTAGGGACGGAAACCGCAATTTGCGCATCGTTCCGCTCATTTCCGGGGATCGATTGGAACGCCGACTGCAATAATTTGCTCGCAAGTTGGAACGTACCGTTTCCGCCGGAGAGTTCAAGCGATCGTTCGCCCAGCAATTCATAGGCGTTTGCAGGCATGACGACCTGATGGATTCGATCCGTCAGCTCGATGCGTACTGTTTGGTCGCCCTGCTTGAAGTCAACCGGTCCCAGCACGATTTGACCGGGTTGCTCCTCGGCCGTGCCCGGCTTCGAAGCGCCGGACGATGGCTGCGAACTTGACGACGAGGACGTACCGGATCCCCCGGAGCCCGGACGGTCGCCGCCGGACGGCTTCGAGGTTACGGTAAGCGCAAACGTCAAGACATGATCGCCGTCGGTGGCGGAGATGACGGTTCGGCCGACGGCTTTCGCTTGGATCGCTCCGGTTGGACTCGCTTCCGCAACCGCGGGATCGCTGCTGGCGAACGTGTACGATTCCGTAGCATCGATCGGTTGGGCGCTGCCCTGTGCGCGCGTTACGTTCGCCTGGGCCGTTTCGCCGACTTTCATCTCAGAAGGAATGCCGCGGATAGAATCGGTACCGTAGGCGTCCCAATGCTCCAAATTCAATTTGAGCATGCGGTCCATCACGTAAGTGGTCGTAAATCGGTATTTCGTCGCCCCGGATTCGAAGACGACATACAGATCGTCGCCGATACCGACAATGCCTTCCGACATCGGCAATATCGTCAATCGGCTGTTGTTTGGTTTGGCCGATTCGCCGTCCAGAAACCATACGGGAACCGATTGCCCGCCGAAGACCGCCGTCGTATGCGGGTCTTCGCTTAACGGATTGTTGTAACGGAACAGATCGCTGTCTTTATTGCGTCCGTAAGAAGTGCTCAGAATGATGCTGTCGTCGCGAATGACAGCGCCCTGCACTTTTTCCCTGATGGAAAGAATCGAATCGGGCACGACAGCGTTGTTTACATTCCCGTCCCATTTGCCCGCAGGCAGCTCATCCGTTGCCGGATCGAGACGGTATGCCGCCATCCAAGCGTAATGGAGATCGCCGTCGCGGTTCGTCAGATGATGGCTCGGGTCTGTCGGATAGCTTGCGCTCTCGTAAAATTCCCCGACCCACAACGTATCGTCGGCATACGTCACGAAGGCGGCTTCCGTCACGACCGGAATTCGGCCTTGAAATTGAACCTGACCGCTGTCCCCGGCAGCGACGATATCGTTCTTGTCAAGCCGGTACAGATATTGCTCAGAAGCGATCCATACATGCTTCCGGCTGACGGCTACGCCGCCGGCATGCCCGGTGTAAGGTTGCCCGTTCTCTTCGTATAAAACGACGGATTTGAGTAACGAACCGCTGCCTGCATCCATAATCGAGAGGGTAGCCGGCCTGCCGTCGTTCAAGTACGCCACGACGAGCAGCCAATGATGTTCTTGATCGTACGCGAGGCCTTGCGGAACCAAATCCTGCTTCAGACCCGGAATGACCGGCCCTTCCGCGCTCACATCCCACATCGTTTGGTAAGCGGGATCTTTCGGGTGATCGGCCCGTTGTTCCTGCGTAATCATTTGATGTCCGGGCTCGGCCGTTGCCGCCGCAGACTTCATTGACTCGTTGCCCGCCGCGTCTTCCGCGGTCAATTCGAACGTATACGTTTCGTTGCCGGTCAACAGATAGACGCTAAACTCGTGAATATCCGCGCTAACCGTATGCTCCAAGCGTCCGTTCTTGTATATATTGTAACGGGCGACATCCGCTTCGCCATTCGGGGTCCAACGGAGCAGGACGGTCCCGTCTCCGCCCTCGGCCGTCAAGCCTGTCGGCGCGGCGGGAGGCTCATGGTCGCCATCCTTGAGCGGCGCTTGCCCTTGGACGATCGTTCCGGGCGTCGGCGGCTGTTTGCCCGCCACCTTGCGCATCGTTACACCGCCATCCTCCGGATAGGCATACACGACGCTTTTGCCGAGAGCGACATCGTCCTGGGCGTATTCGGCTTTGCGAATTTCATTGCCTTCCGCATCCAGCAGCGTTACCGTCGCTCCGCCATTGACCAGCCCGCCGATATCTTCGGCGATATACAACTGGTCCTCGGCAATAAATTTGCTCGGATACGAAGCGTAATAATAATGATTAAATCCTTCCAGCGTCAGCGGGCTAATTTCCGCTCTTCTCGTCCACACGACGATTGTCCCGCCGGGAGGGACGACGACGGAACGGTCGATCGTCTTCGTCCAGCTTGACGATTTTAACGCATACCCTTGCAAATCAACCGCATCATCGCCCGCATTGTACAGTTCGACATACTCGAACGCATCGTAACTTGCATAGTTGTCCGTATCGGGTACCAGTTCCGTAATGAGCAGATCGGAACGAACCGGCGGGAGGGTCGAAGGACCTGCCGTAATCGCGGCGGGAACCGATTCGTTGCCGGCCCGGTCGACAGCCGTTACTTTAAATTCGTACTGCCGCTCCGGCACGAGCGGCGCCACCTTAGCCGAATAGACGGTTGCCGGAACCGCGGCGAATATCGTATCGTTCACGTACACATTGTAATTCCGCATATCCGGTTCGGCGTTTGCGCTCCAACTCAAGGTGACGCTGTCCGGCGCGGAGGCTGCTTTGAGCTCTTGAGGCGCATGCGGCGGATCGTTGTCGACGACGGCTTGAGGCGTAGCCTTTACAGGCGCGGACGCGGGAGATTCGTCTCCGTTATCGTCGACGGCCGTAACGCGGAAGGCGTATTCATCATCGTTCTCGAGCGCTTCGATGGCGTATGTTATGCCCGTTACCGATTGCGGCAATCGGATGCCGCTTTGATAGATGATGTAGTGGGACGCTTGGTCAACGGCGTTCCAGGAGAGCGTTACGGTCCGATCGCCGGGTTGTGCCGAGACCGCTGCGGGAGCGGCAGGGCCGGGTGCTTGTCCGTCAAGAACGACGCCCGGGGTTGCGGCTTGGCCGTTGCCGATTCTCTCCATTTCAACTCCGCCGCCGGCGGGATGCCGGTAAATGACGCTTTTATCCAAATTCCCTTTGCCGTCTTGGGCGCCGTCATTGATATAGGCGGAGCTGATCAATCGGCCTGCGGGATCCGCAATGCCCAACTTCCGTTTGTCGGTATCATGCAATCCTTGGGCCGAGGTGGTCAGCTTCACTTCGATGACCTGCTCGGGCGTGAGGCGTACGCCGTAATTTGCATTGAAATCCCAGAGGGGGGCGTCCGGATAATCGAACTTTTTCAGCCACAGCACCATGACGCCTTTCGCGTCGATCGTTTTGCTCGGTAGCGTCCAATTGTTGGTTACGGACGTGAAATTGTCGGCGGCCTTCGTAAAATACTGCAAGCGATAGCCTTTCAAATCGATCGCATGGGACGTATTGTTGTAAATTTCCACATACTCATAAGGCTGTCCGGTCTCGCTGGATGCGGGCACGATCTCCGTAATCATCAACTCCGGAGCGGGCGTTTCCGCATAAGCCTGTCCTGCCGGCGCGAAGCCGAAGGGCTGCGCCATCGCCAAGGCGAGCAGCAAAGGCAGCGCAATCGCTTTTTTCCATTTTCTCAGCAATTTTGTTCTCCTCCTTGTCATGTAATCTAAAATATATGAAAAAAAGCCCTGGGCTCCGAACATCCATAGGATATCCGGTACCCGGGCTTTCTCCATATCTCGAACCCGTTCACAATTTAGACAAAATCATATCTTCATCATACAATGAAACGATCGGAATGAGATATGGGACTAATGGACTATTTATTATTTTTTTGAGCCCTGCCCGAGCCGAATTTCTTCAAGAAAAAGACCTCAACTTCCACTTTGCAGTGTAATTTGGGGTCCTTTCGCGTTTAAATTGGACGTTTCATCTCATGCGAACACTTTTGGGACAGCTCCTGAATACTTTAGCTGAGATTTTCATGCTAGATTTATACGCGGGAGATCATGGATGTTTATCGCTTAGCCCAACCGCTAACATTACGGATTAACTGTTATCTTAATAAGATTTCCATTGCTGTCGTAGTGAAAGGAGCGGATTACTTTCCCTATCGGTTCTAGTGTAATGTTATCCAGTCGTCCTGCGTTGTAGTGGTATTTGAGATCGACTGTTGACCATGCTGCATTGCTTGCAGGAGACACATTTCCCAATGCATCCTTTGCCTTTACCGTGAACAGATCATTGTTGCTCATAGTCACCCCTGTTGCAATATACCTGGTGAGGCCATTCGTTACTGTGTCCAATAATACTCCCCTGTTGTAAATTTCGTACTTTGTAATGGTTTCTTTTGCAAGCGGAGCATTCCAGGTCAACATATAGCTCGAAGATGATAAGCGCGTGAGTGTCAAATTTGAAGGTGTTATAGAATCATGGAAGCTGGCTACCATAAACCGAGTATCTAAGGCTGATCGTGCTTTTAATTTGATATAGTATGAGGTTCCTGCGCTTAAATTCATCTCAACTCTGGAAAACAGAGTGTTGTTATAATTGTCATTAGAAGCCAATAAGGATGAGAATTCCGGGTCTGCATATACTTCCAATAAAGTGTCATTGGTACCTTCTAGACCTCCGTAAGGCGAAGTCCAGAACACATACTGTTCCGATATGTTGGTAGTAAACTTGAAATGAACTGCCTTCGTATTAAAAGGCTCTCTTACATCGTAAGCTATATTTGGCAATATCTCTTTGGTAGCTATACTCCTGGAAGTAGCTATAACTCTAACCTTAATATCTGTTGCATAATCTCTGATTACAACATAGTAATTTCTTCCACCGTCCAAGCTCAGGTTACCTACACCGCCATTACCCCATCCGAATAATTCATATAGTCTTTCATCATATACGCTAACAACGGTGTATGGGGGATAGTCGTCCGTCGGAATTCCTCTGAAATAATCAGTCCGGATATCGTAGCTTCCATTTGTAGGCGCCCTAAATTCTAATACCCATGTATTCGTACCAGGCACATCGACATCAGACGGTATATCCAGCACAAGGTCCACATTGCCGGCGTGGACAATCTGAATCCTCGAATGTAGGAAGTCGAAGGGAATGATTTTGATATAGTAGGTTATTCCCGCTTGCATATAATATGTTACTAAAGACTCATCCCCAGCCAGACTCATCGAAAGTTTTTCATCAGAATAGATCCGGATTCCAGCATCATTATTGCTTCCGAACCCACCATACGGCCCAGTAAAGATCGTATACTCGGATGATTGCGATGGAGTAAACTTAAGAACTGCAAATTGCTCGGGAGGCAATGAGATGTCCACCGGCTTATTTAGTTCAATAATTGGTTTCTTAGTAACCGTTACAGTTGATCTTGGATCGCTCATATTTGTTATGATTTTCATTGTATATTTAGTATCTGCGTTGAGACTGATTGTAATGATTGTCTTGTTGCTTTGAGATGAAATGATTGGATGCAAGTTATAGTGATCTTTCCAGATCGCAAAATCAATATCCATCTCTGAATTTTGATCAAATGGAATTATCGTAAATTGATAAACAGCGCTGGATGAAGGAGTAAATTCAAATATGGTTGAAACATTATTATCTATGACTGTTGGAACATCCAGTAAAAACGTCGGAAGCTGCTGTGCAGATTTTGGGTGCACAAAATTAATTTTATTGACTGTTGGGTTTGGAGAATTCAATTTAGTGTTAGCATTTAGTCTTGCTTCAAAGAGTTCAATAGCGTTTTCGTATTGCTGCACTAATGGTCTAAAGCTTGCTGGAGATTGTGATTCCTTGTGAAGTGAACTGTTGTCTGTAAGAAGATCATAGTATTTCTGAACAATTTCTTTTAATAATGCAATATCGTTTTGTTTATAGGCCTTCTCGCTCAGATGCTCCAAGTAGTTACTCATGTTTAGAAGTTTCCGGTCGATATCAAACATTGTTTCATCGGTCTGTCCTTGCTGAATTTCAACAGGCACATCGTCTGCTGTCAGCGCATATGTACTAGGATGAGGAAGAGATAATAGAAATAATAAAACCACTATCGATGAAATTAATGGTTTTTTCATACCTAACTGTTAATGCTAACGCATAATGCCCTGAGATTGACGGTGTAAGTTGTCCTGCTATTGACGGTCAATCTGACCAGTTTCGGATATACGAGAGGGAGAATTATGATAATTCTCCCTGAATCA
>NZ_JAHLPR010000069.1 GCF_018918005.1 Paenibacillus sp. MSJ-34 | reverse complement strand
TTCATGAAAATCACCCAATTCATTAGAGATAGGCAATAAAAAAAGCCTTCTCGGCGATTATTGGGGTGATTTTGAAAAGTCAAGAGGAATGTTTGTTCGCACCCCATGTTTGGGGGTGAAACAATAAAGACCCTAGCTAGGAGGCTAGAGCCTACAACGGAATGTGAATTCCGAGAAGCTTATATTTTTTACTGGAGGGATGTTTTAGGTGGGGAATTTCGAAATGGAGCGCGCAGCGTTTATCCAATATCATTTGCAGCAAAGATCAGGGGAACAATGGCCTATCGATGCGGCAACTCATTTGAGCATCAATCATCGTTCCGCCGTTCGAACATTGCAATCCCTTTGCGCAAAGGGCTGGTTTGCTCCCGCAACCGGCGCGGAAGGAAAACATGTTGTGCGGTACGAACTTCAACGAGGTGCGACGAATCGGTATCTAATCAGCCTTCAATCCATCCGCCCCAGCGGAAAAGAAAGCCAGACCATGAAGGCCCTTCATTCGGAAAAACTCTCGCTTCGATGGATTATAGAATCGTTAGGGGTGGAATTCCTGTATATTCGCAGGCTTTTTACCGCATTTCCCACCGGCGTTGCATTCACTTTTTTCAACATTCCAAGATCGCGGACACAGGGGACGCTAATTGTGACAAAAGGCCCGATTTGGAACAGTTTGCGGACATACGATCCTTTATTCGCGCTAAAAGCGTAAAATAAGCCCTTCAACGAAGGAATAACGGAACCAATGTCCGCCGAAACAGCGAATAAGAGGTTTTGACGCGAAATAACGGCCCTGCGGTCCGGATAACAATTTCCCGATGCAACGCTAGTCTCATTTCCTGTTTCGATGGGGGAACAACTGTATTTTTGCAGGAAATCCGTCTTCACCACGGTAAGTTGCAGGTCAATCAAGCATGACAACTTCCATCCGCAGCCTGATTTTTGTTCCAATCCAGGGCTTTCTGAACAAAGGGGATATCGACAAAAGCAAGTAAAAAGCAACATGCGAAAGGGTGACGACATTCGACGCTTACCTCGAACACTTCCCCCGAAAACGAATCAAAAAAGCGCAACCGAAACGGTTGCGCCCCTCGCGTATCCCTCTTATTTTAACAAATCATGATCGACATACCGCTCGCCGTTCAACTCGCTGATCACGTTGATCGCGACCTTCGCGCCGTCGCCCGCCGTGATGATCGTGTGAACGCTTACGCCGGCAACCGTTCCGGCCGCCCATACGCCCCGCACATTCGTTTTGCCTTGCGCGTCGACATCGATCACCGTTTTGATCCGCGGTTCCGTGCCGTCTTTCACCTTGACGCCGCTTTGGCCCGCCACTTCGGCCGTCGCGCCTGTCGCCAGAATAACATGCTTCGCTTCATATTGCGCCGTTTCGGTATGTACGACCACGCCTTGATCGGAAGAGGCCAGGCCCGTTACCTTCTCTTCTTTCCATTCGGCGCCGAAATGCTCGGCTTGTTCCCGGCCGATGCGAATCAAATCCGGACCGGTAATTTCCTTGATTCCGTAATGATTGTAAAGCATCGCCCGCTTCGTCATGCTTGCGTTGCCGTCCAGCACGAGCGTCTTTTTGCCTGCTTTGGCTGCGTATAAGGCCGCGCTTCCGCCCGCCGTACCTCCGCCTACGATGATGATATCGTACATCCTCTTCTCTCCTTTTCATTCAAGATCGTTATTATGCTTACAAAAAATAAGCACATTACAATTGTATCATACTCTCGCGCATTTCCCAATATTTACAGCTCGCGCGTCTTCCCATTGCCGGATATTCGAATGTTGATGCCGGAGAACGATCCGGAAATGACCGAAGCGTCAAACGACGGCGGAATTTCCGTTTCAAACGGGATATCGACCGTTCTGCTCTGCTTCGGAAGCATCCTCACTTCCGCGCCATCGACCAGTTTGAGCTCTTCGATAAGGAGTATGGCTTCAATCGGATCTTCCGGAGGCAACATCGATAATTCGAAGGATACCTCCCGGCCGCTCATATTTCTTACATGGAATTGGCACGTTCCTGCCATTAGCCGCTCCTCGCTGATTTCGTAACGGCATTGGCTCTTCCGGGGTTCGTACGCAATCGCGTCGATGCCCGCTGCAACATACGTTTGATATTGGGTTATAAACCAGGAAGGGACAAACGACGTCGCCAAAATAACGCCCAGTACAACCAAACCCGGGCTGGGCGATTTCAACGATTTCGCCAGCAGCACTCCGCCCGCCACCAAAATGGCAAGCGCAATAATGCCGCCATAACTGATTCCGCTGTTCCCGTGGGACCAGAAAGGGATGCCCGCGGCCTTCATCCCTTTCTCCAATAAGCTGAAACGGTCCGGATATTTGGCAGTAACGGCCCATAACATCAAGATAAGCGCAGCCGAGCCGATCACCGCTAACTTGCTTTTCATCGGTCTACCCCTCTTCCATCATACGATTCGGTACGCGAACATCCGGTTCCAGGTCCGGCATTCCGTCGCGCACCAGCTTCAGAAACGTCTCCGCATGCTGCGGACGGCATGCGATGATGTACGGCTCGCTGTTCATGCCGGCGAAAGGCTCGCCGCTGAAATCCATTACGGCGACGCCCGCCTCTTTCGCCAGCAGCACGCCGGCGTACAAATCGTCCCCTTCGGAGTTGTACAGGACGATTCCGTCGATATCGCCGCGCGCCAGCATGCACCATAGCATCGTCGGCGCCCATAGGCGCAGCACCCTCTTGCAGCTCGCATCCAGAACCGTCCTCAAACGAAGCGCTCCCGCCTCCTTCTGTACTTGGTGGCCTTGAATCCAGCCGACGGTCATTTTGCGCAAATCCGCTCTTGCCGTCGGTCGGACGGCGAACCGCATGCCGCCCGATTCGGCGCCTTTGCCCGCTTCGGCAACGTACAGGCGCTCCATCGCCGAATCCACGATAACGCCCAACACCGGTTCCTTGCGGTATAACAACGTAATCGACACGCCGAACACCGGCAATCCGATGGCGTAATTGTTCGTGCCGTCCAGCGGATCGACGAGCCACAACCAATCTCCTTCCGCGCCCGTCCATCCCGTTTCTTCGCTCGATATTTGATGATCCGGATAATATTCCCGAATGCGCCGCAATATTTCGGCCTCCGCCAAATGATCGACTTCCGTCACGATATCGCCGTACTCGCCTTTTTCCTCCATGCGCAGCGCGGTGCCGAACTTCTCCCTGGCGATTCGAGCGGCGGCCAAGGCCGCCTCGATTGCGATTTTTTTGGCATGCGACAATAAGTCCTCGTCTAGCTTCATCGATACCGCCCCTTCCGTCCGATTCGATCCCGGTCGCCTATGCGGCTTCCATTAGCCGAACGAGCCGTGAATCCGGCAATAGATTCGCTCGGGCTTCCAAGCAATGTCGGCGCCGAGCACCATCCGTGCCAACGTCTCTTCATGGCGTACGCACCAACGGCTCAAAATCCGGCTTGCCGCCTCGTTTGCTTCCGGAATAACGCTTCTGGTCCCGTTCAAGCTATGTTTGTAATGCAGCAGCAGCGAGCCCGCCTCTTCATCGGCGGCGACGACCGCCCCGTTTCCTAGCTGCGGAGCGTAGTATCCTCGCGGACTCCCCTTCTCGCCAACCACCCATAGCCGATCCCGATGCTCATCGAGCAAGTACGAACGATCTTCTCCCGTCGCATCGCGATCCAATTGCAGCACGGCCTCATAATCGGCAGCTTCCGCAAGTCTGATCCCTTCCTGCCGCGGAGCGCCCGCCGGCTCTTCGTTGCTGAAAAACACATATTGATCCGCTTCGCGAAACCCGAGCTTCCGGTAGAGCGGCTCTCCGTCCTTCGAAGCGATCAAAGCGATCGTACGACAGCCCGATTGTTTCATTCGATCGATCATGAACAGGACCAGTCGCTTGCCAATCCCTCGCCCCCGGTATGCGGGCGACACGATGACATGTCCGAGCCATCCGACGTCTCCTTGACGGGAACCGTTGGCCACTCCGACAATTTCGCCATCCTCAACGGCAACGAACGGCATGCATGAAGGCTGCCTCAAATAAATACCAAAATAAGGCTTAATATCCGACCATGCCGGCGGTTTCAGTTGTACGACACGCTCCAATTCATCGGCCGACATTTCGCGAATGAGCATCCCGAATTCCCTCCTTTGTTACCCTTGGCTAAGGACCGTGAAGGCCAACCACCCGATTACGCCGTACACGGGTACCGACGCCAGCAGGGAAAGCCGCGGCCGATTGTTGCGAAGCGCAAGGGCGGAACCGATATAGCAGAGCGGGAAGACAAGCCCCCACCCCATAAACAACGGCGTTGCAGCCAAATAAAGCGACATCGGTACGATGAGCGCGGCGGAAACGTATAAAAATTGGTGCCGCAAAAATACGATGCCGATCAAAGAGAGCACGACAGAGGCGATCATGCAAGGCCAGAACAAAATCGCCATCAGCCTGCACCTGTATGCCGCCGGGCTTCGCTTCGGTCAGCCAATTTCCTTGCCGCCGTGTGCGGGGCGTCTTCCCTACCCGCCGCTTCGATATCGGTGACTCTATCGTCGATAAGGATCTTAACCGCCCCCTTGCCGCTATTTTTCCAAGGCGCTTACCTTTTCCAACTTCTCTATCATATCCGTCAGCTTCATGTCGGCCATCGAACCGATCTTCATATCATAGTTGGCAAATGGGAAATGGATCGTTAACCGATTCGGCACGACAACGCAATACATGCCTGCCGCTTTGGCCGCCCGCAAACCGTGCAAAGAATCCTCGAACGCGATCGCCTCCGGCCCTTCCACGCCCAAACTGTTCAAAGCGAGCAAATACAAGGCGGGATTCGGCTTTACTTCCTCCACATGATCCGCCGTATGAATGCAATCGAAATATTCGAAGATCCCGTGCTTCTTCAATAACGGTATGACCCAACTGCCGGTAGAACTCGAGGCCAAACCGATCTTCAATCCTAACGATTGGGCAGTATCCAAATAAGAAAGCACGCCCGGGCGCAGCTTCTCGTTCTGCATCATTTCTTGGTGTCTTGCTTGGCATAGCTTGCTGATTTCGTCGCGGGTCATCGCTTTATCGATCGCTTGCTCCAAATGAGAGTAGGGATCGAATTGCGCCAAGCTCGATCCTACGCATTGCGCGTATTGCTCGATCGGCAGTTCCAATCCGTGCTCCCCGTATAAGTTGTTAATTGCGTCATACCAAGGCGTCTCCGTGTCCAAGATTAATCCGTCAAAATCAAATACGATCGCTTTTATCATGGAAGATCTCCTTTCGCCTATCCGAAACTTATTTTTTTAGATACATGTCGCGACCAATGCAACGACTTGCCTGATCTTTACATTCTATCACAATTAATGCGCAAAAGGCGCGATGACGCGCCCGAAAAAAAAACGCATATTCATATAAAAAACAATTGCCCGCCGGCAATTGCTTATCCCGATCGGGCGGGCCGAAGTTCCGAACGGCTTACCGTCACGCCGGATTTCCTCCGTAGTGCGACAAGGAAAACCGTATCGCCATGCTGCGGATGTTTCGCAACCGTTCCGCATCGTCGCCGTTGAAAAACGAAACTTCGCCGAACAAATGCTTCATGCATGCCGTCGCCGCTTGCAATGCCTTCTCTTCATTGCGAAGCAGGTAGTAACAAACTTGGTAACAATGACATTCATATTGCTTTAATACCGCCGCTCTGCGCTGCAATTCGCCGCGGCGTAATTCGTATGTTTTCAATGTAAAACCCTCCCGTCCGGGAAACAAAAATACTGCTAACGGAATGTCGGACCGGCAGCGGCCCTTCCTCTCTCCCGGTATCGCTTAAGCCATGCTCTTGGCCATTATAGCCGATATAGCTTAAGGGCTATATAATAATTTCTTAAGAATTGCTTAAGATGGATTCGGTATGGCCGGTTTCGCGCCCCGGGATGCGGAATTCGCCACGGGCAGCCTTACTTCAAACACGGTTCGGTCCGCATCGCTCGCGACCGAGATCGAACCGTGATGCAATTCCACGATGCTTTTCGCAATGGCGAGCCCCAGACCTGTGCCGCCGGTTTCGTCCGAACGCGACTTGTCTACGCGATAGAAACGGTCGAATATATGCGGCAAATCGACCGCAGGAATCGGCGGGCCGTAATTGACGATGCGGATCACGGCGCTGCCGGCTTCTTTGCCGACCTCGATCTCGATCTTCTTCCCGGCTTTCCCGTATTTGATCGCGTTCGACACCAAATTTTCGAAGACGCGCATCAATTTATCCCCGTCTGCCATGATGACGATCTTATCCGCGCCGAATTTCGCGCGGATGTCGAGGTTTTCGTCCCGGCATTGGAGGGAAACTTCCGTCGTTAACTGGCCGAGCAATTCCACGATATTGATCTCCGTAAAAGCAAGCTTGGCGCCGCCATAGCTCATTCTCGTATACTCGAACAAATCGTTCACCAACCGCTCTAAACGGCGGGATTTTTCGTAAGCGACGTTGATATAATACCGAAGTTCCACTTCATCCTTGTAGCGGTCGTCCTCTACCAGGCGCAAGTAGCCGATCACCGACGTGAGCGGCGTACGCAAATCATGGGATACATTGGTGATGAGCTCGTTTTTCGTTTGAACCGCGATCCGTTCTTCCGTGATCGATTGATGGAGCTGTCTGGACATCAAGTTGATATTGTCGGCCAAATCGCCAAGCTCGTCTCGGGTTTTGACAGGAATCTCCATCTCGAACTTCCCCTTCGCCAATTGCTGCACCGCTTTCGTTATTTGAAGGAGATACAGCACGCTTCCCCGGCTCAACACAATCACGTAAAAGACGAAAAAGACAACCCCGGCCAAGGTCGTTACGATGGGTATACCGAACAAATTATACAATGCGGCGAGTATGGACCGAAGCATCGAAGAATAATCCGACAGAATGGCCGCGGCGATGTACAAAAGGGATACCGTGCACACGGACAGGACGATACTGAAAAAAAACAGCAGCACCATTTTGAATCGAATCGGATATACGACATTACGCTTCAATTTTATAGCCTACCCCCCATACCGTTTGCACAAGCTTGTAGCCGATTTCCTTCTCCAACTTGTCGCGAAGGTTGCAAATATGCACCATAACGGTATTGTTGGAGGCGAAATATTTTTCTTTCCATACCAATTGGAAAATTTCTTCGGCGCTGAACACCCTGCCGGTATGGCTCGCCAGCAAATGCAAGATATCGAATTCCCGCGAAGTAAGCGCGATCGGCCGCCCTTCCACCGTCACGGTATGCGTTTTACGGCTAATTTCGACCGAATGAATTTTGAGCACGTCTTCCGCCTGGTTTTTCGGCTCGGCGTTGTATTGAATGGAGCGGCGAAGCAACGACTTCACTCTGGCGATCAATTCCAGCGGATTGAACGGCTTGATCATATAATCGTCCGCCCCTGTCATCAATCCGAGCACTTTGTCCATATCTTCCGCTTTGGCGCTCAGCATCAAAATCGGAATCGTCGAATGTTCCCGCACCCTTCGGCATACTTCCATCCCGTCCAATTCGGGCATCATCACGTCGAGCACGATCAAGCTCACTTCTTCCTCCGCGAGCAGACGCAGCGCTTCCGCCCCGTTATGCGCCCGCAATACGCGATAGCCTTCGTTTTTTAAATATAATGAAATTAAATTCGCTATCTCTTTATCGTCATCAACGACCAAAATATGAATCATATCGCACCTTCCCATTGCCATTTCTCTTATAGACGCTCTAACAGGTATCATACCATAATCGCGCCTTAACGACATGGATGAGCCGATTACACTTTCCTTACAGTATTGTAAGACAGATTGAAAGGCTATCCGATAGGAGGCGCGGCGGCTTTCCCCATATAATGAAAGCAAGACATAGATTTAGTGCAACTTGAGCAGAAATGGGGTTGAAACGATGCGGCGGACCGCTTCATCCTTGCCGGAGCGGCAGGCGAACCATTCCGGCAAAGCTTCACCTAAACATCGGACATTCGCCGTTTTCGCAAGACGGCTCATTATTTTAGCGGTTATCGCGTCTTTGCTGGCGGCGGGTTGGTTCGCCCTCCTCCGGGCGGGCAAATCGATGGTCGACGAACAAGAGCTAGCCCCGTTCCTTGCCGCGGGCGCAGCTTCGGACGGCCATGCGGCCGGACATGCGGAGGAATCGCTTATGACCGTACGAATCGACGACATGCCGGATTACGTATGGCAAGCTTTCGTCGCGATCGAAGATCACCGGTTCTTCCGGCATCCCGGCGTCGATATTCGCTCGCTTGCACGCTCGGTATGGGTCAACGCCATCGCCAATGAAACAGTTCAAGGCGGCAGCACGATAACGATGCAGCTCGCGCGCAATGTGTTTCTGACGCAGGACAAAACATTGGTCCGCAAATTGAAAGAGATGGCGATCGCTCTTTATTTGGAGCGAACGTATACGAAAGAACAACTGCTAACCATGTATTTGAACGCGATTTATTTCGGCCACGGCCAATACGGCATCGAAGCGGCGGCCGATTACTATTTCGGCAAGACGGCAAACGGGCATGACCCGCATAAAACGGTCATGCGGCTAAGCGAAGCCGCTCTGCTCGCCGGCATGCTCAAAGCGCCGGAGCATTACTCGCCGTTGAAAGATTGGAACCGGTCGAAGGAGAGGCAATCCGTTGTGTTGGAGCGATTGGAACGGCTTGGCATGATTACGGAGGAAGAAAAGCTTGCGGCCATGCAGGAGAAGATCGAATTAACGCGGAAATAGCGGATGATATAGCCCATAAGAAGAACCGTCAGGCGAGTTTGCCCTGACGGTTCGTTTTAACTTTACAATTCGATGCCAGACTACGCAAATTGCGATTCTTGCACTCTTTGGTTCAAGAACACGAAGTCGTCGTCGTGAAGCGGCTCCACTTTCCCCTTCTGATACCCTTTGCCTTTCGTGGAGAAGAAATCATGCGTGCTTGTTTCGGTGCGAATCCCGTTCAGCACGACGGGGTTGACTTCCTCTTCCGGATAATACGGTTCAAGCCCTAAATTCATCAACGCTTTATTGCCGTTGTATCGAATGTACTTTTTCACTTCATGCGTAAGCCCGATCGAGTCGTACAGCTTTTCCGTATACTCCAGCTCGTTATGATAGAGCTTGTCCAATAGCTCGTATACGAACGCCGAAGCGATCCGTTGTTCTTCCTGGCTCAAGCCGGCGAACGCTTCCTGCGCCAGCAAGCCGACGAATACGCCGTGCACGCTCTCGTCGCGAATGATCAGCTTGATAATTTCGCCGCTCGCCACCATTTTGCCTTGTCCGGCAAGGAATAAAGGATAGAAGAAGCCGGAGTAGAATAAGAAGCTCTCCAGGAAGACGGAGGCTACCATCGCCTTGTAAAGGCTTAGACCGTCCCCGTCTTGAATCGATTTATACAACTCGTCGATAACCGCCGTTTTGTATTGCAAATTTTTGTCCTCTTTCACCCAGTCGAACGTTTCGCGGATCAATTCCGAGCTGGCCACGGTCGTGAAGATCGTGCTGTAGCTTTTCGCATGAATTTCTTCCATCGCCGCCTGAAAAATCAAAATCGCCTTTTTCTGCTTGTCTTCCACATGCTGAGCGATGAGCGGCATGCCTACGTTTCCTTGTTCCGTATCCAGCAGCGTCAGCCCGCCCAGCACTTTCATATAAGCCGATCGTTCGCTGTCGTTCAGCTTCGACCACGATTTCAAATCTTTCGAGATCGGGATTTCGGTATCCAGCCAAAATTGCGACGTGTTCTGCGTCCATAATAGTTCGGTGTAATCCGTTTCCGGCGAATTCCAGTTCACTGCTTCGAATCTTTTCAATTGGTGGACCTCCTACAACGTTTGTGAGCGATGCTTCCTCGGCCTAACCGCGTAACAAGGCTTGCTTTGGAAGCATACGCTTATTAGTTCTATTACACGACGCAGCTGACGCACTCGTCGATCGTTTTCTTCTTCGTTCTTGTATAATAGAGCGTCTTCAGCCCTTTTTTCTGCGCATAAATATAATACATCGCCAAATCTCTCGTCGTTAAGTCGTCTTTGACATATAAAATAGTCGATATCGCTTGATCGATATGTACTTGGACTTCCGCCACCAGGTCGATCAGATTGAACATATCCATATCGTACGCTTCTTTATAGAAGAAGAAATTTTCTTCGCTTAAGAAAGGCATCGGATAAATCGTCTTGGAATCGCCGTATTCCCGTTCCTCGATCTTCTGCGTAATCGGCGCGATCGACGCGGTGGACGATTGCAGATAGGAGATCGAACCCGTCGGCGCGATCGCCAGACGATAAGCGTGATACACGCCATGTTCCCGCACTTGCTCTTTCAGCCGCTGCCAATCGTCCTTCGTCGGAATTTCCTGGCCTTCGAACAACTCCTTCACCTTGTCGGTAACCGGCGAATAATCGTTGTTCAAATAGCGGTCGAAATAATTGCCGTTCGCGTATTCGCTTTTGTCGAAATCTTTGAATGTAATTCCCCGTTCCTTGGCGATCAGCATCGACCGCTCCAAAGAGTAGAAATTGAGCATCATGAAGAACGTTCTTACAAAATCTTTCGCTTCCTTCGATTCGTAAGCGATTTTGTTCTTCGCCAGAAATCCGTGCAAATTCATCGCCCCGAGTCCGACGGAATGCAATTCGCTGTTCGCTTTGGCGACGGAAGGAACGATTTGAATGTTGGAACGGTCCGTCACTTCCGTGAGCGCGTCCATCGAACGATGAACCGTTTCCCTCATCCGCTTATTCTTCATCACGTTCACCACGTTTAAGGAACCGAGGTTGCATGAAATATCCCGATTTATGACGTCCGGCTCGTTATAATCGTTAATGGTTGATACTTCGCTCAATTGCGCGATTTCGCTGCACAAATTCGAAAATTTGACCCGGCCGATCTCTTTCAACGCATGGTATTCGTTTGCGTTATCGACAAACATAATGTACGGATAACCCGACTCCATTTGAATTTGGGCGATTTTCAAAATCAAGTCCCGCGCGACCACTTTTTTCTTGCGGATGTTCGGGTTCTCGACCAGTTCGTCGTACATCGCCGTCAAATCCATGTCGTCCATATGTTTGCCGTATTCTTTATAGATGGTGTGCGGATAGAACAGGTACATGTCCTTGTCTTTTTCCACCAGTTCGAAAAACTTGTTCGGCGCGACGACCCCGAGCGACAGCGTTTTGATCCGGATCTTCTCGTCGCTGTTAATTTTTTTCGTATCGAGAAACTCGTGAATGTCGGCATGGAACACGTTCAAGTATACGACGCCGCTGCCGTCGCGTTGGCCTAATTGGTTGGCGTAGGAGAACGCGTCCTCGAACAGCTTCATGACAGGCAATACGCCGCTCGCTTTGCCGTCCAGCCCTTTAATCTGTTCGTCCGCCGCGCGGATTTTGCTCAGGTTCAGGCTGACGCCGCCGCCGATTTTGCTTAATTGCAGCGCCGAGTTGATCGCAAAGCCGATCGAGTTCATCGAATCGTCCACTTCCAGCAGGAAGCAGCTGACGAGCTCGCCCCGGCGTTTTTTGCCCGCATTGAGAAACGTCGGCGTTGCCGGCTGGTATTCTTGCGAGATTAACAGATCCGCGTATTCCCGCGCCTTGTTCATATCCCCGTCGCCCAAAAATAAAGAAACGACCGCGATCCGATCCTCGTACCGTTCCAGAAACTTGCTGCCGTCATTCGTTTTCATCGCATAGTTGTTATAAAACTTGAACGCGCTCATAAACGATGGAAATCTGAATTTTTTCTTGTACAGATCGTCGTAAAGCTGTTTGACTTCCTTGAAATCGTATTTATCGAACAATTCCTTCTCATAATATTCCTGCTCGATAAGATAATCGATTTTTTCCTTCAGATCGTGGAAAAACACTGTATTCTGATTGACATAGTCGACAAAATAGCTGCGGGCCGCCTCCCGGTCTTTTTCAAATTGGAAGTTTCCATTTTTGCGGACCATTATTTCGTTGTTAAGCTGTATCCATTTTGGTATTTGCAATGACAATGTTATTAACCTCCCGCTTCATTCGTTCTACATCGTTATTCGTACCGCTCAGCTCGAACTTCATTAGAATCGGCACGTTGTAAGCGTCCGATATTCGGTCCGCAGCCAGCCCAAATCTTGCCCCCCAATTCATATTGCCGCTTACGGCGACCCCTTGAAGCCATTCCCCGTTCTCTTCGAGGAAATCGGCCGTCGACTTCGGCACTTGGCCGAATCCGGTCGTAAATGTAATCAGGACGAACGGACGGTTCACCTTCAGCCCGTCAACAATTTGTGCGGATTCGAGCCCGAGTTTCCCGACAAACCGCTTCACGTTTCCCGTCTTTGAATCGAATACGATCAGCACACCCGCTATACCTCCGATGCTAGATTCATAGAATCAATATGTACGCAGTGAAATAACCCATCGCAAAGGATGGGCAGGAAATGGAGACAGAAAAACATATCGTAGGAACCAACTTTGTTCATACTGTCATTGCAATCGTCCATCCCTGTGCTCTGCACCTAAATCCTTTGGCGCCGGGCATTTCGACACCAAATATGAATCCGATAGGGCACACCACCCACATATAGTACGTAGCGTACAATCGAGACACTAAATATAGGTTCATTTTGTAGCATACCTATTTTTTCGCGAAGAAGCAAGCTATATTTTTCTGCTTTTTTCCGCATAATTCGACATGGATTTGACATGGCGAGAGCCTATTCTCACGAAAACGGACGATTCCGTATATTTTCACTTTGGGGCAGCGTCGGGAAAATGCGAATTTACAACGTTATGGTACCATTGAAAGGTTGGCTCTAACTTATCTTCTTTACATACGAGGCGGGATTGGATTGCTGCATGCAGTCCTGAACGATCATTTGCCGCAAAGGTTATGGAAGCTGTACAGCGTGCTGGCAAGCGATTCCCGTGGGGTAAAAAGGTAAAGCATGGGATCAGGGTCCACTCCATCATACCGCTGGCGGCTAGACGATCCGCCCGAGCGGGCTAACGAAACTGAAACACGCTAATCGCCTGTAAATCATCATGTTGCAATGTCTAACGAAACACAAACACGCTAATGAGGGGAAAAAGGCGGTAAAACCGCCGATTTCCAATGAATAAGGATGCGTACTTTCGCTAGAATGGGGACGTCTTCATTTTGGGCCTAATAAGAATTGCTAGTTTCGTTAGCGCCAAACAAGGAGCGCAGGTCCGCGCGATCGCCTTCGAAATGCAGGGAGGCATCCCCTTCTATATGCGCAATAATAGCCAGTACCGTCAACGGTGGCGGATTATGAAGTTGACTCTGTTACACCCTTTATCATCAATGTTTACATGTATCCTTAGAAAAGGCGTGTTTGAATTTCACCGTCGGCGCATCGACATAGGCGTTGCGGCCGGCGCCAAATCCTGCGGCAAGAAGCAGAAAGGCTATCACGATGAGCATGATCAGCGGAACGGTCCAAGCATGCGTCGCATCATGCATAAAGCCGAACACCGTCGGTCCGACGGCGGCCAGCAAATAACCGACGGACTGCGCCATTCCCGACAGTTCCGCCGCTTGGCTTGCGTGATGCGCGCGCAGCGCGAAGAACATGACGGCCAGACTAAAGCCCGCCCCGCCGGCGATGCCGATCATTATAATCCACAGCAGCGCGAGCGTGTTGCCGCCCCAGAGCAGACCGGCGTATCCGATCAGGAACAGGGCCGCGATAGTTACCACAAGCCCCCGCTGATTGGAACTTCGGCCGGCGAGCACCGGCATAATAAACGTGGACGGAAGGCTGACAAACTGCATGATGGACAGCATCCAACCCGCCGATGCATGGCTCATCCCCCTTGATACGAGGATTTCCGGAATCCACGCGATATTAACGTAAAATAAAAAAGATTGCAAGCCCATAAACAACGTTACCTGCCAAGCGAGGCTCGAGCTCCAAAGCTTGCCGGCAGGGGCGCCTGCCGCTTGCGAAACGGCCAGTCCGCGGTCGCGGCGCACTTGCGGCAGCCAAACGGCCAGCGCAATCAGCGAAAGAACAGCCCAGATCGCCAGCGTTCCGCGCCAACCCAGCCCTAGTCCTTGCGCGACCGGAATGCTGACGCCCGAAGCGACCGCCGCCCACATGTTCATGACAACAGAGTACAGCCCTGTCATTAAGCCGACCTTTGCGGGGGAATCCCGCTTGATTAGACTCGGCAGCAGCACATTGGAAACCGCGATGGCCATCCCGAGCAGCGCCGTCCCCGCGAACAGAGCCGGAACGGACGGAATCGAACGCAATGCAATGCCGGCGGTCAAGACGGCCAGACCGATCAGGAGCGATCGGTTCGTTCCGATGCGCCGCGCCATCCTGGGCGCCAGCGGCGACACGAGAGCGAACGCTAATAGCGGCAACGTCGTCAACATGCCCGCAAGCGTGTTGGAAATGCCCGTGTCGTCGCGAATGTCGCCCACAATCGGACCGAGGACGGTAATCGGCGCGCGCAGCGTGGACGCAATCAGCAATATTCCGATAAATAACCAAATACCTGTACGCGCGATCGGACTCACCTGCTCTTGTTGTTTCATTGTTGCTATGCCTTGATTGGATTTCATTGTTATTCGCCTTCTTCTTATCGTATTGTTTTTCGTCATCGAACGATTTAATCATCCAAACATAGGATGTTTAACATATATGTAAATCTAGCATATTTGCATTTCGAACTCAAGAGAAAAATGAAGTATGTCGACGGAAGGCAATGTACGGGATTACATTCTAAATAAGTCCAAAATCCGGCGTTAATTTGTAGCTTTACCATGGAATCGCCGCATTACCGCCAAAAACTACCGCTAATTTATGGAACATCGATAAATCCGCCTGACCTGCGAATTGTAACTCCATGAAACACCGCTAATTCTCTCTCACTGATCGATATCAACAAATGAACTCCGGATTGCCCCTTTTTTCGTAGAAAGAAAGAAGAGGCCGTCTCGTCGACGGCCGCTCATTGATTAAGGACGGTCAGTCCATCACCTTTTCGTAAATCATGATCGGGATATTTGTTTTGTAGAACGCTTTTTTCACTTCGACAAACCCTTGTTTTTTCCAAAAACGATGAGCCGGTTCGTTCTCCGCAATCACGCCGATTCGAAAAGTGCGGATCTGTTTCTCCTTTAGGAATTGATAGAACAAATGCAGCGTCTTCGTCCCGTAACCGAGAGACTGAAACTCCTTTTTGATCAGCAAAAGGCCGAGCCAAGTGCATTGATCCGACGGATTGAGCGGCAAATATTCGACTACGCCGACATACGCTTGTCCGTCTTGTACGAGGAATCGTTCGGCGCCGGCTTGCTTCGCTTCATCGATTTCAGTGCGGACTTCTTCCGGCGATAAGCGTTCCTTATTCGCGGATATCCGGTTAAAGAACGGGTCCGAATTCATAATGTCCAGATCAATATGGAAAAGTTCATCTGTTGCGGGAATCAATTTCATGTTCAATTACCTCCTGAAGTCTCGCCCCGCTACAGTCAACCGGCCAGATCCTTCGCCGTCCGCCCCGTTTGGGCGCGTACCAAATTGCTGCCGTACGTTAGCGCAACGATGCCAGCGGTTATCCATAACGCGATCGTAAAATATAAAAATCCGGCATAACTTCCGTCCTTCTCCATATCGATCAGCGGGAAGCCGGAGAACGACAATACAAGCAGCGTATGAAAGAGAATCGTAATCCATAAGCTTTCGCACGCGTTGTTGTAAAGCCATGCGAACAAAACGGACAGCGCGACGATCGCGGCGGCAAACAGCCAGAACGGGATATAGCTTTGGATCGTTCCGGAAATAAAAGATAGCGGAACATGCCATACGCTCCAGAGCAATCCGAGAACGAGACTTGAGCGGAGGGCGCTCCATTTGCGCTGCAAGCGCGGCAGCAAATATCCCCGCCAGCCGAATTCCTGTTGCAGCGAGCCGCCAAGCAGCAACGAATAGATAAAGAACGGTACGATCAGCCTCGGCTCCGAAATCAACTCGCTCGTATAAAATTTCCCGTGCGCCAAATAATAGACAGCGTATGCCAAGACAAACAATAACGGCAGGAGCAGCAAAGCGAGCAAATGCCACCGCGCCCTTACTTTAAATCGAGCCGCCTTGCGCAGCAGATCCATTACGCCTTGTTTCCCTTCGTACAGATAGGACAGCAATATCGAAGCGAAGCTCGGTCCGAATGCGCCCAGCACGACAAACGGTTCCGTAGGCAGAATGATTTTGATCGCCCCGACCGAGGATAAGAGGGCTGGCGCCCAGAGCAGCCAAGAGATCGCAAAGGCAATGATCAGAAACAAGATGCTTTTCGACAAAATGTCCCCCAACCTTTCAAATCGGTCACATTCACCATGAACAAGCTGCATGTTGCCGGTTACCTAAAGAAAGCGATGTCAACAGTATACCATTTTTTCTCTCGATGTTCATATGCAAATCCTCATAGAGCGGGGAAGCGGGGCTCACGGACGGGGAAACTTGTATCGCAACGTTCCTTGCATTATGATGAAAGTAATGTGATTAGCGAAACGACACTACATTAGGAGTGATGCCACTTATGAACGATATGCGCAATACGCAATACGAGGTTGCGACATTCGCCGGCGGCTGCTTCTGGTGCATGGTTTCTCCTTTTGAGGAAATGCCGGGCATCGAGCGCGTCGTCTCCGGATATACCGGGGGCGTTACGGAACATCCGACCTACGAGGAAGTATGCTCCGATACCACCGGACATTATGAAGCGGTGCAAATTACCTTCGATCCCGAAATATTCCCATATGAAAAGCTGCTCGACATTTATTGGCGGCAAATCGATCCGACCGACAGCGGCGGACAATTCTACGATCGGGGCGACTCGTACCGAACGGCGATCTTCTATCATAACGAGCGGCAGAAAGAGGCGGCCGAAGCGTCCAAGCAGGCTCTCGCCGCAAGCGGACGTTTCGACAAGCCGATCGTAACGCCGATTCTGCCCGCCCAAACGTTCTACGAGGCCGAACAGTACCATCAAGAGTACCATAAGAAAAATCCGTCGCATTACAAGCGGTACCGTACCGGTTCCGGCCGCGACGCATTCATCGCGCGCCATTGGAGCGTAAACCGCGATCAGGAACGGCTCAAACGGCACTTGACCGAAATGCAGTACGAAGTCACGCAGAATAACGCTACCGAACCGCCGTTTCGCAATGAATTCTGGGACCATGACGAGGAAGGCATCTATGTCGACGTCGTCTCCGGCGAACCGCTGTTCAGTTCGCGCGACAAATTCGACGCCGGTTGCGGCTGGCCGAGCTTCACGCGCCCGATTCGCTCGTACCATATCGTCGAAAAAACGGATACGAGCCATTTTATGATCCGGACGGAAGTTCGCAGCCGGGAAGGCGATTCCCATCTCGGCCATGTCTTCACCGACGGCCCGGCGCCCACCGGATTGCGTTACTGCATTAATTCGGCGGCATTGCGCTTCATCCCGAAAGACAAACTGGCCGAAGAAGGCTATGGCGAATATCTCAAACTGTTCGAGGAGTCGTAGCCGATCGGCGGCCCGCCTCGGGGCATTCGCATATTTTCCAACTTTTATCCAATATGATATGCCTTTTTTACAAATTGTCTTGACATGGAACGCTTTCCATGTAGTAAACTAAATACAAGCTGCCGGCGGCGGTCGGCGTGGCCGATCAGGGCGTTACGACCGCTCGGCAACAAACAAGGTAAGCCATGCGGCGCATACTTGCGCCCGGCTTACCTTGTCTCGTTATGATCCGTGTTGAGTTCCGCAAATGCGAAATACGATATCTTCCCCTTCGCAATCGATTTGCAAGTCTTCTCCTTCGGTATACCAAATGTCGTTCTGTTCCATATAAAACGTAATTTGCTCTGCAACGGTCGAAGCCGCTGCCTGGATGGGCGTGTCGCTTATGATGCCTAATGAAAATGGTCCTTGCGGGCTCATACCGCCGCTGTATCTGACGAATATTCGAATCGAATCCCCTTCGCGGAACCCCCATTCTTTTTTGAAACAAGATACTGCGGCAGGCGTGACGATCAATTTCATTGCACAACACCCCTTCTCAATCGATTATTTCATTATATTCGCCGCGCGCTTTCCAAAATCCTACAATTGCTTGCCGATCATCGAGCTTTTTGCCAAACGCCTTCGGCAGCCGTGCCGCTTTCGGCCCGATTTACTCTTGCGCCGGTAAATAGTACAATACATTTCATGTACGGTATCAAAAATAATAAAGGTGTAAGGGGTTAGCCAATGAATGCAATGACTAAGGAAGTTACGAGAATCGCATTGATCGGCTCCGGGTTCGTCGGGGCCAGTTACGCGTTTGCCTTGCTCAATCAAGGCATCGCTTCGGAACTCGTCATCATCGATAAAAACGGACAAAAGGCGGAAGGCGATGCGATGGATTTAAGCCACGGGCTGCCGTTCGCGCCTTCGATGCGAATCTGGGCCGGCGATTACGCCGATTGCAAAGACGCCGATCTCGTCGTCATTACGGCGGGGGCCAATCAAGCGCCGGGCGAAACGCGGCTCGACCTGATCGGCAAGAACGCCCGCATCTTCGAAAGCATCGTCGCCGACGTCATGAAAAGCGGATTTCAAGGCATATTCGTCGTCGCGACCAATCCGGTCGATGTGCTGACGTATGCGACCTGGAAATATTCCGGCTTGCCGGCACAGCAGGTCATCGGCTCGGGCACGATTCTCGACAGCGCCAGATTGAAATATTTGCTGGGCGAATATTTCCAACTCGATTCGCGCAATGTGCACGCGTATGTGATGGGCGAGCACGGCGATACCGAATTGCCGGTATGGAGCAACACATCGATCGGGGGACGTTCTCTGCACGATTACCGCGAACAATACGGCAAACCGACACAGGAGGAACTGGACCGAATCTTCGGCAATGTGCGCGACGCGGCTTATCACATCATCGAACGGAAGGGCGCGACGTATTACGGCATCGCCATGGGACTTGCCCGCTTGACGAAAGCGATCCTATGGAACGAGAATTCGATTCTGTCCGTATCCGCCCTGCTTACGGGGCAATATGGGCTGGACGGCGTCTATATCGGCGTTCCGGCTGTCATTAACCGCGCCGGCATACGGGAGGTCGTGGAATTGAAGCTGTCGGACGACGAAATGCGGAAATTGCATGCCTCGGCCGACGTATTGAAAAAGGCGATACATGCGATGATGAAATAACCGTCCGCAAACGTCCCTCCGCCCTTCGCAGTCGAGGCCATGATGCTGACCACAGTATAACAATCAAAAAAGGCGTTTATCATATTCAATATTGTGAATTGATATGATAAACGCCTTACATCTTTGGAGCATTTGTCAGTTGTCCAAATATAACAAAACTTTGCCTGTGCTGTTTCTGCTTTCGACGAATTGATGGGCTAATGAAGCCTCTTTAAGCGGCAATCTTTCGCTAATTTTAATATCCAACTGCCCACTTTCCAACAAACGGAATACTTGAACTGCCGTCTCCTTTACTATTTCAGGACGTTCTCTCCTGGTTGTTCCGAAACTAAATCCAAGAACCGAGCGGCAACTTGCATGAAGGTCATTGGTTTTTATTTGTCCATATTCCCCGCTTGAATTCCCAAATACGACCAAACGGCCGAAGTCGGCAAGGCATGTTAAACTTTGTTCCGTTATATCCCCGCCGATAGAATCCAAGATAACGTCTACGCCTTTTCCATCGGTTAATTCATTGACTTTATCGGCAAAGTCAACTTGTTCATAACAAATCGTATGGTCTGCCCCTGCGCTTAATGCCATAGGTATTTTCTTCTTATTTCCTACGGTTCCAATGATATTTTTTGCCCCTAACGCTTTGGCTATTTGTATTGCAGTCGTTCCTACCCCGCCGGAAGCAGAGTGAATGAGAATATTTTCTCCTTTCTGCAATTTAGCGATATCAGCAAGAAGTTTGTATGATAAGAAAGATACAATGCCGCAAGCTCCTGCAGTATCGAAACGAATACGATCGGGAATGGCAAAAGTTAAGTCCTCATTGGCGACGACATATTCTGCATACGACCCATGTTGAGGAAAAGCTAATACACGTTGGCCAATAGAAAAAGACTTCACATCGCTCCCAACTTTTTCAATAATGCCCGCTGCTTCCAAACCAAGTATAAATGGCAGTTTTGCTTGGCCTTTATTGCCATATCTCGCTTTAATATCGGCAAAATTGACACTCGTTGTTTTTACACGAATTAATATTTGGTTTGAACGGATTGAAGGCATCTCAACATCTGTATATCTCATATTCTCTACTGAACCATACTTGTCAACAATAACAGCTTTCATGTAAAACCCTCCCCAAAGTTTCACCATATGAAACTTAGTTTCATTTATATACTATGATTATATTACTAAAAGGAAAACATATCAAAGATTACTTTGATATCGGCCCTCGCCCCCATACAGCCTTTCTAATGGCACCGCTCCTATTCATGTCGTAATTTCTCACTTCATAATGTCGCTATCTTATAATATTATTTGCTTTTGAAGTGTGCTACCTTATAGTTGTGTCGTATTATTATACAATTGAGGTGATTATCCATGATCAAGGTAGCGCTCTTAAGCTTTTGGCACGTACATGCCGCCGATTACGCAAAACAAGCCGAACAGCATCCGGATACGCAAATCGTCGCCGTCTGGGATGAGCTTCCCGGCCGCGGCAGAGAAGAAGCCGCCAAACGCGGCGTTCCTTTCTATGAATCGCTTGACGAACTGCTGTCCGAGCCGGGCATCGATGCGGTCATTGTCGATGCCCCTACCGATATGCATCGCGACGTCATGGTCAAAGCGGCGGCGGCGGGCAAACATATTTTCACGGAAAAAGTCGTAGCGCCGACGCTGCGGGAAACGAATGAAATCGTAAACGCCGCTGCGGAGAACGGCGTCGTCTTAACCGTATCGCTGCCTAGATTGAACGACGGGTATACGCTTGCCATACAAGATATTTTGCAGCAAGGGCTGTTAGGGGACATCACGTTCGCCCGGGTTCGCCTCTCCCATAACGGAGCGGTGGCGGGATGGCTGCCGGACCATTTTTACAATTTGCGGCAATGCGGGGGCGGCGCGCTGATCGATCTGGGCTGCCATCCGATGTATTTAACGAGGCTGTTTCTCGGTTTGCCCGAACGGGTCAGCGCCCACTACGGCTACGTTACCGGCAAAGAGGTGGAAGACAATGCGACGGCCGTTCTGCAATACGGAAACGGAGCGCTCGGCATCGTTGAAGCCGGGTTCGTCAATTCGCATTCCCCGTTTGCGATCGAAATTCACGGAACGGAAGGAACGCTGTTGTTCGGCACACCGGAGCCGAAACTGCTCGTCCGCAGCAACAAGCAGACCGATTCGGAGGGCGATTGGACGGAATATCCGCTGCATGCGGCCCGGCTGTCCGCCTTCGAGCAATGGGTGAACCATATTCGGGAAGGAAGCTCGGCGGATGACAATATACGGCTGGCCGTAGACTTGACCCGGCTAATGGAAGCGTCGAATTTATCGGTTCGCCTGCAGCGGCCGATCCGTCTCGACGAGTTGGCGGAATAACGCGTAAAAGGGGGAATGCATCGTGTCGCATCATGATCCGATCGCACACCATTCGAAATCCGGCAGTACGCCCTTCGCTTTTCAATTGATGGAGACGAAGCAGGATGCGCTCGATCGTCTGGATATTCGATTTCGTTGGGGAAATTACGGCATTCGCGTGCTGCGCTGTCATTTGACGAGCTTTCCGCCCGGCAAAATCATTCCCTTTCATAAGCATTCCGAATACGAGTTTCATTTCATCCCGCGCGGCAAAGGGATGGTCATATTGGGGGATAGGCCGTACGAATTGACGGAAGGGATGTTTTATTTAACAGGACCGGATGCGGTTCATTATCAGGAAGCGGACGAACAAACGGCAATGGACGAATTATGCTTGCATATCGATATTGTCGAATTGCCGCAAGAGGGCGCTTCCGCCGCGGACGCCCAGTGGGGACAGCATCTCGAGAACGAGGAAGCCGAGCAATGCGTGCGCCAGTTGCGGCGATTGCCTCTGGAACCGACATTGGACAAATACAATGCGATGCAATGGTTTCTGTACGCGTACCGCGCCTGGTCCGAGAACCAGTTCGGCTTCTACGCGTCGATGAAACAGGCTGTCGTTCAAATATTGCTAAGATCGGTTCGCGCTTACGAAATTCCGTTAACCGGCCTGCAGCTCCCGAGCCGCGACATGAACCGGCATCGGTTTCAACTCGTCGAGCAGTTTATGCACGATAATTACGCATCCCCGCTAACGCTGGAGGAAGTGGCGGAGAAGGTGTTCGTCAGCGCCCGCCAGCTGCAGCGGATATTCCAAGAACAAGCGAATCTTTCGTTTAGCAAACATTTGGAAAACATTCGACTAGCCCATGTCAGCCACGATTTGCTGAATTCGGAATTGACGGTACAGGAAATTGCGCTGCGGCACGGATTCTCAAGCAGCAATTATTTGTTCAGCGTCTTCAAAAAACGCTACGGCATGACGCCGAAACAATACAAAGCCCGGCAATTCGCAAGGCTGCGGCGGTCGGCCGTAGAATAAAAGTGAAAAATGAGGTGTTCATCGTGAGCAAAACGATTCGAATCGGCATTATCGGCAGCGGGGGGATCGCACGTGCGCATGCGCATGCATATAAGGCGATTCCGGACGTTGAAATTGCGGCTGTCGCCGATATTATACCGGGAAGAGCCGCGGAATTCGTCGGCAGAGAACAATTGGCGGGAGCTGCGGCCTTCGACGATCACCGCCGCTTGCTCGAGCTCGATGTGGACGGGGTCAGCATATGTACGCCGAACGTCGCCCACTATCAGACGAGCGTAGACGCGCTTGAAGCGGGCAAACATGTGTTGGTGGAAAAACCGATGTCCGTAACGTTGGAGCAAGCGGTCGATATGGTTCGGGCATCGAATGTTGCGGGCAAAATGCTGTCGGTCGGATTCCAGCCCCGCTACGATCCGAATATGCAAATCGTCCGCGATTTCGTGCAATCCGGCAGGCTTGGCAACGTTTATTACGTCGAAACGGGCGGCGGACGAAGACGCGGCATTCCCGGCGGCACGTTCATCCGCAAGGAGTTGGCCGGGTCCGGCGCGATGGCGGATATCGGATGCTATTCGCTCGACTTTGCGCTGAACGCGCTCGGCTACCCGAAGCCGCTCACCGTCTCGGCATTTACATCCAACGCGTTCGGAACGAACCCGAAATATTTCCATGAAGCGGACCGTTTCGAAGTGGAGGACTTCGCCGCGGCGCTCATCCGTTTGGAAGGCGGCATCGTTCTTAACTTCAAAATTTCATGGGCGATGCATATGGATACGCTTGGCGCAACGATGTTCCTCGGTTCCGAAGCCGGTCTCAAGGTGACCCCCGCAGGGCAAGGCCCTTGGAGCGGCGTCATGGACGGCAAGCTCGGCAGCATCCGCCTGTTCCACGATATCGGCGGCCACCAGACGGAAAGCCCGATTCCGGTCATCGAGCACCAAATCAATTTATTCGATGAGAAAGTGAAAGACTTCGTCGCCTCCATTCGGGAAGGAAAGCCCGCTCCGATTCCGGGCGAGCAAATTCTCCGCAACCAGGCGATTATTGACGGCATTTTGCGCTCCGCGCAATCGGGCCGCGAAGTGGAGATCGATATTCCGAACGTTTAAGCTGCAATTCGCAAAGGCTGCTTCCCCCGGTGTCGCCCGGGTGGAAGCAGCCTTTTCCCTTCATTCGAACAAATTGACTTTCAGTTCCTTGCCTTGCTGCGTCAACATCGTATATAACTGCCCTCTATGGTGGTAGAGATGTCCTACGATTTCCAGCAGCCATTCATACCTTGAATAAGTAACCCCCCAATACGACGTCGTTCGTTCATTCCATTGTTCGAGGGTATATGTTTCGTATTTCTGTTGCAGAAAATGATAATGCTGCAGCAGCGCTTCCTTCATTTGATCCGGTGTCGCCGGTTCGTTCTCCCGGTAAAAATCGTCCATCTCTTGCCTGGTCGCCTCGTTAGCGATAAGGAAATTCGCTTTGCAAATCATTGAAATATGTGCCAGCAGTTCTTGAATCGATCGCTTATGCGGAATCGGCCGCGCTTTCAAATCTTCGTCCGTCAATTGCTCGATCATCTCGACCAAGGAACGGACCGCAATATGCAATTGGTTGAATATCGGTTTGATGATTAGGTTCGTCATCGTCAATGCTTCCTTTTCTTATGATGTTCATCTAATAAACAGCTCTTTCCATTCCTCCGGCACTCGCTTGATGTCTTGAATTTTATAATAACCGTCCTCCAAATCTTTCACGGTATTGATCAGCAACTTCTCGCCATTCTCAAATGTAATGACGCTGTATGTATCATGCCCCCAGCCCGCGGTCGCCAGTTCGGACAATTCGCGGAATTGTTCTTTGCTTATTTTGTTGCGCTGTGCGTCGGTGAAGTAAGTTTGAAACCTTTCATAATCTCCTTGATCAAACGAATGTTTGAGCAGCATAACAGCGTTGTAGGCCGTGTTAGGGCTGACCATCCTCGTATTGGAACAAGCAACGATTACGGACAAACTGAATATGGCGAGTGCCGCCGTCAATGCCTTGGAAACTTTCATTTTCTCGCCCCCCTCCTTGTTTCAATGCTGTCAAGATTATACCGTGCCGCTTCCAATTCAACAACCGGTATGGCAAAATTACGGCCGTTCGGTCCGGACAGCAATTTCCCGTTGCAACGCCATTGAAGCATAGACATTCGAAGGCGATCCGCGCGGATCGCTCTCGAAATAGAGGGAGGCCATGCCCTTTTATATAATGGATGCGCGTTGTACGAAATTTCGTATAAAAACAAAGCCGTGGTACCCAAAAAACAGAATCTTGTACGATTTTTCATACAAATCCCCCATGGCCTGACGACCATCGCCATAAATGAAAATAGAGTTGCAAACTGTATCCGTTTTTGGGGTAATTAATATGGGCAGATCATAGGTCGAAAGCTTTTTGGTGTATCAAT
>NZ_JAHLPR010000068.1 GCF_018918005.1 Paenibacillus sp. MSJ-34 | reverse complement strand
GATTATTACAAAGGAGTTCATGGCTATGAATACAGGATAAATGATGTGAAAAAGTAGACTGGGGACAGGGGAAGAAGATCCCCATACCCCAGCTTACTTTGGTACGTATGAACGGAGATGCACGAACTTAAAGGACGCCGTCAGGCGTTTTTCTTAATGTGCCCGGGAAAGGATAGACGGATATAACTGCCCGCAAACCGTATGATTTTCTTACAATAGGGGACGATAAAAAAACAGGGTTTGAAACGGACGACGGCAGGAGGTAATTCGGTGGCATATATGCTTGGAGCGGCAATGAGCTTTGCATTTGTGCTAGCTCTTGTCCCTTGGATGAAGCGGTTGGCTGTACGAACCGGATTCGTCGACCGGCCCGGCAAACGGAAAATTCATCGCGACGCCGTTCCGCTTCTCGGAGGGGCGGCGATCTATGCAGGCTGCCTTATCGCCCTCATCGCCCTGAAAGGATTGGGTCCGCTAACTTGGACGATTGTAATCGGAGGCACGCTGCTGCTGCTCGTCGGGCTGCTGGACGACCGGTATAAATCGCTTCAGCGCGAATTCCCCGTTTGGCCGCGCATTATCGTTTACTTGGCTAGCGCAACGGTACCTCTCTTTTTCGGCATTGAAATTTCGGGCATGCGCAATCTGTGGCGTCCCGGCATGATTTTGTTTCCGGATTGGTTCGTTTGGATTGCTACCGTCATATGGGTGTTCGCCATCACGAATATGATGAACTTTATAGACGGGGTCGACGGATTGGCTGCGGGCGTAGCAGGGATATCTTCGATAACGCTTTTTATCGTGGCCATCTTGCGAGGAGATACGGAAACGGCGGTATCGGCGGCAGTCATCGCAGGGGCTTGCATCGCCTTTTTGCTTTACAATTTCCCGCCTGCCAAAATCTTCATGGGCGACGCCGGCGCTATTTTCCTCGGATATACGCTGGCGATCGTCTCGATGGAAGGGGCCTATAAAAGCGCGGCGCTTGTGTCCATGCTTGTCCCGGCGCTCGCGTTAGGCTTCCCGATTATGGATACCGTGATCGTATTCACCCGCCGCCTTCTTCATGGCAAAGGCCTGCATCGCGCCGACAAGCTTCATACCCATCATGCGCTGCTTCGTTGGGGACTTTCCCAGTCGCAGACGGTATCGTTCTTATATTTGGTTGCCGCTTTATTCGGCTTATTATCGATTGTGACCCTATTAATTTTCATGATGGTTTATCCGTAAGGAAAACATCGCACATCGTTTGAGGAGGAAATCGACTTTTATGTTGCCGCGTTATTTTCGTATGATCATCGGGATGCTCGCAGCATTGACGATAGTATGCGGAAACGTATCGCCGTCGCATGCCCATCGTGCCGGGCAGCCGCCCGCCGAAGACAGCATCGCGTTCATTCAAGACCTTTACTCCGCCTTACATGTTAGGCTTCCCTCTTCTTTGCCGGAGCTTTACCGACAAGGAAGCGGCTTGCCGCCTGCGAAGCTGGCTAACATGACCGTTCGGACGGGTACGGAATTCCGAACGGGGGATTTGTTGTTCTTCGGCGGATCCGAGCCCGAATTTGCGGGAGTGTACACGCGAAACAATCGCGTGGCGATCTCCCGGTCGGGGGATAGGCTCGTCGAACGGCCCTTGCAGCAGTTGCTGTCGGATGCCAAATTGATCGGCGTGCTCAGGCTCCTGTCCGAATCCGATCAAATAAGGCTTGGAATCGTGCTGCGAGCGGAAGAGTTCGTTGGGACGCCTTACGTATACGGAGCCAAATACGGACAGACCAAATCGTTCGACTGCTCGTCCTTTGTGAAGACGGTATTCGCGCAAACGGCGGATATCGATCTTCCGCGCATTTCGCGCGAGCAGGCGAAACAAGGAATTCAGGTATCGAAGAGTGAATTGAGAGTCGGGGATTTGTTGTTTTTCAGGGGCAGGCAAGAGCCGGACCGAATCGGACATGTCGCGATTTACGCAGGCAACGGGCGGATGATACATACCTATAAAAAAGGCGGCGTGCAGTATACCGATATCGACCGGGGCGTATGGGCGCAGCGGTATGTGACGGCAAGGCGCATTATACAATAGAGCAATCAGGAGACTGGCGGAAGGCATATGACAGTCTCCTTTTGTTTTATGTTACAATAAGATTATAATTCTATTCGATAATGGTAGCCGGGGGCGAGACATAAACGATGAGAATGGACAAAATAAAGCAGCGCTTGGAACGTATTTTGCATTCCCCCATGACCGTGGAAAAGTTTACTGCAAACGAATGGATTCGTTTATTCGGCGAAAACGGACAAGCTTCCGGCGAAGGCCAAAGTTTGGACTTGGCGGATCGTGTCGTATTCCTGTGGAAACGGGAAGGGAACGCGGTGGAAGCGATTTCTGTCGAAAAAAAGTTGACCGACTCCGAACGCGAACTGATCGAATTGCTGCTGCAATCGGTCCGTCCGGCGAGCAAGCTTGCGGCAACCGTATCCGACGAAGAACGGAAAGCGCTGCAATTGGGAGAATGGATCAACCAACAAATCGATCACGGCGCTCCTTACGAGGCGATCCCCGTTCCTGACCAAATCGCTTTGAAAAGCCGTTTGCGCAGCAAAATGATTCCGCTCCTGCTCGTACTGGAGAGCAGCCAATCGCAGCGAACGCCGTACGGAGAACTGTTTAAACTGCTCAAAACGTATTTTGGCGGCGAAGTGCTGTTGATTCCGCTGCATGACAAGGAATGGCTGATTCTATGCCCGGAAGAAATGGTCTTCGGCGCAGCACCCGATGAGGATCGAACGGATGAAGGGGCGGAAGGGCCGGAGGATACGGTCGCTTCCTTTTGCCGCGGCTTGTATGAATTGCTTGCCAGCGAATGGGCGGGCGAATGCCGATTGTCCATCGATACGTCCATCGACCCCGAGCTGGACTTGGTTGCCGCGACGACGCTGCTGCGCGAGACTGTTTTTTTGGGCCGATTGTTTCATGTAACCGAGAATATCCATATGCCGTGGCAGTTGGATTTGGAACGGCTCGTATACAGCATCCCCGACGAAACGCGGTCCGCATTTGTAGAGAAAGCGATGCAAAACACCGATATCTTCTCCGACGCCGAGACGTTCACGACGTTGGAAACGTTCTTTCAATTGGATTGCAATGTCAGCGACACCGCCAAAAAATTATATATTCACCGCAACACCCTGCTGTACCGTTTGGATAAATTCAAGCAAGAGACCGGACTTGACGTTCGCACGTTCGGCGATGCCGTGCTGGTCAAGCTTACATTGCTATTGTATAAAGTAACGAAAAGGAAGTAGTTTTTTGTAAAGTATGTATATAGTGTTTTCATAGGCTGTAGTGATAAGATAGGAATATGAAAAAATAAACTTTTGTTTAGGGGGAAACTCGGATGGCAGGCGTACGTTTAGAACATATTTACAAAAAATATCCCGGATCTGATAAGGCGACCGTAATTGATGTAAATCTTGATATTCAAGACAAAGAATTTCTCGTATTGGTCGGTCCTTCCGGTTGCGGTAAGTCGACGACATTGCGGATGATCGCAGGCTTGGAGGAAATCTCCGAAGGCAAATTGTATATCGGCGACCGCGTTGTAAACGATGTAGCACCGAAAGATCGCGATATCGCGATGGTATTCCAATCCTATGCATTGTATCCTCATATGAACGTATACCAGAACATGGCTTTTGGTTTGAAATTGCGTAAATTCAAAAAAGACGATATCGACAAACGCGTACGCGAAGCTGCGAAAATTCTGGACATCGAACATTTGCTTGACCGCAAACCGAAAGCATTGTCCGGGGGTCAACGCCAGCGCGTTGCCTTGGGACGCGCGATCGTTCGCGAACCGCAAGTATTCTTGATGGACGAACCGCTCTCCAACTTGGACGCGAAACTTCGCGGACAAATGCGCGCGGAAATTACGAAATTGGTAAAACGTCTTGAAACGACTTGTATCTACGTAACGCACGACCAAATCGAAGCGATGACGATGGGCGACAGAATCGTCGTTATGAAAGACGGCGTGATTCAACAAGCGGCTTCTCCGGAAGAGTTGTATAACCATCCGCAGAACCTGTTCGTTGCCGGCTTTATCGGTTCCCCGACGATGAACTTCATCGAAGGTTCTTTGGTCGAGTCGAACGGCAAAGTGCATTTCAGAGCGACCGGTCTGGACGTGGAAGTGGCTCCGGGCAAAGCGCAAGCGTTGAAAGAAAAAGGTTACGTAGGCAAAGAGGTTATTCTAGGCGTTCGTCCGGAGGATATCCACGAAGAGCCTGTATTCCTGGAAGCTTCGCCGAACACGATTTTCAACGCGCATGTTGAAGTATCCGAGTACTTGGGTCAAGAATTGTTGCTCTACTTGAACGGCGTGGGCAAAGATACCGTTATCGCACGCGTAGACGGACGTTCCAGCCTGAAAGAAGGAAGCAACGTGAAATTGGCGATCGACATGAACAAAGTTCATGTGTTCGACAAAGAGTCCGAATTGAACATTTTCCAATCCTAAACCTAAAACGGCGCCGACCCGGCGTGATAACAAAACCGTCCTTTGATAGGGCGGTTTTTTGTCGTTCATTTCGCGATGCAGAGCGGTCCGTCAAGGGCGGGCCGGCGCAAAAGATTGATTTCACGCTCAAATTCGGATACGATGAGTACAATGGAAAAGGAGTGAAACCTATGCCCAAGAAGGTGAAAGTGGCGGAATTGGTGCAACAATTCCAATTGGAAGTCGTTGCGGGGGAGGACGGATTGAAACGGGCGATCACCGTAGACGATTTATACCGCCCAGGACTAGAGATGGCGGGCTATTTCGAATACCATCCGAAAGATCGGGTACAATTGCTCGGAAGAACCGAGCTTGCATTTTTCGAAACGTTATCCCCGGAAGTGCGCATCGACCGGATGAATCATTTTTGCGTGGAAGAGACGCCGTGCATTATTATTACGCGTAATTTGGACGTTCCGCAAGAATTGCTGGATTTGTCCGGAGAACGGCAAATTCCGTTGCTTCGCTCCGGTCTGCCGACAACGATCTTAACAAGTAGAATCACGAACTTTCTGGAGAAGAAACTGGCGCCTTCGGCTACGATCCACGGCGTGCTTGTCGATGTATACGGCGTCGGCATGCTGATTACAGGGAGCAGCGGTATCGGGAAGAGCGAAACGGCGCTGGAGCTTGTAAAGCGCGGACATCGCCTCGTCGCCGACGATGCCGTGGAAATTCGGCAGACATCCGATTTTCAACTGCATGCGACCGCTCCGGAACTGATTCGCCATCTGCTCGAAATTCGCGGGGTCGGTATCATCAATGTAATGACATTATTCGGCGCGGGCGCGGTCAGAAACAATAAAAAGATTAGCGTAGTCGTCAAGCTCGAAGCGTGGCAGCAAGACAAGCAATACGATCGTCTCGGACTGGACGAAGAGATGACGCGCATTATCGACACGGATATTCCGCTTGTTACAATACCCGTCCGCCCCGGGCGAAATCTTGCGGTCATTATCGAAGTGGCGGCAATGAATTTCCGGCTGAAACGTATGGGGTATAATGCCGCGCTGCAATTTACGAATAAATTAACGGAAACGATTGCAGACGATGCGGACGATCTGGACTAAAACATTAGCGCGGATCTATCGTTAGATTTGAATTTGCTGTATTAAGGAGTGTGAGGTATGGAATATTTGTTACTAAACCCGGTCGTCTTCTCCATCGGATCGCTTTCGGTGCATTGGTACGGCCTTATATTGGGGACTGCGGCGTTAGTCGGCTTATTGCTGGCGATTTGGGAAGGCAAGCGATTCGGCATCCCGCAGGATTTTTTTATGGACCTGCTTTTGCTTGGCGTGCCGTCGGCTATCATTGCCGCGCGGATTTATTACGTCGCGTTCAAATGGGATTATTATCAATATCATTTGGGCGAAATTGTGGCCATTTGGGAAGGCGGTATCGCCATATACGGCGCCTTGATCGGTGCGGTCATATGCGCGTTCTTCTACGTACGGCATAAGGGCTACAATTTTTGGCGGATCGTCGACGTCTGCGCGCCTTCCTTATTGGCGGGACAAATGATCGGCCGTTGGGGCAATTTCGTCAACCAGGAGGCTTACGGGGGACCGGTATCGGAATCGTTCTTGCGCGAAACGTTGCACTTGCCCGATTTTATCGTCAATCAAATGAATGTAAACGGCATTTTTCATCATCCTACCTTTTTATATGAATCGATATGGAATTTGGTCGGGATCTTATTGCTGTTTGTGCTGCGGCGTCGAACTTTCGTACGCGCGGGCGAAATTTTTATGTCTTATCTTATCTGGTATTCTTTCGGCCGTTTCTTTATCGAGATGCTGCGCACAGACAGTTTGGCGTTCCGCGGTCCGGAGTGGCTCGCGGCGTTCGTCGACGGATTATGGTCGCCAATGAGGCTGTTGGGCTTCGAACCGGGCCACTTGGATCCGTTGTACGGCAACGTCCGGATATCTCAATTGCTCGCTATTCTTTTAATCTTGGGGGCGATCTTGGTCATCGTCGTGCGCCGCGTGAAAGGCTATGCTTCCGTTTCTTATAGTGCGCCGATCGTTTCGACGAAGCCTTCCAAAACCAATGCCGTTGCGGCAGACAAACAAGAGGCGCCATCGGCATCTGAGACGCCGGCGACGGACGAGCGGGAAGATAACGGCAATAACGCGCCGCAGGAGTAAACCGGAACATTGAGTGAGTGGAAAGTACGTACACCGCATATAAGCGACAAAGGAGAACATTGCAACATGATCAAAACGATGTTATTTGACCTGGACGGAACGATCGTCGATACGAACGAACTGATCATTCAAACCTTTCTGCATGTATTGAAGGGCCATGTTCCGCCGGATTTTTCGCGCGAACAGATCATTCCCCATATGGGAACGCCGCTTGACTATCAAATGCGGTTGTTTACCGGACGGGACGATGTCGACGAATTCACTGCCGCTTACCGTTCGTATAATCGGGACAAGCATGACGAGCTCGTGAAGGAATTTCCGCATGTTAAAGAGGTCATCGAACGTTTGCATCGCCATGGCGTGCGAATGGGCGTCGTGACGACGAAAATTCGCGAAACGACGGAGCGGGCGCTGAAGATGTTCGGACTCGCTCCATACATGGATACGCTCGTTACCATCGATGATGTCAAACATCCGAAGCCGCATCCGGAACCGGTTCTTATCGCTATGGAACAATTAGGTGCCGATCCGGCGACGACAATGATGGTGGGCGACAGCCCGGCGGATATCCAATCGGGGAACGCGGCCGGCGCCGTATCGGTCGCCGTCGCATGGTCGCTGAAGGGGGAAGACGCGTTGCGTCAGTTCGAACCGAAGCATATCATTTACGATATGCGGGACTTGTATCCGTTTGCCGGATTGGAGCGGGATTCAGTTGAGAAAACTTGAGCGGTACCCGGTTCAGGGGCGGAATGCTCTCCGGCAAATTTACCGCACGGTCAGTCCATGGAAAGGCGTTAAAAATTTCATCTTCATACAAATCGCCCGATACTGCCCCTCGCTAGGGTTGAAAAATTGGATTTACCGGCGGATCCTCGGCATGAACGTCGGCAAAGACGCGGCATTCGGGCTGATGGTCATGGTGGACGTGTTCTTTCCCGAGCGCATTACCGTCGGGGATAACTCGGTCATCGGCTATAACACGACCATTTTGGCGCATGAATATTTGATTTCCGAATATCGGCTGGGCGACGTGCGAATTGGCGCCAACGTCATGATCGGCGCCAACTCCACCGTGCTGCCGGGCGTGACGATCGGCGACAATGCCGTCGTGGCGGCCGGTTCCATCGTACATAAGGATGTTGCGCCGGGGGCGTTTGTCGGCGGCAATCCGCTCCGGGACATGAAAAAAACGTAAGACGCGTTTGAAGCGGTTTACGTTTTTTTCATGTATGCGGGAAATGGCCGTTCCGTTAAGACGGCATCGCGATTTCGATCTGGAAATCGACCGCGGAAGTGCCGACTCGCTCGGCTGTTCCGCCCAACGCTTTCGCCACGAACTGCAGCGGTATCATCGTACGGCCGTTCACGATCGCAGGCGAATGAGCCATGACAACGTCGGCGCCGTCCACTTGCGCGTTACTACGGCCGACGATGACTTCCGCCCTCCGTTCTCCCCGCTTAATGACCGCCTTCTTCGCCGCGGCGTCCCATTCGAACGAAGCTCCCAGCAGAGCGACCGCTTCCTTCAACGGTACGATCGCTTCCCCGTCCGCTTTCGCCTGGATGAGCGAGAACGATTTCGTCTCTCCGTCAATTTGCACGGTTAAATTGTAAATCTCGTTCTGATCGTCGACGACAACCGTATGAACTTGATGCTCCAATAAGCTGATGAAACGATCGATATTTTGCGGCGTTACTCTATATTTCTCGTCATCCCGCGCAATGCTGTCGATGATCGTTTCATTGATCGCCTGCGAGTGGTGGGATAAGTCTTTATACGCATTCAGATTGTACGTAATGTCGCTGTCCGCCTGGAAATCGTACAGCTTCACGTTCGGGAACGCATGGAACCTTTCGAACATATATTTTTTCATTTCCAACTGATTCTCGTAGCGCTGCTCGTTAATTTGGCTCCATAGCTGATGGCGCAAAATCGTATAAGGCGGATAGTAGACGATAAATTCAATTTCCGGATGCTGCTCGATCAAAGATATAATATTGGTTTCAAACGTGTTCTTGATAAAGTCCAGCGGCTCTTCGTTCGTTTGAAAAGAAAACTCGGTATTGCGCGCGTTCCGCCAGTTTTCCAAAACCTGGTCCTGTCCGTATTTGGCGTAGCGATCCCAATTGTTCAGCATGTCGAGGTCGTTTGCCGCTTCCTTGGACAACAGTTGCTTGGCGACGCTGGTCGCCGCGGTCTCGGCCGTGGAAATGTTGAACAAGTAATGAATGTCGTTCCAGGGATTATCGTCGTACAAATAGTAAGGAAACGACTCTTGATCCTGTTTGTTCGGCGCTTTCAGCGAAAAATAGTCGAGCCCCCACAAGACGCGTTTCACCTTGCCCGTCGCGATTGCTCGCTTGGCGATTAAATAATGCTCGTTCGCCGTGGAGCCTTCCATCGACAATTTCATCGTTTTCCCGCCCAATACGCGATCGACATAGGAAGGAACGAAGTTTTGCGTCATCGATGTGCCGATGATGATCGTGTCGTAATCGTAGTTTTTGGCCAAGCCCGGATTTTGGTACCGTTCTTCGGTGGAGAAGACCGGCGTATAGAACGTCGCTTTCCGGTAAAATTGCAGCGGATCGAATATGTATGTTACGGCGCATATCAGGATGGTCAAACTTACGGCGATGACCGCAAATTGACCCAGAGTTCGCCGGTACGCTTTTTTTGAATATTTGCTTCCTCCGGTCCGGGACATACGGTTCCCCCCTAAAAGTTGAAGTATAGAAATTCGCTGATTTTGTTAAAATAGAGCAACGATACGATGAAAGCAACCGCCATAAAAGCCGCCGTCCGCCAACCGGGGCGAAAGGCCGCCATGCGTTCGCCCGAATTTTTGGCAAATAGGGCGATCAGCATAAACGCGATCACCAGCAGGGCGCATTGCGGATAGAAGTCCATTCTTGTCAGTGCGAACCCTTGCAGGCCGATCATGCCTTTCAAAATCCGAATCGCGTCGCTCCAATCGCCGGCCCGGAAGAAAACCCATGCCACATTGACAAATTGAAACGTAATGAACCATGCCAGCCACTTAGGCAAGGGCTTGCCGACTTTTTGCCATAAGCGATGGACGATCAGCGCGGCGCCGTGCAAAAATCCCCAGAACAAGAAGGTCCATCCGGCACCGTGCCACAGGCCGCCAATAATGAAAGTCAGCATGAGATTCGTTAGCGTCCGGGGCAGCCCTTTGCGGTTGCCGCCGAGCGGAATATAAATATAATTGAGCAGAAACCGGCTGAGCGTCATATGCCAGCGCCGCCAGAAGTCCTGAATGCTCAGCGCTTTGTACGGCGAGTTGAAATTGTCGGGCAGCCTGATGTTGAAGAACAGCGCCGCGCCGATCGCCATGTCCGTATATCCGCTGAAATCGAAATAAAGCTGCAGCGTATAAGAAAGCGAGGTCAGCCAGCTCTCGACGAAATATTGCGCCTGATCGAAGCCATAGTTCGCATAGATGGCGAATGTATCCGCAATGACGACTTTTTTGAACAGGCCGATGCTGAACACGAACAGCCCGCGCGTCACATTGGAAAGTTGAAATATTTTGTTCCTTAGACGATCGAATTGAGGCATCATTTCCGAATGATGCAAGATCGGCCCGGCAATCAGATGCGGATAGAACGTAACGAACAATACATAATTAATGAAGTTGTATTCCCGCGACTTGGCCTTATAAGCGTCTACCAAATAGGCGATTTGCGTAAACGTGAAGAAGCTGATCCCAAGCGGAAGCACCAGCTTCAGCAGCGGCAGCGAAGCGCCTGTGAGACCGTTAATATTGGCGATAAGAAAATCCGCATATTTATAATATCCGAGAAGAAGAAGATTGCAGACGATGCCAATAATAAGAACCGCTTTGCGGTTCAGCCGCGACGAAAGAGAAGGCATGGCGCTTGCCGCCGCCGTTTCGGATTTGGCCGCATCCGCTGCGGGCATATTGTCGTCGGCCGGAAGATTGGGCGCGCTCACGGCGGTTTTGACCTGCAGCAGGCGGCCGATACAGAAATTAAACGTAATAGATGCTAGAATAAGAGGCAGATAAGCAATATTCCACCAGCTGTAAAAGAACAACGATGCGGCGGCCAACCATACTTTGGCGGCAACCGTATACCGGAAACGGTTCAACAGGAAATAAACGACGGTCGTTACCGGTAAAAAAGCGAATATAAAGACATAGGAATTAAATAGCAAAAAGATGTACCCCCTTGAATCATGTCGGCCATATCCTCTAATCTTATAACTATACTAGAAAATAATGGGGCGCACAATGAGTGATTCCGTGGGACAACCCTAATTCCGGTGCCGCTTTCTTATAAACAAACGTTCGCGGAGCGGTATACCGGCATGTTTCGTAATATTGGCGATTGACGCTAAAGCGTATTACATGGTAATATAACGATTAATCTTTAATTTGGCAGTATGGTAACTTGTTAGCACTTTAATATATTAAAGGATACAATAGAGGTGGCACATATGTCTAAACCGAAGGTGTTTGAGAAACCGGCTGGCGTCAAAGATTATTTGCCTCACGCGGTAGCAAAGCTGCGGAACATCGAACGCAGCGTGCTGGAATGTATGGAGCGTTGGGGATACCGGCAAATTATTACGCCGACGCTGGAGTTTTACGATACGGTCGGCGTGGCGAGCTCCACTTCGGATCGCAAGCTGTACAAATTGCTGAATAACCGCGGCACTACGTTGGTGCTTCGCTCGGATTTGACGGCGCCGATTGCGAGAGTGGTTTCTTCCTTATTGAAAACAGAGTCTTTCCCGATTCGGCTGTCTTACCATGCCAATGTATTCCGCTCGATCGAAGAAGAGGCGGGGCGGGAAGCGGAATTTTTCCAAACCGGCGTCGAACTGGTCGGCGATCCGTCGGCGGATGCGGATGCGGAAGTCGTCGCGCTGGCAATTGCGTCGCTACAGGCTGCGGGAGTCGAGCAGTTTAAAATCGCGATCGGCCATGTCGGCTTTTTGAACGGATTATTCGAAGAAATTGTGCCCGGGCGTGCCGAGGAACAGGCGATGCTGAAGGAATGCTTGCTGGCGCGCGATTATGTCGGTTACCGCCAAGCGATCCGCGGATTGGATTTGCCGGCGGAGCAGCAGGAGGAACTGGAAGGCATATTGCGTTTGCGCGGGGGGCAGGAAGTATGCGATCAAGCGTTGACGGTAAGCGGCCATCCGCTGGCTAAGCGGTCCATCGCCCATTTATGCGAATTATGGGAAGTGCTTGAAGCGTACGGCGTGCAAGACCGGGTGATGATCGATTTGACGATGATCGGCGATTTCTCGTATTATACGGGCATGACGTTTGAGGGATACGCGGAAGAATTGGGCTTTCCGGTATGCAGCGGGGGGCGGTACGACAACTTGCTGCAGCAGTTCGGCCGACCGGCGCCCGCCACGGGCTTCGCGCTGAAGACGACGCGCATATTGGAAATCGTCGGCGGAGCGGGCGAGGCGGAGCGGACGGCTCCGGTCGTGATTGAGTACGACGCCGGGAATCGGATGCAGGCGCTCCGCGAGGCGGAACGCTTGCGCGCGGAAGGGCGGGCTGTCGTGACGCAGCGGATGGATCTTCCCGCGATCGGAAGCGAAGCGGATACGGACCAAAGGCGATAGGAGGAATCGGAGCAGATGCAAGAAACGTTAAAAGTAGCTATGCCGAAGGGGCGTATTTATAAGCAAGCCGCCGTGTTGTTTGCCGAAGCCGGCTTGCCGATTCCGGCCGATTTCGACGATTCGCGCAAACTGATCGTATCGTTGCCGGAAGCGAATATGGAATTTATTATGGCCAAACCGGTCGATGTGCCGACTTATGTCGAATACGGCGTGGCGGATATCGGCATCGTCGGCAAGGACGTATTAATGGAAGAGAATAAAGATGTGTACGAGTTGCTGGACCTCGGGATTGCCCGCTGCCGGATGTCGGTCATCGGCCTGCCCGATTGGGAGCCGGTCATCCATCCGCGCGTGGCGACGAAATACCCGAATGTCGCTTCGCAATATTTTCGCGAGCAGGGGCAGCAGGTGGAAGTGATCAAGCTGAACGGCTCGATCGAGTTGGCGCCTCTCATCGGCTTGGCGGATCGCATCGTCGACATGGTCGAAACCGGCCAGACGCTGCGCGAGAACGGATTGGTCGAGCAAGAGACGATCTTCGAAATTACAAGCCGCCTGATCGCCAATCGCGTAAGTTACCGCATGAAAAACGGGGCGATTCAATCGTTATGCGATCAATTGCATAAAGTGATTCCCGTCGGATCGTAGCGGGCGGGAAGCTGACAGGGAATATCGTTCCGTTGCGAAGGAAGGTATCGTTTTTGTTGGGTGACGGATGTGCAATGGCTTACGTATTTCGGGAGCGAATGTACGAAGCCGTTTGCATAAAAAGATGCGCTTTGGCTTGGTGTGGATAAGACTGTGCTAAGGAAAGTATCTTTTTGCTCGCTGCTAAATCTCGCACCGGCTCGATACGGAACGAATGTACCTTAATAAGGAATTGAAATTCGCTAATAAGCAATGGCGTTGCATTGAGGAATTGCTATCCGGACCGTACGACTGTTATTTTGCGTCAAACTTGCTTTTTCGCTGTTTAGGCGGACAGTGGTTCCGTTATCTGTTCGTCGGAGGGCTTATTTGTACGCTTTTGCCGCGAATAAAGGATCGTATGTCCGCAAACGGTCCGAAATCGGACCGTTTGTCACAATTAGCGTCTCCTGTGTCCGCGAACTTGGGGAGCAGGGCGGCAGAAGAATTTGAAGGAATAGCACCGTAATCCACATATCTGTCTCAATATTTGCTGAAAAAAGTTAATGCAACGCCAGTGGCTAATAAGGCATTTTCGTTCCAAAATGACGCTTGGCCTCGATATTTGCAGAAATTTTGACTCTCTAAGGGTACTAATTAGGTATAGTTGGTCCTTAAGTATATGGTTTATTATATTATCGCGATGTTGAAGGAGGAAATCTCATGCGGATTGTTGCGGCAGAGCAGTTTACGCTGCAGCGTGACGTCGAATACGGAACGCCGGAGCAGAACGAGACCGCGCGCCGAATCGTGCAAGACGTGAAGGCGGAAGGAGATGCGGCGCTGCTGCGGTATACCGAGCAGCTGGATCGCACGCGGCTGACGGCGGCGGAATTGCGCGTTTCGCAAGAGGAGATCCAGGCGGCGTACGGACGGGTAGAGGAGTCCTTTGTGGAAGCCATCCGCCGTGCGGCGCGGCAAATTCGCGTCTATCACGAAAAGCAAAAGCGCAGTTCGTGGATGGATGTTCAGCCGGACGGATCGCTGCTCGGGCAAATCATTCGCCCGTTGCGCCGCGTAGGGGTATACGTGCCTGGAGGGAAAGCGGCCTATCCTTCCTCGGTGCTGATGAACGTCATTCCCGCGCAGGTGGCGGGCGTGCCGGAAATCGTTATGGTTACGCCTCCGTCGACGGGCGGACAGGAAGGAATCAATCCTTATATTCTTGTGGCGGCCGCGGAAGCCGGGGTGAAGGAAATGTACCGCGTCGGAGGGGCGCAGGCGATCGCCGCGCTTGCTTACGGTACGGCCACGATCGCGCCGGTCGACAAAATTTGCGGACCCGGCAACATCTATGTCGCGCTTGCAAAACGCGAAGTGTTCGGAGCGGTCGACATCGACAGCATCGCCGGGCCGAGCGAAATCGTCGTGCTCGCCGACGATACGGCGGATGCCGCGTACGTGGCGGCGGATCTGCTGTCCCAAGCGGAACATGACGAGATGGCGTCCGCCATTCTCGTGACGACCTCCGGCTCGTTCGCCGAAGCCGTCGCAGCCGAAGTGAAACGCCAGGTTGCCGGTTTGCCGCGACGGGACATTGCGCAGCGCTCGCTCGACAATCACGGCGCGATTATTGTCGTCGATTCCGTTGAAGCGGGAATCGACGTCGTCAACCGGCTGGCGCCGGAGCATCTTGAATTGATGGTCGACGAACCGATGCGTTACGTCGGGCTGATCGAGAATGCGGGCGCGATCTTCGTCGGCGCGTACAGTTCCGAGCCGGTCGGCGATTACTACGCGGGACCGAACCATATTATTCCGACCAACGGTACGGCGCGCTTCTCATCGCCGGTTGACGTGGACGATTTTATTAAAAAATCGAGTTTGATTTATTATAGCAAAGAGGCACTTATGGAGAGCGCCGGAACGATTATGGAACTGGCGCGGCACGAAGGGCTGGAAGCACACGCAAGAGCAATACAAATTCGCCTGGAGAAGGAAGGGAACCCACATGTCGGAAAACAATAAGGATGCCATTGCGCAGGCGCAAAATGGGGACGTTCGCCGCGCGAGCGTCGCGCGGAAAACGAACGAAACGGACATCGAGCTGTCGTTTGCCGTCGACGGCACGGGCGTAGTCGAGATCGAGACGGACGTGCCGTTTATGAACCATATGCTGGATTTATTCGCCAAGCACGGCCAATTCGATTTGCAAGTCGCGGCGCGCGGCGATGTCGATATCGACGATCATCATACGGTAGAGGATATCGGAATTTGTCTCGGGCAGACCATTCAGAAGGCGCTCGGCGACAAAAAAGGGATCAAGCGGTACGCATCCGTTTTCGTACCGATGGACGAAGCGCTCGCGCAGGTCGTCATCGATATGAGCAATCGTCCGCATTTCGAATATCGGGCGCAATATCCGTCCGCGCAAGTAGGCAGCTTCTCGACCGAACTCGTGCACGAGTTTCTATGGAAGCTGGCGCTGGAAGCGCGGATGACGCTGCACGTCATCGTCCACTACGGCCATAACACGCATCATATGATCGAAGCGGTGTTCAAGGCGTTGGGCCGCGCGCTCGACGAAGCGACGAGCATCGATCCGCGCGTGCAGGGGGTTCCTTCGACGAAAGGAGTGCTGTAGCGTGGCGGTCGCAATTGTAGACTACGGCATGGGCAACTTGCACAGCGTGAGCAAAGCCGTAGAGCGCCTCGGATTCGAGGCGCTCGTCACCGGCGACCCGGCCGCCATCCTGGCGGCGGACGCCGTCGTGCTGCCCGGCGTCGGCGCCTTCGGCGACGCCATGGCCAACCTGCGCGCCACCGGGCTTGCGCCGGTGGTGCGGGAGGCCGCGGCAAATGGCAAGCCGTTGCTTGGCATTTGCCTAGGCATGCAGCTGCTCTTCGCGCGCAGCGAAGAGCATGGCGAGCACGCGGGGCTCGGCATTCTGCCGGGCCGCGTGGTGCGCTTTGCCGGCGGCACGTACAAGGTGCCGCATATGGGTTGGAACCGCCTGCGTTGGCATCAGGCGGACAACCCGCTGCTGGCGGGCTTGGAGGAGGGACATGTATACTTTGTCCACTCCTACCATGCTTTGCCCGAGCGCGAGGACGATCTGCTGGCCACGACCGAGTACAACGGCCAGGTCACGGCGATCGTCGGGCGCGGCAATGTGTACGGCATGCAGTTCCATCCCGAGAAGAGCGGGGAGCTCGGCATGCGCCTGCTCGGGAATTTCCTGGAACTGGCTCGGCAAGCAAGCCCAAGCGGCAACTACTAGGCCGGTCGGGAAGCGAGCCGGCGCATGCCGGCAAGGTCACGCCGGCCGGTTGCCAATAACTGCAAAAATACAGCTATTATGCCCGAGCTTCGCGGTATGGGAGGAGATCATTGCAAAAGGAGTCAATTTCATTACTCGCCACCGATGATGTAACTGATTTTTTGCGGATTTGTATGATTTTTCGTACAAAAGGCGGTCTTTTCAGGGCAATCATAGATTTTGTATGAAAAATCGTACAAGATTCCGTTTTTTGGGTACTACGGCTTTGTTTTTATACGAAATTTCGTACAACGCGCATCCATTATATAGAAGGGCATGGCCTCCCTCTATTTCGAGAGCGATCCGCGCGGACCTACGCTCCTTGTTGTCGCTAACGAAACTGGCAATCCTTATTGGGCTCGAAATGAAGACATTCCCAATTTAACGAAAGTACGTATCGTTATTCTTAGGAAATCGGCGGTTTTGTCGCCTTTTTCCCTTCAATAGCGTGTTTCAGTTTCGTTACAACGAGCAACAAGGTGATTTACAGGCGATTAGCGTATATACGTTTCGTTAGCGCACACGATGGGTCGTCGGCTCCAAGCGGTATTTTGAAATTGACTCAAAGTGCGGATATTTAGCCGGTACTTTCCTGAACAACGGTTATTGATCAAATAACTGCATTTTTCAGGCTGTTGAAAAGTGCTTTTGGACAAAAACTATGAATGGAAAATCGCGTCAGTACTGGGTTTAGTACCTCCCTCTTTGCGGAAAACGGGGTTTATCGACAGCCTGATTTTTGCAGGTAAATTGCCAAGAAAAGCACTAGCGTTGCATCGGGAAATTGGTATCCGGACCGCAGGGCCGTTATTTCGCGTCAAAACCCCTTATTCGCTGTTTAGGCGGACACTGGTTCCGTTATTCCTTCGTTGAAGGGCTTATTTTTACGCTTTTACCGCGAATAAAGGATCGTATGTCCGCAAACTGTCCCAAATTGGGCCTTTTGTCACAATTAGCGTCTCCTGTATCCGCGATCCTGCAATGTTGAAAAAAGTGAATGCAACGCCGGTGCGGGGAAAGTGCGGAATGAGCGGATTAACTGTATTTTTCAGGCTCTTGAAAAAGTGCTTTTGGACAAAAACTACGAATGGGGAATCGCGTCATTTCTGGGTTTTTGTTCCTCCCTCTTTGCGGAAAACGGGGTTTATCAACAGCCTGATTTTTGCATTTGCTCTAGGCAGAGGGAGAGCTAAGAAGGCGCGACGAGCGCCGTCACCGGACGGAAGCATACGCACTGAGCGACAGGTATATCGCGCCGAACGACGTACAAAGAAACCGGGGCGCGAAGGTGCGGTTTGCACGATCGCCGTGCAAGCGCGCCGCGATTGAGCGGGCAACTGCGCAAACGCGATGCAAGCCCGCACTCGTCGTCTCCGGCTCGGCGCCCTGCGCGCCGCAGCGATGCAATAAAAATCAAATGTTAGGGGAAACGTTTATGTCATCCTTTACAATTTATCCCGCGATCGATATTCGCGGGGGGAAATGCGTTCGATTGGTTCAAGGCGACTATAATCAAGAGACGGTATATAACGACAACCCCGTCGAGGCAGCGAAAGAATGGGAAGCGAAAGGCGGAGCGTGGATTCATCTCGTCGATCTCGACGGGGCGAAAGCGGGCCATCCGGTCAACGACGCCCTGATCGGCGACATCGCGCGCAGCGTCAACGTGCCGGTGCAGGTTGGGGGCGGCTTGCGTACCTTCGACGATGTCGACAGGCTCGTATCGCTCGGCGTATCCCGCGTCATTCTCGGCACGGCGGCGATTGAAGACCGCGCTTTTGTGGAGAAGGTGCTGGAGCGGTTCGGCGAACGCGTCGCCATCGGCATCGATGCGCGGAACGGCCTTGTCGCGACGCGCGGCTGGCTGACGACGTCGGAAGTGAAGGCGGAGGATTTGGCTGTGGAATTAGCGGCCAAAGGAGCGCAGACGTTTATTTTTACCGATATTTCCCGCGACGGCATGATGGGCGGCCCGAACGTGGAAGCGATTCTAAACTTGGCGCAAGTGTCGGGAAGAACGGTCATCGCGTCGGGCGGAGTTAGCCGCATGGAAGATTTGACGCGGCTTGCCGCGCATAGCGCGGAAGGCGTCGGCGGCGCGATCGTCGGCAAGGCTTTGTACACGGGCAGCATCGATTTGGCCCAAGCGATTCGGGAAATCGGCTAAGAAGAATAAGGCAGGGATAGAAGCGGTCGGTGCAGGAAGTTGCGGTCGGCGCATCCAGGGCAACGTGCGATCGTAACGGCCGGCACAGCTGTCGGGCCCGCAAGGGCCGGCCTGCCCGACAGCGGCGTTTGCCGATGCAGCGCCTCGGAATAACGCACGGAAGAGGAGAGTGTCAGGAATGTTGGCGAAACGGATTATTCCATGTTTGGACGTGAAAGACGGGCGTGTCGTCAAGGGCGTCAATTTTGTAAACTTGCGCGATGCCGGCGACCCGGTGGAACTGGCTGCGCTGTATAACCGCGAAGGGGCGGACGAACTAGTGTTTCTCGACATTTCCGCCTCCGTCGAAGGCCGCGCCACGATGATCGAAGTCGTGAAGAAGACGGCGGGCGAAATCGCGATCCCGTTCACGGTCGGCGGCGGCATTTCCCATGTGGACGACATGAAGCGGCTGTTGCGCGCCGGCGCCGATAAAATCGGCATCAACACCGCGGCGGTCAAAAATCCGCAGTTAATCTCGGACGGCGCGAGCAAATTCGGTTCCCAATGTATCGTCGTGGCGGTAGACGCCAAGTTCAACGAAGCGTGGGGCGAATGGGAAGTCTATACGCACGGCGGGCGTACGCCGAGCGGCATCAAAGCGCTGGATTGGGTGAAACAAGCGGAGAAGCTGGGCGCTGGCGAAATTTTGCTGACGAGCATGGATGCGGACGGCACGAAAGACGGTTTCGATATTGCGCTTACGAGGGCGGTATCGCAAACGGTCGGCATTCCGGTCATCGCATCCGGAGGAGCGGGCCGGAAAGAGCATTTTTACGACGTATTTACGGAAGGGCTCGCCGATGCGGGATTGGCGGCTACCATTTTCCATTATAAAGAAATGACGATTGAAGAAGTGAAACAGGATTTAAGAAGCAAAGGGGTGGAAGTAAGATGACAAGCGAGAATCAAGCCGCTCTGGAAGAGCAAATCCGCTGGAGCGAAGCGGGATTGGTGCCGGCTGTCGTGCAGGACGCGCTAAGCAAAGAAGTGCTGATGCTCGCCTATATGAACCGGGAATCGCTGCGGCGTTCGGTAGAGACGGGCGAAACATGGTTTTGGAGCCGCTCCCGCGAGCAATTATGGCATAAGGGCGAAACGTCGGGCCATACGCAGCGCATCGTGTCAATGCATTACGATTGCGACGGAGACACGCTGCTGGTACGGGTCGCGCAGCAAGGACCGGCTTGCCACACAGGCAAGTACAGTTGCTTCTTCAATCCGGTGGAGTTAAAAGGAGAGGCGGCTGCAAACGATTCTGCGGTTCAGAGCCAGACGGACCGTTTCGCCGTATTGTCCAAGCTGGAAGCGACGATCGCCGAAAGAGACGCCGAACGGCCGGAAGGGGCCTATACGACGTATTTATTCCAAAAAGGTTTGGATAAAATTTTGAAAAAGGTCGGCGAGGAATCGGCGGAGGTGATTATCGCGGCCAAAAATCGCGACAACGACGAACTGCGCTGCGAAGCCGGGGACCTGATCTATCATCTGATGGTATTGCTGAGAGAAAGAAAGCTTCCGCTCGACGATGTGCTGCAAGAACTGGAACGACGCCACTATCGAACGGATCAACCGAATAAAACCGAATAAAGAGAGGCCGAAACTTATGCGGATCGATTACCATACCCACCATGCCCGTTGCGGGCATGCCGTAGGAACGCTTGAAGAATACGTACTACGCGGAATTGAAATCGGGCTGCAGCAGATCGGCCTTTCCGATCATATGCCGCTCATTCATGTCGATCCGGCGCAATATTTGCCGGAAATGGCGATGCCGATGGACGAATTGCCGCGTTATGTGGAAGAATGCTTGCAGTTGAAAGAGAAGTATCAAGGCCAAATCGACGTCCGCGTCGGTCTGGAAGGCGATTATATCGAAGGATACGAAGAAGAAATTTCCCGGATTGTCGAAGCGTACCCTTGGGATTACGTCATTGGATCGGTACATTTCTTGGGGCATTGGGATGTGACGGATTTCCGGCAAACCGCGCAATGGGAAGGCAGGGATCCGTTCGAAGTGTACGCGCAATATTACGATGCCGTACAGAAGGCCGCCCGTACCGGATTGTACGATTATATCGGGCATATCGACGTGATCAAGCGATTCGGATACGGCCCGGACGCAAGCCGGGAAGCGGAAGTAAAGCTGCTCGAAAAGGCGGCGCTCGATGCCGTGAAAGAGAATGGGCTTGCGATCGAATTGAACGCATCAGGCCTCCGGATGCCGTGCGCCGAGATGTTCCCGAGCCGTCCGATGCTGGAATATTGCTTGCAGCAAGGCATTCCGCTGACGATCGGGTCAGACGCTCATCAACCGGAGCGTCTCTCGCAATATTTGGACGAGGCGCGCGCGCTGCTGTACGAGATCGGATTCAGGGAACTGGCCACATTCGAACGGCGGCAACGCCGGATGGTTTCTTTTGAAATATAAAGTCCTCCTAATGTATAATGAGGATAAAGTCATAATGTGCGGTCTTTCGACATATCGCACGCTTTCACATGCAATCATATAGTCTCTTATTATGTTTGGGAGGGTATCATGCCAAGCGACAAGTTACGACTGTTTTCCGGCTCGTCCAATCCGAAGTTGACGGCGAAAATATGCAACGTGCTCGGGATCAAACAGGGAAATGTTAAATTATCAAGATTTAAAAGCGGAGAAATTTACGTTCATTATGAAGAAACGATTCGCAATTGCGACGTATTCATCGTACAATCGTTCTCGCATCCGATCAATGAACATTTTGTCGAATTGCTGGTGATGGTCGATGCGGCCAAGCGGGCTTCGGCGCGCACGATCAATGTCATTATGCCGTATTACGGTTATGCTCGCCAGGAACGGAAGGCGGCGCCGCGCGAGCCGATTTCGGCGAAGATGGTGGCGGATGTGCTGACGACGGTCGGCGTGCACCGCGTATTGACCATCGATTTGCACGCGCCGGCGATTCAAGGATTTTTCAATATCCCTGTCGACCATCTGACGGCGCTCGATCTGATTAGCGAATATTTGAAGACGAAACGGATCGACAACCCCGTAATCGTATCTCCCGACGCGGGCAGGGCGTCAACCGCGGAGAAGCTGGCGAATCAACTGGATTCCCCTTTTGCGATTATGATCAAGAAACGTCCCGCGCACAATGAATCGGTTATTACGCACGTCATCGGGGACGTGGAAGGACGGACGCCGATTATTATCGAAGATTTGATCGATACGGGATCGACGATCGTCAATGTCGTCGAAGGATTGAAGGAGCGGGGGGCCAAAGACGTATACGTCTGCGCGACGCATCCCATCTTCTCCGGCTCGGCGATCGAACGCTTGGATCACCCAAACATTAAAGAGGTTGTCGTAACGGATTCGGTTACGCTGCCGGACAATAAGCCGGATCGTTTCAAGATTATTTCGGTCGCGCCGATGCTGGCGGAAGCGACGCGCATTATTACCAACGGCGGCTCGATCAGCACGCTGTTCCGGGATGCCGGCGTATAGGCGGCAAACCTTCTATTTTCTTGAAATAGGGTTTATATATACTCCCATTTCTATGCTATAATTGTGTTGATTTGAATTTTTACTTGAAACCGTAGGAGGTGCCTTGGCGATGAAAGAGAAGAAGCTGCGGGCTGATCGTCAGCGAAGCAAGATCATACCGATACATTTAGATGCGACATTTTTCTTTGAGCGAGCAGTCCGTTCGCTGGATCGATATCATTACGACAAGGCATTGAAATATTTTAGCAGGGCCGTCGAATATGAACCGGACAATCCCGTCAACCACTGCAATATGGCGGGCATTTTGTCCGAGATGGGCAATTACGAAGAATCGAACCGGATACTGCGGTTAGTTCTGGAGCAGATCGATCCGACCCTTACGGAGTGCTATTTCTACATGGCGAACAATTATGCCAATATGGAGCAGTTCGAGGATGCGGAAGAAGCGCTCATTCAATATTTGGAAGAGGACGAGAGCGGCCAATACTTAATCGAAGCCGAGGAGATGATGGATCTCCTCCACTTTGAGTTGAACCGTCCGCCGCGCCTATGCAACATTCGTGCGCGCGAAGGGCTGTACGAACACGATCAAGCCCGGATGATGCTGGAAGAGGGGCGTTTCTCCGAGGCGGTCAAATTGCTCGAGCGGTTGGTCAAGGATCAGCCCGATTTTATGGCCGCACGCAACAACCTGGGATTGGCTTATTACTACATGGGCTTATTCGATAAGTCGATGGACGTGATCAACGAAGTGCTGGAACTGGATCCGGGGAACTTGCACGCCTTATGCAATCTGGCGATTTTTTACCAGCATGAAGGCAAGAAGAGTGAATTGCAGTCCCTTGTGGAACAATTAAAAAAGACGTACCCGTTTCATCAAGAGCATGCTTTCAAGCTGGCGACGACGATGGGGATTTTGGGCGAGCATGAGAATGCGTACTACTTGTTCCGCCGCCTTCTGAAAGATACGGAAATCAATTACGATCCTTGCTTGTACCATTATACGGCGGTGGCGGCATGCAATATCGGCCGGTTCCAAGAGGCTTACCGCTTGTGGAGCCATGCCGAGAAGCTCGATCCCGGCTCGGAAATTCCGCGCTTTTACCTGGATCAGCTCCGGCAATTGAAATCGGCGAAAGGCAAGAAACAAACGAAAAAACGGAAATCGATGTTCAGCTATCATTATCATTTGCCGTTCGAGGAACAATTCCGGCTGTGGGAGAAATCAGGCGACGGATTGCCCGAGCATTTGAAACGCGATCCGCTGGTTCGCTCTTCGTTCTTCTGGGCGCTTAGGCACGGAGATCAGCAGACGAAGCTTCAGGTCATTCAAGCGCTCGGCATGATCGCCGACCATGAGGTGGAAGAGGCGCTGCGAGCGTTTCTGCTGGAGCCGGACGAAAGCGAATATTTGAAGCAAGTCGCGATCTTCGTGCTGCGCTCGATGGGAGTCGACGAACCTTTGCCGGCGGTATTGGACAACGTCGCGGCCACGGTGAACGGCATGATGGTTTCGACCCGCCTTCCAGATTGGGAAGACGGTTGGCAGGCGGTATTGGATAAAGCTTTGCAGACGATGGGCAAACGGTACGATATGCTGCAGCAGCATGATTTGCAGACGCTGTGGGTGGAATTTCTGACACGGGTTTATCCGAGCGTGCCCAAGATTCATAAAGCGGAGGGCTGGGCGGCGGCGCTCGAATATTTGACGGCCAAAATGCACCGGCGTTCCATCTCTTATCAGGAAGTGGCGGAGCGGTACGGAACTTCCGTCTCCACAGTTGGCAAATATGTGAAATGGATCGATGAAGTTTGCGGCATTAAGCGGAAAATGGAGACGATCTTTCCATCGTTTACGGAAAAATTCTAGTTTTTTTGTAACAACCTCTAAATATAGTCATTGACGCAAGGGAGGACATCATACTATGCACAAAACGATCGTAATCGGGACGGGACCGGCCGGCTTAACGGCGGCTATCTATTTGGCCCGCGCCAACTTGAAGCCTCTGGTTATCGAAGGACCGGAGCCGGGCGGACAGCTTACGACGACAACGGACGTGGAGAACTTCCCTGGCTTTCCGGAAGGAATTATGGGTCCCGAATTGATGGATAATATGCGGAAGCAAGCCGAACGTTTCGGCGCCGAATTCAAAACGGGCTGGGTCAATAGCGTCGATCTGTCGAAACGGCCGTTCAAGCTGACCGTTGAAGGGTTAGGGGAGCTCGAAGCGGAGACGCTTATAATTTCCACCGGCGCTTCGGCCAAATATCTCGGCATCCCCGGCGAGAAAACGAATGTCGGGCGCGGGGTGAGCACCTGCGCGACTTGCGACGGATTCTTTTTCCGCGGGAAAAAAATTATCGTCGTCGGCGGCGGAGACTCCGCGATGGAGGAAGCGAATTTCTTGACGCGTTTCGCGACCGAAGTGACGCTGGTACATCGGCGCGATGAGCTGCGGGCTTCGAAAATTATGCAGGAGCGCGCGCGTGCGAACGAGAAGATTACGTGGTCGCTCAATCGCACTCCGCTTGAGGTTGTTGCCGACGAGAATCGGGTAACCGGCCTGAAAGTGAAGAACAACGAAACCGGCGAAGAAGAATTGCTGGAAACGGACGGTTTGTTCGTCGCCATCGGCCATACGCCGAACACGAAGTTCCTGGATGGACAAATCGATACCGATCAGCACGGCTACATCATCGTCAAACCGGGAACGACGGAAACGAATGTGCCGGGCGTCTTCGCATGCGGCGACGTGCAGGACATGAAATACCGCCAGGCGATCACGGCTGCGGGTTCGGGCTGCATGGCCGCGCTGGACTGCGAGAAATTCCTCGAAGGCAGCGCCGTACACGATTGGAGCGGCAATTAATCGGACTGTCGTTGCATCGAGAAATCGCTATCCGGACCGTACGGCCGTTATTTTGCGTCAAAATCGCTTATTCGCTGTTTAGGCGGACATGGCTTCCGTTATCCGTTCGTCGGAGGGCTTATTTGTACGCTTTTGCCGCGTCACCCGAATAGGCCAATATAAATGGATCATTGCAGTTACCTAACGGGGGGCTCGATACTCCCATGAAGCATGAGAAACGAAGGCCGTCAGGACCCATATCCTGACGGTTTTGCTTAACATTATAGAATTTATAAAATTTTGGGGTGGGCAGGGCTTCCGCCTCGTTTTTGTTTTTGGTAAGGTTAGGATATGGAGACGAACGTGCTAAAACGAATCTTCTTTGATGAACATGGAC
>NZ_JAHLPR010000067.1 GCF_018918005.1 Paenibacillus sp. MSJ-34 | reverse complement strand
GCTGTGCGCTTTTATTTCTATTTCCGTCAAAAACAAACGGCACAGGACTTCTCCCCATGCCGTTTGTCTTTTCATTTGTTGCTCCAAATTTTATATTTGGGCTTATCTTAATGACATTGGGGGACATCCCGGGCTTTTTCGGATATAAGGAGGCGATCGATTCAGGTTGCAGTTGCCGGCCTATCTGCGTAGGGTTCCTCTCCACCCCTTCTGTCGATATCCCTCTCGTTCAGCTATAAGGCGGCTGCTGTCATCGACAAGCACCCGACCTCTTCCCAGCAAGAAGCTTACTTCCGGCATCGCCACTGACATACGAGGGCAATTCCTCTGCCCTGAGCAAACGGTATATCGACAGACGGCAGAATAAGGAGACCATGTCGCAAGGCAACCGACCTTCCCCGCCGAACTCCCTATCCTTACTTCCGCAGGCTGGACTCCCGTACGATAAGCTGCGGAACGAGCCGGACGTTCCGAATATCCGTCTGCTCGTCGTGCAGCAGCTGCATCAAGATGCGGGCGGCATGCCTCCCGATCTCCCTTACTTGCAAATCGACCGAAGTGAGCTTCGGATGCACCCGCGCGCCAATATCGAGATTGTCCATGCCCGCGACGGCGATATCGTCAGGCACAACGACGCCCCGCTCCTCGCAAGCCTTCATGAAGCCGAAGGCCATCAAATCGTTGGCGAGCGCCACCGCCTGCGGCAAGAGAGCGCTTTGAAGAAGGCGCTGTCCGGCCAAATAGCCCCCGTGCTCGGTATAATCGGCCTCTAGCACATACTCCGGATGGACGCGAAGCCCCGCCTCTTCCATGGCATCGCTGTATCCGCGGTAGCGCTCGCCGCCCGTTTGCTCCTGCAAGCTGCCGCCGACGTAGGCGATTCGTTCCATCCCTTGCCCGATGAAATGCCGGACGATTTGCCGAATGCCCACATACGTATCTACATACACATAGTGAAACCGGTCGTTCCCGCCTTGCGACTCGTACCGGTTGGTAAGCACCACGGGGGCGCCAAGTCCGTTGATCGCATCGATATTGCGATCGTTAAAATCAAACGATACCATAATCATGCCGTCCGCATATTTCTCGCGCAGCGTCTGGATCGCTCGCAGTTCTTCGTCCAGTTCGTTTTTGGTATGCAGCAAAATGAGAAGATAGCCGTATTCCTCGATGACGCTGTTAATGCCGTGGATCATATCGAAATAGAAAGGATTGCATATGTCGGGAACGGCGAATAATATTTTTTTGGTGACTCTCGTCTTCAGCATTTTGGCCGCATGATCGGGGGCGTAATTCAACTCCTTCGCCATCCGCAGAACTTGCTCCCTCGTATTCTCTTTGCAATATCCGCGGCCCGACAATGCCCGGGAAACCGTAGACGGGGATATTCCCAATCTTTCCGCGATATGATAGATGGTTGCCACGCCCGTCTCCCTCCGATTCTTCATTTCTGTAATTATCTAACATAATTTTAGATGATATTCCACATCGAATCAATGAAATTGTGCAAACAAATGCGCTCAAACAAAAAGAAACGGACGAAGAAATTGTCTTCTCCGTCCGTTCCGCATCTCGTTAAGGATTGCGATGCTCGAACTGCTTCCGGTTCGACTCTTCGTCGAACGGCAAAATGTCCGGCAGCGGCAAACGATCCTTCACCTTCGGCAGCGGCGCGAATTTCATATGCGGCTCCGATTGGTACCAATATGCGGTGGAGGACAGATCGTCGCTGCGATGGTTATTATGTCCGTGCTCGATCGTCACCTTAATGCTCTTGTCGAACATGATCGGATCTTGGATATGATAGCGGTATACCGATATTTTCCCGCTCCAGTTCGGCCCTCCGCCGAGGATGATGCCGTGGTAAGGCGTGCAAACTTCCTGCTGCGGGCACCAAGCCGTATTGAAGTAGTCTTCCGTCCCGGTTCCATGCAGCGATGGAGGCCAAGGCTCTCCGTCGATGAAAATCATGTCGTCGCCTTCCCCGTACCAGTTCCATTCCCGGGTAGAACGCAAATTATGGATGTTCAAATTGCAGCCGACATAATGTCCTTTGCCGACGGCGTCCAGAATGACATAGTTGCCCTCTCCGGTCGTGTTCTTGCCCCCGAATTCGAAGAACGCGTTGTCGACGCCGCAATCGTCGATGCCTTGCGTCGGGCATTCCCGGTTCCATTTCGCATGGAAACGAAGCTGATCGTCCGGCAGCGAATCGTATTCTTCATAATCGACGTAGAAATAAAACTTGATCGGCTGATCGGCTTCGCTCTCGATTTCAATTCTGGCGCGGGAAGCGAACGGCATCGGGAAGTAGCTGACGAACGACTTGCCGTCCTCCGGACTCATCATAAGGCAAGCCGAAGTGTAGTTCTTCGTTATTCCGTGTCCCAGCCCGAAGAAATCGCCGATCGGCGCCTCTACGCTCGGATCCGTTTCCCCGTCCCAATACATGCGGAGCACGATTTTCCGCGGCAGCAAGATCTCCTCCACGGGAGCGTCCGTCGCCATCGTCATCCAAATATGTTTAATGCAGCCCGCGCCGGAAATGTCGCAAATTTCCGTAACGTCTCCCGGCCGGACGGAATAATAATCTTTATTGCCTCCGCTACGGTCGTAGCTCGATACCCTCTTGCTCTTCCCGTTACGCGCCTGGGAAAGGCTTGCTATATTGTGCTCTATCATCATCTTGTACCCCTTCCTTCCATAAAAGACAATACTTCTCCGAGCCGCGGCAGCGATGGGATCGCGCCGCGTTTCGTCACCGTAAGCGCGCCGACGGCATTGGCGAAACGAACCGCTTCCGGCAGCGAATCGCCTGCCAGCAGACGGACGGCCAGCGCGCCGTTAAACGAATCGCCCGCCGCCACCGTATCGACCGGCTCGACGGGATAACCTTCAACCAGCGTAAATTCTTGCTCGTTCGCGATCAACGCGCCTCGTTCCGCGAGCGTAACGATAACATTGCGGACGCCTTGATCAAGCAATATCCGAGCGCCGCGGCGAACGCCGTCCAACGTATCGGCGGAAACGCCTGTCAGCAAGCTTAGCTCGCTTTCGTTCGGCGTCAAATACGTAATTTTGCGCAACAGAGTCGCATCCAGTTCTCTTGCCGGAGCCGGATTCAAAATGACCGGCACACCGCATCCGTAGGCGAGTTCCGCCGCCTGTTCGATGACGGCGACATCCATTTCGAGCTGCATAACGAGCATTTGCGAACTGCGAATCAGAGGCTCCAACTGTTTCGCCTCTTGCGGCGTATATTCCATATTGGCGCCAGGAACGACAATAATCCGGTTCTGCCCGCTCGATTCCAGCACGATCGTGCCGACGCCGGTCGGCGTATGTTTGTCCGTCAATATATTGCCGACGTCAATCCCTTCCTGCCGCAGCACCGAGCGCATCTCGTCGCCGAAGAAATCGTCTCCGAGCTTGCCCGCCATCAGGACGTCGGCCCCAAGCCGCGCCGCCGCGACCGCCTGGTTCGCCCCTTTGCCTCCGGGAAATTTGCCGAAGCTGTTGCCGATAATCGTCTCGCCTCCTTCCGGAGCGCGATTCGTGCCAATGACCAAATCCATCATAAAACTGCCGATAACCATAATGCTCAAGGGCTTCTCCCCCTTACTGTCCCATTCTGTGTTGACTACCGATCGCTCTCCGCGGAGAGCTTCGCTCCCAGGCTGCCGCCCGGATGGTATAAATGAAAGCTTTCTTTCGTAAATCCCTTCACCTTGCACAGCGTAACCGCCAGCGCGTCCCCTACGGCAAGCTGGAGCAGCGCGCTCGTCGTCGGCGCCAACCCGAGATGATCGGCTTCGCGTTCGTAGTTGTACGACAACACCGCGTCGCAATGCCGGCCAAGCGTCGAGTCCGCATTTTTCGTAATCGCGATGCACTTCGACCCGATTTTCTGAATAATGCCGAGCACGTTCAGCACCTCCGCCGTCTCGCCGCTATTGGACAACAAGATGACGACGTCTTTGCGCTCGATCATGCCGCTGTCGCCATGCACCGCCTCGGCGGAATGGACGAAGAAAGCAGGCGTACCCGTACTGGACAGCGAAGCGGCGATCTTTTTCCCGATATGTCCCGATTTGCCGATCCCGGTCACCACCACTTTGCCCGTGCAGGCCTCCAGCATTTTCACGGCTTTCACATATTCCTCTCCAACCTGCTTGCTCGTTTGGTAAAGCGCGTTGGCCTCATTCTCCAACGACTCTTGCACCCATTTATGAATCATCGCGTCGATGCTCCTTTCCTGTTGAAACGTAACGATTTATTTGATTCCCGTCGTCTTGATGCCCTCAACCAAGTAGCGTTGGGCGACGAAGAAGAGTAGAAACGTCGGGATCGCCGCAATGACGGCCGCGGCCAGAACGACGTTCCAAGGCGTGTAATACCCGCCCCCGACCAGATTGGCTAATTGCTGCTGCACCACCCACAAATTCTCGTTTTGCGTAATGATCAACGGCCACAAATACGAGTTCCAGTTCGCCAGGAAAAATCCGATCGTCAGCGGTACGATGATCGGCACGGATAAAGGCAGCGCAATGCGGAAAAAGGTGCCCGCAATCGACAAACCTTCCATATAAGAAGCTTCCTCCAGCTCTTTCGGGAAGTCGCGATAAAACTGGCGGAATAAAAAGATGCCATAGGCGTTGAAAATGGAAGGAATGATTAATCCCGAATAGGAATCCAGCATCCCGAAGCTTTTGGCGATCAGATACAGCGGAATCGTAATGACCGCGAACGGCACCATCAGCGTGCTCAGCATCCAGGCGAAGATGAATTTCCGCCCGGGGAAACGCAGTCTGGCCAGCGCATATCCGGTCATCGCATGGAACAGCATCGCCACCACCGTTACGGTCACGCTGACGATGAGCGAATTGCCGATCGAGCGCAGCAGCTTGGTGGAATGGATCGCTTCCGCGAAATTTCCCAAGACGAACTCCGTCGGCAGAAACGCGACGTCAAGCACATTGGCCTCCGAACGCAGCGAGCTGATCACCAGCGTATAGATCGGGAATGTTAACAGTAAGCCGCAAATGACGGCTAGAACGGATAATACCGTCCGCTCTGAAGTTCTCATCCAGTCCACCACCTAATCTTTCGAGGAGAAAAGTTTCAATTGAATCAGGGATAACACGAAAATCATCAAAAACAACACAAAGGCGAGCGCCGAAGAATATCCCATGTTAAGCAATTGGAAGCCTTGTTTGAAAATGTAGACGACGCTGACCTCCGTGCTGCTGGCAGGTCCCCCTTTGGTCATGACCATAATCTGGTCGAACACCTGGAAGGAACCGATCGTCGTCACGACGAGAATGAACGTGCTTGTTTCCTTCAGCAGCGGGAACGTAATGCTCCGGAACGTTTCCCAGCGGTTCGCCCCGTCGATGCGTGCCGCCTCGAAGTAGTCTTTCGGTATTTCCTTGATCGCCGACAGGAAAATGATCATGTTATATCCGATATTGATCCACAGCAGAATCGCAACGATGCTGTATAACGCCTGCGAAGTCGACCCGAGAAACTGCTGCGGGGCGATGCCGACGAAGCCGAGCAATTCATTGACGATCCCGTTCCGCGGATCGAGCATGTACATCCCGATAATGGCGGAAATGACGGAAGTAATCGCGAACGGCAGCAGGAACATCGTCCGGACCGGCGAAACGATCTTCCCCCGCAAAGCGTTCAACATCAAAGCCGAACCTAACGAGAGACAGAAAAGCAACGGGACGTAAATGACGCTGAACTGCAGCGTTTTCCCGACCGAATGCCACCAATCCTTGTCCTTGAACAAGGTCGCGTAGTTATCCAAACCGATAAACTTCATCGGATTCAACGCATCCCACTGATGCAAGCTGACATAGAAGGCATAAATGATCGGAATAAAGACAAAGATCAGAAGTCCGACGAGATCGGGCAGCAAAAAGCAGTATGCCGTGATCCGCTCCTGTACCGCTCTTGAACGCAATCGCTTTGGAATCACTGAATACCCTCCTCCAAAAAAAGAATGCGGGGGACGACGTAACCGACCGCGCCCCCGACTAATCGTAAATACCTATTGCTTTAACGCTTCGCTAATTTTGGCATCCGCTTCTTTCGCCGCGTCCGCACCCGAGAGAGCGCCGAACATGACTTTCGTCATTGCGTCCCCGATCGCTTCTACGACAGCCGGAGAGTAGACAGGCTCCGGAATGCCCGTTTCATAGATTTCGTCCGTATAGGTTTTGCGCATGCCTTTGTTGTAAATTTCTTTCCCTTCTTCGATAACCGATTGACGGGCAGGGTAAGCGAATTTCGTTTCCGTCGCCCATTTCAAAGGACGTTTCGTGTCGGAAGCGAAAGCCCACATGACGAACTTGGCCGCTTCTTCCATATTGGCGCTCTTCGCGTTGACGGCAAATTTCCAGCCGCCCGCCGTCGTTACGGGCTTGCCGCCTTCCGGAATCGGAAGCGGAGCCAGCTTAATCGGCACGTCGCCGAATACTTCTTCCGCTCTGCTAATGGCCCAAGTGCCGCAAATTTGCATCGCTGCCGAGCCTTTGCCCAAATTGTCGATTTCCCACGGTCCGTATTGCAGCTTGGACGGAGACAATCCTTCTTTGAAGAACGTGCCCCAGAAGTCGAGCGCTTTGGCCGTTTCCGGCGAGTTGAACGCCGACGATTTGCCGTCTTCGCTCAGCACCGCGCCGCCGGCTTGCCATAAGAACGGGTAGAAGTTGAAGTTGAAGTATGCTCCCTTGTCCGGCGGAAGCACGAGACCCGCTACCTTGTTCGTCGTCAGCTTGCGCGCCGCTTCGAGCAGTTCGTCCCATGTCTTCGGCACTTCCACGCCTGCCTGCTTCAACATGTCTTCGTTGTAATAGAGTCCGAGAAGCTCCATCTCGTATGGGAGAGCCAGCACTTTGCCGTCAACGGTGACGGCGTCAAGCGCCGAAGGAAGGAAATCTTCCCGCGAGCCTTCCGGGAAATAAGGAGCCAGGTCGGCCAGATAGCCCGAATTGGCGAATTTCATGAAGTCCCCGGGGCTGATCATGTAAATGTCCGGTCCGTTGCCGCCGGAGAAGGCGATCGGAAGTTTCGTCGCGGTATAGTCGGCTTGGTTGTATGTCGAATACTCGATCTGCACCGCATCTTGGGATTCGTTGTATTCCTTCACCAAATCTTCGAAAAACTTCTGTTCGGCTTCCGTATGCATATCCCAAAATTGCAGCTTGATTTTCTCTTTCGAACCCGAACCGGCGTTCGTTCCGTCGTCCGTACCGGACGTTTCGGCCGGTTGGCCGGTTTGATTCGCATTATTCGATCCGCAACCGACTTGAAAAATGAGGAGGAGTGCCATAGCGATCGGCACGATCAATTTCCAGCTTTTCTTATTCATTGGATGGTGGGTCCCCTTTCAGTTTGTGATCGACTTCAGTATAAAGTCGGGGGACCCATGCAAGTAACGGGAAATAATTTAGGGGGGTGGATTATTTTTCGATTTCGGATAGAAAACGGTCGATGCCCGTCCGTATTTCGGCAACCAGTTCTTCCGGCTGGGCGCGGTTATACAGCAGCCGCTGCAAGGAATTGTTGAAGACGCTGCCGATTTCCGCCGGGTATTGCGGCTCTTGCCGTTCCGTACCGAAAATTTGCTGTGTGAATACGTTCCGCAAGCCTTTCAAGTACAGCTCTCCGCCGGCTTCCATGACCGACTTGCGCGGGGGATAGGCGAACTTGACCTCGCTCACCCATTTGAGCGGGATATCCTGTTTTTGGGCAAATGCCCACATGACGAATTTAATCGCTTCTTCCGTATTTTTGCCGTAATGATTGACGCCGATTTTCCATCCGCCGGCGATCGTCATATGTTGTCCGCCTTCCGGCGCGGGCAGCGGAACGACGCCGATGCTGCGGTCGGCATAGATCGTCTCCAGCATGCGGATGTTCCAAGTGCCGCTCACCTGCATGGCGGTCTCGCCGCTCGCAAGGATGCCGATATCGGTCGTCGGCCGCGAAGGATGCAAATTGAGCAGACCCTCGTCGATCATGCCGCGGAAAAAGGCGAACATTTTCGCCGCCTCTGGACCGTTCAGCCCCGCGCTGCGCCCGTCCTCCGTCACCAGGTCCGAGCCCGTTTGCCATAGGAACGGAAGCCAGTTGAAGCTTTGGTACACGCTTTTGAACGTTTCCAGCGTCAAGCCGCTCACTTTATCGGATTTCAACGCCGAAGCGGCATCCTTCATCTCCTGCCATGTCTTCGGCGGCTGAAGCCCCCGGTTCTCGAACATGTCCCGGTTATAGTAAAGCCCGAGCAGTTCGGTTTCGATCGGCACAGCGTAAATGTCCCCGTCGATCGTCACCGATTCCAGCGCCGAGTCGTAGAAATCGTCTCTAATTTCCTGCGTGAAATAGGGGGTGAACGGCTGCAGTATGCCGGCCGCTTCGAAGCGGCGAATCGTTCCCGGCGACACGAAGAAGATATCCGGACCGTGCCCGGAAGCGAAAGAAGCCATCAGACGGTTGTCGCTGAAATACGTGTCGCTGGAGATGAAATCGACCTTGATGTCGACATTCGGATGTTCTTCAGCGTACCGCTTGGCCAGCCATTGCCAAAATTCGAATTCGCGCCCCGTGTGAAATGACAACAGCCGCAATTCGATCCGGTCGGGATGGATGCCGGGTACATCCGGATTGCGCAGCAAAATGTCGGTATCGTTCCTCCCGGTATCGCGATCGGAAGCTTGCTTGTCCCGGCAAGCTGTGACGGTAAGCGAAACGAGAAGCGCCAGCAGCACCAGCCCTGCCCGTTTTACGGCCCTATTTCTCATCTTCCTCTTCCTTCCGGTAAAAAAATTGGCGGTATTCTCCCGGCGTGACGCCTTCCGTCTTTTTGAACAGCCGGGAAAAATATTTGACGTCCTGGTAGCCGACCATTTGCGCAATGCTGTACAGCTTCAAATCCGGGTCCATCATAAGAACTTTGGCTTTGTCCATCCGGTATTGGGTAACGTATTCGACGAACGTCATGCCCATTTCTTGCTTGAAAAACGAGCTGAAGTAGCTGCCGCTCATACGAACATGGCCGGACACGTCGTCGAGAGACAGATCTTTCATGTAATGCTGATGGATGAAGCCGACGGCGGTTTCCAACGTACGATTATGTTTTTGCTGCTTTTTCCATTCCGCGGAGGAAACGCTCGCTTCGATCAGCTTCGTCATAAACTTCATATAGTCGTCCGCGGAGAAGTTTTCGTGAAACAGATCGTACGGCTTCATCGCGTCCTGAAAGACGAGTCCCGCGATTTTCTTCTCGTATATAAACCGCACGACGGAGGACAGCAATTGCAGACAATATTTGTGGAACACCTGATACGTCACATTTTGCTTCAGGATGCTCTCGATAAACTGCTTCAGAAGCTCTTCCGCTTTGCCGGTCTGTCCTTCGCGAATCGAGACGATTAACGCGGTATCCAGATCGCTCGGGTAGCCGGATTGCCGCTGGCCGTTAAAGAACAGATCGTTATAGTCGTGCACCTTGCCGTTTCCGTAAATCCATTTGTTCAGCAGCGCTTCCTTGGCGCCCGCGAACACGGCCGTCAGCTGCTCGAACCGCTTCGTCTCGCCGCTAATGCCGACCGAGATGGAAATTTTCACCCATCGCCGAACTTCGTAGATCATGGACTCATACACATGCTGCGGACAAGGTTCGTTGACAAGCAGAAAATAAATATGCGAGCCCCCCGCGAACAGGAAGAAGCAGGCGAGATCCGGCTGCCCTTTCAAAATTTCATACGCGATGTTGCGAACCGCGAACAACACGAGCTGGCGGTCGCCCCACTGGTCTTCGGTCACCAGTTCCTCGAAATCGTCGATTTCCACCGCGATGATGCGATACGCCGAAGCGTCCGCCGGAAGCCGGCCCCGCAGCCTTTCCATATATTCCTCGGCATCTTCCACTCCAAGCAGCCAATCCTTCCAAAGCTTGGAGTACTGGAAATCCGAAGTGATCGCCGAAGGCATCGTACGCGGCGTCCGTATTTCCGTCTTGAGCCGTCCCAGCAAGTCTTTCACTTCATCGGGCTTCAGCGGCTTCAACAAATAATCGAACGCGCCGAAACGAATCGCCGTCTTGGCATATTCGAAATACCCGTAACCGGACAGTATGACGACATGCAGCGGATATTCCTTCAAAACGTTCAATAAATCCAATCCGTTCATGTTCGGCATGCGAATGTCGGTAATGACCAGATCGGGCATATTTCGTTTCACCATCTCAAGCGCTTCCAAGCCGTTCTTCGCCTGTCCGACCACGCTCCACTCCGGATCGATCGCCGGTATGAGCTTCGTTAGCCCATTGCGAACTTTCGGCTCGTCATCCACGATCAGCACTTTATACATCGTTCCCGTCCCCCTTCTTATGTGAAGCTTGACGCATGCGGGCGCTATCGAATGGCCGGGATCAGTATCGTAATCGTCGTCCCTTGGCCGTATACCGAATGCACCTGCACCCCGAATTCGGGACCGTACTCCAGCTTCAACCTGTCGTTCAAATTATAAATGCCGATTCCATGCACCATCCGCTCCCGGATCATCTGCAGCTTTTCCTCGGGAATTCCGCTCCCATTGTCCCGTATTACAATTCGAATCGCCTCTCCGCTGGCTTCGAGCGTCATGCCGATTTCGATTTTTCCTCCCGATTCCATATCCTCCATCCCGTGCAATATGGAATTTTCCAGATATGGCTGCAGCAGCATTCGCGGCACTTTATAGCCGTACAGCGAAGGATCCGCGTGAAATTCGACGTCGAACCGCTCCTCGAAACGCATCTCTTGCAGATAGGCATAGTTCTTCGCCCATTTCAGCTCCTCTTCGATCGTAACGAGCGGCCCTCCGGGACGGATCGCATACCTCATCATGTCGCTGAGCGAAGTGATCATATTGCTGATGTCCATTTGCCCTCTCTCGATCGCGATCCAATTCATCGCATCGAGCGTGTTGTATACGAAATGCGGATTGATTTGCGCCTGGAGCGCTTTCACTTCCGCATCCTTCTCCTGCTTGGAGATGACTTTGACTTCTTCAATGAGATCGTTGATCCGTGCGCTCATAATATTGAACGAGGATTGCAGCAGCCCGATTTCGTCCTCGGAGTCGGCCTGCATTCGGAATTCGAAGTTATCCTTCTGAATCCGCTTCATCGCGACGGCCATCCGGCTGATCGGCTTCGTGACATAATGGGTCATGAGCCAAGCGAGCAGGACGAACAACAGGGCGAAGACGAACATGGTGACGATGAAGAAACGCTTCAACGACCCCGATTGCTCTTCGATATCCGATTGCGGGATAAACGAGAAATAGTACCAATCGTTGTACTCGGAATGCACCATGCCGATCCGGTATTCCTCCCCGTTGATCTCGCTGGTAAGAAGCTGGCGCTGCTGCGATATCATCTCTTCGTAGAACGGAATTTGGTTTAACCGGATGCGATACGCTTCCGAATTGCGGTGCCAGATGACGTTGCCCTGCCGGTCCGCAATGAGCAATACCCCATTCGGGCTGACATCGATATTGCCCACGATATTGTCGAGCGCCGCGATCTTCACGTTCATCATGAGGATGCCGATGCGCTGAAACGCGTCGGTTACATCCTTCACCTGCATGCCGACGGGAAAATAATAAGTAGGCTTCGAGAAATAGTTGTTCGGCAATATTTCGTACGTCGGCAGCCAAACGATGCGGCCGTCCTCATCCGCGACTTTCCGCTGCCAATCCTTGTGCTTCTCCAATACGGGTTTAAACAGGCCCGGACCCTTAATATCGGCAAAATAAATTTCTTCGTTGGGGGCCATTAAATAGATGGAATCGATATCGTCTTTGCCGCTGAGAGAATCACGGAGAAAGCGGTTGATCTGATCCTCCGCATTTCGCCCGATATCCGCATGGTCGCTCTTGACGGCTGCGCGGCTTAACTGTTCGATCAACGTTTGGTTATCGTAAATGTCAAGCATCCTATTCTCGATATCGGCAAGCATTTGGTCGACGTTATTTTTCACGAGCGTAAGCACCTGCACCGATTCCCGATCTACCCTTTCGGCGGCGAATTTGCTTGAGCTGCGGTAAAAAATCGTTCCGGAAAAAACGAGCGGGGCCAAAATAAATATCGCCAGAACGATCATTAGCTTGCTTCTTAATTTCACGCTTTTGATCCGTCTTCTTATCGTTCCCATGATCCTCTCCCGTTCATTAAGCGCTTACAATTATGGCTCGGTCCACCATTGTGACATCGATTGCACATTATTACAGAAATTATACCGCCAATGCCCGTTATTTTCAAAGATTGTTTTTGCGAGAACGCGTCGAAAATCTAAAAATAATCCACCCTGCCGTAATTATTTCCCGTTACGCTATCGCTGGAAGCCATTTATACTGGGGAATGATTCCAACAAGAAAGGAGAATAGAAAGCATGAAGCATCCTTTGAAAGCGGTTTTATCCTTCAGCCTCGCATTGCTGCTCCTTCCCGCGTCGTTCGGGGCGGACCGGGTCCATGCGGTCGTTCCGGAGGAAAGCACCTTCTTCGCCACCGCGTTCGTAGATGAGGGAAGCACCTACAATACAAGGAGCGACGGCGATCTGTGGCCTTCGGCCTGGTCGGACGACGGCAATCTCTATTTAGCCAACGGCGACGGCTGGGGCTGGACCAATCAGGGCTGGCACGACATCGTCTTTAACAAAATTACGGACGGACACCCGGATTCCCGCAATTTGTCGGGCAGTCGTGTAAGCGTCAACATGGGACAAGTATGGAGCGGTCAGAAATGTATGGACGGAAGCCCCGCTTACAACCGCAAACCGACCGGACTGACGTCCCGGGGAGGCGTATTGTGGCTGGCCGTTCAAGATTTGAACCGCTGTCCGGGCCCGAGATTTTACGGCCCGACATTCAACGATGCGCCGAACGCCACCATTCTCAGATCGGACGACAAAGGCGTGACATGGACATGGAACACTTCGGGACCGATGTTCTCGAATCATACGTTTACGACGATATTTTTTCTGGATTGGGGCCAGGACGGAGTAGACAATGATCCGAATACGACATGGGACGACTATATCTACGCCTATGGCATGGACGGCAACTGGCGCGATTCGTTCGCGGACACGGTGCCGGATCCGACGAAATTGTATTTGGCCCGAATTTCGGCTGCGGACGACGTTCAAGATTTGAACAATTGGCAGTTTTGGACGGGAGGCCTGGACGGAGGGGAACCTTCCTGGTCCGCGCCCGGGGACATCGCCGCGAAACAGCCCGTTCTGCAGGACGACAGAAGAATTTATTCCAATGTTATTTTCAATTTCCCGAACAACGACATTAAAGATATGACGCCGATTTCTCAAGGAAGCGTAACGTACAACCGGGCGTTGGACCGGTATATCTATCTTTCGTGGACGGAATACACGTTCGAGTTCTACGAATCACCCACGCCTTGGGGTCCTTGGAAACGATTCCTGTCCAAAGATTTCGGACCGTACACATCGCCGTGGAAAATCGGCAAAAACGGGGGCTATGCGACGGTGATGCCGTCCAAATACATTAGCTCCGACGGGAAACGCATGTGGTTTAACGCCAACTCCTTCGAGGGACCCGTCAATAACTACAATTTTTCTTTAAGACAGCTGTATGTCACGCCTCATAATCCGGACTTGAAGCCGGAGAACGAGAAGAGCGACACGAACAATTTGGCCGCGACCGGCGAGAGCGTAACGCCGATTGCGGGCGCCAGCTTCCATCAAGGGAACCCGTGGGCGTTGAACGACGGCATCATCGCGGGCACCGACGATTGGAACGGGGAGAAGAAAGAGTACAGCAGTTGGGGCTATACATGGTCCCGGCCGTATCACTTGAATAAAGTTGTTTATACGGCAGGAAATACGTTCCTGGACGGCGGCTATTTCAGCGGCGATTTGAAAGTGCAAGTTCGCCAAAATTTCGAATGGGTAGACGTTTCGGGTATGAAGACAAGCCCGGATTATCCTTACGATTTTACCGCCAAAAACCAGAAATTCACGTTCCGGTTCGACGATACGTGGGGAGACGGCGTTCGCATGATCGGCAAGGCCGGCGGCGCTGCCCGCTTCACATCGATCAGCGAATTGGAAGCGTATTATTCGCATGACACGACGGCGGACGTTTACGCAAGCTACAGCTTGGAGTACGACCCGGCTTCCGGCATGCTGGAAGGACGGCTATACACGAAATATCCGGAGATCGTGCACGTACGCGCCGAAGCGCAGGACGGAACGGTCACGGATATCCCTTATCAGATTGGCCCGGCGTTGTACGACGACGATAACCATGCTTACACCGGGCTCGATTTCAGCGCTGCGGTAGGGTCGGATATCGTGAAGATTACGGTGTCCGGCGGACAGCAGCAGCGGGAATGGGTACGCGGAGACGAACCGGGTCCTTACCGTATCGAGTATGCGAACGAATCGGTGAAGCTGGACGTATACCGCATGCAAGGCGCGGAATACTTCCATACCGTTACCGCGGATACATATATGCGGCCGGGGCAAGCGCTGGTCGGCTTTACCGCCGCGGCATCGGTTTCGGATAACGTGTACGGCATTGAAGTCGCGTTCCCGCATCGGGAAGGAGGGACGAACGCCGGCATCGGGCAGCTGACCTTGGACGATTTGGAGCTTGTAGAGCGAGAAGCTGGCGGTTCCGATTCGGCCATCGTTCCGATTCGGAATATGTACCCGATCAACGATTATACGATCGTCATCGAAACGGATACGCCGCTCTCCCCCTCCCGGGAGTATGAGTTGAAACTGGGCGGCCCCAGCAACGGGGACGAAGTGAAGATGCCGAAGGAAGGCGTCTATGCGGCGTACGTGAAAATCGGAACGCTGGAATCGGGCAGCGAATCGGCGAATTCGCCTGTCCATGCCGAGAACGCCTTATATTTCCGGCAAGTTCGCATCGCGGGGACAAGTTCGCCGGGCGACGGTGACGGCGGCGGTAACGGCGGCGGCTCGCCGGGAGGCGGATCCGGCGGGACCGTTTCTGGAAGCAGCGGACAGCCGGAGAAAGAGTTGACTCCGGCGGATCCGGGAGCACAGGTCGTCACCGAGCAAGAGTTGAAGAACGGCAAGGACGGTATCGTCCGCATTGCAGCGGCCGAAGGAAAGACTAGAATGATGCTTCCCGCCGATGCGGCGGATGTGCTGGGCGAGAACCGGCTTCTATTGGAATTCCCGGGCATGCAAGCACAGATTCCTTCATTGCTGCTGCGCGAGTTGAGCGCTCTCGTCGCGGGGGACGATGCGAAAGAAGCGCGCATTGTCTTCGAAGCGAAGCCTGTTGCGGGGAAAAACGCGGCAGCGCTGCTGAGCCAAGTCGATCGCCGCACGAAAGCGAACGTAACGACAGCAGGTAGCTTGTACGAGCTGAAGCTGACGATGATAACGAAAGACGGTGTCGAGAAGGGATTGGATACATTCCCTTATCCGATCACGCTTGCGCTCGCGTACGATAAGAACGCCGACAAACCGTTGGCCGGACTGTACTACATTTCCGCCAGCGGCGAGTTGGAATACTTGGGCGCGGAGCAAAGAGACGGCTTCCTGATCGCCCCGGTAGCGCATTTCGGCACTTTCGGCGTATTGGAATATCATTTGGAATTCCCGGACGTTCCGTCTTCCCATTGGGCGTACCGCATGCTCAAGGAGATGGCCGCGAAGCAATTCGTGGAAGGCGCGGAAGCCGGCATGTTCGAGCCGAACCGCGCGATGACGCGCGCCGAGTTTACGGCGCTGATCGCCCGCGCCCTTGAATTGAGCGCCGCCGGACCGGCAGGCTTCGAAGATGTACCCGCGGACGCGTGGTATGCGAAGCTCGTCGCCGCGGCGCACGAGGCGGGCATCGTCGAAGGCCGCAACGACGCCGAATTTGCGCCAGGCGCGCTTATTTCGCGGCAGGAGATGGCCGCGATCATCGTGCGCGCGTACGAGCGCCGCAACGGTTCGGCGCTGCGGAACGGCGGCGAAGCTTCCGCCTTCGCGGACCGGGACGACGCCGGCGCGTGGGCGCTCCCTTACATCGATACGGCCGCCAGAACCGGCCTCGTCCAAGGACGCGGCAGCGACCGGTTCGCGCCGCTTGCGCAAATGACGCGCGCGGAAGGAACGCAGATTGTATACAATCTGCTAACGCGCTAGCGTCTCGAAGATGATGAACCGCAGGAGCGCTCGCTCCTGCGGTTTTCTAATTTGCGGGTAAGCCGGGGCGGCAGGGAATGAGGAGGTAAGGTATGTTGCGTTAGGTGGCGCTAAATGGCAGGGAATGAAAGGTAAGGTTGTTCCGTTAGGTGGGCCAAGTAACAGGGAATGAGGAGATAAGGTTATGTTCCGTTAGGTCAGGCTAAGAGAGGGCGGCCCCTTGTTAGGTAAGAATAGGTAAGGTCGGTCTTGCTAAGCTGGGCTAGTGGTCACTTCTGTCAGGCTAGGTTGAGCGGAGCCGGTCCCGAGCTTGGTTGGGATGAGTTTGGAGGTCCTCGTTTGGTTGCGTTGAGTGTAAGCGATCCTCGCGTGGTTGATTTGGATGGAGCATAAAGTAGTACTTGCTGGGTTGGGATATAGCGGACGCCGCCGCTCATAGGTTTGACGTAACTAGCGCCAAAAACCGGAGGTAATTCGGCCGTTCTTCTCACTTTTTTCACATTAGCTCCAAAATCTACCTCTAATTCCGCCCATGCCAGCCTTTTTACTATATAACCTGCTAATTAGCTCCGAAAATTCCCACTAAATCAAACATTCCCGTTGGATGTTATAGAATAAAGGTAGTTTATTCCACTAATTCATGCTGCTTCAGTCTCCCCTCCCTCCTCACAAGAAATTAAGGTGGAATGCCCCGCCCCATACAGAAAAGTTATTTGCGCAAATTATTCGATTTATTGTTCATAAGGCCCGTTGCCCGTTGGAAAATGTCCAATGAAAACTGCAAATTTTTCGTTCAAGAGGGGCTCGGATTGGAAATCATCCAATGGTTTGACCGCCTTTCCGTGTTTTAGCCCCGTTTTTGAAGATTTGATTGGATGAATTCCAATGAAGAGTGGCATTACGGCATCGAAATGGCGATAACATTGGACAAAATCCAGCGGCGGACGGCCGAGCGTGCAACCCAATTGCGCTGATTGGCAGCCGTCATCGCGTGGTCAATTGCATGGTCATTGCGGTCCATACGCAACCGTGTCTCCGTAGTCATTGCGCTTCATCCATACCAGGGCGGTCGCATGACCATCACGATTCGTACGCCGTCGTCGCGGCATAACGCTCCATTCACATCCCGCCGCCGCTAGCCGCCGCGCACGAATCCGCAAGCCCCAGCCCACTCGCGGCCGCCCGGCCCGGCGCCGGCCATAAAAAAGGACCCTACGCCATGTAAGGTCCCTCGCAGCGATCGCGCCTACGCCAAAGCTTCCTTCAGCTCTTCGGGCGAACGTTCCCACCACTCCGGCTTCTGCGTCATGAGCAATTGGCGCAGCGCCGCTTTCTCGCTGTCGTCCAAGCCTTCGAAGATGAAGCGGCGTTTCAACGCGTAGTCCAGCTTGTTGACATGATCGGCGAGAATTTTCCACCCGCGGCGCGCCTCCTCGTCAACCAGCATTTCGCAAGCCGTAGCCCCGGCGTAATACGCTCCCTCTTCCGTATGGTCGACGGCCACCCACACGACCCAGCACTTCCGGCCGTTCGGCACTTCGCTCCGGTCCGTCAGGAATTTGATGCCCTTCTCTACCTTGCTCTTGGCATGCAACGCGCCGACATCGACGTATGCCTCTCCCCGATCGATAATGACCGGCGAGACGTTATTCAAATCGATCGAACCGGCGCCGAAGCCTTTATGTTTTTTCGTACCGACAATATTTAAAGCGAACATCTTCTTCTCTTTCTGTTCCCCATTATTCATCATTCAAAGTCCTCCTGAAATTCCAGTCAAGCCATGCGGCCCGGAAATCCCCGCCGCAGCGCATCGATCCGGTGCCGGAGCATGGCCTTAGATTTAATTTCATTTTAGCTAATAATCTCGAAAATGCAAACATATACATGCTGTAGAAGCTTGTCAACGGGAGGTAAAAGTGTATGACTTCACGCCATACCAAACGAATTGTGCTCATCTCTCTCTCCATCACGATAGCCGCCGTATTCGTCCTGTGGATGATCTACAGCAAATCCGATCCTTCGATCACTTCGTTCGGGCCGGAGGGACGCCAGAACCATGGTTACGTTGAACCGCAAACGATTCAATCGCCGAAATCGGAAGTGCTCAGCGATCGTTTGGTCGAGTACCATATCAATGTGCGATTGGACGATTCCGGTCCGACCAAATCATTGTTCGGGGAGCAAACGGTATCTTGGACGAATCCCGGCAAAAACGAAGTGGAGGAGCTGTATTTCCACCTCTATCCGAACGCGTTCGAATCGATGAACACGACGTTTATGCGGGAATCCGGAGGCAGGCTCAGGAACGATACGATGAAGGAAGGCGGATACGGCTCCATGGAAGTAACCGATGTGCTTACGACCGAAGGCGCCTCCCTTATGCAGAGGGCTTCGTTCGTTCAGCCCGACGATAACAACGCGCATGACCGCACTTTGATGAAAATTCGCCTTCCGCAGCCGATCAAGCCGGACGAGACGGTAACGTTGAAAATGAAGTTCACGGTGAAATTGCCCCAAGTATTCGCCCGAATGGGAGCCGCAGGCGATTTTGTCATGGCGGGCCAATGGTTTCCGAAACTATCCGCTTACGAAACGGCCGGCATGAGAGGACGAACGGCCGAAGGGTGGAATTTGCATCAATATCACGGAAATTCCGAGTTTTACTCCAATTTCGGCATCTATAGCGTCAACATTCAGGTCCCGTCATCCTATATCGTTGCGGCAACCGGCTTCCCGACAGGCGAAGCGGTCGTTCGAAACGGCACGAAGACGTATCAATATTACGCCGACGATGTGCATGACTTCGCTTGGGCCGCTTCTCCCGATTTCATATATGCCGAGGAACCATTCTCCGCGCCGAACGTGCCTGGCGTACGCATTAAATTGTATTTGGATCCGCTGCATAAAGATTTGAAAGAGCGGTATTTTCACGCCGCCAAAGCGTCGTTGACGAGGTACAGCGAATGGTTTGGCCAATATCCGTACTCCACGCTCTCGATCGTCGTCCCGCCCAAGGACGGGAACGGCGCGGGGGGGATGGAATACCCGACGCTGGTTACCGCGTTCGGGGCCGAGAGCGGCAATCCCGGATACGATTTGCTCGAGCGGACGGTCGTGCATGAGATCGGGCATCAATATTTCTACGGCATGATTGCCAGCAATGAATTCGAGGAGGCGTGGCTCGACGAAGGCTTTACATCGTATGCGGAAGACCGCGTCATGGAAGCGGAGTACGGCATCGTGCCCAACTTGCCGATCCAGGCAAGCTATATGACCGATCCGGCGCCTCTGCCGCAGCTGGCTTGGCAATTCAACAACCATAGCCATTATGCGGAAAACGTCTATACCAGAGCGAAGCTTGTCTTGATCGGCATCGAACGCCAGGTCGGGACGAAGACAATGAATAAAATTATGCGCACCTACTTTAACAAATGGAGATTCAAGCATCCGACAACGGCCGATTTCCAGAGGGTCGTAGAACAAGTGACGAAGAAAAAATGGACGGACTATTTCAACCAATACGTATACGGCGGTCTAATGGCCGACTTCGCCGTCGAACGGATCGACTCGAGAACGATCGAGGTAGACGGCGTCCGCCAATCCGAATCGTTCGTCGTCATTCGCAAACGCGGCGGCGATTACCATCCGGTGCCGATCGTCTTCCAATTTCAAGACGGGAAAACGGTTCGCAAAAATTGGGACGGGCAAACGACGACGGTACAATATAAGCTTACCCATACTTCGCCGCTGGAATGGGTGATGATCGATCCGCAGCATACGATCGTGCTCGAGAATAAACATATTAACAATTATATGAAGGCGCATGTCGAAGAACCGGTTCGAACGCGATGGAATTTGAGCGTTGTGAAAATAATCGAGAGCCTGTTGAACGCGCTCGCGTGGTGAGGTGGGTTGGCCGATGAAGCAATATATCAAAGAGGGATGGAAAACGGTTAAAGACCATTTCTATATCGTCATCATTTTATTTTTGTACCAATTGTTATGGGGATTTTTCCTGTACCGTTTCATAGAATCGATCGTCAGCCCGCTGCTGGCGAGATACCCTAATCCGGCTCCGACGGAGCTGAGCGTGCATCTGTTCATGATGGAAGGACAATTTCAACTGATCAAAACCGATCTCGCCGACTATTATATTTGGATGCTTGCCGGCATGTTCGCGATCCGCATGTTGATGTCGCCTTTCATTAACGCGGGCCTTCTCTACTCTATTCACCACCGGTCGGACGAGGCGGGACCGCTCTTCTTCAGAGGGATCCGAAAAGCATGGAAGCCGATCCTGATCTTCTACTGGTTGGAAACGATCGTCGCGCTGGCCCCGGCCGTATGGATCGTCCCCCGGATCCTTCGCCTGCTGGCGGAGGAAGTTACGTATCAATCGATGATCTATAAAGGAGTTCCGTACCTGCTCGCTTGGGGCGCCTTCGCGCTCCTCATTCATCAAATGTCTCTCTTCATGCAATTCGGCAAAATTGGCGGCAGAGGAATTCTGCTCTCGTTATGGCTGTCGATCCGCTCCATCATCCCGGTCATGGGCGTCGCGCTCACTCTGCTTGGCGTCGCTCTCGTCGTGGGAAGCCTGTTTACGGCAGCGGCCATGATTTGGACGGGTCTCGTTGCGCTCATCTTGCAACAATCGTATCATCTGTTCCGCCCTATTTTTAAAATATGGCAAACGGCCTCGCAATATCACATTTGGCATGGCAAAACACGAGAATGGTAACATCCCTCCCATACTTATTCGCAAACCTCTCGCTTTCGTACCGCGAAAGCAGAGGTTTTTTTCATGTCCGGAAATATCGATTCGCAAGCTGTAACGGTTTTTTTACCACATTGGACAAATCGTTATCAAATCTGCGCGAAAAAAAGGTTTGAAAAAGTCGATTTCATCTGTTACAATGAAATTCGTGAAGATTTTGTAATAACTTTGTAATCAATTTTGTAACTATTATATTTTTGGTGCTTACATAATATTGCCCAATTCCTATCGCACCGGGAAACGGGGGAACCATTTCGGGTGAATTGATCTCGTTGCAGAGTGATCATAGGGAACCTTCTACCGAACCCTTGAGCTAACCTCGTCGGCATTGGAAGGAGTATTTTGTTTTGAAGAAGAAAATCATCAGCGCAGTAGCGGGTCTCGCTCTTCTGTTTACCGTGCAAGTTGGTAGCGTTTTCGCGGACTCCAAGCTCGACCAGGCAATCGGTGACGTCATCGGCACAAAGTACAAAAGCGGCGGCACGACGACAAGCGGTTTCGATTGCTCCGGATTTACGACGTATATTTTCAAACAATTCGACATCGAATTGCCGCGTACGTCCAAATCCCAACATTCTATCGGCCAGAAAGTTGCGAAAGACGAATTGCAAGCCGGAGATCTCGTATTCTTCAATACGAGCGGGAAAGGCATTTCCCATGTCGGCATTTACGTCGGGGAAGGCAAATTCGCCCATGCCTCTACCAAGAAAGGAATTACCCTCTCCAGTATGAGCGATTCCTATTATGAGAAACGCTATGTCGGAGCGAAACGAGTATTAAATACGGAGCTTTATGAAGATATTGCCATTGAGGCGGATGAATCTTCGGATCATGACGATGTGGAAGTAGAATAATAAATGAGGCCCGCTGCGGAAGTCCTTCGGACAAGCCCGGCGGGCTTTATTAGATGCATGAAATAAGCCCGTCCGTTCTTGCATCGAATGGACGGGCTTGATCTATGCCCAACGTTATGCGCGTATATTTTTCCGGTAATCGCTGGGCGTAATCCCTTCTTGATTTTTGAAGGCCCGGATAAACGTATTTCGGTTGTTGAACCCCACTTCCTCCCATATTTGCGCGATCGGCTTGTCCGAATGCCGCAGCAGTTCCTTCGCTTTGCCGATGCGAAGCTGTTGAAGATATTCCTGGAATCCGATGCCAAGCTCATTCTTCAACAGGCGCGACATATATTTGGCGGAAGTGTTGTACTTTTGCGCCAAATATTCCAGATGAATATCCTCGCTATAATGCTCGTCTATAAATTTTTTAAACGCGGTAACATCGAATTTCTGCTGCGCGTTGCTGCATACGAACATAATATTTTCAAAGAAAGAAAAGATATATTGCGTAATTTCGTCTACCGATAACGATTCTCCCGACATAATGAAGCTTACATATTCCTTGCTGACGGAATCGTCCAGCGACCGGTCTTTCTGCTTCAGCACCTGCAGCCCGACAATATAGAAATGCATATACAATTCCCTAATCATCGAATCGGGGATGCCTTGCCCGATATTCGCATCGATCACCCGCTTCAACAGCTCGTATACATCCTCTTGTTTCCCCGACATGAGCAAATTAAACAGTTTATTCTCGTCATGCTTGCTCAGCAAATAGCGAGCGGGAACTTGATCGCTCCCCGTATACGCGTACACCCGCTTGCCGTCGAATGGCGATACGCGCCATAACGCTTTCATCGCTTCGATGTAAGACTCCTGCATCCCCTTATACCCTTGGCGAATCCCCCCAATGCCGGCACAGATGCGCAAGAGGTGCTCGTCGTTTTTGAACAGTCCCACCATTTCTTCGCAATACTCCTCATACGCCGTTCGGTCCGATTGGGCGGGTAAATTAATCAGCAGGCAGAACAAATGCGAATCGATCTCCAGGAAATAGCCGGGACACTGCGGCGGCATGAACGTTTTCATCACTGTTACTATTTTTTGCGACGCTTCGTTCTGGAAACGCTCCGTAAACGTATCGTAAAACGGCTTGCGGAAATGAATTTGGATCAAGGCTATCATAAAATGGTCGTTCTCAAACGTAAAATTGCTGTTTTTCAAAAAAGCCCCGATGCTCTCGTCGTCGTACGGATAATTATTTTTCAGCATTTTCACGAAAAAGCGTTCGTTCGCTAGCGGAAGCGTATACGACAGCGCCTCGTTCAACGAATGGACATTGCTCATCATGCGGTTGATTTCGCGGTCCAAATAATGAAACTCATTGCCGTCGTGCGAAGCGGCTTCCTGCGTTTGCGATCCCCTTAACGTACGGACAAGCTTCTGAATCGGCGAATACAAATTGATGCTGAACAGTATGGACAGGATGAGCGACAGCAAAAACGTCAATCCTTCCACCGTATACCGCAAATTTTCGATGTTTTTGAGACTGTCGAGAATATCTTCCTCCGGAATGCTCGCGATCATATCCACTTTGTTATAGAAAAAATCGGCCGTATATTTAATCACTCTCATTTTTTTCCCTTTATAAGTTCCTTTGAACTTATCGGCAGGTTCGCTCAACGCAGCCTGCAAAAATTGCTGCAGTTCGCCGTCGTTTGTAAAATTGGCTTCCGTTGATGCCAGCATATTCCGATTGCGGTCGGCAATGAAAATCATGCTGCCGGGCGTCAGCCGGTAATCGCGCAGCAGATCGGTCATATATTGGGCATTTAAGTGGATAACATACAGGTTATCGGAAGCGTATTCGGCAATTTTCGACTGCACGACGGGAAGAATCGTCTTGTTCTGATTGCGATTGGATCCGGTAATTCGCGAAGGCGGCAAAATTTGAAATAAATCGTGATTCGCGCTGTATTGCTGCCAATATTCGATCGGATATTTCTCCATCGGATATACATTCCCGTAAAAGTAAGATTCCTCATAGGTCCCTTCGTTGCTGATGATCAATTGATTGTCCCGTTTCAAAATATAGGCGCTGTCTATGGAGGCGTTTCCATACTTGACGCGGGCAAGCGACCGAACGCTCTGACTGATGTCGGCATATTTGGGCAATTCGTCGATGCTGAAATCGGCCGAGAATACCTTCATTACGCTGGAATCGAGGGACAGCAAAAAATTGGACTGGTAAATGCCCTCGAACAATTTGTTCAACGAAACGGCCACATTGGACAAAGAGCGGTCATAGTTGCGTTCGAGTTCGGATTCTACATAATGCAAATAGACGTTATAGGTTAAAAAATTGATCGTTTGTATCAGTAAGGAAATCGATACGAACAATATGATAAATCGCGCTAAAATGCTGCGAAACCCGACTCTTATGAGGTTGGAAATGAATGTCTTCACCGCTGGTTTCTCACTCCATGCCTTCGGCCTCCCACCGGAAAGCGGCCGACCGTTACTTGTAAAGTCAGAGTAAGCAAAGCGCCCTGTCTAGTCAAGGTGTTACATTATTCCATCCGTACTTATGTGGAAAGATGTGACTTGATAGAATTTCATGACATGACCGGCAAATCCGCGGAAACTCAGATAAGTAGAAAAACGTGACACGGAACCGGAATTGCACGTGGTGAAACGCGGCAAAGCGCGTTTATTATAGAGTCACATTACACGAAGGAGGATTTGAAAGTGAACAGCGCCAGCATGAAAGCATATTTGAAACGAAACTATCACTATTATATTTTGCTGCTGCTTCCGGCCGCATACTTTGTCGTGTTCCGGTACGGGCCGATCTTGGGAAACATTCTGGCTTTCCGCAAATATGTGCCGGGCGGGTCGATGTTCGGCGCCGAGTGGGTGGGGCTGAAATACTTTCGCATGTTTCTGAACGATCCGAGCTTCTGGGTCGCATTCAAAAATACGTTCATTCTTAGTACGTTAAACTTGCTTTTCATTTTCCCGCTTCCGATTTTGTTTGCCTTGTTGACGAATGAAATGATAAACGGCAAAGTAAGGCGGGTTATCCAGACGATTTCTTATTTCCCGAATTTTCTTTCCGTGGTCGTGATCGTAGGGATGTTAAAAGAACTGCTCTCCCCTTCCAATGGAATCGTCAATGCGATATTGGGCCATTTCGGCTTTGAACCGATCTACTTCGTCAACGAGCCCGAATGGTTCCGGGCGATCTATATCGGTTCGGACGTGTGGCAATTTATGGGATGGAACGCCATCATTTATACGGCTACCTCGTATAGTATCTTTTGAAAGCTCTTATAGGTTAGTTTCCATCCCCTGAGGGGGATGGAAAACGGCCTCGAAATTTCCAGGCTCGTTCTTTGAAAATTTCATCTGGGACTGGACTTT
>NZ_JAHLPR010000066.1 GCF_018918005.1 Paenibacillus sp. MSJ-34 | reverse complement strand
ACTCGATTTTTGAACTGGGTTTAGTTTGGTGTTGTCTTTTTTCCTGACTCATTGACCTGTTCCTTAAAGTAAATTTCCAATTCTCATGAATCAGGGGCTTGACATCTTACCGCTGGACTTTTCAACAGGTCTTAATATGTATTGGAGTCCAAATTCATTATATATTGAAAGGTCGCGATCTTTGGATATCGTGACGAATTGGTGGATCACAGCCGCAGAAAAAATAATTAAAGGTGGTTGAACAAAATGGAAGGAGATCAATGGATCATTTACACGAATTCTACCAAGAACAGATTTGTTAGTCCCCCGGTAAATGGAATCGTGAATGGAAATGTATCGGCCATCGGTCCGCTCCGAAATCATTAATTCAACATATACTGAGGCCTTACGCGGTTGTTGTCACTCCAAAGATAAAAATAGTAACGAGAAACCACTCTTTGTACAGAGTAGTCTCTCGATTTTCTATTTTACGGGAAAAGTCCAATTCGAGAGATGTGAAAAGAGTCGTTTCCACGATATCTATCCCTTGTGAAAATGAGACATAATAAATATACACTTATGGGGATCAGCAAGTATGAATCATATGAGAATATACTCAGAAAGCCATCGTTTGTACACTGGAGCATTGACTTTTGAATCAAACAAATCATGGGAGCTTTCGCCAAACTGGATGTTATCGCTAATTAAACGTTGCACATGAGGCTGCAAATCCCCAGGTACAAATAGCCCCAATGCCTGTACAGGATACTCTTTGCACCGCCTAATTGCCTTATAGAAAATCGGCAATTCATAAGGCATAGCGGAACCACATAATATTCGAATATTCGCTTTGACAAACTCCTCTTGTAGCAGCTTTTCCCCGAGAACGCCGCAGTCGATGACAATAAAGTTATAGTCTTTGTTCAACTCCTCTGTGAAGTAAAAATCCATTTGTTCAAATACATAGGCATTCCGGTCCTGTTCAGGTTGAAAAAGTTGTACAATATGGGCCAGATGTTTGCTGGTATTTGCCTCTACATAACAAGCCGTTCCACCATGGTTGTTAATCCAGCAGACCAGATTGAACGCCGTTGTTGTTACTCCTGTTCGACGGTCGCTTCCAGCAATAGCGATTCTAATATTGGTACAATCAAAACGATACTGCTCTTGTTGGTGCAGAGATAATCCATTAGTGGTTTGAGCAGGAGAGGGGGATATCTTGTATCTTTCCATACCGTTAGCAGAAAGACATTCCAAAATTTCAGATTGAATAACTTCGATTTCTTGTGCCGTCACAAGATCGGTAACACCCGATTGGATCAATTCTTTTGCAAATGAACTTTCGGTTTGTAACCCTTCGGCTATCACAATAACCCTGGCCTCATACATGATTTGAAAGGAGGCAATGGCTTTGACAAATTCCGCATCGTCCTCGAGAACGGCATCTCGATCAATTACAAAGTACTTGAAGTGGCTAAAATTCCGCATGTCTTTGATGACAAACTGCATAAGCGAAAAACGTCCAGTGAGCTTTTTGGCAATCAGATTGGTTTCCTTTTCAGCAAAATCCAGCAGATTTACTCTGTCTTTGCTTGTCAAATATAAAATCATCGCTTACACTCCCCTAAGCAAGAGCAATACCGTGCCTATGAGAACCAGGGCGATATAGAGGAATAATTCGATCAGCTTCTTCTTGCGTTCCATCGTTATCTTCCGCCTGCCTTTCCCATGTATGCAAACTTGTACTCAGGGATATCAAAATGAATGTGCAGCCGCTTGGAACCGATCATAAACAGGGCATGTCCTCGTTTCTTGCTTGCCAGTAATTCTTCTTCGGCATCCGTAAGATTGTAAAGCTCCCGCGTCTCTTGCAAGTTCTTCCCATCCGTTCCCATGATAATCTTCATGCAGGGAATATCCAGAAGCGCTTGCCCGTACATCTTCACTTCTGGAGCGAGAAAGTCCACGACGCTGTGTGAAATAATCGCTAAGCCGGCTTCATATTTCCGGGCACGTTTTTCCACATTTCGCAGGAAAACCAGGCTTTGGGGCACATTCGGGTCAATCATCAAGTAACATTCGTCACAGATGAGCAGCACCCGTTCCGTCCGGTTTTTGGACATTTGCTCCCAACACCAGGAGAGCAGGTTGAAATACTGGGTTCGTTTGATATTGTCGGATGTATTTTGCAGTGTATGAGTATCCAAGCAGATACAGCGGGAATGGGTTTCAATTGTGCTATGCCCGTTCCATAAAAAAGAATCCCCGCCGTTTGCTATATCATAGAGCAGCAGGGATAATTCTTTATAGACATCGTCTTCGAGTGTCGATTCCTTATGGCGGATTAATTGGAACAGATCGGAGAAGGTGGGGAAGTCGGTATTCTTTAATGTTGTAATATCGGTGGTCCAGGTAATGTTAAACTGGTTATACAATTCAATCAGGCACTGCTTAAGCACCGCTTTTTGCATCATAGTCAGGTCAGGAATGTAAAGATTAAAGAAGATTTCAAGATTTTTCAGGTGCAAGGCCATATCCGACATGCCATTACCTTCGTCCTTATAAAGCGGGTTTTCTTCCCCCTCTTCATCACGGGGAGCGGGGCGAATTTGCAAAGGGTTGATCATCCCGTTCGAGCCGCCGCCAGCGTTGATCCAATCGCCGTTTAAGCTCTGGCATAGTTCTTTGTACTCCGACTCCGGGTCGATGAAGATCAACTTCGTTCCCATAAAATACTCACTGAGAGCGATATGCTTCACGGCTGTCGATTTCCCTACGCCCGCCACACCCATTATGACGAAATTGGAGTTGGTGCGGTCATTGCCGCGATGCCAGGTATCAACAATAACGAGTCCGCCGTGACTGTCTTTAGCAAAATAGTAGCCGTTTTCGTCGCTAAAACCACTGCTGGCAAAGGGAAAGCCCCCTACAAACGTGCTCATCGGTATGATCCGATTGAGGATATTTTCAACCTGTTCGTTTCCGGGAAACGTGGGGGAGAGATGCTGAAATCCTTCCTTTTGCAAATTGGCCAATGTCCGAACTTTACATTTTAACATACTTAGTGTATTTTCCATCCTGCGGCACACACGGCTAAACCCCTTCTCGTCGTCAGCTAGCGGCATGACGGTGACATTCATAAGTCCGACGGTTTCTCCGTGCTGATCGATCTGGAGCATGATTCGCTCACCGTCATTTGCCGCTTTTTCCGCCCGCTGACGGGTGAGCGGATCCTTGGCGCTTTCCGCTGTGCCTCGATTCTGAATGATCGATTTGGAGATGGCCGAGATGAGGGCACTGTTGTCGGTGGGTTGATAGCCGATGGTGACGATGGTGCTCGGAATATTTGTGATTTTGGAGAGCCAGCCGATATCGACTTTTTGCGGATACTGAATCACCCCATATACCTTGGCGCTGTTTTCTCCGAGAACAAACCGATTGCGTTCAAACTCCAACCCGAGTGGAGTGATGACATTCAGCAACGAGGGATTCACAGACACTTCAATATGCTCTTTTCGTTTTTCCATCTATGGGTTCACTCCTTATTTGGAAAATATCCAGAAAGGACCGCCCGCGGCGGCATGTTGACGTGCTTCTTTCAAGAAAATGTCGAGGTCCCATTCTTGCTCGCTGCGTTTTTTGCTGGCCGGATCGGCAACCAATATTTTGCCTTCATCCGTCACGCCACGCAGTACGATGAAATGCCCGGAGGAAGTGAAGTGCCCTTTGCCCATAATGGCAATCACCAGTTTGCCGTCTGCCAAGGCATCGACAATTTTTTGTGCTTCCTTGGCGCTGCTGCCTTCCACTTGCAGGCCAAAGTGCTCGCCGCCTTCCGGGATCAGGCTATGGTAACTGCCGTTGCCTTCTGCATAGTAACCGTTTTGATATGCCCAATTTGCCATGGTGACCGGGTCGACCGTTTGGCCGGAAAGGGTGGATACCACCATGGCAAGTGAGGTTGGACCGCAACCGGCTACGCCAATCGTATCGCTGGTGCCGTACAATGTATTGGCCCAACGGGAATCCATTTGGTTGTAGTACACGACTTCGGTTTCTCCCGATTTCAGGATGACGCCCTCGTATTGCTGACCCAGGCTTTCCCGGTACCCGTCATCTGCTTCTTGCAACAGTTGGGTGAAACCGTAATCGGTTCTCATTTCCGTGACATAGGGCAATTCGTTGGCTTTAAACAGACTTCCGAGAAGTTGAAAGGGAGCAGTCAGGATTTGCAGAATCATGGCGATGAGGAGGAGAAAAGCGATGACAGGCGCAAGTACAAGCAGGAGGATTCGTTTGCGGGCCTGTTCATCGGTAGCTAATTTTGCAGCGATTTGCGCGATGACTTTGGCGGTACCTGGATCAACGACCATGTAAGACGCCTCCTTCCGTTAAAAAGGGAATGACCACCTCTTGATCGGCAGTTTCCAGATGGGTGTATCCCGGATTGTGAACCAGATTGCACAACCGTACAATGTCCTGCTGTTTCAGGATATAGGTCTGTACTTGGCAATCTTCAAAATGTTGAGCCATACGCTTAATGCGTTGAAGTGTTTCCCGTTCACCATCCGGTTCAACCCGATTCCAGACAGATATATAGAATTGGCGTTCAACGACTTCGCCGGAGAGGGCAAATGAATTCATCTCCAAAATTTCGTGTTTGAGCAGTTCTTTTTGTTTAGCGTCGTCGGTATTCAGCAGTGAGGATAATTGAGAGATAACGGGAGAAATATCTACGGGGCGGCTCACGGCGATAAACTTGAACGGGAACTGCACGGTGGAAAGTTCGGCGGTCAGCATATTGATAAAATGCTGCTTTTCGCTCTTGCTTAGCAGGTCAATACTCACAGGGGAGATTTTCAAAAAGCAAAGAACCAAACCATCCAAGGTGTATAAATAGTGTCCACGAATATCTTTCACGTTGATAAATTCGTGGGCTGTTTGTTGTTTTGTATCCAATGTCGCTTTCTTTTGTCGGCTGCTCATGTTGAGATAAAAAAAGACTGCACCCCCGCCTACAAGGCAGAGGAGCAGCATGATAATCGGTAGCAGCATGGTTGTACCGCCTTTCCGTACCTATTTATTTTTTGGGAGCGATATGCCAATCCGAGAACAGATTTTCCTTGATTTGAATTTGATCTGACACATTGACTTGCAACATTCCGTCGGGCGTCCAGGCATCGATAATTTCCGTATAGGGTTCATAGGTTCCATCAGGAAACCAAATCGGCGTAAAATGGACCCTCCGGTTATAGGTCGAGTATTTGTTCGGTTTCAGTTCAAAGGTTGCTTGATATCCTCCAGCGATTCGGTCATACAACCGCCAGTAAGTGGAATATTGGAATTCCGGGAAATAAGCGACGGCATGCTGCGCTCCGGTGATGTGAGAGGCAGGAGCAGTGGAAGCAAGAGAAGTGTTGACGCTCATCTGTATGCCGTACCCGGATTTCATCGTTTTACCTGAAGCGGTAGGCACTTTATCATCCGGCTTGACAGTATGGGTGGCCGATAAAGAAGCGATGTAGCTTGTCCAGTGATAATCCCACCAGCCTTGATCTTCCCAATGACCAAGATCTACCCAGTAACCGCCGCCATCCCCAGTACTGTGCCAAACCCAATTCGAAATCCAAACCCAGTTGGCATGCCAACTGGCCGACCAGACTCCCCAGGAAGCCGCTGTTTTCTGAGGCCGTTTAGGCAGGACCGGTATAGTGAAAGTATCGTTGCGATCCGTGGCGATGGGATTTGGCGGCGGATTCTGGTCAAGGTCTACAACGTTGGCCAGAATGGTATGCTGACTTAATCTCCCTTGGCTCGCACTCACATGAACGGTTACCATTTGGGGCGTACTTGGGGTACGCCATTTGAACCAGACAACCTGGCTGTCTCCTTCCGGAATGACAATGTCTGTTACGGTGTAGGAGCTGCCCATCACGGAGAAGGTGACTTGAGCTGGATCTTCGGGCGTAATCTGCTCTCCAGTTGATAGAAATACCGAGGTAATCACTTCGGTATCGGTCCGATATTCATATTCCGCATCACTTTCAACCGGAGGTGGAGGCGGGGGCGGCAATTCTTTGAACCGTACAATGCCGAGACCCAGCGAGGAAATAATCTGGGCATTGGTAACACGGCCATTGCTGGAGCCAGACCATGCGGGGAAACTAAGATCCGGCTTTTCCAGAAACATAGCGAGAGGCAAATTTTGATGAGTGAGACTGACCATTTTCGAACGTAATCCGCCGCTCAGGACTTGGTCATATAGCGCTGCTTCGTGAGCGGTCATACCTACTTTGGAGCCTTGGAATGTGAAATATGCGATTGGCTCAAGCAATAGGCGGTAGTTTCCGTCGGTGAGGGTGTCATAGTCCAAACCAGTATCGTTAGCGATCATTTTTATGGCACCTTCCGAACAGAAATATTGTTTAATCGCTTCAATGTTTACGGCGCCGCCAGAACTAATTATAGTTGGAATCGATGGAGATGGATTTTTATAATCGTAACCACCACTTGCCGGCCTCAAGTTAGCTCCGTTCCGGTATTGTATTTTGCTAACTTTGCCAAAATGCAATATACCTTGTGATGGTGTTTTGTTTGTGTAGTCTATTGAAGCGGAAACGGGCTTCTCATCATTTGCTCTAACCACTGTAACACGAACGCCATCATAACCGGGAGTCCACTTATTTTCTGAAGTTCCCGAGCCCATGTCTCCGCCACCATTATCAATATTTCCTTCCCCGTTAGCAAACGCCAATGGCGATATCAATGTGCACATGATGAGGAGACATAGGAAAATTAAGTAAAAACGCTTCATCGTCGGCCACCTCCCAAAAATAAAAAAGAGCACAGTTCGGCACTGTACTCTTCGCAGCTACTTTAAATGGATGTTCAATATTTAAAATTTATCAAAGTAGGGAAATATTAGTTCATTTCTCCTACCTGCTTGTTCCAATCTCCGTCAGACTCACTAACACTTCCATGATTATCCCCTGAGTTTTCTACCCATCCAAAGCCGGGAAACCATACCTGGCCTTTACTATTTTTATCGCCAGCTTTCGGTTCGCTTTCTTTTTTAGCTGGCTGTGTTTCCTTCTCGTCATAGACAGGAGGAGTAGATTTATCCTGTGTAGTTGTTTTCGGTTTAGGTTTTGGCGGTTCCGTTGGTTTAGGCGTTTCCTTTGGGGGCGTAATAGGAACTTTCACATCTTCTTTTTTCGTTTCCGGTTGTAGCACCGGAGAATCAGTTACGGTTGGTTGTTCTTTTATTTCAGGTATGACAACCGGTGAGGATGCGGGAGACGTAGACGGTTCTGGTTGAGGTTCTTTTATGTCCGCAATGTCATTGGACTGCCTTTCTTCCGTGTTCATAGTAACGGGAGATTCCGTAAGGTTCTCCAGGGTATTGTCTGCAGGTTTCTTTTCATCTTTACTTGGTGAACCGATTATGAAAACTGCCAAAAGCAGGAAGATAACGGATAATCCCGAGAGTAGAATCAGCGACTTAGCTTTGGGTTTGGAATTTGACATAGCTACTCATCTCCTTTTCTCAGAGTTCAGTATGACCAGATCATTCTCCTAAGATTATTGTACTGTATATATTTGTAAATCTCAATAAAACTGCGTTAGACAAATCATTTCAAAACTTTGGCGTATAGCCCGCTTTCACGGTCAAGGTGGATTTCATTGGGGGAAGGGTATGCCAGCCGAAGGAGAAGGGAACCTCAAGTGTAATCGTTCCTTCTGCCTCAAACTTCGGAACGGTACTGGGGGAAGCGGGAGCAAAGGGTGCGTTTTGAACAGAAATGTGGAGACCTGACACTGCAAATTCTTCTTCTGTACCGGCATACTTGATGTGTTTGTTGCCTTGTACGGTCAGCCCCAGTGTTTGATCCAGGCGAGCGTACACATCTCCGGTACTGAATTGTTCGCTCCACGTATCCGCGGCAGTTAAGGTGTAGCCGCCGGAATAGCCTTCTCTCAGCCCGTTATACACTTGCGCAAAGTTCTCCGTTGCGACCGCGATGATAGAGCTTTGGACCGCATCCCGAACACCAGAAGCGATAATGACGAGTCGCATGTACTCGAAGATGGCGCAGGAAATGATCAGGATTGCCAGTACGGCGGCAATGGCAAGCGGAAATCCGTTGCCGGATCTATTCCGAATCAGCTTCATTTCCAATAGACCTCCGATCTTCCTGTCGCCTTGGCAGTCAGGTCGATGGGGAAAGAACCGAAACTGCCGAACAGCCCGATGTTCATCCTTGCATGCAAGGTGACAGTGACTTCTTCGTTGATTTGCAAATTCCCTGTTTTGGACCAGGAAATGGTCGGATCAAGTCCGGTCTGGTTCTTTAACTGTATGGCGCGGCTGCTTGTTTCCTGACCTACCCTTCCGGCGATTTCCGCTTCTCTGACCAACTCGTCTGCAAAACGGTCAAGCTGGTTTTTAGCAATAAATACTGGGAACACTTTGATTGCCAACGCGATTCCAAGCATCACAACCAGAACGATTACCACGACATCGACATAACCCTCGCCACGTTTGCATCGTAGAACATACTGCATCCGTGCTCCCCCCCTTTCAAAACAGTTTGCCGAGGGCTTTCATAATTTCCATGCCAATGATGACCAGATACATGAGCAAAAAGCAGCCCAGCATGTAAAAGGAATATTTGCGGATTTTGCTGGGTCGCTTCATCGCGATCAGTTTGAGCCGCTGAATTTCCAGCAACTTGAAATCATGCGCCAGCATTTCAAAATAGACAGTACCCTGGTCGCCCCGTTGTACGGCCAAAAGGCCACGAACAATATCGGATAGCATGGTGCTGCCCATGCGGGTTTCCAGTCGGGTTAATGCGGTTTCGTAGTTACCGCTTTTCATATCGGCTATCGTGATTTCCAACTCGCTTGCCAAGCTTTCTCCGGCGTTTTTTCGATACGTTTCCAAAATAAGCAATACATCGCGGGTCGCCTTCAATTCCTGTGCAATGGTAGCGGCAAAACGGGGCAGTTCATACTCAATCTGCTCCCTTTTTTTACGGATGACCTGATCCGCAGACTGAATGTCTTTGAAATAGACACCAATTGCTAAAAACAGCAGCAGGGGAGAAAGCAAGGGGAGAATGAGCAAGCAGGGAAAGATCGACAGGGCGATCAAGCCGGACTTTACTATGGCCTTGGCATAGAATGCAGCAGGCGTCATGCGGATCCCGGCTGATTTCAATATGGCTTCGGTCTTTCTTCGTTTATAATCGCTAAGCCGAAGGAAGGGGGCCAGGCGAGCCGATAGCTCGGAAACAAGCGCTTCAAGAGGCTTGTTTTTTCGTTTAGACAGTTTGGACGCTTGCATGAGAACACCGGTATCCGCCCATGTAGGCAGTTGTAACCATTCTGCTGCCAAAAAATAAGCTCCGGCCGCAAATAGCAAACCGAAGCTCATAAGGATTCCGATCACAGGCTCACCTCCTTCATCGTTCAAATTCATCTTCTTCCCACACAGCGTCGTAGGAGTCAGAGCCGTTCTCCATAGCCCAATGGTTCTCATGCAGGGCATCCCGATCAAACGCAGAAACTTCGCTAACGCTCATACTTCCGGAACGGAGTATGATGCTTTCGTAATTCACTTTATCGTTAGAGGGTTGTGGCAATTGTCCCATTTCGGCCATGGAAGCGTAGGTTCCATTCGCAATGATTAAATGGTCCAACACCGAGATGTGCAGTGGAGCGAAGATCGAAACAAGATGTTCGGTCAGAATTCGGTCATTGATGCTGGGCCGAAGGGAACCGCCGGGGTGATTATGGGCCAGAATGATGGAAGCGCAGTCGCAGTTTAAAGCGGCTTTTAAAATCTCGCGAGGATAAACTTGGGCGAATCCGACGCTGCCTTCTGCCATCACGCGGGCTTCAATCAAATGGTTTCCATTGTCCAAAAATGCAACCATCAGTTTTTCCTTGTCTTTGACATAACCCAACTGTGCGGCAAAAAATCTTCCGGCATCGTCTGGAGAGCGAAACGGGCTCTTTCCCTGGCTTTCTTCAAACCGTAGCAATTTGTAGGAAACGAGAAATTCGTTCAACAATTGAAGTTTTTCAAGCTGGCGCGGCGTAGAACCAATCACATTGGGATGATCGAGGATATTGAACAGATTATGATTCTTTGCATATTGTTGCAGTTTGTGAGCTGAGATTCCGGTTAGTGCAGCAATCCCTTCAATAAAGTTGGAGGCATGGAGCGAGTTATAGGTTGGTGTCATAAGGGTACCCCCTATCTTGTGGAACAACCCCATTATTCTGATTGCATTCCTCCGTTAATTCCCCTGTTCCATAAAGGACAAGCCGTACGGCATGTAACTTGCTTCGCGTTTCTTCGGGCAGGTCCAACTCATCCAGACGTTGAAAAAAGCCCCGTGTTCCGTATCGTTCCAGCCCCTGTTGAATGAGGGCAGCGATGGGAGTAGAAGGGAAGAGCAGTTGTTCCAGAATGGTAGCAGTTCGTTGAAGTGTGGTATCCATATCACTAGAATGTGGTACTGTCATGTCAGTTCCTCCTTGTAAGTAAGGATTATCTCTTATACTCGATCGGTCGGGTTAATCGAATGACCGCAGCTAGGGAGATGAACAGGGTGAAAGCACAGAGAGCCAGTACGAATTTGCCCGCCGCTGTGTCAACGAGCGTGTGAAACCAGTCTTTGTTAAGGAAATACAGCAGCGGAATATTCCCGATCAGAAGCAGCGCCATCGTAATGAATTCCTTTAACGGTTCGTAAAGCAGAAAATCCAATTCAGCAGAGACGACGCGCATATCGGACAGTTTGGAAATAATCGGGGGAAGCGTCGTTTTGAGCGTGACGTCTTCCTGACAAGCCATAACCGCATCGCACCATTCCTGAAAGACACTATTGTTGATTTTGCCTTTGAGCTCTGTTAACGCTTGTTGCAGATTGGAGTTAATCAGCTTGGACTGGGCCAGAAAGGACAGAAACACATCCGATACGGGGGGATTCAAATAACCGACGTTTTCCTCTACGGCTGATAGTATATTTTCGCTGCGTAAGTAAGAGGTGGTGATGACCGATAGAGCGGTTTCCAGTTCGGCATTCAGACGCTTTTTGTAAAAGCTTGCGCTGAACAGCACAAGCCAAAAAGGAAGGAGGGCAAAACCTATTGCGAGAACCGGCACCATAAACAAATTGCCAAAAGCCAGGGCCAATAGAGCGCCAACGATAAAGAGAGCGAGGGAAGAAATACAGACCTTTCCAAAGGATTCTTTCCTTCCCGTTTGCTCCAGCATCGTTTTGACTTCATGAATCGTCAGCCGGATGCCTTTTATCTTTTTCGGATTCTGTACGGCTTTGATTTTTTTTCGCAAGGAAGGATTCTTTCGGAGAGGTATGTGTCCGGCAACTTCGCGTACCCATTCTGCGGGATTCAACTTCAGAACAAGGAAGGAACCGGCAACGAGGCCCATAAAGGCCATGACGAGCAGTACGATCATGCGGATTCGCCCCCCATCATTTGTTGCAGCAGATGGAGCGGCATCCCGTTTTCGAGCAGCCGTTTTTGTAAACTTGGCGATATATTTTGTACCTTTTCATACGCTCCGCTAATCCGAATTTTCCCGTTCTCCATCGTATTGGAGGCCACGGTATAGCGAAAAAGCGTACGGATATTCCGGCTTCCATCCGGCAAAATTTCGCATTCAGTGATTTCCATTACCTTGCGGGAGTTGTCCTCCAGTTTCTTGGCAAACATCACGATCGGGAACGCCTCCGTAACAAGGTTATACAAAGTTTGGTCGCTCATATCGTATTTTTGTTTACAGAGCGTAACCATCCGGTAATAGGTGGCGATGCAGGAATTGGCATGTGTCGTCGTGATTACCGCATGTCCGGTACGGGCTGCTTCTTGCGCGGCGAAGGCTTCCGCTGATTTCATCTCCCCGACACAGATGATATCCGGGTTGGCGGTAAGCGCATATTCGAGCAACTTCTCCTGATCTATATTTTGCCGGCTGTCTTCGCTGTAACGGGTAACGGTATGAACGACGTTATTTAGGACCTGCCCGTTTTCATCTTCCACGACGAGATCGAACTCACGGGTGCCATTTTCGATCGTAAAAATTCGCTTGTCATAGGGAATGGTTGACAACATCCAGCTCATCAAGGTCGTTTTTCCACTACCGGTGGCTCCGGTTACGCAGATGGACAAACCGTAGCGAAGGCACAGACTTACAAAATCGAGCATTTCCTCCGTAGCCGTTCCGTTGCGGATAAAATCCTGTTTCCCCAATTTTTGCGGGTTAATAATTCGTATGGATGCCGCTACACCTTTATCTGGATCGGTAATCGGTGCGCCGAAAACCGTAATCCGAATGTTGTTGGCCAGATGCCCCCGGACAATGGGTTGCGAATGATCGAGGATCATCCCCGATCTGTAGAGCAGGCGTCTGACTACGTCGACGGCATGTTCCGGAGAGGTAAACTGTTCGGATGCCGGGAGGATGCGTCCATCCGTGTAGGTGATTTTGACATCCTTATATCCGTTAATATTGATTTCCTCTACATCATGGGAAAACAAATACGGGGTAAGGAAGGAAAACTCAGCCATTTCCGCATATAACCGTTCCACCAATTCGTCGAAAGAAAGTCCGTCTACACTCAAGCGATAATCCATGACATATTTGGTGGTATAAGAAATGATCTGTTGTTTTTGTTCCTCGGCATTTCGGGAGATAAGCGTGGCGTATTTGCCGGAGAGATATTCTTGTACCTCTTTCAGCACTTCGGAAAATGGCTTTTTGTTACTGTTTGCCGGATAGAATAACGTTGAGCCTTTCATGACCGCACTCCTTTGAGCTTTTCTGTCAAGCGCTGGATAAATGATTGCTTCTCTGCTTTCGGAGGATGATCCATAAAGCGTCCGGCTAATTTTTGAATGGCACTCAGGTAAGAACGGGCTTCCTTTCCTTCGCAAGCGTCCAATAACCGAGCCGAAGCTGCTTGTTGTTCCACGATAGAGACAAAAGGCAGCAGGTGATGGATGCCGCCAAATACGTTGCTGTATTGAACGCTGTCCTGCTTTGCTTTCACGTTGGAAAGAAGATGCAGATGGCGATCCGCATGAAATCTGGAATCACCAAGCAGCGGTAAATGGGATGTAAAATAACTCAGGCTTTTCAGCGTGCATTCGTATACTCGCAAAACCTGATCAGCGACTTCAAGCGCGGCTACGGATAATGGATCGGTAGACAACAAGCTGGAGCAATCCACGATGACAATATCTGCAAGGTGCCGGGCCAAGGTGAAGAAATCAAACGCTCTTTCCTTGGTATAGCTGGCATAGGTAAAGGCGTTATCGCCATGAACATAGCCGATGAACGCCAGATGATCAAAAGGTTTACAAGGGACAAGATGCTGCAAAATATGTTCTTGCGATAACGAAGGAAGGCTTAACAGCTTGCCCAATGATTTTTCTTTGGCATGGGCATCCGGTAAAAGGGTAGGGATGGAAGGGCATAACGCATCACAGAGGATAACCAGAACATTGATCTGCTTAGAAGCTAATTCCCGAGCCAGTTTTATGGACGTTACCGTTTTTCCGCTGCCAGGACTGCCCCATATGGCAATGATTTGGTGATTATTCATCGTTAGCCTCCTTATCCGGATCCGGATTGGACTTTTTGGCGAGATAATCGTCTTGTTTTGCAATAAAATCTTGAGCAGTGGCCTGATCTCCCCGGTATACGAGAGCAGCATGAAGTTGGCCTTTGACCTCCATATCGGCCAGAAGCTGCGCTTGTATCGGCTGCACCAGCAGCGTCAGCGTAGAAGGCAACTGTTGCTTGTCATCGTCGGATTTTTTTTGAGTGGACTGTGCGTCTTTGTCCATTCCGCTGCTTGTCGTTACCGCAAGCACTTCGACATATTGCAGTTCCGGCGGCATGGTCGTCGTTCTCATTTCTCCGTAATCGGAAGCGATCAGGGTGATAATGTCCCCGGCTTGCAGTTTGCCCGACAGACCCGCTGCAAAGCTTTTGATACTGATCGATATCGCTTGCTTGCTTCCGTCTAAATGGTTCAGGTAGGCGAATTCTGCGAGCGGAACGGCGGATAATTTCGTTGAGAGAATGTAGTCTCCTTTTTGCAAGGCCGCTGTGGCATACTGTCCTGCGACCGAATCCAACGATGTCATCACATGGGATGGCAAGTTATATGCCCCAACCTGAACGACCTCCAGCTTTTCCCTTGTAATCTGTTCGCCTTTTTCAATGTCACGCGTAACTCTGACGATTTCCGTTTGCGCCCGCAATGCTTGATGAAACAGAGGAGTTAATCCGAAACAAATGAGAAGGGAAAGAGCGATACATCCAATCCCCAGTACGGTGCGATTTTTAAACCATTGCATTCGCATTCCTCCTAAATCCGATGTATGATCCAAAAAGCAATGATGCCGCCTACAGCCAAAAACGGTGCAAGCGGCATCGCCGTATTTCGACAAAGTTTGAAACCGGTTGTGACAGATTGAAACAACCATCCGATTAAAGCCAGCGAAAGTCCGAGAATGGTCTGCAGGATTCCCCCGGAGACCCCTAAAACAAATCCACACGCCGCCATCAGTTTGATGTCCCCACCGCCGATCTTCCCACGGGTTAAGATTGCCGCTGTAAAAAATGGGAGGCCGGTGGCGAATAAACCCAATAGGGCAGGGAGCAGGGAGACGTGAATCAAACCGATGAAGAAAATACCCGCTGGAAGCACATCCGGGATTTCCCGTTTTCGGATATCGGAAATACTGGCCCATACAAGTAGGCAGGCAAAGAGGACTCCTTTCACGATCCACATGATTTGAAACTCCTTTATGGCTTGTCAGGCCATTCATTCATCGCGATATACGGGTATTTTTTCTGACCTTTAGCGAAGCGGATCATCTGTTTCATTTGATCCAGCACCGATAAATTCATGCGGTCTTTTGTGGTCATCATGACGGAAGCTGAAACCCCAATCAGAAAGGTAACGACGGTCAAAGATACGTTTCGACCGAAAACCCAGAGCAGGAAGGCAACAAACCCTGCTCCGAGAGAACCGATAACCGATTGGAAGAGTTGCTTGCGACCGAATCCGGGAAACAACTCGGTTTCCGATTTTACACCCATGGGGATATAGAGGGTTTGAAGATTGTCTTCCATAAAAACCTCCTGTTTTGATGCATCAATAAAACGCCTGTCATTCGGGCGCTTGAGTGATCGACCATCATCGCTTATTGATAGTAAAACAATATAATCTCTTTAATCTGCCAAATACTTTCGGCCAGCACATAAAACAGAATCACATTACGGGTACGCTTTTTATACTGTGCGCTTTCCTCATCCGCCCCTGATAAGCGAACCATGCAATAGATGAACCGGGCGACGCAGCCCAAACGAATCAGCAGGATGATCGCTTGAGCCAGTTCGTCCACCGTAACCAATGGACATCACCCCGTTTTCATCAACATTTTGCGCGCCATACCGACTAGTCTGACGGAATGATACACATTGTTGACCACTCCACCGTTGCCGCCTGTCGTAATCAGGAAGTCGGACAAGAAGCGCGGTGTGCGAATCGCGAGTATCATGCAGGCAAGACCCCAAAAGATGTGCATATTTAACATTAATCCGACGCCCAGCTTGGCCAACGTGATTTGAACGACGACAGCCAACGTTGATTGGACAAACTTTTGGGAGTAGGCTTTAAACACCCCTTTATCGTTGTCCAGCAGCCCAACGCAAGCGAGAGGCACCCCAATGCGCAAAATTAAAATTTCCAGCCCGCGCATTAAAAATTGAAAGTAAAGGATGAAATAACAGACGATGAAGATCAGCCCGAAAATGGCTGTTACAAGCCCCAAAGAGCTAATCCCGCTGACCCAGGCATTCCAGTCGTAATTCGTCGATTGGCCAAGGACAATGAGCAGCTTGTCTGTTAATTCCTCGACGATCTGGCCCAGCCATAGATAAATTGTCGGGAAACAAATGGCTACGGCCATCGCTTTGAAAAAATTGGTAAGCAGTGACAGCGGTTCTTCGTCAGGATCTCCATCGGACCACATGACATAGATTTCAAATCCTTTTTTCAGAAACTTCAAAATGATGAGGGAAACCCCGAAGCCGAACAAAATATCGAACAGCGAATCCGCGATATTTCCGCCTGACAGGACGGTCATAGAGCGTTCGGCGTACAGGGTCATCGGAATAATATCTTTCAGCAACGTATCGATGTACATCAAGGCACCATTCAGGATGGCTACGATCAGCAGCACTAAGATAGCTTCCAGTTTCCTCAACTCCTTCCCGCAGGAACGGCCTAAAAAGATTAGCCGTTCCCGCCAAAGGCTATCCGTTATCCTTTGTAATTGAACATATCCCGAATCCGTTCGGTCAAGGTCGGTAAAATCGTTCCGCTAAAGAGAAAATACAATCCGGCCAGCACTAAAGCGCCAATAACGACAGCCATCAAAATCTTCACGGCAGTATCTACAAAACCTTCGCCGCGGCGGTCTGCAATGACCGCTTTTACCAGAAGAATAGGTTGCATTGAATGTTCCTTTACTCTTTTCAGCCACTTTTTCATATGCTTTACCCTCCAATAATGTTGTAAATTTCATCAAAAAAGTCCGCCTTCGAGGCGGAGACGGTTTACTTGTAGTAGCCGATAATGACGTTCAGTGTCGCGGAACCAAGCACGGCTCCGATACAGGAAACAACAGCAACGACGATGCGGTTGTTCCATTTCTTCTGGTCCATTTCATCCGCTGCGGAACGGCGAATACAGAAATAGATGATAAGCAGACCGGAAACCACGGGCGCGAGGATCATCAGCCAGGTCGTGACATCTCCAATCAACTTCTCCGTTCCCTTTACAATTTTGCTGTTTTGGATATCCGATGCATAAGCAGATGGGGTCAGCCATAAGCTTGTGCCCAACGCAAAAAGAGCCATTCTGCTGTAGCGAATGGCTCTGTGTACATATCTCTTCATTTCAAGGCAGACCTCCTATTCCGAATTAGGTCCGAAAAATCCGTTACCTCCCGCTGTTTCTTGGAGTCGTTTTTCTTCCAGTTGTCTGGCGATGTCTTTCTGATAATAAATCCAGATATTCCACAGTTTCACCTCCTTTCGCGTATCGGTCCGAACCGGTCGCTTTCGTTCCCGTTCTTCCCGAACCTGACGATTATGCTCCTTATCGCCCAACCCCAGCATGGCGTTAAAAGCCCATTCGCTTAGGTCGGGTGAAAACATCATCGCGGGGTGGGTTCGAGAAATGACAATTTGGTACGGTCGGGCGACGCGGCGCACCTCGTCTACGGTCAACAGTTTGCGCTCCATCAGGTTCATGCTGTGCGACGTGCTGGGCGTGGAATATTTTCCGTGAGAAGCGGAGAGCTGGTAACTGGAAGTGGTGTACGTTCCCAGCTTTTCGCTGACTTCTCGCAGCGTCTCCAGATCGTCCGCCTGCAAATAAATCCAGGTTTGACAATTCGATTTGATCGTGCTGGCTGCATGGTCGTCATACTTTTCCTTGAGTTGTTCAAAGCTTTGCAAGAAAAGATTGAAGCGCATGCCGCGCCCGCCGCCTACCGTCAACTTGTTTGTAAAATCGGCAATCGGTGTAAAGTTGCCGAATTCGTCCAGGATGAAGTTTACGCGCCGTTTCAGTCTGCCGCCGCGTTTATCAGCTTCCGCTGTCAGCAACTCATACAACTGCGATACCATGAGGGAGGCAACAGGATAGAAGGTGGTTTTTTCGTCTGGCAAAATGATAAACAGCGCCCGTTTCTTCTCACCCAATTCGGTTAACGAAAAGTCGCTCTTATGGGTAATGGCATAGATCGATTTGGACGTGAAGAGCCGCAATGTCGTCAAGGCTGAAGTATAAAAACTTCCTTTGGTACGGGAAGGCGCGATGTCGGAAATACTGAGCAAGGCTCTGGCCGGATGGGTAGGCGGAAGCCGCTTGATGTAATCCTGCATTGGCGTTTTGTTCCCGATTGGACGGTTCATCTCGGCCAAAAACCAATAGACGTTAGTCAAGTTCTGGTATTCCGGGCGCTTGGCATTGTCCCACACCACACTTAAAATCGTGGCGGCGATGACGGACATTTCTCCGTTCGTCCAGATTTTTTCTCCCTGGGATTTACCAACGAGTACGTTAGTCATATCCCACGCGAGCATTTCCGCTTCTTCCTGATCTCCACGAAGGACAGCATCAATGATCGGTTGGAGCAGATTGTAATGATGGCTTTTTTCTGGCGTGCGGAAATCCAGTGCATACACTTCGTAATTTAATTTTTTCAAAAATTCGTTAGTATAATGATACAACTCGGCCTTCGGGTCGGAGATGACCAGCGATTCTCCTGCAAGACCCAGCGTACAGATGGATTGCAGCACGACCGTTCTCGATTTTCCGCTGCGAGTTGCGCCGAGGCAAAGCGTGTGCACATCGTCTTGGAGGCAATAGATGCGTTCTTTCCCACGCAGTTTGTTCATGCCCAGTACGATGCCGCCTTGGGAAAAGGGTAGAGGGGTAGCAGATCCGGTATCAATCTTCGGGATGTTCTTCGGATGAGGTTGCATGAGTGGTTTCCTCCTTATCGCGTTGGTAAAATTCCAAATCGTCGTAACCGGTTGCGATGAGTTCTCGGATCAGCGGATGCTTGAGATCCAATACGAGCGTATCAAAAGCGGACTGCTTCTCCGGTTCCGTCAACCATCTGGAAGAACCGTGTTGATGCTGTCCAACCGGAACCGGCGTTTCGATTTGCGGAGTGATGCGACTCATTTCGCTTTGGTACGGGCGGCGATTCGTAAAAAAGAACATCGCGGACACAACGCCGATCATCCCTTGCAAGCATAAAAAAAGCAGCAAATGTTGTTTGCTGGCGACGAGACTTGCGATACATTCCGCAAAAGGAGTGAAGGCAAGCGTATGGGATTTCCCTGATAAGATGCCGTGCAAGGCGGTGGTAAAGTACAGATTAAAGAACGCTCCAACGACAAAGAGGATCAAACAGATGAACACTTTAGGCTTGGTTTTCACAACTCGTACTCTCCGCTCGGCTCAAAAAAATCGTCGGCCTCCAGTTCCGTTTCATACGGCAAGGAAGGTTCGGCAATCTGTTCGTTGGTGGGAAGCGGAGAGCCGATTTCCTGTTCCAACTGAGCTTGCAAAAATAAACCTTTAGGAGCAGGCAGGTCTCGAATCCATCCCCATTCGTCCACATGACGGTTATGAAAATCGACGTAATCGGGGAAATCCTCGCATAGCGTATGCACCAGACTATCCTCGTCGATAATCAGTTCGAGCACTTGCGGATGCGATGCCGACAATTCGTAGAGGGGGATGGCACAGTTCGCATCAAGTGCATAAAACAAATAGTCTCCCTCGGTAACAGCCTGCTGCCTTGCCATGTCAGATAGGAAAAGATCGCCAATGGTTTGATGGACGGCTAAGGCAGCTTTGCCTTCGCTTTCAATTAAGCCGATCCCATTGTGGATGGCGGCTGTCTTGGTAATGTCCCCCCAAGGCGAAGTCTGCGGTTCTTCCAGTGTTCCGAAATATTCGGGAACAAAAAAGGGGCCTTCCTTTTCTAATTGTTCCGGCGTTCCGTATTTCTCTTTAAAATCGGAGTCCGTGATCAGGTCTTTTTGCAGCAGTTCGTAGGCCGGAATCATGCTTTTTTGGTCATCCTCGTAATGCAAATACCCGTCTTTTTCGTTGCCAAGCGTAACGGCTCTCGGACTTAGCAACTCTTCTGCATGTTCAGTAGGAATGACGATCCCGCTTTTATACTCGGCCACAATTTCATAAACATGAAGGGCGATTTCGGTGCAGGTTATGATGTTCCCCCAGAGGGAGCTTTCCGGTCTTGCGCTTGCCAAGGCAAATCCCTCCTTGTAACGACTGCTTTAGTAAAGTGGTTAGGAACAGGAAGACTAATCTCCGATTTCCATCTCTTCGGCCAGCAGTTCATCTTCATGTTGAAACTCGAGTTCGAACTCCAGATGAATTTCCCGATCCTTTAATGCCGGCATAAGTTCCTCAATCCGTTCAATGATGGTTTCTGCTCGTTCGAACTGTTCGACCGTTTTATCGTTGGGCGTAATCATGAATTTGATCAGTTCGGAATGGATCAGGACCAGTTCTTCTTCACTAAACAGCTTTTTTTCATCTACGAGTCCACTCCGTACTGCGAAGTTTTCCAATGCTTCTTCTTTATTGTAAAAATACTGCCGCTGCACTGGTGTTCCGTTTTCCGGGGAAAGACGATACGTGGAGAACACATACTCAAACATTGGATGATGCTTGCAAGCCAAGATCACATCGTTGTATTCGCTCAGCTTATAGACGCCGTTAGCGATTTTAGTGTCTTTATCCGTGTAAGGTTTTTCCACGCAGATGCCAGCTTGCAATGCCGATTGTCTGGCCAAATCGTGAATCGCGCTCATGAGCCGGTCCGGCACGGACACGAATGGGTTTTTCTCAATCGTGTCCATCCGGGTGTAGAAGGCGACGAGCTGCTCTTTGAAATACAAATCTGCCAAATAATCGGCAGATGTGGAACGTTTCACTTCAAAGCCTTGTTTGGTCAATGCTTCAAAAAACTTCTTGTAAAACTCCGTCTTGCTTTTCAAATTGCCATCTCCTTTCGATAAACGGACCGTTTTAGCGTTCGTTATCCAATTCGGGGTCAAGTTCAGGTTGCTGAACCGCTTGGGAAACTGGGGTGATCGTCTCAATTTGTCGTATTAATCGGTCAATTTCTTGCTTTTCTGAGTAGTCCAGATTGACATCATGGAAACTCGAATAAAGCAACGCGGAATAGAGAAGGGAAAGCTGTTCCTTACTGAATAATTTTCGTTCATCCACAAGCCCGCTGCGTTGGATAAAATCTTCTTTCGCCTGCTCGTATTCATTTCGATAAAAATAGTGGCCCAGCGTTACACCCGTTTGATCGAAATTGACTTGCCAGGTCACAAAACGAAAATGGCCGTTTCCGTCATATCGGGCAGCTAATAGATGTTGGTTGTATTGAAGAATTTTTTTGTAACTGTTCACGCCGGACCATTCCAGATGTGGAGCCTGGCGGTAAGCTTGTTCCATCTCCCAAATTTTTTGCGATGACACCGGGAATTCGGCGGGCAGGCGTGGTGTCTCGATCAGCAGGGTAATGAACTGCGCCGTCCTCTTGAATGTATGCAATCGGTCGATTATCATGGAGCACGGTTAGGGGAAAGTGATCTTCAGGTTTTAATTCCAAGCCCAAAGGAGAAAGCTGGACTTGCAATACTTCTTTCATACGTTCATTGATTTCCATAAGAACAACGCTCCTTGGGATGGTTCGAAGGAACCTGCTGAGCCGTGCGTTTTGTTTCCGGGTTCTTTTTTTCTTTCCTTGAACGTGGATGATTTCGCGGAGTCTGCCGCATCATTCGTTCGTACTGCTGATGTTTGCCATCGGTAAATAGCATGAGATCATTCCTTTCTTCAATAAAATGAAAAGCCATTTCGTAAACAAAGGGTTTCATTATCCACAAAATATTCACCGATTATGCACAGGTTTATCCACAATGGTGGATAGAGAATATTATGGATGTTATCTTTCTAAACCCTTGTCCCGATTTTTTAAAAACCATTCCTTTTTGGCTTGTTTGGATAATTCCGTTCTCATTGCTTTTGCTTTGTCATCGTAGTCTATATTGCCGTTCATGATCAGACTTTCCAGCATATCAAGGATGCCAACCAGAAGCTGTTCGGCCAGGTATTGTCGCCGTATCCTATGGTTTTGTTCCATGGATACTTCCCGTTCCATTTTGATCAGCGTGCGGATCGTTCCCAAAATACGGTTGGCGATTCGCTTTTTCGCTTCGGTCAGATACTTCTCACGGTACGTAGAGACATGTTCCGGATCGGTATCATACAGCATGGCGAGTTGGAGTTTGACTTGAACATAATCCTCTACCATTTGTTCGAGATAGGGATTGGTTTGCATCAGTTCCTGTACGATCTCATCCAGCATGACTTTTACAGTAGGGGGGAGGAGTTGATAAGCAAGTCTTCCGGTTTTCGGCATGTTTGCGCGGAAATGAACCAGCTTATCGGCAAGCGCAGCTACATGGCTTTGCTGAAAAAGGTGGTGTTTCGGCAATCGGTGTAGGGAATCTTCGTCCTCGTTCATAAAGCGCCTGTGGAAAAGCTTGAACGATTTCGGATCCAGGTTCTTGATATACGACTCAAATTCATTCACCATGCGATCGGTGATTTCCGTGATACCGGATTTGTACTGATCCCGCAAAGCGCAAAATTGTTTGATCTTGTAAGCAAAGGTGTCTTTGATCAATTGCTTGCGTATGCGATTGGGAATCTCGGGGTGGGTAAAGTTTTTCAGGATGTCCTGTTGTCGATCCCAAAAGACGACATGAAGATGTGGATGCTCCTTCTCATTATGGACAGCGGCGGCCCAACAGAGGTTCTTTCCTTTTATGTGATTTTGGGCGGCGATGGTGGAGATATGTTGTTCAATATACTGTTGCCAAGCCTTCTGATTAGTAAGGCCCAGTTCCAGCGTCGTATCCCGTTTGAATGAAATGATGCTGCGGTACATGTTCCTTTTTTGCCGGGACAGGTCTCTGGCCAGACGAGCCACTTCCTGCCAAGAGGAAAATTCCTGTAAGTCACCGGGGCGCAGCTTGCCAAACAATCCATGATTCAAGCCTTCATTTTTTACCGCGCCTGGACGGGTTGCAATATATCCGATATGGCAGTAATTGCTTTTGGCCGTTTTCGGGTGGTTGGGATGAAAGAAACGTTGCTTATAGATCAGGATCGACATCGGAGTCTCCCCCACGCAGGTGGTCGATGCTCTGTTCCAACATATCCCCCGATAAAAACAGCTTTTCTGCATCGGTAAGCTTCATTTTGACGTAGTCCACCGCAAGCCGCCGCGCTTTCTTCTCGATCTCCCGAAAGGTCGTATACCGATTCGTATCAATCAGGTCGGCGATAATCGCGATGGTAGAAAAGTAAGAGGCGGCCGACATGATTAAGTCCTTGCTGGCGAGTCCGGCCAGCCGGTTGCTTAATCCGTCTATAGCGATTTTGATCTCCTGGCGGATGATGGCTGTGATAAAATCGATCTCCTCAGTATAGGCCTCCACTGACATGCCTTTTTGGATAAACGCCCGCACAATATCCGCCATGCTCAAATGCTTGGAAGCGGCGTATTTTTTTAATGCATCATATTGTTTCTTAGGCAGCTTGACGGTGATCTGCACCGTTTTCTCTGCGCGTGCCAAAGGCAGCACCTCACTCTTGGGGGTTATCCGCGAAGCGACATGCGATTTTCGGGGGAACCCCCGTAAAAATGTCGGTGAAAGCTCTGCTTTCACGCTGTTTTTTCGCAAAATGACATTTTGCTATTCCTGCCTTTACACCAAAAACAGAGGGGGTCCCCTCTGTTTTTGGTCCGGCAGTTCCCTTATACAATGGAAAAAAGGTCTAATGCTCATACTCGCATTCCTCCTCTCTGATGGCTTGTTCTGCTTCATATTTCGCTTGGCGTATGGCTGTCAGGTCCTCGTTGAAGTTTTTGCGGAACGGTTTCTCAATCGATGTCTGGTAGCCTTGATCGTTGTACTTTTGAGCAAATTTAAAGGCAGCCTCTTGTCCCCAATTGGGTGCAGGGCTGCCGTCGCGAAACGTTGCGTTATGGTCGTTATCTAGGCAAAAGATGATTTCGTTTATGCGGTGATACTGGAGAAATCGTTCCAAGGCAAGGTCGGATAAGCAACCAAGAGATATGCGATGATCGGCTTTCCAATCCTGGCCTTTCAATTTTGCAAGCGTAGCATGACTCATAGCGTCAATGGGACTTTCGCAAACATAAACTTTTTGACTGCTGCCAACGATGTGAAAGGGATAGCTCTTGTCCGAATGTTCCCGATCCTGCTTAAAAGGACGTTCCGGCCTGGTGCCGCGCAGGGAGCAATATTTCGGTGTTCCATCCGTATCGTAAGCGATAAAGACACAATTCCCTGTTTTGTCTTGCTGATATAGCTTTTTCTCATGCATCAGACGGGATACGATCTCCGGCTCAATGCCCCGGACATGAATGAGATACCAGGCCACACGCCGATAATTGGGGGCTTTTGTCGGCAGAAGGAGATGCCCTCGTTCTTTAGGAGCGGAAGAAGGGATATGCTGTGGCAGCGAGGTTTCTAATAGAAAAGCAACGGCTTCTTTAAAGTCCATGCGCCAGAATTGCATGACGAAGTCGATAGGACCGCCATGGGTGTCGGTGGAGAAGTGATAGTACTTGTTGCTATCCCGGAAAAAGTAAAGGCCGCCGCTTTGCTTTGCATGAAGCGCGCGGCGGCCGCCGTTTTCAAGGACATACCCGTTGGATTTGGCAAATTCGATTAGGTCAATGCTATTGGCTTGGGCAATTTGATCTTTGGTAAAGAGTAAGCCTTGCGCCATTTTCAACGCCTCCATTTCGTTGTTATCCTTTGGTGTAAGCGATATAATAAAGGAAAGAACAGATTGGGGTGGATACGATTGAATTCCGATGAACGCCAGGAGACCATACACCAGCGTCACGATACTTCGTATCGCTTCCTGCTTTCCAGCAAGAAACTGTTTGTGGAATTACTCCGTTCTTTTGTTCATAAAGGGTGGGTACAAAGCATAGATGAAACCAATGTACAAGAAATTCCGCATTCGTTCGTACTTCAAGATTTCAAGCGCAAGGAAGCAGATTTGGTTTATCGAGTTCAGTTGAACGGGCAGGAAGTCGTATTTTATTTGCTATTGGAAATGCAGTCAAAAGTGGACTTCCAAATGCCTTACCGTCTGTTGTTATACCAAGTGGAGATTTGGCGATACTTGTTGAATGACGAGAAAAAAGCCCGAGCCAATAGAAAATCTTTCCGGCTCCCACCTATTGTGCCGATCGTATTGTATAATGGGAAACAACGATGGACAGCCCATCGCCAGTTTCGAAAGCTGCTGGGCAATGAAGAGATGTTTGGCCGAGAATTGCTGGATTTTGAATATTTACTAATTGATGTTGCCCGTTATACGGAAGATGAATTGCTCTCTTTATCGAATACCATTGGTTCAGTTTTTTTGCTCGATCAAACGGAAAATCAGGGGCAATTGTTGGAACGACTCGGCAAGTTGATGCATACGATTCAACAATTGCCGGAAGACAGCCAGCAGAAATTCGTGGCATGGATGGCCAACATCCTCCTGCAAAAACTTCCGGAGAATGAATCGCATTTGCAAGAGTTTATTCAAAGCGTGAAAGGAGACGTGTCAGTTATGGGTTTAGAAAAGGTCCTGGATGATATTGAACGTAAAGGCGAACGTAAAGGTGAACAAAAAGCCAAAGAAGAAGTAGCAAAACGTATGATTGACTTGGGAGTAGACGTTTCGGTCATTACCGCTGCCACGGGTTTCTCCCCTGATAAGATAGACAAGTTGCGAGAAAAATCAATATGATTTCATTTTGGTGGGCCGTTCGCAATGGACGGCTCTTTATTGTATATTAAATGAGTAACACTTGTCCGAACGAAGGAGGCGAGTCGTTATGGGGCTGGAAAATGTTCTGGAAGATATTGAACGTAAAGGCGAACAAAAAGCCAAAGAAGAAATAACCAAGAACATGATTGACATGGGCTTGGAAATCTCTATCATAGCAAGGGTAACAGGATTCTCACCAGATTTAATTGAGCAAATGTGCAGGACTCATTATCGTAATGGCCACGCTAAACTAAAGTGATCATTTAGACAAGGTGTTCCTTAAGTCTCCTGTCGAGTCATATGAATAGTCTGCTGGACAATGGACGATAAAACAAAAACCAACAAGCCCTAATAAGGAAGCTTGTTGGTTTTTGCTACACATTATAGAATTTATAAAATTTTGGGGTGGGCAGGGCTTCCGCCTCGTTTTTGTTTTTGGTAAGGTTAGGATATGGAGACGAACGTGCTAAAACGAATCTTCTTTGATGAACATGGAC
>NZ_JAHLPR010000065.1 GCF_018918005.1 Paenibacillus sp. MSJ-34 | reverse complement strand
ATTCCGGAAAGTCCAGTCCCAAATTTATTTTTCAAAGATCAACTGGAAATTTTGAAGGCGGCCGCCAGTCCCCTAGGGGACTGGAAGTAAACTCAAAACTGCCTTCAAGAAATACTATATGAGGGAGGTTTCTTGCATGAAAAAAGCGTTGGCCGTTGTCGCCGCGGTTGTTCTCTTGGCAGGTGTCATGTCGGCATGCGGGTCGAAGAGCGAACAAAATACGGCGAACCGGGCAGATACGAAAACGGGAGGAGAGAGCCAAGCGTCGACCAAGCCTGTGCAGTTGACATGGGTACATCATTTTGGCGAAGAAGGCGCCAGAAAATGGATCGATCTCGGCATCCAAAAGTTTAAAGAGAACAATCCGAATATCGACGTCGAAGTGATCGCGACCGAAGGAGGAACGACGTACAAAAACTTTTTTAACACCAAAGTTGCGGCTAACGACGTTCCGGACATTTACATGATCGACGATATACCGGGATATCAGGAAATTATCGATGCAGGATATGCCGCCGATTTGACAGGACAGCCTTTCCTGGGCAATATCGGCGAGCAATACTTGAACGGTGTGAAATCCGAAGACGGGAAAATTTGGGCGCTCCCTATCGACACGAACGGAGGCGGCGTCACTTATAACAAAGATGCGTTCGTCAAAGCGGGCATTACGGAAGTTCCTAAGACGTACAGCGAGTTTCTTGCCGTTTGCGAGAAATTGAAAGCGGCGGGAATCGTTCCGATCGCGGCGGGCTTTAAAGACAGCTGGGTCATTAGCTGGGATATCAATCCCGACTTGCTTGTAACCGGCGTCAATTCGGATACCGATTGGATCAAGGATGTCGAGGCGGGGAAAGCGACCTTCGCCGATAATAAAGGACATTTTAAAGAGGTATTGACTCGATTCGTGCAGCGTCTGCCTTATATGAACGACGATCCGATGGGTACGAACTGGGATAAAGTACAGGAGCTTGTCGCCAGCGGCAAAGCCGCGATGGTCATTAACGGCACATGGGCCGTGGACGGCGCCAAATCGAAAAATCCGGACGCGAACATCGGTCTATTCGCCTTCCCGTCGACCGAAAATCCGGATGACGCCAAATTTGCCATGAAATCGACCGGCGGGATCGTCGTGAATCCGAAATCGAAAAATAAAGAGGCGGCTCTGAAATTGCTGGAAACGTTCTCTACGCCGGAAGTAGGAGAAATATTCCAGAATAACAAAAAAGGGATCTCCGTCATCAAAGGGTTGAAACCGGATTTCGATCCGACCTATGTCGAACTGGACGCCAACTACTTGAAACCGGGCAAAACCTTTGACTGGTCGCAGTTCTCGCCCGATTTTGTAAGTACGGAATTAGGGAACGCTTATGTTGACGGCCTTACATCCTTGATTCTCGATAAAAATCACGATGTGGATAAAGCTATCAAACAGCTTGACGATAATTTCAACAAAATACGTCCGTTACAAAAATAAGCTTTTGTGAAAAGCGCTTCTGTTGAAGATAGGATTCTCCCGGTCGTCCCGGGAGAATCGTTACTTGGAGGAATGACGATGTCTACTCGATTTCGATGGCGCGATGGACTTGTCCGTTTCGGTTTTTTGGTTCCGGCATTCGCCTTTTTCGCTTTTGCGATGATCATTCCTTTTTTTATGGGGATTCATGTCGCATTCACGGATTGGAACGGGATTATTCCTGAATATCGCTTTGTGGGATTGGATAACTTCGCAAAAATATTTACAAACGACGACATTCTCATTCCGATGAGAAACACGCTCTATTATATGGTTCTGTCGGTCGTTTTTTCGAACTCGCTGGCGCTGCTGTTAGCGATGGCGGTGAACCGGTCCTTTGCAGGCAAACATGTAACCAAAGTTATTTTTTTCTTGCCGACAGTGCTGAGCGCGGTGCTCGTTTCGTTTATTTGGGGATTTATCTACCGCGAAGTATTTCATACTCTGTTCGGCATTAACAGCCTGCTCGGAAGTCCGGACACAGTCATGCCGGCTATTGTCGGGATTGATATATGGAACAGTGTCGGGATCAGCATGATTATCTATTTATCGGCCTTAACCGGCGTCCCCAGAGACTTGTATGAAGCCGCGGAAGCGGACGGCGCAACCGTATGGCAAAAATTCGCAAATGTAACCGTTCCGATGATCATGCCTGCCATTACCGTCAATGTCACTTTGGCGATCACCTATGGTCTGCGCGTGTTTACGACGCCGATCATTGCGACGAACGGCGGACCGGTGCGAGCGTCGGAAACGATCGCCATTTATATTTATCGCCATTTGTTCGACTTTAAGAAAGCGGGGTACGGTCAAGCGATTTCCATGGTATTTCTGATTGCCCTTGTTGTAATCGGTTGGACGGTGTCGCGAATGTTGCGCAGTAAGGAAGTGGAAATGTAACGATGCCGCAAAATAAATGGAAACTTTCAAACGTTATTATTAGCTTGCTAACCTATGCGCTGGCGCTTCTATTTCTTTTCCCGTTCCTGATCAGCCTTTTGATGGCGATGAAAACGCCGGCCGAAACGACCGACTCCTTATTGAAGATACCGTCCCATATTGCGTGGAGCAACTTTAGCTCGGCTTGGGAAATCACGCATTTTACAAGATCGTTCTTCAACAGCGCGATCAGTACCGTTTCCGGCGTACTATGTATCGTTATTTGCGCCTCCATGGCCGCTTTTGCCATTTCCCGCAACTCCCGCAAGCCTTTATATAAATTCGCGGAACTACTCATTTTGGCGGCGCTTATGGTTCCGTTTCAAGTGATTATCATCCCTGTGTACAAAATTTTAAAATCGCTGGATATGATCAATACGCTTTACGGCTATATCATCATGCTTGTTGGAACGAGCATTCCATATTCTACGTTTCTGTATATCGGTTTTATAAAAAGCGTTCCCCGCGAATTGGAGGAAGCGTCTGTGATCGACGGCTGCGGTCCGTTCCGGATGTTCTGGCAAATTGTGTTCCCGTTGCTCCGGCCGATTACCGCCACGGTGGCGATTTTGCATGTCATGTGGCTGTGGAACGAATTCAGCATTGCGTTAATCGTACTGCAGAAGACCGCCGTACGCTCGATCCCGATGATGCAATATTTCTTTTTCGGCCAATATACGACGAACCTGAACCTCGCCTTTGCGTCGGCGGTATTGACGATGATTCCGATTATTGTATTTTTTCTGTTCGCGCAAAAACAAATTATCGGCGGTCTTACCAATGGCGCGGTAAAAGGGTAAAGGAACGCGTAAAACGCGTCGGTTCGTTCTGCTGACGCATTCAAATTATCAAATCTATAGTGAGAGGGGTAGATGGTATGAAACGTTGGATGAACATGATTCTATCAGGAATGCTTGCTTTGGCCGTCTTCGCGACTTTAGCCATGCCGCAGCAAGTTCAGGCCGCAAGCGTGATCTCGGTCGATCCTTCCGCGCAATATGCGGATTGGGAGGGGTGGGGGACATCGCTGGCCTGGTTTGGAAACGTTATTGGCGGCTGGTCCGATGCCGAGAGAAATGCGATTGCCGATAAGTTGTTTTCCCTGGAAGAGGGAATGGGCCTTAACGTGATTCGATATAATATCGGCGGCGGCGAAAATCCGTCCCATGATCATATGCGGCCGGGTGCGGAAATCGAAGGATTCCAACCATCCCCGGGAGTTTGGGATTGGAACGCGGACGCCAATCAGCGATGGATGCTGCAAGCGGCCAAAGCGAGAGGCGCGAACAAGTTTGAAGCTTTCTCCAACTCCCCTCCTTATTGGATGACCAATAGCCAGTGCGCTTCCGGTTCGATTCTAGGCATTCAAAATAATTTGCAAACCCAATATTTCGCTCCCTTTGGCGATTATTTAGCCGAGGTCGTGAAGCATTTTAAGGATGAATGGGATATCGAATTCGAGACGGTGGAACCGGTGAACGAGTCGTACTCTCCGTTCTGGTTCGCTTACGGCAAACAAGAGGGAGCCCACTTCGACCGAAGCGCGCAAAATGCAATCATCAAAGACACGCAGAACGGATTGATCGCGCGAGGAATTACAGGCACGACCGTCGCCGCCTCCGACGAAAATAACATCGATTGGATGATCGATTCGTTTCACTCGTATGACAGCACGGCCAAATCATATATTTCACGAATCAATACCCATACGTATAACGGTTCTCGCCGCGTGGAGTTGCATAACGTAGCCAAGAGCAACGGCAAGAAACTATGGATGTCCGAAGTCGGCATGGGCGGGGCGGGCGGACATAACCATCATTCGATCGCGCCCGCATTGAATCTGTCCAATCAAATCTTAATCGATGTGAAGCAGATGCTTCCAAGCGCCTGGGTGTATTGGCAAGCCGTTGAGGACGAAGGCAACATGGTCAGTTCCAACGACAACTGGGGAATCATTCATGCCGATTTTACCGGGGGGACGGAGAACTGGTATTTGACCAAGAAATTTTACGCCATGAGCAATTACAGCAAGTTTATTCGCCCGGGCTATAAATTAATCGCGATCGACGATGCCAACTCGCTGGCGGCGTACGATCCGGCAACCGGGACTACCGTAATCGTAACGACGAACGGCAGCGCAACGGATCAAGACGTCACGTTCGATCTTTCCAAGTTCGCGAGCATCGCCGGCTCGGTTGCGCCGTACCGCACTTCAGCCGCGGAGGATCTGGCTCGGCTTGACGATATTTCCATTGCCGGCCACTCGTTTACGGCAACGGCCAAAGCCAATTCCATCACCACGCTTGTCATTAGCGGCACTTCTTACGCAGGCGGGGCGGAGACTTTCGATCCGAACGACTATTATCATATCGTCAATGTCAATAGCGGCAAATTGCTCGATGTCCCATGGAGTTCCACGAACGATGACGTACAGCTGAATCAATGGGAGAAGAATAATACGTTGAGCCAGCAATGGAAATTCGTCGAAGTCGGCAACGGATACTACAAGATCGTGAACCGCAATAGCGGCAAGGTCGCCGGCGTAAGCGCCAGTTCCTCGTCAGACAGCGCCAAAGTGCTGCAATGGTCCGATCTGGGCATATTTGATCAGGAATGGGAAATTCAAAACATCGGCGGCGGCAAATATATGTTCATCAACCGCAACAGCGGCAAACTCCTCGATGTGAGGGGCGAATCGACCGACAACGGAGCGAGCATCGTTCAATATACGTACCATAACGGCCTGAATCAACAGTGGCGATTGGAGAAGGTTCAATAGCGTACCCCGCTCAACCGCGGAGACGTCCGGTAACGGGCTTCTTTCGCGGTTGTTGCCGATTTTAAGGGGTGTTTTTCAATTTCTCTTTTTCAATAGTGATCGAGTTCCAAGACGATTTCCCGGTTGCCGTTTGGCAAGCCCATATCGACGGCCTCGGGGAGGATTCGATCCAAAGCCTGTCGGCCAATAAGCTTAAGGACCGTACGGGACCGTTGCCTGCCATCGATAAAAAGCTCATCTATTACGGCACAGGCATCTTTGGCGCGCGAGAATCCGTTTAAATCCTATGCACTGTGATATAATGAGTAGTAAAGCGGGGGAGGCGGGGATATGAATTTCAATAGAATAGACCGATTAAAAAGGGAATTGGATGCATTGCGCCCCTTGCCGCCTGCTGCTGTCAAAAATCTAGACGAGGTATATCGGGTAGAGTGGACGTTCAACTCGAATGCAATCGAAGGAAACACGCTGACTTTGCTTGAAACGAAGTTTGTCCTGGAAGAAGGTTTAACGATAGGCGGTAAGAAGCTGCGCGAGCATTTTGAGGTTGTGAATCATTCCGCAGCCATTAATTACGTTCAAGATATTGTAAAACGGGACGTTGAATTAACCGAATATGTAATGAAGTCGATCCACTACTTGGTGCTTAAAGGCATTGACGATGAAAATGCAGGACAATACCGGAAAATCAACGTTATGATCTCAGGTTCGCAGCTTCAGCCTCCGCATTATGCAGTACTCCCCGAAAAAATGGGACAGCTCATAGAGTGGTACAACGTGCATAAAGATAATCTTCACCCCGTTTCGCTCGCCGCGGAATTCCATTTCCGGTTTGTTTATATCCATCCTTTTGCAGATGGAAATGGGAGGACTGCACGGTTATTAATGAATCTCATATTGATGAAATACGGGTTTCCGCCGGCTATTGTCAAAGCGGCAAGCGCGGATCGATTGAGATATTACGAGGTGCTGGAGACAGCAAGCGTAAAAGGCGATTTGGAGCCGTTTATCGAGTTCATTGCCGGATGTGTGGAAGAAAGTCTGACAAGATATATTAGCGCGGTCAAGTAAATAGACCCAAGGGACAGGCCGGCATTTCGCCGGCCTTTTCCCATTGTCGACGTTGACATCAATGTTCGTCTTATAATAATTCAAAAAGGACATATGTCCTATCCAAACGGCACGAAGATATCTTTTAATAATTACAACATCTATAATAGGGAGTGCGACCATGAGAGGGATCCTATTTGCGGTTATGGCAGGATTTTTTATTACATTGCAAGGAGTAGCCAATTCCCGGATCAGTCAAGATATCGGCACATGGCAAGCGGCTACCATTACCCAGTTGACCGGATTCGTTGCCGCCTCCCTGATCTTCCTGTTCGTCCGCGACGGAAGCTGGCAAGGGTTCAAGCAAGTGAAACCGCTCTATTTAACCGGGGGCGCCTTGGCGGCGATCATTATTTACACCAATGTTACGGCGATCCATCAGGTCGGGGTTACATTAACGATATCGGCGGCGCTAATTGCCCAGTTGTGTCTGACCTTCCTCATCGACCGCAACGGCTGGTTCGGCGTCATGAAGCAAAAGATGGGGCTGCCGCAATTTATCGGCATCGGCTTAATGATCGTCGGCGTTTTGATCTTGAAGTTTTAATCATCGGCAAAGACCGAAGGCTAGAGGTGAGACCGGAACGTGAAAGTATGGAAAGACCGCGCATTGCTGGAACATTACTTGCATATCCATCGCATCGAATCCGTATTTCATGAACAGATCGTACCGCATTTATCGTTGTACGGTTTCGATCGGGGAGAACTCGTTTGCTCCCAAGGAGATCCTTCCCAATATTTGTACGTGCTCGTCAAAGGGAAGGTGAAAGTCTACACGACCTCGGCCGAAGGCAAAACTTTGATTCTCTCCTTTAAAACGCCGCTTGAAGTGGTCGGGGATATTGAATACGTCCAGGGTACCGACATTCTCAATACGATTGAAGCGGTATCGTCCGTTGTTATGATCGGAGTTCATCATCGCTGGTTGAAAAAATACGCCAAGGATTACCCGCCGCTCCTGCAATTTCTGCTGCGCATCATTACGCAAAAATTCGCGGTTAAATCCAATTCGTTGAGCTTTAATTTGATGTATCCGGTCGAAGTGCGCTTGGCAAGTTATTTATTGTCCGTCTCCTTCGACGAATCCGGCTCGCTCTTCACCGAAGAACCGAGCGCAATCCATCTCATGGATACGGCGAATTTAATCGGCACCAGCTATAGACATTTGAATCGGGTCATCCGGCAATTCTGCAAGGAAGGGTTGATCGAGCGCCACAAAGGATGCATTCTCGTGAAGGACCGGGAAGGATTAAGCGCGCTGGCCAACCATAATATTTACGAAAAATGACGGGAGAGTAAAGAGTCATGATGATAGGATTGCTATTGGCGTTTATTTCGGGCGCGCTGGTCGGATTGCAAAACATTTTCAACAATAAAGTGAACGAACGCGCCGGCTCTTGGGCGACAACCACTTTAGTACTGGGGCTCGGATTTCTGGCTTCGTTGACGATCGGTTTTATCTTTGAAGGGCAGCGTTTGTTTGTATTGCACAATATGCAGCCTTGGTTCTGGTTCAGCGGTTTGGTCGGCGTAGGCGTCGTCATTTGTCTCGTGCGGGGGATCCGGCTGCTTGGACCGACGTATGCCATCTCGATCGTTCTGACGTCGCAACTCGGCTTTGCTTTATTGTTCGACTCGCTGGGCTGGCTCGGTTTGGAGAAAGTCCCTTTTACGTTCAAACAGTTTGTCGGCGTACTGGTCATCGTCGTCGGCATTTTCGTTTTTAAATTGAAAAAACCTTACTTCTCTTTTTCCAAAGAATCCGGGGAATCCGGGTGAATGCCGTTGTCCAATTGGATATTGATTTTCTCCGCATTCGGATCGGCCGCTTTGACTTTGTTTTTCCTGTTCATTTTCGCCATAAAAGATATGACGATCGCCAATGTGAGAACAAAATAAATCGTTATGGCCCATAAGGCGGTCCCGAGTCCCGCTTGCATTCTTCCGTTATAATAAAGCAAAGCCCTCATCCCATCCACCATATACCGGGTAGGCAGAATGAAACTGAATATCCGGTGTACAACGGGCAGTGTCGATAAAGGAACCGCGCCCCCGCTCGAAAATATGCCCATAATATTCACCGGGAACATGACCAGCATTCCCCAGCCCCCGAAAAACAAGGCAAGCGATTTAAATAAGCAAAGCATCGTCAAGCAGCAAAATAAGGTGTACAAGAAAATAATCCAAATGCCGGAGGCGTGCGCGCTTCCGAAAAATCCGAATACCGCCAATTGCAAAACGACCGAGACGCATAACGCTAAAACCGCTCCGAGCATCAATTCGGACGCCAACAGCCTCGATTCGCTGACCGCAGCGCCTTGTTTCTGCAGCATCCCGTTGCCCCGCATCAAATATCCGTGAATCATATTTGCTCCCATAATTCCCGAAATCGAAGTAATAAGGATCATCATGAACGGAGTCATTCCTTTATTGAGATGGAGCGGAAGCCCCAGCACATTTTCGGCGGCTGACCGAACGGGATTTACGATTAGAGATGCATTTGCGGGAGACAGGAGCACCCTTTTTTGCCCCAATTGCTGCACAAGGCTGCCGCTAACCTCCTCAGAAACGGAAGAAGCGACGGTTTGCAGGATGCCGGTTGCAATCATCGACGCGGATTGGCCGATCCCTTCGTTCATTAACATTTGCAGCGTCGCAGGCTCCCCGCCTTCGTTCCCCGCAAGGAGCGTATCGCGAATTTGCGCGAGACGTTTCGAGTAATCCGCGGGAATGACTAGCGCCCCGTAAGCTTTATTGTTTTTTAAATCGTTCAACGCTTCCTTCCTGCTTTTCGCGTACGTCCAGTCGACGGCGCTCCCGTTTTGCTGTTCGATAAGATGCAATAAGATAATATCTCCGGCATGTCCCTCGTCTTCGTTCGCGACGATTAAAGGAACATGCGTTATATTTCGATTGTCTCCGCCAAAAACGGGCAAGTACACACTGATCATACTTAGCATGAGCAATGAAATTAACCATATGGGAAACCAGGTGGAACTTAACTGAAATAATCGTTTCACGCTTTCGTTCTCCTTGCTTGGAATTGCTTGATTTACCAATTATTATGCGTGATAGGGAGCGCGATTATGAGAAGGGGGCGAACGGGATTCAAATATTTTCGTAAAATTTTCGTAAATATTTCTTGACCAACCATATATTTCCTTGAAATAATAAATTTACTAGCAAAGATTTTCATAGATTCAGGTTTCGAAAAAAATGAAAGAAAGGGGGATCGGGGGTTATAGGCATGTTCATGCGAAGAAGCGCTGCGTGAAAATAAGAATGGATTAAAGGAGGAGAAAATAATGCGTAACTTGGTTGTCTGTATGATGCTGCTCGCCATGAGCGTCGCGTTGCTGCCGGCCGTCTCGTTCGCGTTTCCCGGCGAAGTTTCGTTGGGTGCGGGCTCTTATTCCACCGCCCTTCCGCCTGGAGCGTCCGCTCCGCAATCGCAAATCTACAAAACCGGCAACGTAACGGGCAAAATGCAAACCAACGATTGGTGGAGCAGCCTGGCATGGGTCCCGTTCTCCGAAGCCCAGTATCCGCATCCGCTCGCGGTGAAACATCAGGCCGAAGGCATGCGAATCTATTATCCGGGCAATCGGATCACATCCAATTCGGCATGCATATGCGGCTGGATGAACGATATTCACGATTTTGTCGTAGGACATTCCGCCGTCGGGACGTTCCCCGACGCCAAAGTCGACGGATTCAGCGACTGGTTCGTAAGAGCGCTCTATCAGAGCGGCGGTAATTCCATGAATGTTTCTTACGGGCACGGGTCGCCTTACGTTTATTTCACTTTTAACGGAGGGAGTCCGAAGCTTGCGTTTGCGGAAACGCCGTCCGTTTGGTCCGGCAATTCTTCCACTCCGGTACTCGGCGTGACGATTGCGGGCGCCCATTACGGCCTGTTCGGCGCCAGCGGAAGCACCTGGAGCGGAATCGGATCGAAAACGCTAACCAATAATGGCAGCGCTTACTTTTCAGTCGCCGTCCTTCCGGATGCCAGCAGCGCCACCTTGAACAAATTTGCGCAGTACGCCTACTCCCACGTGACCAATACGCAGATCAACTATTCGTACAATGCGGCGAGCGGCACCGTAACGACTACGTTTACGTACAGCACGCAGGCCAAACAAGGTACCCAAACCGGAACCCTGTTCGCGCTGTATCCGCACCAGTGGAAATATACGAGCGCACCGCTGTTGTCCTATACCTACAATACGGTCAACGGACAAATGAAAGTCGGGGAAGGCGGCTCGTTCCAAACGGCCGTGAAATTCACCGGCGTGCTCCCGTCGCTGCCGGACATGGGCACTTATAACCGGACCACGCTGCAGCAATATATCGATCAGGCCGAATCTGAAACCTATACGGGTGCGCAGGATACGTATTGGGTCGGCAAGCGGCTCGGCAAGCTTGCTTCGCTCGCCCCGATTGCGGATCAATTGGGCGACACGGCCGCGGCGAACAAATTCCGGGGCGAAATCAGGCAAACGCTGGAAAGATGGTTGAAAGCGAGCGATTCGTCCGGCAATATGAAATCGCAAAATCTGTTCTATTACGATAACAATTGGGGAACGGCGATCGGTTATCCGGACAGCTACGGGTCGGCAGCGGAACTGAACGACCATCACTTCCATTACGGCTACTTCGTCAAGGCCGCGGCGGAACTTGCGCGGGTCGACAAATCGTGGGCCGACAACTGGGGACCGATGGTCAATCTTCTCATCCGGGATATGGCGAACTGGAACCGCAGCGACACGATGTTTCCGTATATGCGCAATTTCGATCCGTATGCCGGCCATTCCTGGGCGTCGGGACATGCGAAGTTCGGAGACGGCAACAATAACGAGTCCTCTTCCGAGGGGATGAACGCCTGGGCCGGCATGATTTTGTGGGGCGAGGCGACGGGCAATACGGCGATCCGGGACGCCGGAATTTATTTGTACGCCACGGAGATGCAAGCGATCAACGAATACTGGTTCGACGTTTCCGGCAGCAACTTCCCGGCCGGCTTCACCCGATCGACGGCCAGCATGGTGTGGGGCGGCAAAACCGTCGGGGACGCCACATGGTGGACGGCGAATCCCGAGGAAGTGCACGGCATCAACTGGCTGCCGATCACGGGCGCATCGCTTTATCTTACCCATCATCCGAACTATGCGGCCGAGAATTATAACGCGCTGGTGGCGGAAAACGGCGGAACGAATTTCGATCCATGGGAGGACTTGATATACCAATACCGCGCCATATCCAACATTACGGAGGCCAAAAACTTCTGGAACGCGCGCGGAGCCGTATTGACGCCAGAGGCAGGCAATTCGAAAGCGATGGCCTACCATTGGATATACAATCTGGACGCCTTGGGCAACGCGGATCCGACCGTGACGGCGGATTATCCCATTTACGCCGTGTTCAAAAAAGGCGGCGTCAAAACGTATGTTGTCTACAACATGACAAGCCAGGCGCGAACGGTCACGTTCTCGGACGGCCATGTCGTCACGGTGCCGGCTCATAGCTTCAGTACCGGAAACGGGCAGGGGGGAGGAGACGGCGTCGAATCCGGGAAGGTGTATAAGCTGATCAATCCGAACAGCGGGAAGGCGCTCGATGTAAACGCGGCCGGGACGGCGAACGGCACGAATGTGCAGATTTGGGAAGACAACGGATCGGGCGCGCAGAAGTGGCGGGTTGTATCCAACGGGGACGGCACGTACAAGCTGGTCAACCCGAACAGCGGGAAGGCGCTTGATGTGAACAACAGCGGGACGGCGAACGGCACGAACGTGCAGATTTGGAACGACAACGGATCGGGCGCGCAGAAATGGCAGATTGTATCCAACGGGGACGGCACGTACAAGCTGATCAACCCGAACAGCGGGAAGGCGCTTGATGTGAGCGGCAGCGGGACGGCGAACGGCACGAACGTACAAATTTGGAACGACAACGGATCGGGCGCGCAGAAGTGGCGTTTTTATGAAGTGGAGGATAGCGGCGGCAGCAACGGTTCGGGACCGTTCGTGACGGCGGATTATACCGCGGGAACGACCAAGCCTTCTTCGTCGCAGGCCCGCATCTATTTCACGCCGAACGGATACGTTTCGAACTATGTGGACGTGCATTACATCTTGAACGGGGAGGGGCAGCAAAATTTCCGGATGACCGACAACCAAGGAACATGGGAGCATATCGTTAGCGGCATTTCGACCGGATCTGTATTGCAATATTGGTTCACCTACGAAAAGCAAGGTCCGCAGTACGATTCCCCTACGTATCAACATACGCAATAACGCATATTCGTTCAGGCCCGGCCGTTAGAAACGACCGGGCCTTTCGCATGCGCTTGGAAGCGCAATCGCGGTTTTTTATCGGGAAATGCTTTCTAAACGAAACATATCTTCATTGGAAAAATATGATATACTAAATATAGTATATTTGGACTAATGCATGAAAAAAGGGGACTTTATGAACCGACCGTTATACCAGCGGATTCAATATGATATTATACGGCGCATTCAATCGGGAGAACTTGCCGAAGGGGATCTGGTGCCTTCGGAAAAGGATCTTTCGCTTCAGTACGGGGTCAGTCGGATTACGGCCAAGAACGCTTTAAACGGATTGGTGGAAAGAGGTTTGTTGAGTCGATATCGAGGAAAGGGCACGTTCGTACGAACATCGCCCGAAGCGAAGCGGCGACGCACCTTTCCAACCGGTGACAATAAAACAATCGCTGTCATCTTGCCTGCTATGAAAACGAAAAACGATCAGCGATTGTTGGACGGTCTGGAGAAATATTGTACAGAAGCGCATTACAATATATTGGTGCGCATTACGCGGGAGTCTCAGGACGAAGAAGCGAGAGCAATCGAACAATTCAGGGAGACAGGTGTAGACGGGTTCATTATATTTCCGGTCGAACGGGAAAATTACAACGATGGAATACTGCGGTTGTCGTTGGATCGGGTTCCTCTTGTACTGGTTACATTCGACGACGCGGATCTGGAGGGCATACCCCATATTCGGCAACAGGAAGACGAGATCTCCAGATTGGCGGTTGAATTGCTCTCCGAACAGTTGCACGGACGCTTTGACCCCCGAAGAATTACTGTACCGATTCATTATAAACGAGCATTAGAAGAAGTATAGATGCAACGAAATGGCTGATCGATAGATTCGATCGGCCATTTCTTCTTTACAAGATGAACAAAAAGTTATAATAGTATAATTAATATAACTTATATGATATAAAAGGTTGGGTGACCTATGAAATCATTGCCGCTTTATAAGCAAATTCAGCATGACATTAAACGTCTGATCGCGCTCGGAACGCTCCGCGAAGGGGATCGGGTCCCTTCCGAAAAGGAACTGTCCGAAAAATACCGTGTTAGCCAAATCACAAGCAAAAATGCGCTGATCGGGCTAATGGAAGAAGGATTGCTTGTCCGAATTCAGGGGAAGGGCACCTTTGTCTTAAGCAGGCCGGAGAATTCGCCCGCTCACGAAAGGCTGGGGGAGTGGGCGGCTTTGCCCGGCAAAAGCGGGCGGATCGGACTGGTTGTGCCTACGATGAAGACGAAGGTCGACCAGCGTTTCCTTGATAACATTGAGAAATACGCGACCGCTTCAGGCTACGAATTAATGTTGCGGATTACCCGGGAATCCCAACAAGAGGAAGCGAACGTCATAGCATCCTTCATGAAGCAAGGCGTAGATGGAATGATCATCTTCCCCGTCGAGAATGAGACCTACAATGATTCTATCTTGCGGCTTTCATTGGAAAAGTTTCCTTTTGTCCTTATCGATCGTTACCTGAAGGAGATCAAGACTTACAGCGTCAGTTCGGACAATGCAAACGGCACGAAAGAAGCGGTTGAATATTTGCTGGAGAAAGGCCATACGTCGATAGCGCTCATCTCTCCGGAAATCACCAACACGGTAACCGACGAAAGAGCGCAAGGATTCGAACAGGCGTATATAGACCGCAAATTGTCCATCGACAAAAACTTATGGTGCCTGTTGCCGTTGGATACGATCGCTTCCGGCAAAGCCGGCGACAAGATCGGCGAATTTCTGAGGGAACGGCCGGAATTAACCGCCGTGATTACCGTCAATACGGAATTATGCCGATACTCCTACAAAGCTGCGAACGAGATGAAAAAGAGGGTGCCGGACGATCTCGAAATCGTTACGTTCGATCCTCCGGACATCCCGAATGTATTGTATATTCGCCAAAATGAAGAGGAAATGTGCCGATTGACCGTGGAGCTTCTGCTGGAGCAAATAAACGGGAAACAAGAGGCTCGAAGAGTCATTGTTCCTGTCTCTTTTGTAAAAAGCACTTCAATTTTATATTGAATTTAATATATAAAAATATAATGTTATATTTTATTATCATTGTGAAGCGCTTACATTAAATTATAAAAGAAGAGGGGATTTGCATGGAACGCAAGAGTAAGTGGACAGGTTTGATGCTGTTGGTTTTGTTGCTTGTCCTATCCGCATGCGGCAGCGGCAACGTCAAGAATGAGGCGACTCCGTCGGAAAACTCGGAGAACTCGCAGAAAACGGATCATGACGGTGGCGAAAAGCCAAAGAAAGACCCCGTTACGATTGAATTCATGGGTCATGGCAACCCGGACGAGAAAAAGATTTTCGAAAAGCTGATTTCCTCCTTCGAGGAAAAGTATGCGAACGTGACGGTTAAATACACGTCGGTTCCTCCCGGCGAGTATTCGCAGAAGTTGAAGACGCTGGTCGGCTCCGGCAAAGCTCCCGACGTATTCTATGTCGGCGGCAGCGAATTTTACCGGTTTGCGGAAGCCAAGGCGATTCTCAATATTCAATCTTATATAGATCAAACGTCGCTGTTCAATCCGGATAATATTTGGAAGCAAGCGCTGGACCGGTACCGTTACGACGGCAGCAAGCTAGGTTCAGGCGATCTTTACGCCCTTCCGAAGGATGTAGGCCCCTGGGCGTTCGTTTACAACAAAGATTTGTTCGAAAAAGCCGGCGTTCCGCTGCCTTCCGCCAAAGCGGGAGAATGGACGTGGAACGATATGTTGGAGGCCGCCAAAAAACTAACGGTCGACGAGAACGGCGACGGCAAGCCCGATCAATATGGTATAGGCGCTTACAGTTTGGAGTCTGCGGTATGGGCGAACGGCGGCGAGTATATCGATTACGAAACGGGCACGGTTATGGTCGATCAGCCGGAGTTCTACGAAGCGATGCAGTTCGTCGCTGATTTAACTTTGAAGCATAAGGTTAGTCCGAATCCGGAAGCCGAAAAAGCGATGAACGCTTATACCCGTTTCCTGAACGGCAAGCTGGCGATGTTCGCCATGGGTCCATGGGATCAACCGGCTTTCTGGGAGCTGCCGTTCGAATGGGATATCGCTGCATGGCCTGCGAGCCCGAATACGGGCAAAACAGCGACATGGCTCGGCTCGATGGGCTTCGCGATCTCGGCGAAAACCGCACATCCGCAAGAAGCGTTCGACCTGGCCGCATTTCTGTCTCTGGATGAGAGCGGCCAACGCGAAAATTATCAGCTCGGCCAGGCGGTTCCAAACCTGATTGATATGGCGAACGGCGAATTCATGGAGATGGGGAAAGCTCCTCAGAACCGCCAAGTGTTCCTGGATATCATTCAAGATTACGGGCGTCCCGACGTCCCGTCCCGTTCCAAGGATACGCAGTGGATCGATACGTTCTTGCAAAATGCAAGCAAGGTATGGAACGGTGAGATGTCAGCTAAAGATTGGACTGCGGAAATCAAGCCTAAAATGCAGGAACTGTATGACAAGGGCAATAAGTAGTGCCGCAAGGGGGGCGTCCTCCCCTCCATTTTTTTAATGACACCGCGTTTGGCGCAACGATCTTTAGGCGAAGGAGGAACCGACATGAAAACGAAGTTTGCCGGGTATCGAAAAAAGGAACTCGCTTGGTTGTATCTTTTTGTGGCTCCTCCGGTTCTCGGATTTTTGCTGTTTGGCCTCGTGCCGATTCTTTTTTCGATTTATATCAGCTTTCAAAAGTGGGATATGTTGTCGGAACCGCAGTGGACCGGATTCGACAATTACAGAGAGCTTTTTCGGGACGAGAAGGTATTCAAATCGCTTTTTAACACGGTCTATCTCATGATCGGCATTCCGATCGGTATGGCAATATCGCTTATACTGGCCATTCTTATGAACCGCCAGATCAAAGGCATCTCCTTCATGCGAACGATCTACTACCTTCCGGTGATCTCCCCGATTATCGCGGTATCTTTGCTATGGCAATGGATACTGAATCAGGATTACGGGTTGCTCAACAACTTGCTTTGGGATTGGTTCGGCATTCAGGGCCCGAATTGGCTCGGCAAGCCGGAGTGGGTTAAGCCTTCTCTCATATTGATCGGCTTGTGGAGCGGCATCGGAAGCACGATGGTGCTGTACTTGGCCGGATTGCAATCGATTTCTTCCTCGTACTATGAAGCGGCGGAAATCGACGGTGCCAGCGCATGGAAGAAGTTAACGAAGATTACCGTTCCGCTGCTCACGCCCATTCATTTCTTCGTCATCGTTATGGGCGTGATCGGGGCATTCCAGTCGTTCAGCCAAATCTATGTATTGGCCGTGGACGGAGGACCTGAATATAGCGGAGCGACGATCGTTTATTACATCTTCGAACATGCGTTCAAATATTTCAATATGGGGTACGCAAGCGCGGCTGCATGGGTGCTCGGCATTATCATATTCATCGTAACGCTCATTCAATTTAAATTATCCGACAAATGGGTGTATCAGGATTAGGGGGGAGATCTGTGAGATATCAAAAAAATGCGAATGTCTTGTCGTTCCTGATTCTCCTGGCTGGTTCGATCTTCATGATCGCTCCGTTCGTTTGGACCGTGTCGACTTCGATGAAGGACCAGAGAAACGTATTTGACATGCCGCCTAAGTGGATCCCCGATCCCTTTACTGTCAAAAATTATACGGAAGTGTGGCAAGCCTCGCCGCTGCTGAATGGCTTTATGAACAGCTTGATCATCGTAGCGGTCGTCTTGACGGTCGGACTGCTGATCTCCGCCATGTCCGCCTATGCCTTCGGCAAGTTCGATTTTCCGTTAAAGGGCGTCCTGTTCCTCGGATTGCTCGGGACGATGATGATCCCGTATTCGGTCGTCATGATTCCGCAGTATATCGGTTTTTCCCGGCTGGATTGGGTCGATACGCTGCTTCCCCTCATTGTGCCGGGGTTGTTCGGCAATATTGTCGTCATATTTTTCCTGCGGCAGTATTTGCAAGGTTCGCTTCCGAACGACCTGATCGAAGCGGCGAAGATTGACGGCTGCAGCTTCCCCCGCATCTTCTGGACGATTGCCTTGCCCATCATGAAACCGGCTCTTGCCGCTCAAGCGGCTCTTGGATTTATGGGGATCTGGAATGATTTTCTCGGACCGCTCATTTATTTGCATACTCCGGAGAAACAAACGATTCAGGTGCTCATCGCTTCGATGCAGGCATTGTACATCGGCCAGTCCAATTATCCGATGATCATGGCCGCCGCCGTCATCGCCATGGTTCCGGTCATTCTCGTCTTTTTCTTTTGCCAGCGTTATTTTATCGAGTCGCTGGCGATCAGCGGGATAAAAGGATAGCTTGCCGCCGATGGCGAAACGTACTTTTTGTCTACGCAAGATCGTGTGGTTGATCGGACTGGCGGCGGCGCTGGTTCTATCGGGATGCGATTCATACAACAAACCGGAGGAGATCGATTTGAGCGTATACGAACGTATGCATGCGAATCCTTACATGTCATTGGAACAGGAATGGGAAGACTATGGCAACGGAGATCCGTTCGTCTTGCGTCATGACGGGCGTTATTATTTGTATGTCAGCACGAAAGATTTTCGCGTCGGCATGAAAGCATGGGTGTCGGATAACCTCATCGATTGGCGATATGCCGGCCTTGTGACGGAAGATCCGATATCGACGGGGGCCTATGCGCCGGAAGTGGTTTATTGGAACGGATATTTCTATTTGTACACATCCCCGGCAGGAAAAGGGCATTATGTGTTTCGGAGCGAATCGCCGACCGGACCGTTCGAGAGAATAAGCGAAAATGTCGGGATGAGTATAGACGGTTCGGTGTTCATCGATGACGACGGCTCTTGGACGTTCACTCATGCCGGCCCGGAAGGAATCGTCGGCGTACCGATGGACGGACCGGCCTCGTTTGGATTTGGCTCGGTGATCCCCGAGACCTTCTTGGGGCACTGGACGGAAGGCTCGATGATCATCAAGCGCAATGGCACCTATTATATGACGTTTACCGGCAATCATGTCTTCAGTAAAGGGTACCGAATTCATTATGCCGTCGCGAAAGAGTCGCCGCTGGGCCCTTATAGGGTGCCTGCCAATAACCCGTTAGCCATCAGCACGAAAGCGGATTTTTTCGGTCTGGGCCATAACTCCATTGTCATGGGTCCGGATTTGGATTCATATTACCTCGTTTATCATAACCTGGTCGGCCGCTCCGCGGAAGGCCCGCCTGTCCGGCAAATGAATATCGATCGGCTCGTCTTTAACGGAGATAAAATGAATGTTCTCGGGCCGACCCATTACGATCAGCCTGTTCCGCAGTTAGCCGCCTTCGCAGGCCGGCTCGACGAAGCCATCGATCCAACCAAATGGGATGCGAGAACGGAATCCGCCGGAGGAGCGATCGTCAGCAAGGAATCGACGCATTCGCGCTATACGGCGGAATTCAATCTTCGTATGTCCCCTGGAAGCTCGCCGGATACGCGAATCGTCGCGTTGTTCGGCTATGTTGACGATGCGAACTTTGCCGGCGTCGAGATCGGCGGCGACGGGAACGGGATATCGCTGATCTCCGTATCGGACGGCGCAAGGTCGACGCTTGCCGAGGCCGAACTGCCCGCAGGCACCGATTTGACGAAGCTGCACACGATTCGCGTCGAGCTTGGGGAAGGCCGTTCGCGGATCTATTTTGACGGCGGTTTGAAAATAGAAGCGGCCGCGGATTCTTTCGGCGCCGGGAAGATCGGGTACCGTTACGAAGGAGGGGAACCTATTCTCTCTTACACGGCGTTCTCGAACCATGTGAACGGCAGCAGCGATTTCGAATCGGTGAAACCGCTCCCGGGCACGATTGAAGCGGCTCATTACCTCATGAGGGCCGACAGAGGCTATTCGGTGAAGAAGCATGCCGACTCGGCCGCATGGCGGACAACGGACGGCGTCGATATCCGGGAGGCCGGGGACGGCAGCTATTCCGTCGCGCTGCACGATAAGGGCGATTGGCTTCGGTATACGGTCAATGTCTCCGAATCGGGGACTTATGCATTCGATTTGACAGTGAAGCCTTCGCAAGAAGCTGCATCGATCGAACTGCTCGTTGACGATCGGAAAGTTGGCGTCTATCAGGTGCCAGGCATGCCGCCAACTTCGCCCGAGACGGAGTGGGCGCGAATTCGGGCAGGACGGACGGAGCTTGACAAAGGCTTGCATACGGTGGCGGTCAAGCTGCATACTGGCCGGCTCGAATGGAAGACGATGGATTTCGACCGGATAGAAGCCGAGCCGTTCCGGCAGGAGCAAGTTCTTGAGCAATCGAGTGCGGACGATGTTCACGGAATTTGGCAAAAGGGGGATGCGGGGTTCTTGGGCGCCGCCGACGCGGATTCCAAAATGTACGGAGGAAGCCCGCTTTGGTCCGATTACCGCATAGAAACGACCGTTAAACTTGGAGACGAGCCTTCCGGGCAAGCGGGCGCGTTAATTAGAGTGACGAACGAATCGGATTTCCCCCACCAGGTGAAGGACTCCCTGACGGGTTATTTCCTGGCAGTTTCCGCGAACAAGATCGAGCTATACAAACATAATTACGACTCGGTTCTGCTGCATGCAGAGAAAGTGGCGCTTCAAAGAAACGAATCGCATCGATTGCGTATCGATGCGATCGGCGGATCCATACGCGTCTATCTGGAGGATGAATCGCAGCCGGTATTGGCATACGATGATCCGGACGCTTTGATGCAGGGCAGGGTGGGAATCCGCTCGGCCTATGCGGAGCAGATCGAGCTTGGCGATCTGACCGTTGAATCCGTTCAACCTTGATTATTAGACAACAGGCAGGAGTGAGAAACCGGAATGCATATCAAAAATTATCCTAGACCTCAATTTATGCGCGAGGGATGGCTTGATCTTAACGGAGAATGGAATTTTCGCTTTGACGACGCGAATGTCGGAGAAGGGGAGAGGTGGTACGAGTCTTTCTCCGCCGAACGCAAGATCCTCGTCCCTTTTACTTACGAAACCGAAGCAAGCGGTATAGGCGAAGAATCGTTTCATCCCAACGTATGGTATCAACGAACAATGGCCATCCCCCCGGAATATTCGGGCAAAAGAGCGATTGTCCATTTCCAGGCGGTGGACTATACGGCCAAAGTATGGGCGAACGGGACATACGTCGGTCAACATCAAGGCGGATATTCCGCATTTTCCTTTGATATAACAACATACATTCAGGGCGGGTCCGAACTAAATCTCGTCGTGAAAGCGGAAGATAGCCAAAGTTGTACTCAGCCGCGAGGCAAACAGCGCTGGGTTAAGGATAACTTCGAATGCTTCTATGTCCAGACCACGGGCATTTGGCAAAGCGTATGGCTGGAATTTGTAGAGGATACTTACATCCAATCGGTGAAGATTACGCCCGACCTTGACAATTATGCCGTACGGTTCGAATATGAAACGGCAGGGGATTTATCGTCCGCCCGGTTTCAACTGGAGACGCGAATCAGTTTGAAGGGCGAATTGATGAAGCAGTTCAGAATCGCGGTCGACCGTCCTTGGTTGCAGATGGAAACGGGGTTAATTCACGAAGCGAACGGACCGTGGAAAGTGAGTATGTGGTCCCCGCAGCATCCGAATCTGTACGACGTAGAGTTTGTTTTATACCGGAACGATGAAGAAGTCGATCATGTTTTTTCGTATTTCGGCATGCGCAAAATCTCGATCGAAAATGGCAAGGTGCTGCTAAATAATGCCCCGATCTATCAAAGATTGATTCTGGATCAAGGCTATTGGCCGGAAAGCCATCTGACGCCGCCGTCGGAAGAAGCGATCGTCAAGGATATTGATTTGATTCTAGCCATGGGTTACAACGGGGTCCGCAAGCACATGAAAATTGAGGATGAACGTTTCTTATACTGGTGCGACGTCAAGGGGCTGTTGGTTTGGTCGGAAATGCCGGCAACATTCGAGTTCAATGATGCGGCCATCGGCCATTTTACCCGGGAATGGCTGGAAATTGTTCGCCAACATTACAATCACCCGAGCATTATTACCTGGGTTCCATTTAATGAATCATGGGGCGTGATGCAGATTCGAACCAATGTCAGGCAGCAGAAATTCACGGAAGGCATTTACCATTTGACCAAATCAATCGATCCGTACCGTCCCGTCATCACGAACGATGGGTGGGAGCATACGGTCTCGGATATTTTAACCTTGCATGATTACGTGGAGAGCGGCGAGGAATTCGCTGAGCGGTATATCGATAAGCAGCAGATTGTCGACAACAAGATTTCTTTTAATAAGGCGAAATTTGCCTTTGCCTCAAGCCACGAATACACCGGGCAGCCGATCATCGTAAGCGAGTTTGGCGGAATTGCATTCCGGACCGAGAAGGGCTGGGGATACGGCAATCAAGTGGCAGACGAAGAAGCCTTTACCGAGCGGTTCCGCAAGATCACCCAAGCGATACAAAGGACGGACTATATTTGCGGGTACTGTTATACGCAAGTTACCGACGTTCAGCAAGAAATGAACGGTTTGCTTACCGAGGATCGAACTCCGAAAATTCCAATCGAGCTCATTAGGGAAATTAATCTTACATCGTAAATCCAAGAAAGATTCGGAATACTGTTTTTATCGAAAAGATCGGGGGAGGAATTGTCTTGAACAACGCAATGAATCGCACCTTTCGCAATCCGATTATGACAAGCGGTGCGGATCCCTGGATGATTCGGCATGATGACGGCTATTATTATTTCATGGTGACACGCCGCGATCGCCTGGAATTGCTGAAGTCCCGGTCGATGACCGGCATCGCCGAAGGATTGCGCAAAACCGTATGGTTGCCGCCCACGGAAGGCCCGGGCAGCCGGGAATTATGGGCGCCGGAAATTCACCGCATTGGGGACAAATGGTATATCTATTTCACGGCAAGCGACGGGAGCGGTGACAGTACTCGCAGGATATACGTTTTGGAGAACGAGAGCGCGGATCCGATGGACGGCGATTGGGTGCATAAAGGCGCTGTGAATACGGAACGGCCCGGCTTGGACGGAACGGTTCTGCAGCATAACGGCAAATTATATTTCATGTATGCGGGATACGGCCATTTTCCGGAATACGGCTCCGCGATCTATGCCGCTCTTATGGCCAATCCATGGACCTTGACGGGGCCGAACGTTCTGCTGACCAAGCCGGAATATGCTTGGGAGAAGCAGGGAGGTATGGCGATTAACGAAGGCCCCTGTTTTCTCGTAAGACACGGGAAAATATTCCTTGTCTATTCGGCAAGCACAACATGGTCGGACGACTATGCTTTGGGCATGTTGAGCGCAGCGGAAGACAGCGATTTGCTTGATCCATCCTCTTGGAAGAAAAGCGAACGGCCGGTCTTCAAGAAATCTCCGGAAAATTCCGTATTCGCCCCCGGGCATAACAGTTTTACCCAATCCCCGGACGGCACCGAGGATTGGATCGTCTATCATGCCATTCCCGAATCCGAAGGGGGATCGCAGAGAAGGCAGCCAAGGATCCAACGATTCGGTTGGACGACGGACGGGGAGCCGGATTTCGGCATTCCTCTTCCTACGAATTCGGATATACCCGTTCCGTCCGGCGAAGAATGAGCCTGCATTGTTCAAAGCGTTGAAAATCGTAGAAACGGACACGTCCGCCTTCCTGGCGGGATCGTGTCCTTATTTTTGTTCAGCAGCTACACTGGCGTTGCATCGAAAAAGGTTGCGGATTCAAGTTCATGGAAGTGGCCATGCGTGATTGTGATTGGTCGGCACTTTCCGTAGCGAAGACGAATTCCTGCAATATCGCTGGCGGCTGACGACCCGTCGGGCGGGCTAACGAAACGTATACACGCTGATATGAACGAAACCTGTCAAGCCCTCTGTGACTCACTCGTTTTTGGCACACTTAAATAAAAGCCTGTCAAGCGCCTTTCTTGACGGGCGACTCCTTCTACCCATACTTTTGTAATACCCGGCATGGTCATGCCGGCCTGCCATACGGCGAGTTATGGGGGTGCAGGGGGCTTGCTCCCTGCGTTTCCTCTAAGGGGAACGGAAAGGGGGGATCGTTTTCTCAGCTCGAAGGTAAAAGCAATACGCCTTAGTTGGCATACTGATATTCGTGGATTCACACACATTCTACATACGTCTGAAGAGGTACCGCTAACTAATGTCGAGTATTTTTAGCAGACTTGCGTTCGCTATGACTCAAGCGTGACTCGCGGGTTTACTCTTCACCTTGCCTGTTTTTACCTTCGAGGTAAGAAAACAATCCTCTCCCTCTCATCGCCTCCCTTCAGAATGATTCATTTACAAAAAGAAAATAGTTGAGCTGTTATGCTATGCTACGTTTGCTTGTTTCTGTTTTTCTAATTCCCTGGCAATTGCCCACACGAATCCGGCCAGCTCTCTTGCAATAGAGGTGATAACGCATCCGCTATGTTTGCCTCTGCGCTGCAAACCTTTACATTTCTTGTACAATCGACTTTGTGCTTCCCATGCTATGGCTTGTACTCCAGGCGGTAAGTCAGGCATACGTTCTCTTAATTTTTTGCGGATACCAGGGGGATGGCGATAATGCCAAGCTGATTCTACCAATACCCGCCGCAAATGGGCATTTCCTGCTTTTGTAATGTTGCCTTGCCAGCGGCTTACCCCTGAAGAGGATTCACTGGGTACGAGCCCGCAATAACTCATAAACGAACCCGCACTCGGGAAACGGGTTATATCAAAAATTTCGGATGCCAGGGTCGCCGCAGTTATAACCGCCACCCCTTTTAGGGCTTGTAATGCTTGGATTAATGGGGCTTGCACTCCGGATTGAGCTTGACGCTCTATTTCTTTTTCATATCGTTTCATGCGTTCTTGTGTCTCCCGAATGGTCTGCCGGTATTCCTGAAATGCAGTTCGCTTGCAGTCATCGGAGAATCGCAGGGTGTCAAGCCATTCTTCGTACTTATGGGTCCAAGGCTTGGCTCCATTTGAAGGAGAAAGCTGATTTCTCAACAGGAACTTCCCTAGACGCTGTTTATGCCGATTCATATCTTCTTTAGCATCTTCCCGAGCGCGAACTAAGTCCCGTAATGCTTCATCTTCTGGAGAGGGAACGTAGACAGATGTCAACTCTCCTGCACGAAACAACTGAGCCAGGCGCAAGGCGTCTCGTCGATCTGTCTTTACCCGGTCTCCCGCCCGCTGCGGCACAAGGGATGGAGCGACAATGGTACATGCGATATTCATAGCAAGCAGCCAGCGGTACAGGACATTTCCCGTAGGCCCGGATTCGTAACAAACTTCTAGCACAACGTCTTCCGATGGACGCAGTTTCTGCATTAGCTTTCGAACCGCTTCTTCCGTGTGTTCAATAACACCCCAAAAACGGGCCTCTTGTCTTCCTTCATCAGCAATGGCAACAGCAATTTTTGCCTTAGATACGTCTAAACCAACGTATTTTGTGGAATGATTCATAGTAACCGACTCCTTTTGTTTATAGCTCTGATTTGGTAAGTCAATGGATTTTGACTTTAATTCCATTGTTTCCAAATTAACCTACGTAGAAGCAAACTGGGATGTCGGTTTCGTTCATTATAACTAATGAGGGGAAATAGGCGCTAAAACGGCCAATTTCCAATGAATAACGATGCGTACTTTCGTCAGGATGGGAATGTCTCCTTTTTGAGCCAAATAAGGATTGTCAGTTTCGTTAGCGTCTAGGTCCGCGCGGATCGCCTTCGAAATAGGGAGGGTTCCTCTTCTCTATGCGCAATAAAACCAGTTACAAATTAACGGTGGCGAATGATGAAATTGACTCCTTTCGCAGGCTTTGCAGCGGGGAAAGATGCAACTTCGGATTTGGGCAAGCCCGCAACCGGCGGCGTTCCGGCATGAATAACTTTCCTTACTGGGCCTTTCGTCGATATCCCCTTCACTCAGCGGAAGCGGTGCGTACCGATCGCCGTCTCCATGGGGATGGCCTCGGCGGTTGCAATTTGGTGGGAAGGCGGTACGCCGCTGCTTGTACTTGTTCAGCGTTCGTTCACATCGACGGATTCGTTCCCGCTTATGGCCATTCCATTTTTCGTTTTCTCAGGGACGTTAATGGAATTCGGCGGAATATCCAGACGTCTTGTCAATCTGGCCAATGCGCTTACAGGGCATTTGCCCGGAGGGCTGGGGTTAGTCACGATTGTAACTTCCATGTTCTTCGCCGCCATTTCAGGATCGTCGGCCGCGGCAACGGCTGCGTTTGGCAGTATCCTGATTCCGGCGATGATTGCCCGCGGATATCATAAGAACTTTACAGGAGCGCTTCAAGCAACGGCGGGCGAGTTAGGGGTTATTATCCCGCCAAGCATTCCGTTGATTCTATACGAGGTTGCGGCCGAAACCTCGATCGGCGATCTGTTCATGGCGGGCCTCGTACCGGGGATTATGATCGGATTGTCGCTCATGATTACCGTATATATCATCGCGCGCAGGAAAGGATACGCAAGAGAGAAGAGAAAGACGCCGGCCGAAGTATGGCAGGCTTTCAAGGAATCGTTCTGGGCGGTGCTCATGCCTGTTATTATTCTCGGAGGGATTTACGGCGGATTCTTTACCCCGACCGAGGCGGCGGGCGTTGCCGTAGCTTATGCGTTCATTGTGGGCGTATTCGTATATAAAGAGATCAAGCTTTCCAAGCTGGTCAAAATTTTAACGCAATCCACGGTTACGATTTCCGTGATCATGTTCATTATCGCAAGCGCCGGATTGTTCAGTTGGATTATGACCCGCGAAGGAATTCCGCAGGCTGTGGCCGGATTCTTCGTGAATATATCGGATAATCCTATTATCTTCCTGCTGCTTGTCAACCTGTTCCTGTTGATTGTCGGCATGTTTATGGAATCCAATGCCTCGATTATCATCTTGGCGCCGTTGCTTGCGCCGGTCGCAGCCGAATTCGGCATCGATCCTACGCACTTTGGTATTATCATGATTGTGAATCTGGCGATCGGGATGTGTACGCCGCCGCTTGGCATCAACCCGTTCATATCGGCCCAAATTGCGAAGATCCGGCTGGATCAGATCGCCAGAGGCATGCTGCCGTTTTATGCCGTACTGCTCACCGACTTGCTTCTGATTACATTTCTTCCGCAATTGTCGATGTTCTTGCCGAACTGGATTGGAGGCCGCTAGGAAGGCTAGGAAGGCATTATACCGTTATACCATATCAAATCGTATGAAAATGAAAGCATGTTAGCAAGGAGAGGGAGGACTGGATTCATGCTGTTAATGCTAACGCATAATGCCCTGAGATTGACGGTGTAAGTTGTCCTGCTATTGACGGTCAATCTGACCAGTTTCGGATATACGAGAGGGAGAATTATGATAATTCTCCCTGAATCA